>NZ_CP059896.1:1609500-2223000 GCF_014126615.1 Ciceribacter thiooxidans
GTCGATGCCGATCCTGCCGAAGCATGCGGTCGATCCGGCGACGTTCGAACAGAGCTCGCTTGCGGTCCCGGTCGCCTCCGGCCCCTACAAGATCAAGTCGATCCAGCCCGGAGAAAAGATCGTCTGGCAACGGGATCCTGACTACTGGGGCAAGGACATTCCCTCCAAGGTCGGCTTCGACAACTACGACGAAATCTCCGTCACCTACTTCCTGCAGGATTCAACGCTTTTCGAAGCGTTCAAGAAGGGTGATGTCGACGTCTATCCCGACGGCGACGCGAATCACTGGGACCGGGCCTACGATTTCCCCGCCGTACAGAAGGGCGATGTCGTGAAGGAAGTGTTCAAGCCCGGCCTGCCCTCCGGCATGCTCGGCTTCGTCTTCAATACCCGCCGGCCGATCTTCGCCGACGTGCGGGTGCGCGAGGCACTTTCGCTCGCCTTCGATTTCGAGTGGATGAACAAGACGCTCTACGACAACGCGTTCCAGCGCACCCAGAGCTTCTGGCAGAATTCCAAGCTCGGCGCGTACGGCAACGCCGCCGACGAGCGCGAGCTTGCGCTGCTCGGGCCGGCAAAGGACAAGATCGGTCCGGAAATCCTCGCCGGCACCTACACCATGCCGGTGACGGACGCCTCAGGCAGTGATCGCAAGGTGCTGCGCGAGGCGGTCGGCCTGCTGAAGGAGGCCGGCTATACGATCAAGGGTGGCAAGATGGTCGATGCCTCGGGCAAGCCGCTCGCCTTCGAAGTGATGACCCAGAACCCCGGCCAGGAGAAAATGGCGGTCGCCTTCCAGCGGGCGCTGAAGATGATCGGCGTCGACATGGCGATCCGCACCGTCGACGATGCGCAGTACCAGGCCCGCTCGAACAGCTTCGACTACGACATGATCATCAAGGCCTATACCTCGTCGCTCTCTCCGGGGGCGGAACAGGTCAACCGCTGGGGAGCGGCTTCAAAGGACGCGCAGGGCAGCTTCAACTATGCGGGTGTGGCCGATCCGGACATCGACCGGATGATCGATGCGCTGATGAATGCGCGCACCCAGGAGGATTTCCAAGCCGCCGTGCGCGCCTATGACCGGCTGCTGGTGGCAGGCCACTATGTCGTGCCGCTTTACCATCTCGGGGAACAGTGGGTGGCGCACTGGAAGCGCATTGCCCGGCCCGAGCAGGTTCCGCTCTACGGCTACCAGCTGCCGACATGGTGGGACGCGCGGGCGCAGTGACGGTGTCCCACGAGGTCGTCCGGCCGCTTTTCCGCGTGGTTCCCGAAAGGTAACGCCTTGAAGCGCGCGGCCCTTGGCCCTAAGTGGCGGGACAGATGTTTTCCGCCGCCCGAGATCACCGAAAGGACGCCCCATGCAGCGCATCACCATCGACATCGTCTCGGACGTCGTCTGTCCCTGGTGCTTTCTCGGAAAGGCGCGTCTCGACCTCGCGATCGCCGAGGTGCAGGACGAGATATCCGTCGATGTGAACTGGCGCCCGTACCGTCTCAACCCCGACTATCCGCCGGAAGGCGTCGACCAGCAGGTGGAGCTTGCCCGCAAGCTCGGCGGCAAGGAGAACATGGACCGGGCCCATGAACAACTTGAGGCACTCGGGCGGGACGTCGGAATCGTCTTCGACTTCGGCGCCATCAGGATCGGCCCGAACACGCTCGACGCACACCGGCTGATCCATTGGGCCGGCACCGAAGACCGCGAGGCGCAGCAACGGGTCGTCTCGGCACTGTTCAAGGCGAATTTCGAGGAAGGCCGCAATGTCGGCGATCACGCAGTCCTGCTCGACATTGCCAAGACCGCGGGGCTCGACCGTGCGGTGATCGCGACACTGCTCGAAGGCGATGCCGACAAGGCGCACGTGCTTTCCGAGATCGATGCGGCGCAGCAGATGGGCGTGAACGGCGTGCCCTTCTTCATCTTCGACCAGAAATATGCCGTGAGCGGCGCGCAAACACCGGAGGTGCTTGTCAACGCGCTCCGGGACATTGCCCGCCTGAAAGCCGAGGATCAGCGAAAACTGAATTGACGGCGGTCGGCAAGGGACCTATCCAGAGGACATTGCGTCTCTCCCCGGAAGATCCCCCTTGTCCCAAGACACCACCCTCAAAGGCGTCCTGATCGCCTTCGTCTGCTTTGTCGCCTATGCCATCAGCGACGCTTCGGTGAAACTCGTCGACGGCCGTGTGCCGCCGCTCGAAGCGGCCTTCTTCGGCTCCTGTTTCGGTCTTCTCGCCGTGCCCTTCCTGCTCAAGCGAGGTGACAGCTGGACGGACCTCGTGCGCACGACCAACAGGCCGCTCTGGCTGCTGCGGTTCGTCTGCTCGGCGATCGGGACCGTCGGCAGCATCGTCGCCTTCACCGAACTCAGCATGGCCGAGGCCTTCAGCCTGATCTTCCTGCTGCCGTCCTTCGCCACGATCCTGTCGGTCATCTTCCTCAAGGAAAAGGTGGGGCCGCGGCGCTGGTCGGCCGTGGTCATCGGCTTCGTCGGCGTGCTGATCGTCTTGCGACCGGGTTTCCGTGAACTGTCGTTCGGGCACCTGACGGCGCTCGTCTCCGGCTTCACCGGCGCCGTTTCCATCGTCATCTACCGGGCGGTCGGCCCGGCGGAGAAGAGCGTCTCGCTCTATGGCGCGGGATTCCTTGGCAGCCTTTTGATTTCCGGGACACTGATGGCACCGGGATTCGTCTGGCCGACGACCCATGACTTTTCGCTTCTGGCGTCCTTCGGCATCCTCGCGACGGTCGGCAACGTGCTGCTGATGATCGCCTCCTTCTACGCCTCGGCGGCGGTGGTCGGGCCGATCCAGTATAGCCAGATGATCTGGGCGGTGCTCTTCGGCTACGTGCTCTTCGGCGACCGCCTGGACGTGCCGATGCTCGCCGGCATCGTGCTCATCGTCGGCTCGGGCCTGCTCACCGTCATCCGCGAGCGCCAGCGCGGCGTACCGCTACCACCCTCGCTCGCCGCGGCGCCGCAGGCTGCCCTTTCGGCGGAACCTGAAGCTCCGGCCGATCTCGATCGTCAGGGCTGACGCGCCAGTTCGGCCATCTGGGTCATGACCATCGCCGCGCCGGCAAGCCGCTTTTCGGGCGTCGGCAGGTCGCGGGTCAAGAAGACGCTCTGGTCGGGGCGGATCTTCGCCATCGTGCCCTGTCTGGCGATGTAGCCGACGAGTGCTGCCGGATTCGGGAATTCCTTGTTGCGGAACTGGACGACCACGCCCTTCGGGCCCGCCTCGAGCTTCTCGACGTTCGCCTTGCGGCAGAGCGCCTTGATGTAGACGACTTTCAGCAGGCTCTGGACTTCCGCCGGCATCGGGCCGAAGCGGTCGATCATCTCCGCGCCGAAGGCATCGATCTCTCCGAGTTCTGTCAGCTCGCCGAGGCGGCGATAGAGGCCGAGACGCAGGTGCAGGTCAGGCACGTAGTCGTCAGGGATCATTACGGAGGTGCCGACGGAAATCTGCGGCGACCAGCCGGTATCCTCGACGACGTCGACGCCCTTCACTTCGGCGACCGCCTCTTCCAGCATGTGCTGGTAGAGCTCGAAGCCGACTTCCTTGATGTGGCCGGACTGCTCTTCGCCGAGCAGGTTGCCGGCGCCGCGGATGTCGAGGTCGTGGCTCGCAAGCTGGAAGCCGGCGCCGAGCGTGTCGAGCGATTGCAGGACCTTCAGGCGACGCTCGGCAGACGAGGTCAGCACCTTGTTGACCGGCAGGGTCAAGAGCGCGAAGGCGCGCACCTTCGAACGCCCGACGCGGCCGCGCAGCTGATAGAGCTGTGCGAGGCCGAACATGTCGGCGCGGTGAACGACCAGCGTGTTGGCGGTCGGCACGTCGAGGCCCGATTCGACGATGGTGGTCGAGAGCAGCACGTCGTAGCGGCCGTCATAGAAGGCGTTCATGATGTCTTCGAGTTCGCCGGCGGCCATCTGGCCGTGGGCGACGGCGACTTTCAGCTCCGGCACGTCCGACTGCAGGAAGGCCTGCACGTCGGCGAGGTCGGAAAGCCGCGGGCAGACATAGAAGCTCTGGCCGCCGCGGTAATGCTCGCGCATCAGCGTCTCGCGGATCACCAGCGGATCGAAAGGCGAGATGAAGGTCCGGACCGCCATACGGTCGACCGGCGGCGTGGTGATGAGCGAAAGCTCGCGAACACCCGTCATCGCAAGCTGCAGCGTGCGCGGGATCGGCGTCGCCGACAGCGTCAGGACGTGGACGTCCGACTTCAGCTCCTTCAGCCGTTCCTTATGCTTGACGCCGAAGTGCTGCTCCTCGTCGATGATGAGGAGGCCGAGATTGGCGAACTTGATGCCGGAGCCGAGAAGCGCATGGGTACCGACGACGATGTCGGTCTTGCCTTCCGCAACCTCCTTCTTGACGAGATTGAGTTCCTTGGTGCCGACCAGCCGCGAAGCCTGCTGCACACGGATCGGCAGACCCCGGAAGCGCTCGGAAAAGGTCTTAAAATGCTGGCGGGCGAGAAGCGTGGTCGGCACAACGACGGCGACCTGGATACCGTTCATCGCGGCGGTGAAGGCGGCCCGGAGCGCCACCTCAGTCTTGCCGAAGCCGACGTCGCCACAGACGAGACGGTCCATTGGACGGCCGGCGCCGAGATCGCCGCGCACCGCGTCGATGGCGTTCATCTGGTCCTCGGTCTCGTCGTAAGGGAAGCGGGCGGCAAATTCGTCGTAGAGACCTTCCTGCGTGGTCAGCACCGGCGCCGACCGCGTCAGTCGCTCGGCGGCGATGCGGATCAGGCCGTCGGCCATGTCGAGGAGCCGGCGCTTGAGCTTCGCCTTGCGCATCTGCCAGGCGCCGCCACCGAGGCGGTCGAGCTGGGCGTCGCTCCCCTCCGAGCCGTAGCGCGACAGAAGGTCGATGTTCTCGACCGGCAGGAAGAGCTTCGCGTCGTCGGCGTAGAGCAGTTCGAGGCAGGCATGCGGGGCGCCGGCCGCCTCGATCGTGCGTAGGCCGACGAAGCGGCCGATGCCGTGCTCGGCGTGGACAACGATCGCCCCTTCGTCCAGACCGGCAACCTCGGAAATGAAGTCGGCGGCGCGTTTGCGACGCTTGGAGCGCCGGACCATGCGGTCACCGAGAATGTCCTGCTCGCCGACGATGACGAGATCGCCCGCTTCGAACCCGCCTTCGAGGCTGAGGACGGAGGCACCGCCCTCGCCCTTCTTCAGCGTATCGATATCCTTCAGCGACTTGACCGGAACCAGCTTTTCGAGCCCGTGCTCGGCAAGCACCTGGCAGAGGCGGTCGAGCGAGCCTTCGGACCAGCCGGCGACGAGCACCTTGGCGCCCGAGGCGCGCTTGTCGGCAATGTAACGGACGGCTTGGTCGAAGACGTTGACGCGATTGCCCTCGGCGGCATCGACGGCCGTCTTCGCCCAGCGCGGGCTCGGGCGGGCGGCGATTTCCACCACTTTTCGCGTTTCTCCTTCGTGCTCTGCAAAGGGCGAAATGCGGATCGGCGTTACCGCGTCGAGCGCGTTGGCGAACTGCTTGGCACTGAGATAGAGGCGCTCGGGCGGCACGGGCTTGTAAGGGGTGCCCTGCGAAAGGTGGCCCTTGCCGGTCTCGCCGGCGTGGTGACGCGCTTCGTAATAGTCGCGGATCTGCTTTGCGCGCTCCTCGGCGGCCTCGCGAACCGTGTGGTCGGTGACGACGAGGAAGCCCTCAAGATAGTCGAAGACCGTCTCAAGATGATCGTGGAAGAGCGGCAGCCAGTGCTCGAGCCCCGCATAGCGGCGTCCTTCCGAGACGGCGGCATAGAGCGCGTCGTCGCGCGTGGCGGCCCCGAAGAGCGAGAGATAGTTCTTGCGGAAGCGGGCGATGCTTTCCGGCGTCAGCGTCACCTCGCTCATCGGATTGAGGTCGAGGGAGCGGGCCTGCCCCGTCGTGCGCTGGCTTGCCGGATCGAAGTAGCGGATCGATTCCAGCGTGTCGCCGAAGAAATCGAGGCGAACCGGCTCTTCGGCTCCGGGTACGAAAACGTCGAGAATGCCGCCGCGGACAGCGAATTCGCCGACCTCGCGAACCGTCGCGACCCGCTCGAAGCCGTTGCGTTCCAGCCGCGAGGCGACGTCGTCCATGCGGATCTGGTTGCCCGGACGGGCGGAGAAGGCGAGGCTCTCGATGACGTCGGCCGGGGCGACCCGCTGCAGCATCGCGTTGACCGTCACGAGGACGACGCCCGGATGCGGCTTGCGGCGATGAGCGATCAGGCCGCCGAGCGCGGTCAGGCGTCGTGCGGAGACGTCGGCACTCGGGGAGACGCGGTCATAAGGTAGGCAGTCCCAGGCCGGCAGCGTCAGAACCGGGATTTCCGGCGCGGCGAAGGACAGCACCTGCTCGATGTCGGCGATCTTCTGGCCGTCGGAGGGCACATAGGCGACGGGGCGGCCCTGCCGCGCGAGCTCCGCGATCAGGAAGGCATCCATGCCGTCCGGCACGCTCGAAAGTGTCAGCGCAGTTTCGGCCTGCGCGATCGTCCTGGCGTCGAAGAGGGAGATCATTCTGCCTTTCCGGTGGGTTCCATGGTGACCGGCGAAAAGTCCGGACGACAGGCGGCGATGCGCTCGAAGAGCGGTGTTCGGTGGCGCTCGGGGACAGCTTCCGCTCCGGTGATCCATTTCACCAGATCGTTGTCTTCCTCGGCCATGATCCGTTCGAGTTCGTCGAGGTCGGCGTCGGAGAGGTCGGCGATCGCCTGTTCGGCGAACTGGCCGAGCACGAGGTCCATTTCGCGGATGCCGCGGTGCCAGCAACGGAAAAGGATGCGCCGGCGGCGCGGGTCGAGATCGGCGCTGGTGCGGGTCAATCCTGTCATTTCGGCATCCTTCCTGTTGATGCGCCTCTATAGCCCCTGGGATCAGGATTGTCAGCCTTGCCAAGGGCGTAATTATCGTCGCATTTTGACAGCCACCATGCGCCCCACCCTGCTCGATCCTCTCTTTGCCCCCGTCGCTTCGCTTCCCGGCGTCGGGCCGAAGCTCGCCGGCCTCATCGCCACGCTGCTCGGCCGCGAGGAGGCCGACGACTGCCGGGTGATCGACCTCCTGATGCTCGCGCCGCACCGGCTGATCGACCGGCGCTACCAGCCGGGCATCGCGCTCGCCCCGCAGGGTGCGATCGTCACCGTCACCGGCCGCGTCGACCGACACCAGCCGCCGCCGCGCGGCAACAGGAGCGTGCCCTACCGCATCTTTCTGCACGACGACACCGGCGAACTGGCGCTGACCTTTTTCCATGCCAAGGGACCGTGGCTCGAAAAGACGTTTCCGGTCGACGAGACGGTGATGGTGTCCGGCAAGGTCGACTGGTTCAACGGCCGCCCCTCGATGGTGCATCCGGACTATGTGGTCAAGGCGAGCGAGGCGGAGAGCCTGCCGCACGTCGAACCCGTCTATCCGCTGACAGCCGGGCTCTCTCCCAAAGTGCTGCGCAAGGCGATCGAAGGCGCGCTGGAGCGCCTCCCCGAACTTCCCGAATGGATCGACCCGCCGCTCGTTCAGAAGCAGGGATTCGATGGCCCCAGGGCGAGCATCCTCAGGCTCCACAATCCGCGCGATACCGCCGACGTCGAGCCGCAAGCACCGGCGCGGCGGCGGCTTGCCTATGACGAGTTCCTCGCCGGCCAGGTGTCGCTGGCGCTGGTCCGGCAGAGGCTGCGGCGGGTGGCGGGCTCACCCGTCCACGCGACGGGGGCGATCAGTCACAAGATCCTCGCGGCCCTGCCCTTTTCACTGACGGCCGGCCAGCAGCAGGCGGTCGCCGACATCCTGAAGGACATGGCGGGACAGACCCGGATGCTGCGACTGCTGCAGGGGGATGTCGGTGCCGGCAAGACGCTCGTCGCGCTGCTTGCGATGGCGGCGGCGGTCGAGAGCGGCGGCCAGACCGTGCTGATGGCGCCGACGGAAATTCTGGCGCGGCAGCACTACGCCACCATTTCTCGGCTTGCAGAGGCGGCCGGCATGTCCGTCACCGTCCTGACCGGCCGCACCAAGGGCCGCGAACGCGAGGCGATCCTGGAAAAGATCGCGAGCGGCGAGGCGCAGATCGTCATCGGCACGCACGCGCTTTTCCAGGATACGGTGAGCTATCGCAACCTGCAGCTCGCGGTCGTCGACGAGCAGCACCGGTTCGGCGTGCACCAGCGGCTGCGGCTGACCGCAAAGGGAATATCGCCGCATATGCTGGTCATGACAGCCACGCCCATTCCGCGCACACTTGTCCTTGCCGCCTTCGGCGACCTCGACGTTTCCAAGCTCACGGAGAAGCCGGCGGGCCGCAAGCCGATCCAGACGGTGACCGTGCCTTCGGAGCGAACGAACGAGATCATCGACAGGCTCAGAAGTGCGGTTCGCGAGGGCAAGAAGGCCTACTGGATCTGCCCGCTCGTCGAGGAATCGGACGTGACGGAACTGATGTCGGCGGAGGAGCGTCACGCGATCCTGTCACAAGCGCTCGGGCCGAACGTCGGGCTCGTCCATGGCCGCATGAGCGGGCCAGAGAAGGACGCCGCAATGATGGCGTTCAAGAACGGCGAAACCCGTGTTCTCGTTGCGACGACGGTGGTCGAGGTTGGCGTCGACGTGCCGGACGCGACGATCATGGTGATCGAGCATGCGGAGCGGTTCGGGCTTGCCCAGCTTCACCAGTTGCGCGGCCGGGTCGGCCGCGGCGCGGAGGCGTCGAGCTGTATTCTGCTCTACAAGGCGCCCCTCGGTGAAACCGGCCACGCCCGGCTCTCGGTCCTGCGCGAAAGTGAGGACGGTTTCCTGATCGCCGAGGAGGATCTGAAGCTGCGCGGCGAAGGCGAGCTCCTCGGCACGCGGCAGTCGGGCACGCCCGGTTTCCGCTTCGCAAGCCTCGAACATCACGGCGATCTTCTGGAGACCGCCCACAAGGACGCCGGCTATATTCTGGAGAAGGACCCCGACCTCGTCTCGGAGCGCGGGCGGAGCTTGCGCGTCCTGCTCTATCTCTTCCGTCGCGACGAGGCGATCCGCTTCCTCAGAGCCGGTTGAAATCACCGGGCGAATGGTCCTTGGCCGGCTATTTCTCGTTGGTTCAGGGCTCCCAGACCGGAAAGACGGTCTCCATGCTGCGCGGCTTGTAATCCGGCATGACGAGGCCGCCGGAGATCAGGAGCTTCGCTGCTTCCTCCGGCGTCATATCGAGGAGTTTGATGCGGTCGCGCGAGACGAACATCAGGAAGCCGGCGGTCGGAACAGGCGTCGGCGGCAGGAAGACGGCGACCATTTCACGGCCGTCCTCGTTGAGCCGCGCGGCGATCTCGCCGCGAACGTCGGTCGCGATGAAAACGACCGACCACGTGCCCGGGCTCGGGAACTCGATGAGACCGACCCGCTTGAAGGACGAGGACTGGTCCGTGAGCACCGATTCGAAGATCTGCTTGAGGCTCTTGTAGAGGGTGCGCACCAGCGGCATCCGGTGGAGGACGCGCTCGGAGAAATCGACGACGGAACGGCCGATCAGGTTCTTGCCGAGAAAACCGATCAGGGTGATCGACACGACAGCGATCAGGAGGCCGAAGCCCGGAATGGCAAATTTCAGGTAGCTCTCGGGATCGATGCGGCTCGGGATATAGGGCTTCACCCAGCTGTCGGCCCAGCGGATGAAGGACCAGGTGAGCCAGATGGTGATCGCCACGGGCGCGCAGATGATCAGGCCGGCGAGAAAGTTGTTTCTCAGCCGCGCGGCAAGGGACATCTTCTCCGGGAGATCATTCATCGGTCGCCGCTATGCTGCATCGCCAAAGAAACCGGGGTGGAAGGCGACAATGCCGGACGGGACCGCACCGTTCAAGGGCAAAGCAAGCAAATACGCGTGAGGGACACCCGGTGTCGTGAGGTTATGCTCGTCGCTGAAGCCAAAACGCTGGTAGTAGGCGGGCTCGCCCACGAGGATGCAACCCTTCGCGCCGTCGTCGCGTAGCTGCCGGAGTCCCTCGCGCACCAGCTGGCCGCCGATCCCCTGCCCCTGAAGGTCCGGACGTACTGAGATCGGGCCGAGGCCGAACCAGCCATCCTCGCCACCCGAAAAGATGACGGGCGAGAAGGCGACATGGCCGACCACCTCGCCCTCCTTTTCGGCAACGAGCGAGAGCGTCATGACTCCCGCCGCCCGCAGTCTTTCGATGATGCGCGGCTCGCTGCCGTCGCTGTGCGGATGACCTTCGAAGGCTGCCGCCGTGACGGCGCCGATTACCGCCTCGTCGCCCGGACGTTCGGGTCGCAGGATCACTCGACGGTCACCGACTTTGCGAGGTTGCGCGGCTGGTCGACGTCGGTGCCCATGAAGACCGCCGTGTGATAGGCGAGCAACTGGACCGGCAGGGCGAAGACCATCGGCGCGATCAGTTCGGCGACATTCGGCAGGACGATCGTCGCCATAGTCGGCAGCGTCGAGGCGGCGGCACCCTTCTCGTCGGTGATGAAGATGATCCGGCCGCCGCGGGCTGCGACTTCCTGCATGTTGGAGACCGTCTTCTCGAAGAAGCGGTCGTGCGGCGCGATCACGATGACCGGCATGTTCTCGTCGATGAGGGCGATCGGTCCGTGCTTCAGCTCGCCGGCGGCGTAACCCTCGGCATGGATGTAGGAGATTTCCTTGAGCTTCAGCGCGCCTTCGAGCGCCATCGGATAGCTGGTGCCACGGCCGAGATAAAGCACGTGGTGGAACTTCGAGAGTTCGCGGGCCAGGCTTTCCATCTGCGGCTGGATATCGTTGAGAACGCCGCTCATGATGCGCGGCAGTTCTGAAAGGCTGCGCACCATCTGCTTCTCTTCCGCCTCGGTCAGCGTGCCGCGCATACGTCCGGCGCCGATTGCGAGCGAGGCCAGAACGGCGAGCTGGCAGGTGAAGGCCTTGGTCGAAGCGACGCCGATTTCCGGACCGGCGAGGATTGGATAAACGCCGTCGGACTCGCGCGCGATCGTCGATTCCTTGACGTTGACGATGCCGCCGATCTTCAGCCCCTGCTCCTTGCAGTAACGGAGCGAAGCGAGCGTGTCGGCGGTTTCGCCCGACTGCGAGATGAAGAGCGCCGCCTCGTCCTTCGAGAGCGGCATTTCGCGGTAGCGGAACTCGGAGGCGACGTCGATTTCGACCGGCAGCCGCGCATAGCGCTCGAACCAGTACTTGCCGACGAGACCGGAGAGATAGGCCGTTCCGCAAGCGGAGACAGCCAGGCGCGATACCTTGCCGAAGTCGATCGCGGTCTCGTCGAGACGGACCGTCTGGCTGTGGAAATCGATGTAGTTCGACAGCGCGTGGGAAATCACCTCCGGTTGTTCGTGGATTTCCTTCTCCATGAAGTGGCGGTGATTGCCCTTGTCGACGAGAAATGCGCTCGCCTGGGAAATCTGGTGCGGGCGCTCGACCGGCTTGCCGGAGAAATCGGTGATCTCTGCGCCGTCGTGGTGGATGACCGCGCAGTCGCCGTCGACCATGTAGACGATGTCGTTGGTAAACGGCGCCAGCGCGATCGCGTCGGAGCCGAGGAACATCTCGCCCTTGCCGAAGCCGATCGCAAGCGGCGGCCCGGAACGGGCGGCCATGATGGTGTCCGGATCGTTCTCGAACATCACGACGAGAGCATAGGCGCCGGTGACGTGGTTCAGCATCGCGAGCATGGCCGCACGGTTGTCATAGCCCTGGCGGCGGTATTTCGCGATCAGCTGGGCGACGATTTCCGTATCGGTCTGGGTGGTGAAATGCGCGCCCTCGCGCATCAGCTCGTCACGCAACTCTGCGAAGTTCTCGATGATGCCGTTGTGGACGACGGCAACGCCTTCGACGAAGTGCGGATGGGCATTGGTTTCGTTCGGAATGCCGTGGGTCGCCCAGCGCGTGTGTGCGATGCCGATATTGCCGGCGAGCGGCTCGTCGGCAAGGCGCTTTTCGAGGTTGAAAAGCTTGCCTTCGGCCCGGCGGCGATTCATCACACCATTGTCGATCGTCGCGACGCCGGCCGAATCGTAGCCGCGATACTCCAGTCGCTTCAGGGCGTCGACGAGGCGGTCCGCGACCGGCTTGTTACCGACAATTCCGACAATGCCACACATATAATTCTCCGTCTGGTTTCATCGCGAAGCCAGTCCTAGCCACTTTCCGGTTTTCCGCAATCGGAGTCCCGGTCACTTTCGGTTTCGCCACGTTACGCAAGTCGCGGCGATCAGCCCTTCGTCTTTTTCGCGGCCTTGATCGCGAGATTGCGCTCGCGGATCTGCTTTGCCCTCTCCGGCTTCACCACCTGGCGGGCACGGCCGAGCGCGAGCGCGTCGGCGGGTACGTTCTCGGTGATCACACTGCCGGAGGCGACATAGGCCCCGTCGCCGACCGAAACCGGCGCGACGAGCGCCGTGTTCGACCCGATGAAGGCACCGGCCCCGATACGGGTCTCGAACTTGTTCACGCCGTCATAGTTACAAGTAATGGTGCCCGCGCCGATATTGCTTCCCGCGCCGATAAAGGCGTCGCCGATATAGGTCAGGTGGTTGACCTTGGCGCCTGCACCGATTTCCGCCTTCTTGACCTCGCAGAAATTGCCGACCTTCGCCCCTTCCGCGAGGTGCGCGCCCGGCCGCAGCCGCGCGAACGGACCGACGGTAGCGCCGGCAGAGACATGGGCGCCTTCGACATGACTGAAGGCGTGGATGACGGCACCGCCCTCGACGGTGACGCCGGGACCGAAGACAACGTTCGGTTCGATCACCGCATCCTGCCCAATCTCGGTGTCATAGGACAGGAAGACCGTTTCCGGCGCGATCATCGTGACGCCCGAAAGCATGATTTCGTGGCGACGACGCTCCTGCCAGAGACGTTCGAGATGCGCCAGTTCGGCGCGGTTGTTGCAGCCGGAAAGCTCCTCTTCCGAGGCATCGACGGCAACGGCACTGCCTCCGAGCGTCCGGGCGATCTCGACGATGTCGGTGAGGTAAAACTCCCGCTTGGCGTTGTCGTTGCCGATGCGCTCCAGGAGCGCGAGCGCCTTGCGCCCGTCTATCGCCATCAACCCGCTGTTGCACCAGGTGACGGCGCGCTCGGCATCGGTCGCATCCTTCTCTTCGCGAATCGCCACGAGCTCGCCGTCCTCGACAAGAAGACGCCCGTAACCCGTCGGCTCGTCGGTATGGAAGCCGATGACCGCGACATCGTGACCTTCTGCGACGGCGGCGCGCGCTGCCGCGAACGGCCCGTCGGTGATCAGCGGCACGTCGCCATAGGCGACCAGGATATCGTCATAGCCGCGCGCAATCGCCGCGCGCGCGGCAAGCACGGCGTGTCCGGTTCCGAGACGCTCCTTCTGAATGAAGGAAGAGACCCGAAGACCGTTGACCGCGGCCGCCTTTTCGACGGCATCTGCATCACGTCCGACCACAAGCGCGACGTCGTCAATCCCGGCCCTTGCGACGGCAGCCGCCACATGGGCGATCATCGGCCGCCCGGCGACCGGGTGAAGCACCTTCGACATCGACGACTTCATGCGGGTGCTGTCACCTGCTGCGAGGATGACGGCGAGACAACTGCGGGCCATGTAGTTCTCCGGAAACGCATTCTTCGGCGAACATCCCTAGACGCAGTCTAGAAAGCTCGCAAGAGTGCCGAAATCGAAAGAAGATCAAGGAGTGCCGGCAGCCTCGTCGGAAAAGGTCTCCCGGGCACGGTCGCGGCCAACCTGAATCACCTTCTCCATGGCGAGGCGCGCGGCTGCGCAATCGCGGGCGGCGATCGCATCTACGATCGCCATGTGCGAGGCACGCACTTCTGCTGCGCGGTGCCCGTCGGGAGAACCGGACGACATCCGGAAAACCCCGAAGAGTGCGGCCTCGATCAGGCTTCCCAAGGTGCGCATGAACGGATTGCGGGAGGCCGTTGCCAGCGCAAGATGGAAACGCAGGTCGGCGAAGGCGAGGCTCTCGGTGGTGTGGTCCGGATTGCCCAGAGCTTCGGCGAGCTGACGCAGCAGGATGATCTGCTCCGGGCTCGCCCGCTCCGCCGCAAGTGCGGCGGCGGCCGGCTCGAAGGCTTCGCGAATATCGTAGAGATTGAGAAGGAATTCCTCGCTGACGCCCGCCTCGAAATGCCACCTCAGGATGTCGCCGTCGAACATGTTCCAGAATTGACGGTCGGTGACCCTTGTGCCGATTCGCGCCTTGGGAACCACGAGACCCTTGGCTGCAAGCGTCTTCATGGCCTCACGCAGCACCGTCCGGGAGACATGGAAGCGCTTCACCAGCTCGGGGTCACCGGGAAGGACGCTACCGACCGGAAAACCGCCAGACACGATGGCTTTGCCGATTTCCTCGACAACTTGCCGGTGGCTCGTCGGCTTTCGGCGGACGAGCCCCATGGCATCAGGCATTTCACTCGGCAAGCGACATTCTCCTCGTTCCGGTTAGCTGCTGTCCTTTCGCGACAGGCCAAGAATTCCCTTTTGCAGCAGGATAAACGCAAACAACAGAAAGCCTATTAGGATTTTAGTCCACCAACTTGAAAGTGTACCGTCGAAGGTGATGTAGGTCTGGATCAGCCCCTGGATGAGAATGCCGACGAAGGTGCCGGCGACGAACCCGGTGCCGCCGGTAAGCAGGGTGCCGCCGATGACGACGGCGGCGATCGCGTCGAGCTCGACACCGACGGCCGAGAGCGGATAGCCCGCCGACGTATAGAGCGAAAAGACGATTCCCGAGACGCCGGCGAGCAGGCCCGAGAAGGCATAAGTGAGGATTGTCGTCCGGCCGACCGGCACACCCATGAGGCGGGCCGTCTGCACGCCGCCGCCGAGCGCATAGACGTTGGCGCCGAAGCGCGTGCGATGGGCGATGAAGACGCCGATCAGGAAGATGAGCAGCATCGCCCCGCCGATCAGCGTCAGGCGTCCGCCGCCCGGCAGCTTGTAGAAGCTCTTGCGCACCAGCGCATAGAACTCGTGGTTGACCGGCACGCTGTCGATGGAGAGCAGGAAGGCCATGCCGCGGGCGAGGAACATGCCGGCGAGCGTCACGATGAAGGCCGGCATTTCGAGATAGTGGATGACCGCACCCATCAGCGCACCGAAGAGCGTGGTGATGACGAGCAGCAGCGCGAAGGCGGCAAGCGGGTGCACGCCCGTGTCCCGGAGCAGGACCGCCAGGAAGACGCCCGCAAAGCCGATCACCGCGCCGACGGAGAGATCGATGCCACCGGAGAGGATCACGAAGGTCATGCCGACCGCGGCGATGCCGAGAAAGGCGTTGTCGGTGATCAGGTTGCTGACGACGCGCAAGGACAGCATCGCCGGGAACTGCAGGGCGCAGACGGCATAGGCGACGACGAAGATGACGACGGTCGCGAGGACGGGCAGATATCTCGAGTTCATGTCCGACTACTCCCCGGCGCGCATCGTTCGTCCGAACCAGACGGCGGCGAAGGACTGCACGGCCGGCGACTGCACCACCAGAATGATGACGATGATCGCAGCCTTGATGATGAGGTTGAATTCCGGCGGGAAACCCGAAAGCAGGATGCCGGTGTTGATCGCCTGGATGATCATCGCCCCGAGGATCGATCCGGCAATGGAAAAGCGTCCGCCGAGAAGCGAATTGCCGCCGACGACGACCGCCAGGATAGCATCGAGTTCGAGCCACAGCCCGGCATTGTTGGCGTCTGCGCCGCGAATGTCGGCCGCAACGATGATGCCGGCGATGGCCGCGGCAAGACTGCATAGCATGTAGACGACCACGAGCAGCACGGGCGTGCGCACGCCGGCGATCGTGCTGGCGCGGCGGTTGATGCCCACCGCCTCGACCAGCATGCCGAGCGCACTGCGCCGCACAAGGAGCGTGATGGCGAGCGCGAAGGCGACCCAGATGACGACGGGCACCGGCACGAGGAACAGTGCGCCGCTGCCGATGAAGGCGAAGGACTGGTCGGTGAAGGTCAGGATCGTCCCCTCGGTAATCAACTGCGCGATCCCGCGACCGGCAACCATCAGCACCAGCGTGGCGATAATCGGCTGGATGTCGAGAACTGCGACGAGCAGGCCGTTCCAGACGCCGCAGAGAAGACCCACAGCGATGGCGAGCGCGAGCCCGACGACCAGCGGCTGGCCGTTGGCCACCGCGGTCGCCGCCACGGCTCCGCTGATGGCGATCACCGCGCCGACGGAGAGGTCGATGCCCTTGGTGGCGATGACCAGGGTCATGCCGACGGCGAGCAACGCAACCGGCGCGCCGCGGTTGAGGACGTCGATCAGGCTGCCGTAGAGGCGTCCATTCTGCACGCCGATATCGAAGAAGCTCGGAAAGGCGATGAAATTCAGCGCGAGGATCACGAAAAGCGCGATCAGCTGCGGCGCAAGCCGCGCCCCCAGAGAACGGAGTGCCGCACTCATGCTTTTGTTCCTTCCGTATGCTGGGCGGCGATGGCATCGACGATCGACGCCGTCGTCATCTCCTCGCCGACGAGCTCGGCCACGTGGCGGCGGTCGCGCACCACGATGATGCGTGAGCTGTAGGCCAGCAGTTCCTCGAGTTCCGAGGAAATCACCAGGAGCGACATCCCTTCGTCACAGAGCTCCTCGATCAGCCGGATGATTTCCGCATGAGCGCCGACATCGATACCGCGGGTCGGCTCGTCAAGAATGAGGAAGCGTGGATTGGTGGCGAGCCAGCGGGCGAGGATCACCTTCTGCTGGTTGCCGCCGGAGAGCTGGCGGATCGGCTTTTCGCGATCGGTGGTGCGCACGTCGAGCGCGGCGATGTAGCGGTCGGCGATCTCGATCTGTTCGGCAAGCCGGATCGGCCGCCACCAGCCGCGGCGCGCCTGCAGTGCGAGCGCGATGTTTTCGCGGATGGAAAGATCGCCGATGATGCCATCGGTCTTGCGGTCTTCCGGGCAGAAGCCGAGGCCGTGGGCGACGGCGTCGCGCGGGTTGCCGATGCGGACCGGCCTGCCGTCGATCTCTGCCGACCCGCTGTCGGCGGGCGCGATCCCGAAGAGTGTGGTTGCCGTCTCCGTGCGGCCGGAGCCCAGGAGCCCGGCCATGCCGACCACCTCGCCCTGCCGGAGCGAAAGATCGAAGGGCTGGATGTGCCCTCGCCTGCCGTAGCCGGAAAACTTGAAACATACGGGCCGGTCTTCGGCCGACTTGCGGTGGGGCGATGCCTCGACGGCCTCCAGATCACGACCGAGCATCATCGAGATTAGTAAGTGCCGATCGAGCGTCGCCGTTTCCCGGCTGCCGACGAGACAGCCGTTGCGCAGAACGGTCACACGGTCGGCGACCTCGTAGACCTGGCCGAGGAAATGGGTGATGAAGATGATCCCGAGGCCCCGTGCCTT
This sequence comes from Ciceribacter thiooxidans, assembly GCF_014126615.1. Classification (NCBI taxonomy): domain Bacteria; kingdom Pseudomonadati; phylum Pseudomonadota; class Alphaproteobacteria; order Hyphomicrobiales; family Rhizobiaceae; genus Ciceribacter; species Ciceribacter thiooxidans. Next base: position 1,626,883 of record NZ_CP059896.1, read on the forward strand.
CAGATCCCGCATGATCGAGAAGAGCATCTCGACTTCGCGGGTGTCGAGGCTCGCCGTCGGCTCGTCGAGGATCAGCACCTTGCCGGAGAGGTCAACCGCACGCGCGATCGCCACCACCTGCTGGATCGCCACCGGATAGCGGGACAGTTCGGCACGCACGTCGATGTCGACGCCGTAGGTGGAAAGGAGGCTTTCCGCCGCCGCATTCATCCGCTTCGGATCGATGACGCCTAAACGGCGCGGCTGGCGGCCGAGAAAGAGGTTTTCGGCGACAGAAAGGTTTCCCAGAAGGTTCACCTCCTGGTAGACGGTGCCGATGCCGAGTTTCTGGGCGGCGTGGGTGTCGCGCGGATCGATCTCCTCGCCGTCGAGCACGACGCGGCCGGCGTCACGGCGATAGGCGCCGGTCAGGCATTTGACGAGCGTGGATTTCCCCGCGCCGTTCTCGCCGAGGAGCGCGTGGATTTCACCGCGTCTCAGGCCGAAATCGACGTGGTCGAGTGCCGTCGCTCCCGGAAAATACTTGCACAGCCCGGAGGCCGCGAGAATCATGGATTGGTCGTCGGTCATTCCAGCTCCAGCCCGAGGAAAGCATCGCCGCTTGCTGCCGCATTTCGTGCGGCAGCAAGCCGGGTTGCGGGTGCCCGGTTCGGCAAGGGAGACCGGAACGAGGCACCCGGACGGGGCAGATCAGTAGCCGAGGCCCTTCTTCTCCTCGTAGACCTTCTTCGGATCGTCAGCCTGGGTATAGAGCTTCGATTCCGTCTGGATCCACTTCGGCGGCATGGTGCCGTCCTTCTTGTAGGCTTCCAGGGCGTCGAAAGCCGGGCCCGCCATGTTCGGCGTCAGCTCGACGGTAGCATTGGCTTCACCGGCGGCCATGGCGAGGAAGATGTCCGGAACGGCGTCGATCGAGACGACGAGGATATCGGTTCCGGGCTTGAGACCGGCTTCCTTGATCGCCTGGATCGCACCGACGGCCATGTCGTCGTTATGGGCGTAGAGGGCGCAGATGTTCTTGCCGCCGTCTTCCGCCTTCAGGAAGCTTTCCATGACTTCCTTGCCCTTGGTGCGGGTGAAGTCACCCGTCTGACTGCGGACGATCTTGAGATTGTCGTGACCGGTGATCGCTTCCTCGAAGCCCTTCTTGCGGTCGATTGCCGGCGAGGAGCCGGTGGTGCCCTGAAGCTCGACAATGTTGCAGGGCTTGTCGCCGACCGTCTTGACCAGCCAGTCGCCCGCAACCTTGCCTTCGTGCACGAGGTCCGACGTGACCGCCGTCATGTAGAGATCCTTGCTCGCGTCGACCGTGCGGTCGAGCAGGATGACCGGGATTTCGGCGTCCTTGGCCTCTTCCAGAACTTCATCCCAGCCGGTCGCGACGACCGGCGCGACGAGGATCGCATCCACGCCCTGCGCGATGAACGAGCGCAGCGCCTTGATCTGGTTTTCCTGCTTCTGCTGCGCGTCGGCGAATTTCAGGTCAACGCCGCGCTTCTCGGCCTGCTGCTTGGTCAGTGTGGTTTCGGCCGCGCGCCAGCCCGATTCCGAGCCGATCTGCGAGAAACCGACGACCATGCCGTCCGCCATAGCGGAACCGAACATGCAGCCAGCAAGAACCGTCGCGCCCGCGAGCGCTTTCAACAACTTCATGATTTCCTCCCGTTTGAGTCTTCTCCCAAGACGAGACCTATAAATCATATAGTATTACTTTTGTAAACCGGCATCATGCGATCACGGCATGACAATTGACAAAAAAGAGGGCGCCCGACGGCGCCCTCCACAAAATATTCGAGACTCAAGCCGACGCTTATTGCGGCAGCTTGTCGTCCACACCCTGGATGTAGAAGTTCATCCCGAGCAGGGTGCCGTCGTCGGACTTCTCGCCGTCCTTCAGCCAGGGAGAACCATCCTGCTTGTTGATCGGGCCGGTGAAAGGATGCAGTTCGCCCGACTTGATCTTGGCTTCGGTTTCCTCGGCCATCTTCTTCACGTCGTCCGGCATGTTGGTGTACGGCGCCATGGTGAGGATGCCGTCCTTCAGGCCGTCCCAGATCTGCTCGGACTTCCAGCTTCCGTCGAGCAGCGCCTTGGTGCGCTTGACGTAGTAGGCGCCCCAAGTATCGACGATCGCCGTCAACTGGGTGTTCGGACCGGCGGCGATCATGTCGGAGGCCTGGCCGAAAGCCTTGATGCCACGTTCGGCGGCGACCTGCATCGGTGCGGTGGTGTCGGTGTGCTGCGTCAGGATGTCGACGCCCTGGTCGATCAGCGCCTTGGCGGCATCGGCTTCCTTGCCGGGATCGAACCAGGTGTTGGCCCAGATGACCTTCACCTTGAAGTCGGGATTGACCGACTGGGCGCCGTGGACGAACGAGTTGATGCCCATCACCACTTCCGGAATCGGGAAGGAGGCGATGTAGCCGGCGACGCCCTTCTGCGACAGCTTGGCGGCGATCTGACCCTGGATATAGCGGCCTTCATAGAAGCGCGAATTGTAGGTCGCGACGTTCGGAGCGGTCTTGTAGCCGGTGGCGTGTTCGAACTTCACGTCCGGGAACTTCTCGGCGACCTTGAGGGTGGCGTCCATGAAGCCGAAGGAGGTCGTGAAGATCATCGCGCAGCCGGAGCGGGCCATGCGCTCGATCGCGCGTTCGGCGTCCGGACCTTCCGGCACGTTTTCGAGGAAGGCGGTCTCGATCTTGTCGCCGAGCTCCTTTTCGAGCTGCTGGCGGCCGCGGTCATGGGCCTGGGACCAGCCGCCGTCGGTCTTGGAACCGACATAGACGAAGCAGATCTTGGTCTTGTCCGCGGCCTGGGCGCCGCTGGCAATCGAGAAAACCATCGCCGCCGTCGCGGCGAGTGCGAATGCTAATTTCTTCATGGTGACCCCTTTTGTGTTGGAAGGTTTTCGGAACGCTGCCTGCTGCCGTCATCTGTCCGGAACGAAGGCCTTGCCGAGGCAGGCCGGCGTGTTGATCAGTGTCGTGCGGCGATTATGGGAAATGATGATGAGGACGACAATAGTGGCGGCGTACGGCAGCGCCGAGAGGAACTGGGACGGGATGCCGATCCCCATCGCCTGCGCGTGCAACTGCCCGATGGAGACCGCGCCGAAAAGATAGCCGCCGGCAAGCACCCTCCACGGCCGCCAGGACGCGAAGACGACCAGCGCGAGCGCGATCCAGCCGCGCCCTGCCGTCATGTTCTCCACCCATTGCGGCGTGTAGATGAGTGAAAGCTGGGCGCCGGCAAGGCCGGCACAGGCGCCGCCGAAGAGGACGGCGAGATAGCGCGTGCGGATGACGTGGATGCCGAGCGCGTGCGCCGAGGCGTGATTGTCGCCGATCGCCCGAAGCTTCAAGCCGGTGCGGCTTTTGAACAGGAACCAGTTGACGCCGACGACCAGCGCGACCGACACGTAGAAGATGATGTCCTGCCGGAAGAGCAGCGGACCGACGAAGGGAATATCGGAGAGCATTGGAATGGCGATCGGCTGGAGCTTGATGCCGGGTGCGCCGACATAGCTTTCCCCCAGCATACCGGAGGCGCCGAGCCCGAGCAGCGTCAGCGCAAGCCCGGTGGCGACCTGGTTGGCGACGAGCGTCAGGGTGAGGAAGCCGAAGAGCAGCGAGAAGAGCGCACCACTGGCGATCCCGGCAAGCAGGCCGATATATGGCGAGCCGGTGATCTGGGTGACGGCAAAGGCGCCGACCGCGCCCATGACCATCATGCCCTCGACGCCGAGGTTCAGCACGCCGGCACGCTCGGTCACGAGTTCGCCGAGCGCTGCGACGACAAGCGGTGTGGCGGCGGTAATGACGGTGAGAAGGATCGCCTCCAGCATCAGTTGCGTCCTCCCTCGATCGCCGTCTTCACCCGGTCGACGACGATGCGGATCCTGTAGTGGATCAGCGTGTCGCAGGAGAGCACGAAGAACAGCAGGAGCCCCTGGAATACGCGGGTGACCTTGTCGGAGACGCCGATCGAGAGCTGTGCGGCCTCACCGCCGAGATAGGTGAGCGCGAGCACCAGCCCGGACGCGACGATGCCGAGCGGATTGAGCCGGCCGAGGAAAGCGACGATGATCGCGGTGAAACCGTAGCCGGGCGAGATGATCGGCTGCAGATGGCCGATCGAGCCCGAGACCTCGGCGATACCGGCAAAGCCGGCAAAGGCTCCGGAAAGCAGCATCGAAAACCAGATCATCCTGCGCGAGGAAAAGCCGGCGAAGCGCCCTGCCCGCGCCGATTCTCCGAGCACCGTCACCTCGAACCCCTTGAGCGTGAACCGCATCATGAGCCAGACGAGCACCGCCGCGATCAGCGCGAAGACGATCGACCAGTGCGCGCGACCGGACGATTCGACGACGGCCGGAAGAACGGCTTCCGTGGCAAAGGTCCGCGTTTCCGGAAAGTTCATACCCTCCGGATTCCTCCAGGGGCCGCGCACAAGCCAGTCGAGGAAGAGCTGGGCGATATAGACGAGCATCAGGCTCGTCAGGATCTCGTTGGTGTTGAAATGCGCCTTCAGCAGCGCCGGGATGCCGGCATAGAGTGCACCACCGATCGCGCCCATGACGAGCATCAGCGGCAGGACCAGCGGCGAATGCCATTCGAAGAAGACCACGGGCAGGATCGAGCCGGCGATCGCGCCCATGATGAACTGGCCTTCCGCGCCGATGTTCCAGTTGTTCGACCGGTAGCAGACCGAGAGCCCGACCCCGATCAGGATCAGCGGGCCGGCCTTGATCGCCAGCTCGTGCAGCGACCAGACCTCGAGCAGCGGCTCGATGAAGAAGGAATAGATCGCGTCGACCGGGTCCTTGCCGAGCAGCCAGAACATGATGCCGCCGACGACGACGGTCAGGACCATGGCAAGCAGCGGCGACAGGACGGAAAAGAGCGGCGAGCCGCCGGGGCGTTTTTCGAGTTCAATGCGCATGGGCGGGCCCTGGCTCGGCTTTGCTTTCGTGCAATCCGCCCATGAGAAGGCCGATCTTCTCGCGGGTCATGGCGGCGGCAGGTTCGGCGGGCGAGAGGCGTCCCTCGGAAATCACGGCGATGTCCGTCGCGATCTCGAAGATCTCGTCGAGGTCCTGGCTGATGACGACCACCGCCGAGCCGTTGCGGGCGAGATCTATCAGCGATTGGCGGATGCGGCTCGCCGCGCCGGCATCGACGCCCCAGGTGGGCTGGTTGACCACCAGGACTGCCGGTTGGCGATCGAGCTCTCGCCCGACGATGAATTTCTGCAGATTGCCGCCGGAGAGCGAGCCGGCGAGCGGATCGTCGCCGCTCTTGCGCACGTCCATCGCCTCGGCGATCCGTTTGGCCGCCGCCCGGACGACCGAATGACGGAGGAGACCGAACACGCCGCCGGCCAGGAATGCCTTGCGGTCCGAGCGATGGCGGGCGAGCACCAGATTGTCGGAAAGCGGCAGGGTGCCGATCGCCGCGTGGCCCTGCCGCTCCTCCGGAACGAAGCCGGCGCCGAGAAGCCGCCGCTCGTTGATGCCGAGGCGACCGACGGCCTTTCCGCGAATGCGGATCGCGTCGCGATCAGACACGGGATACTCGCCGGAGAGCGCATCGAAGAGTTCGCTTTGGCCGTTGCCGGCGACGCCGGCGATCGCCAGTACCTGCCCTGCCCTCACCGTCAACGCAACGTCCTTCAGTGCGACGGCGAAGGGCGTGCGGGCAGGAGCGGAAAGCGCTTGCACCTCCAGCTGTACCGCCCCTGCGTCGGCGGTGCCGGCATTGTGCACGATGGCAATATCGCTGCCGACCATCATACGGGCGAGCGAGGCCGGCGTCTCCTGGCGCGGGTCGCATTCGCCGGTCACACGGCCGTGGCGCAGCACCGTCGCGCGGTCGCAGATGCGCTGCACCTCCTCGAGCCGGTGGCTGATATAGAGTACAGACCGCCCCTCCGCCTTCAGCTTTGCGAGCGTCTCGAAGAGACGATCCGCTTCCTGCGGGGTCAGCACCGAGGTCGGTTCGTCGAGGATGATGAGTTTCGGATTTTGCAATAGCGCGCGGACGATCTCGATACGCTGGCGCTCACCGACGGAGAGGTCGGCGACATGGGCGCCGGGATCGAGCGGCAGGCCATAGAGACGAGAAAGCTCCTCCGCCTTCTTGGCGACAGCGGCGAGCGGCGTTCCGGAATCGAGCGAGAGCGCGATGTTTTCGGCGACCGTCAGCGCTTCGAAAAGCGAGAAGTGCTGGAAGACCATGCCGATGCCGAGTTTGCGCGCAGCGGCGGGGGAAGCGATCGAGACCGGATTTCCTTCCCATGCGATCTCGCCGCCGCTCGGGGCGAGGACGCCGAACAGCATTTTGACCAGCGTCGACTTGCCGGCGCCGTTTTCTCCGAGGAGGGCGTGGATTTCTCCCGGCTTGATGTCGAAATCAATATCCTGGCAGGCCGCGAAGCTGCCGAACAGCTTCGTCAAGCCGCGGACCACCAGAAGGCTGCCGGTTCGCGATGCCTCGATGTCCGTCACGCGATCCCCTCTTTTCATCCCGGCGCCCCTGCTGCGCATGCACGCTCAGGGGATCAGCAAGGTCGTTCCGCTTGTTTTTCTTGATTCCAGATCCTCGTGGGCGCGACGGGCGTCGGCCAAAGGATAGGTCTGATTGATATTGATACGCACTTTGTTGCTCCGCACAACATCAAACAGCGAATTTGCACAGGCCGCCAGTTCGGCCGGCGTCGCAATGTAGGCGAAGAGCGACGGGCGTGTCGCGTAGAGCGAGCCCTTCTGCGCCAGAAGGCCCATGTCAAACGCCTCGACCGGCCCGGACGACTGGCCGAAGAGCACCCACATGCCGCGTGGCCTGAGGCAATCGAGCGAGCGCGGGAACACGTCGCGGCCGACGGAATCGTAGACGACGTCGACACCCTTGCCGCCGGTCAGCTCCCTGACCCGGGCGACGAAATCGTCGTTGCGGTAGTCGATGACGTGGTCGTAGCCGTGGCGGAGCGCGAGTTCGATCTTCTCCGGTGACCCGGCCGTGCCGATGACCGTGGCGCCGAGTGCCTTCGCCCACTGGCCGGCGATGAGGCCGACGCCGCCCGCCGCCGCGTGGAAGAGCAGCACCGTGTCGGGTCCGACCTTGTATGTGCGGTTGAGCAGGTATTCCGCCGTCATGCCCTTCAGCATCATCGCAGCCGCCGTCTCGAGCGGGATCTCGTCCGGCACTTTCACGAGATGGCGGGTGGCGACGTTGCGTTCGACGGCGTAGGCGCCGTCCGCCCCGGCGTAGGCGACCCTGTCGCCAACGCGGAAGTCCGTGACGCCCGGACCGACGGCCGTCACCGTACCCGCCGCTTCCTTGCCCGGCACGAACGGCAAGCCGTTCGGCGCCTTGTAGAGCCCGGTGCGGAAGTAAACGTCGATGAAGTTGAGGCCGACGGCGGCGTGACGGATCTGCACCTCGCCGGCGGCTGGTGCGGCAAGGTCGACCTCCTCGAGCCGAAGGACATCCGGGCCGCCGAGGTCACGGATCAGGATTGCCTGCGTCTTTGCCACGATGAAAGCCTCCTACTTGCGTCCGAGCGAGGGGAAGAATTGCAGCACGGCACCGACCCCGTAGAGATAGATGCCGGTCGCGACGAAACAGACGACGACCCATTGCGGGGTCGCAAAATGCAGAAGCAATGCGTAGCCGCCGAAGGCGCACCAGGCGAGGAAGATCGCGATGTTGACCGGCCGCAGCCGTTCCACCCTGACCGGATGCAGGAAATGGATCGGCAGGAAGGTCAGCACCACCGACACCACGACAACGGCCATCGCGGTCGTCGCCGAAGCGTCGATGACGAACAGCGAGAAGACGATCATGTTCCAGACCACGGGAAAACCGGAGAAGAAGTACTCGTCCGTCTTCATGCCCATGTCGGCATAGTAGATAGCGCTCGACACGACGATCATGCCTGCGGCCACGAACGACCACGGTTCTCCGATCATGCCGCTCTGGTAGAGTGCGAAGGCCGGCAGCAGCACGTAGGTCACGTAGTCGATGATGTTGTCCAGCGTGTCGCCGGACCAGGTGGGCAGAACGTCTTTGACGCGCACCTTGCGGGCGATCGGCCCGTCGATGCCGTCGACCAGCAGTGCCAGCCCGAGCCACCAGAACATGTCGACGAAGCGTCGTTCGGCGGCTGCGACCACGCCGAGAAAGGCGAGAAACGAGCCGGAGGCCGTCAGGACGTGAACCGAAAAGGCGCGGATTTCGGCATAGGGCACACGGCGGTAGTTGAAGATTTTCATGCTTTTTGTCGGTCCCCTCTTCGCCACGGCTACGAGGTATCCGACGAATCGGCACGTTTTGCAACGGCGGGCGCCTGGCGCTCCCCGGTTTCGCGCCTTTGCCGCACTGAAGCCGCTTGCCCTGTCTCTACCAGATCACCGGTCGCATTTGTCCCATGGATTCGAAAAGACGAAACGCCTATATCGAACGACGAAGACCGGAGTGACCGCTATCGTGCGGCAATGGTCGTATCGATGAATTACGATACGCGTATCCGGAGCGAACGGTTGAGACGGATGGAAGCGATGAAGCATTTCGAAGTTGCGGTTGTCGGTGCGGGACTGGCCGGCTCGATTGCAGCGCTGGCGCTCGCCCGCGGCGGTCGCTCGGTGGTACTCGTCGCACCGGAGCGCGACGTCGTCGATCAGCGCACTACCGCGCTGATGGACCAGTCGATCCGCTTCATGGAACGGCTCGGGCTCTGGGATGAAATCCGGCCGTCTGCGGAAGCGCTTTCGACCATGCAGATCATCGACGGCACCAAACGGCTGTTGCGGGCACCGGTCGTCGCCTTCCGAAGCGCCGAGATCGGTCTCGACGCCTTCGGCTACAATATCCCGAACGAAGCGCTGATTTCCGTATTGAAGAAGGCCGTCGCCGCCGAAAACAACATCACCAGCATCGCCGGCGCCGCCGAGCGCATCGAGATCGGCGCCGACCGTATTGTCATCACGCTCGAAGACGGCGAAGAGGTGACGGCCGACTTCGTCGTGGGCGCGGACGGTCGCGGCTCGATGACGCGCGAAAGCGCAGGTGTTGCCGTGAGCAAGTGGTCCTATCCGCAGACCGCGGTGGTACTGAATTTCAGGCATACGCTGCCGCATCGCAATATTTCGACGGAGTTCCATGGCGAATCGGGACCGTTCACCCAGGTTCCGCTGCCCGGCCTGCGCTCGAGTCTCGTCTGGGTGGTGGAGCCCGCCGAAGCGACACGGCTCACCTCTCTTTCTCTTGAGGCACTCAGCGGCGAGGTCGAGAGGCGCATGCAGTCGATGCTCGGCAAGGTGACCGTCGAGGACCGCGTCCAGGCCTGGCCGCTCTCCAGCATGACGGCGGAGCGTTTCGGCAAGGGCCGGGCGGCCTTCATCGGCGAGGCGGCGCATGCTTTTCCGCCGATCGGTGCGCAGGGGCTCAATCTCAGCCTGCGCGACGTGATGGCGCTCGTTGAAATCCTCTGCTCCCGAGCGGACCGTCCCATCGATCCCCGCGCCGGCGACAGCTTCGACCGCCGCCGCCGCATCGACGTCGTCAGCCGCACGGCGAGCGTCGACCTCCTCAACCGCTCGCTGCTGTCCGATTTCCTGCCCGTGCAGGTTCTGAGAACCGCGGGGCTGCACGTTCTTTCCGGGTTCGGACCGCTGCGCCAGTTGGTGATGCGCGAGGGCGTGGAGCCCGGGCGCGGCTTCTCCGCACTGCCGCTCTTCCTGAAAGAGCGGCTGGGTGTCAGGGGAAGAGGTCGGGCGGCAGAAGACCGGTCGTGATCGCGTAGAGCAGGCCCGAGACCGTCAGCACCGAAAGCACCGTGGTGATCAGGATCGTCGCAGACGCGCGTTCCTGCCAGACGCCGTATTGCTGGCCGATGACGAAGACGTTGGTCGCCGTCGGCAGCGAGGCGAGCAGGACGGCGGTGTAGATCCACAGCGGATCGAAATTGCCGGCAAGACCGAGCACGATCCAGGCAAGCAGCGGATGCAGTAGCAACTTGACCGGGACGATGTAGCCGATCTCGGCGGGAATGCGCTTCAGGGGGCGAAGCGCGAGCGTGACCCCCATGGCGAAGAGTGCGCAAGGGGCGGCGGCCTGGGCGAGATAGTCGATGAGGCGCTGCAGCGCCAGCGGCGGTTCGAAGGAAAACGCGGCCGCCAGAAAGCCGATCGCCGTCGCGATGATGAAGGGATGGGTGATGATCCGCTTCACGACATCGGCTGCGACGGCTGTTCGCGGCCGGGCATCGTCGCCGGCAAACGCCATCAGCGCCGGCGCGGCGATGAAGTGGGCGGCGTTCTCGAAGCAGAAGACCAGCGCGACCGGCACGGCCGCTGCCTCGCCGAAGGCGAGGAGCGCCAGCCCCGGCCCCATGTAGCCGATATTGCCGTAGGCGCCGGCGAGCGCCTGGATCGTGCAGTCGGCGATCGAATTGCCCCGGATGAAGCGGCCGATCAGGAAGACGAGCAGGAAGATCGTGTAGGTGGCGGCAAGCGAGGCCGCGATGAAATCGATGCGCGTCAGCTCCGAAAGCGGCGTGCGCGAGACGAGCTTGAAGAACAGCGACGGCAGCGACACGTAGATGACGAAGAAATTCAGCCAGCCGAGGGCGGCGGCCGGTTGGCGGCCGAGCTTACCGGAGATGTAGCCGATCAGGATCAGCCCGAAGAACGGGAGAACCAATGCGATGATGTCGGCCATGGGCGCGTCCCGTTTCCTCTTCCGCGTCCGAGCGCTCGGCCCGTCGCTCCCGGCTTAGCCGATTTGCGAAAGGATTGGAAAGGTCTGCTGGAACCAGATTGCGAGGTTCGAGACGAAACCGAACATGAAGGCGAGCCCGGTCAGCACCAGCAGCGTACCGATCAGCTTCTCGACGAGGCCGAGATGGCGGCGGAAGCGGACGAGGAAACGCATGAAGGCGCCGGAGAAGGCGGCCGCGATCCAGAACGGTACCGCAAGGCCGAGCGAATAGACCGCAAGCAGCGTCGCGCCGTCGCCGACGGTCTCGCGCGAGGCCGCAACGCCGAGGATCGCGCCGAGCACCGGACCGATGCAGGGCGTCCATCCGAAGGCGAAGGCGAGCCCCATGACATAGGCTCCGCCGAGAGTGGCGGGCTTGCCCTGCCCCTGGAATCGCATTTCGCTCGCAAGAAAGCCGATGCGAAAAACGCCGAGGAAATTGAGCCCCATGACGATGATGATGAGGCCACCGATCTTGGCGAGCAGGTCGAGATGCTGCCGAAGCAGCGTGCCGACGGTCGAGGCGCCAGCCCCGAGCGCCACGAAGACAGTGGCGAAACCGAGCGTGAAGGCGAGTGCCGCGAACATGACCGCGCGCCGTGCCGCCGGATTGGCCTCCGCATGGCCCTCGCCGCGGAACTGCTCGACGGAAATACCGGCCATATAGCAGAGATAGGGCGGAACGAGCGGCAGCACGCAGGGCGACAGGAACGACAGCGCACCGGCCAGAAGCGCACTCAACAGGGAAATATCGGCAATCGACACGTCGGGTCTCCGCTATCCTTCGATGCGGCCTTCCTACCGTCCGACGGGCTTGCTTGCCAATCACCTTTCCGCGCGTGCGGCAATTGGACAGTTTTTCCCCGTTTTCGGCATGATTTTTGGGTTGACCGCACGGGGGCGCCTGCATATGTTCCGCGCACTTCCAGAGGAGCCGATTTTCTCCTCGACGGGAGCGCGTAGCTCAGCCGGTAGAGCAACTGACTTTTAATCAGTAGGTCCAGGGTTCGAATCCCTGCGCGCTCACCATTTCCCCATGTCCATACCGGATACATAGGTAACAGTTTGTTCCTAAGACATGGGTTACAACCTCGTGTCGCCCTATCTCCGCACCGCCGCCATTCGCTCTTTCATCGCCCGGACAGCAGCAACCGTCGTGCGTCTTTCACCCGCTTGCGAGAAGCCGAAGGCAGAAAGTCGCGGATCGGTGGCGTCCATAGGCGCGCTGCACGAGGCATGAAGCTCGAAGACGCCGGGCAGTGAGAGCAAGGCTTCAGCAGTCTCCGGTCGCACGCCCGAACCCGGCATGATCGAGAGCCGGCCGGCGGCCCGGTTCGCCAGCCGTTCAAGCCGCGGGAGCCCTTCGACGACCGTCCTTGCGCCGCCCGAGGTCAGAATGCGCGAAAATCCGAGTCGCACCGCGGTTTCGAGCGCCTCCTCCTGATCTCGGGCGAGATCGAAGGCACGGTTTAGCGTCAGGTCCATGCCTTCGGCCACGGCGATCAATGCTTCGAGCGCCGCGACGTCGATCTGACCGTCCAGCTGCAACGCACCGATCACCACTCCGGCAAGACCTGCCGAGCGGGCCGCACGGACATCGTCGACCATGACGCGCAGATCGTCCGCGAAGAATACGAAATCGCCGGTCCGGGGCCGGATCAGCGCATGGACGGGGATCGGCGAACGGGCGGCATGGGCCATGAAGCCTTGCGACGGGGCGAGCCCGCCGAGCGAAAGCGCGGCACAGAGTTCGATACGGTCCGCGCCGCCCTCGATCGCCGCGGCAAGACCGGCGGGATCATCGACGCAGACTTCCAGGAGGGGCTTTCGGCGATCACCTCCGCCGTCACTTTCCGCCATCGTCCGCCTCCCGAAATGCCGCACTACCGGAGCGATCGAGGAGATGTAGCAGCACGATCCCGCACACCCCGACGAAAGCTCCCAGAATCGCCGTGCCGGCATAGTCGCTGATCGCGGTGCCGAGGGCAAACGCCAGCGAACTCAGGCCGCCACTCAGGAAGACGTTGACGGCGATGAGCGAACTGCCGAGCCCGGCGCGCTCGGCGATCAGGTCCTGCAGATAGGTGATCGGAACGGAGATGATACCGGCCGCCCCGAGGCTTGCGACCAGCGTCAGGACGTAGACGTCGCGCGGCGCATCGGCGAGGCCGAGGAAGACGAGGTAGGCGGCATAGGCCGATGCGCTCGCGATCATGGCGAAGCGCGCGGATGTGCGCGCCTCCACCCATCCCCAGAAAACGATGAAGACGATCTCCAGAAACGCGACGATGCCGACAATGACGCCGACATCGACCGCCGTACCTCCCGCCTTGCCGGTGACGACGAGAGGCAGCACGGCGCCGTTGACGTGCAGCATCGAGGATATCAGCGCGATCGCGACGACCCGCGGCAGAACCCTGCCCGAGGCGATCTCGCCCAGCGAGGCGAGGAAGGCGCTGCGCCGGGCACCGGCCCTTCGTCCAGTATCGGCCTTCGACGACGACAGGACGAAGAGCAGGAAACAGGCGCCGCAGGCGGTGCTTGCAAACAGGAAGGCGGGCAACATCGACGGGCCGCCGGCGAGAAGCGCGCCGACGATGCCCGGCACCAGCACCCAGGAGAGCGAGAGCACGGCGCGAACAGCCGAGTTGACCGCGATCAGCTCGCGTGCGGCCATGCCGGCGGAAGCCGCCCTGATGCTGGCGAAGATCAGCGAATTGATCGAGCCGTAGACGGGAATGAAGAGGAGTGTGGCGACCACGAAGACCGGCGCCGACGGAAATGCATAGACCATCGCGAAGCCGGCGACGCCAAAGAGCGACGCGACGAGCATCGGACGCCGGTAGTGTCCGAGGCGGTCGACCAGAATGCCCGCGGCAATGCTGGCGCTGACGTTCACCAGCGCGGCGGCGAAGATCAGCACGGAATAGGCCCGGTCCGACAGCCCGAGTTCACGGATGCCGATCATCGACATGTAGGGCGAGGTTGCCGCTCCCGACGCGCCGAACAGGAAGATCGCAAACGCGCCGGTGCGGACCGGCGGATGGCGAAGGAGGAGCGTCAGGGTCGACAGCATGGCGGCACGTTGCAAAAGTTGGAGATGAAAGTGCAGGGCGCGGCCGGACGAGTACTCACCGAGCGAAGTCAGTCGCGCCAGCGGGCGGAGAAGCGGACCTCCGGCTGATAGGCGAACTCCCTGACGAAGGGATAGGTCGGCTGCGCGCGGCGGCGGTTCGGCAGTGCCGCGATGTCCTGGTTGATCACCCCATCGGTCAGCGCCATGAGGTTCGGATTGGCAATCGGGGCAAGGTCCGGCGAGAGGTAGCCGGATTTCACCACCAGCAGCCGGGCGCCCGCAGGATCGAGCCCGAGGTGGGTGAAGTCCGCGATGTCGTGATAGGGCCTGCGCTTCGCCGCGAGCACCAGCGTGATGCCGCCGATCGTCACGACCGCCTGGCGGTCCGCGGGCAAACCCGGATCGTCGAGCCGCTGCACCGCCGCTTCCGCCTTGACCGAAGGGCTCGCCGGATCGAGTGTTCCGCCGATCGTAAGCCGGAGGCGGGCACCCTCGCCTGCCGCAAAACACGCGTCAACGGCGGGGCGGTCGGTGATGCCGGCGACGACGGCGCCCTCGAAATTTCGTGCGATCAGCACCTTCAGGACGTCGGCACGGTCGCCGACGCCACCGCCGGTCGGATTGTCGCCCGAGTCCGCGAGGATGACCGGACGCGTTGCGGACTTCTCGACGATATCGAGCATATCTTCGAGGGGACCGGTCACCGGACCGAAGCGGAAGTCTTCGCGGGCGTCCCAATAGGACCGGGCGATTGCCGCCGCCACCTTTTCGGCCGCCGCCTTATCGACGGCGGTGACGACAGCGCAGGCGGCGGCCCGCGGTTCGTCGGCCCAGACATAGCCGACCATCAGGTTGGCATCCCAGATGCCGGGCACGGCGTCGTGCTCCGGCAGCCTGAGATAGAGGCTTTTCGCCGGCTCGTCCTCGGTCGAGGTGCGCTCACCCGGCAGAAGCACCGGAACCGGTGCCCACGCGACGCCCGGCCGCTCGCCGGTCTGAAGCGCCCGCAGCAACATCGACCAGGCGCGGACCATCGTCTCGCGCACGTCTATATGCGGCGCGGTCCGGTAGCCGGCGAAGATGTCGAGCTGGTCGACGATCCTCTGGGTCACGTTGCCGTGCAGATCGTAGCTCGCGGCGACCGGTATCTCCGGACCGACGACGGCACGGGCCGCGGCGATCCAGTCGCCCTCGGCATCGTCCATGCCCTCGACGTTCATCGCGCCGTGCATGGCGAGATAGAGACCGTCGAGGGGCAGCGCCGCCTTCAGCCGCTCCAGGAACTCGGACTTGAACGCTTCGTAGGTCGCTCGTGCCACCGGACCGCCGGGAACAGCGCGGGCATGGAGCAGCGGCAGAGGTTTGATGCCGCCCGCAGACAGGAAGCTGAAATAGTCGGCCGCGAGCAGTTCATCCCCGCGCAGGACGCGAAAGTCCTCAGGCTGCATGAGCACCGGCGAGGAGGTGCTGCATTCGGTATGGATGCCGCCGACGGCAATGCGCAAGGTCATCTGCGGCTCTCCTCAGTAGCGCGGGCTCAGGCGGACGATCGCCGCAAAGCGCAGCCAGTCCTTGTCTTCGGCGGGAGTCCATGCCGCCTCGGCGACCGCCGGCAGACGCGGGAAGACCAGGTGGTTGAAATAGTCGCGATTGAGGAAGTGCTCCGACCAGATGCAGGCCTGCACGCCGCGCATGCGCGGTTTCAGTGCTTCCGGAAACTCGCCGACGGCCTCGTATGTATAGGTGTGGTGCGGCGGCACGGTTCCGGCCCAGCTCGCGCCCGGCTCCTGCCATTCGCTCGCCTGCACCATGTCGAGGTAATAGGCCTGACCCGGCGTCATCACCACGTCGTAGCCCTGTCTTGCGAGTTCGAGGCCGACCTCGGGCTTCTGCCAGGCCATCAGGAGCGTTCCCGCCGGATCGACGCCGCCGCCGTGGGAGACCTCGTCCCAGCCGGCAAGGCTCCGCCCACGGTCGGCGAGCATGCCCTGAATGCGCTTCATGAAGTAGGATTGCAGCCCGAACGTACCCTCAATCCCTTCCCGCTCCATGAGGCTCCGGGCGAGCGGCGAGGCCATCCAGGTGTTCGCCGCGACCTCGTCGCCGCCGATATGGATGAGCTTCGACGGGAAGATGCCGACCATCTCGTCGAAGACCTTGCCGAGGAACTCATAGGTCCGCTCGATCGCCGGGTTGAGGGCGTTGTTGGGATAACCCTGCACGGAGCGATAGCTGTCCGGCGCCTCCTGCCCGTCGTTGAGGTCGGGAAGTGCCGCCAGTGCCGCCGTGCTGTGGCCGGGTATGTCGATCTCCGGCACGACCTCGACCGCGAGTGCGTCGGCGTGGGCGACGACCTCCCTCGCCTCGTTCTGCGTGTAGAAGCCGCCGACCGGCTCGGCGCCGTTTCCGAGTTGCGGCAGTAGCGGTTCATCCGGACCGCGCAGCACGCCGACGGTCGTCAGTTCGGGAAAAGCCTTGATTTCGAGCCGCCACGCCTCGTCATCCGTCAGGTGCCAGTGGAAGATGTTCATCCGGAGCCAGGCAAGGATGTCGATCAGCCGCTTGACGTCGGCGACCGGATAGAACTGGCGCGAGACGTCGAGATGACAGCCACGCCAGCCATAGCGGGGCGCGTCCGAGATCGTCCCCGATGCCGGGAAACGGAAGGTCCCGGGCTTCGTCCGCGCGCCGTGGAGGAGCTGGGCGAGCACCGTCAACCCGTACTGCCGGCCCGGCGCATCGCCGTAGCGCAAGGTGACCGCGTCGGCTCCGAAGGTGAGCTCGTAGCCGGACGGCGCGACCCCGTCCTGCCTTTCGAAGCGCAGGGCGCGGCCCTCGTGAACCGGCGCCAGTGCAAACGGTACATGGGCAACCGAATAGAGCCGCCGGAACAGGGACAAAACGGTCTCGATCGCCCGCAATTCATCGGGCGTGGCACCTGCCGCGGGATGAAGCGCGACGGGGACGGTTTCGCCGGCGGTCAGCGACACCTTCGCCGGCCAGGGCAGGATTGAGAAGGGTTCCCTCACCTCGCCTTCAGGCAGCAATTGCGGCGCCGGCTCACTGTGGCGGCCCTCCAGCATAAGGTCGCCGACCTCGACGGCATGATGGCTGCCGTCGCCGAGCGTCAGGTAGGCCGATTTCGCCCCGTCCGTCCTGTGGCGTGCCGGGCGCAGCAGGCCCTCGACGGTGAAGCGCCAGGATCTGCCCGGCGCCAGCGAGAAGCCCGCCGGCGGTGCATATTGATGGAAGTTGGCGTTGCGCTTCAGGAAGGTGGCGTTGCCGCAGGCCGGGGCGTCGTTGACGCGGGTGAGCGAGGTATAGGCGAGCTCGAAATCCGTGATCGCCTCTCCGGAAAGATTGACCAGCGTGAAGACGAAGCCGCCGCCTTCCTCTCCGGCCATCGGATACCAGGCGTTTTCGAGACGGAATTGGGCTGTGGCCATCATGCGTTCCCCTTCGGTCTTTGCTCAGTAGTGCGGCGATTGCGAGAAGGTGCCGGCGAGTTCGGTCTGGCCGGCCGTCAGGCCGCAGTCGACGGCCAAGCAGACGCCGGTGATTGCCGCCGCCTGGTCGCTCGCAAGAAAGAAGACGGCGTTCGCCACGTCGGCAGGGTCGACGATGCGGCGCAACGGATACCAGCGCTTCGCTTCCTCGAAGACCTGCGGATTGGCGGCGGCGCGCGCCTCCCAGGCGTGGGTGCGCACGGTGCCGGGCGCGACCGCGTTCGCGCGGATACCGAACTTTCCATATTCGACGGCGATCAGCTTCGTCAGATGAATGAGGCCAGCCTTGGCGGCGCTGTAGGCGGGATGGCCGTAAACCGCGAGACCGTTCACCGAGGCGATGTTGACGACCGATCCGCGGCTCTCCTTCAACGCGCCCTCGAAAGCCCGGAAGCAGAGGAACGGCGCTTCCAGGTTAAGCGCGCTATCCTTCCGCCAGATCTCGCCGTCGGTGTCGTGCAGGCTGACGGCGCGCGCCGCGCCGGCATTGTTGACGAGCGTTCTCACCCGGCCGAGCCGGGCCGCGCGGCTGGCGGCATCGGCGAGGCTCTCCTCGCTGGTGACGTCGCAGACTGCGGGGACCATACGCTCCGGCGCTCCCGCACTCTCGACCGCGTCCCGCAAAGCCTCCGCATCGATGTCGAGAAGCACGACAGCGTCGTGGCTTTCGGCGAGCCTTGCAGCGATCGCCCGCCCGATGTCGCCGGCCGCACCCGTCACGACGGCAACGGAGCGGTTCACAGCTGCGCACCGCAAAGGCAGGAAGACGAGCGGATCGTGGACAAGGCTAATCTCCCAGAGGTTGCCGGTCATCGCCGTCGCGATGTTCGACCAGTTGCTGCTTGATGTGACGCAAGGTGATCTGCGAGGTCTTGCGATTGCGGTAGGCGACGAGGCTTGCCAATACATCGACAATGGCGAGATAGGCGAAACGGGTCGATGTCGGACGGAAGATGTTCTCTCCCTCCGGCAGGTCGATGCCGATAACGATCTCGGCGGCGCGCGCGACGGGGCTGTCACTCTGCGTCAGAGCGATCGTGGCGATGCCGTTCTCGCGGGCGAGATTGAAGCAGCGCACGAGCTCGCCGTTGCGGCCGGAGAGCGACGAGCCGATGATGACGTCGTTCGAACGGGCCGCCGCCGTCATCATCAGCTGCATGGCGTGGTCGTTGCTGACCGTCACCCGCACGCCGAGCCGGAACAGCCGGTTCTGGATCTCGCCCGCGACCATCGAGGAATTGCCACCGGAGCCGAAGGCGTAGAGCATCTCGGCCCGCGACAGCCTGTCCGCGGCCTTTTCCAGCATGTCGGCGTCGAGCGCCCGGTGAACGAGGTAGAGCGCATTCTGCGCCTTGGTGATGACGTCGGCGGCGACGTCCGCCGGCTTCGTGCTTTCTGCTTCCGGATTGAGGTAGCGCACGCCGACATAGGCGGTGCGGGCAAGGTTCACCTTGAAATCCGCAAAGCTCTGGCAGCCGAGCCTGCGACAGAAGCGCGTGACCGTCGGCGGCGAGACCTCGGCGCGCTCGGCAAGCT
The DNA here is from genome assembly GCF_014126615.1 of Ciceribacter thiooxidans. Lineage (NCBI taxonomy): Bacteria > Pseudomonadati > Pseudomonadota > Alphaproteobacteria > Hyphomicrobiales > Rhizobiaceae > Ciceribacter > Ciceribacter thiooxidans. Next base: position 1,645,761 of record NZ_CP059896.1, read on the forward strand.
CGATGATGGACGCATTGACGGCGAAATCGAACTGGTTGAGCAGGATATCCACGATACGCTGCTCGGAGGGCGAAAACTGCCCCGTTTCTTCCTGTAATGTCGCGAAAATGTCCACCGCAGCCCCTTCCCCGCTTCCGAACGCTATTTTGAAGGGTTGTAGGCTATGCAGTCGATCTCGACCTTGCAATCGACCATCATGGAGGACTGCACGCAGGCGCGGGCCGGCGGATGCTCGCCGAAATACTGCTGATACACCTTGTTGAAGCTCCAGAAATCCCGGGGATCGTCGAGCCACACGCCGCAGCGCACGACGTGCTCGACGCCGTAACCGGCCTCATGCAGGATGGCGATCAGGTTGGCGATCGCCTTGTGGGTCTGCTCGACGATGCCGCCCTGGATAATCTCGCCGTTGTCCATCGCGACCTGGCCGGAAACATGCAGCCAGCCATCGGCCTCGACGGCGCGCGCAAAAGGCAGGCCCTGCCCGCCCGCACCGGATTGCCCACTGCCGTAGCGCCTGACTGTCATCGCCCACCTATGCAAATTGTTTTCATGATTGATTGACAAATCAGCATGGAAAACCGATTTTGACCAGAGGAAATCGACCATTATGAAAAGAATTTCGACATGAGCACATCGCGAGATCCTTACAAGAATCCGTTCGCGGCCTCCGACGCGGCGCGCCACTCGATCTGGGACATGCTGGTTGCGCGGGATATCGATGCGTTCCTCTCCGCAGACTGGTCGATGGTCGCCGGCGATTTCATCGAGGAAGGCTTTCTCGGCATCAGCGGCAATCGCGAGACGAACCCCGACCGCTGGACGCTCGCCTTTCCGACGCTCGCTGCGTATCGCGACGAGTGGCTGCGGCAGGCGCACGATTTCGCCGGCAAGACCTATGGCGAAGACCCGCGCACGGCGATCTTCCGCACCACCCGGCTCGAAGAGATCGAGATCACCGGCGAAACGGCGCTGGTGCGCAAGAAGTTCGACGGCGGCATCCGCATGACCGACGGCGGTCTCGACGTCATGAAATGGCAGACGCTCTATTACTGCCGTCTGCACGACGGCCGCTGGAAGATCAGCGGCTTTACCGGTTATCTGCCCTATCCCATGGGGTGAGGCTCTCTTCTCACGACACCGAAGGCCATCGTCTTGCGCATCTTCACCGCCGCCCTTGCAACTGAAACCAACACCTTCTCGCCCATCTGCATCGACCGGCGCGCTTTCGAGGATTCTCTTTACGCCCCACCCGGCACGCATCCGCAGACGCCGACGCTCTGCACCGCACCGATCACCGTCGGCCGCCGGGTTGCAGCCGGGAAGGGCTGGACGCTGATCGAGGGAACGGCGACCTGGGCCGACCCCGCCGGCCTCGTCAACCGCGCGACCTATGAGGGCCTGCGCGACGAAATCCTCGACCAGTTGCGGGCGGCGATGCCGGTCGACGCCGTGGTGCTTGGCCTGCACGGAGCCATGGTCGCGGCCGGCTACATCGATCCGGAGGGCGACCTTCTCACGCGCATCCGCGAGATCATCGGGCCGGACGTGCTGCTTTGCGCCGAGCTCGACCCGCACAGCCATCTGACGGCAAAGCGCGTGGCGGCGGCCGATTTCTTCGTCGTGTTCAAGGAGTTCCCGCATACGGATTTCGTCGCTCGCGCCGAGGATCTGTGGAGGATAACGGTCGATGCGCTGGAGGGCCGGGTGAAACCGGTCATGTCCGTGTTCGATTGCCGGATGATCGACGTCTTTCCGACCTCCAGGGAACCGATGCGCTCCTTCGTCGACAGACTGATGGCGATCGAGGCGGAGGACGAAGATGTCCTGTCGCTCTCCGTCATCCACGGCTTCATGGCCGGGGACGTACCGGAACTCGGCACGAAGATGATCGCCGTCACCGACGCGAAACCCGAGAAAGGCGCACACCTCGCCCGCGAACTCGGGCTCGAACTCTTTTCGAAACGCGGCACGTTCATGATGCCGCAGATCGACGAGAAGGAGGCCGTGAGCCGGGCGCTTGCTGCCACCCGCGGCCCGGTCGTCATCGCCGATATGTGGGACAATCCCGGCGGCGGCACCGCAGGCGATTCGACGGTGATCGTGGAGGAGCTCCTTTCGCGCGGCGCGACCGACGTGGCCGTCGGCATGATCTGGGACCCGATCGCCGTCCAGCTCTGCATGGCGGCCGGTGAAGGGGCGGAAATCCCCTTGCGTTTCGGGGCGAAATCCGCGCCGGGTACCGGCAATCCCATCGACGGGCTCGTCGAGGTCGTGCGCGTCGTGCCGAATGCCGAAATGCGCTTTGGCGAGAGCGTGGCCCCCTTCGGGGACGCCGCACACATCCGCCTTGCAGGCATCGACATCGTGTTGAGCAGCGTCCGGGTGCAGAGCTACGATCCGTCGCTTTTCACCGCACTGGGCATCAATCCGCAGAGCAAGCGCATCCTGGTGATCAAGTCGACGAACCACTTCTACGCCGCGTTCTCGAAGATCGCGTCGGAAATCCTCTACTGCTCCGCCGGCTCCCCCTACCCGAACGACCCGGCAACCAATCCCTACCGGCGTGCGAGGCGCGACATATGGCCGATGACGGCCGATCCGCACGGCGCCGAGGTCGCATGAGATCGGCGCCAGCCGGCACTGACGGTCGTCGCCCACGGCATGGTGTGGTAGCCTGTCGCGCGTGCGCGACCGCGACTGTCTCGCATCGGGAGGAGAAAAGGCATGGTTGCATTCGAAGGAGAGTTGCGGAAGGCGCCGCGGCTGCGCGGCGGCTGCATGTGCGGGGCCGTCACCTACGAGGTCGCGGACAATTTCCTCTACGCGATCAACTGCCACTGTTCGAAGTGCCGGCGGACCACCGGTTCGGCCTTCAAGCCGATCGCCGGCGTTGCGGTCGAGGATTTCGAGGTTACGGCCGGTACGGACAACCTCTTCCGGCACGGCGATCCGGACGGTATCCACGACATGCATTGCCGCACCTGCGGTTCTCTCATCTATTCGTGGATCGCCGAGCGCGGTACCGTGAAGGTGCACCTGCCGATGGGCACGTTGATCGACGTTCCTTCGATCCGGCCGGCGATGCACATCTTCGTCGGCTCGAAGGCGCCATGGTACGAAATCACCGACGACCTTCCCCAGTACGAGGGTTTTCCGACTGAGTGAACTGTCCGGGCGTCATTCCGCAGCGGTCACGGCGGCCGGCAGCTCGAACCGGCGCCAGTCGATACGCCGCTCCAGCGCACGCCCCGAGGGATCGAAGAGGTGACAGTCCGCCGCCATGATGCCGGTCAGCATCGGCTCGTCGGCACGGATCGGTGCCGAGCCCGGCAAGAGCGCGCAATAGGGTTCACCGGAGGGCAGGCTCGCATAGGCGACCGTATTGATGCCGAGCCGCTCGATCACCGACGGCACGACGCGGATGGCGAGGTCGCCGGCAGCAAGAGTCGTATGCTCCGGGCGGATACCGAGCGTCAGTGTCTCGCCGACGAGACCGGCCGGCGCTTCGACGGCGATCGTCGCCGACTGCCCTTCATAGGAAATCATGACCCCGTCCTCGCCGACCGCGGTGCAGGTCACGGGCACGAAGTTCATCTTCGGATTGCCGATGAAGCCGGCGACGAAAAGGTTCTGTGGCTTGTGATAGAGTTCGAGCGGCGCGCCGACCTGCGCCACGTCGCCGGCGTTCAGCACGACGATGCGGTCGGCCATGGTCATCGCCTCGACCTGGTCATGGGTGACATAGATCATCGTCGCCTGAAGGTCGCGATGCAGCTTGGTGAGCTCGATCCGCATATCCGAGCGAAGGGCTGCATCGAGGTTCGAAAGCGGCTCGTCGAACAGGAAGATCTTCGGCTCCCGGACGATCGCCCGGCCGATCGCCACGCGCTGGCGCTGGCCGCCGGAGAGCATGCCCGGTCGCTGCTCGAGCCGCTGTTCGAGCTTCAGGATCGTCGCGACCGCCTCAACCTTCTCGCGGATCATCGCCTCCGGCATCTTTTCGACCCGCAGCGGAAAGGCGATGTTTTCGAACACCGACATGTGCGGATAGAGCGCATAGGACTGGAAGACCATGGCGATGCCGCGCTCAACCGGCGGCCTGTCATTGACCCGCTCGCCATCGATGACGATATCGCCGCCGCTGGTGTCGTCGAGCCCGGCGATCATGCGCAGAAGCGTCGACTTCCCGCAGCCGGAAGGACCGACGAAGACGACGAACTCTCCGTCACCGATCTCGAGCGAAACGCCCTTGATGACTTCGAAATGCCCGTAGGACTTGACGACCCTGTTGAGATTAAGCTGACCCACGTCCCTGTTTCTCCACGCTGCCGGCGTCCTGCGTGCGGGTGCCGGCCGTTCCTGCGAAAGCGAGGTCGCGGGCTTTCGCCCGCGACCGTCTTGCAGCTTACTTGTACTGGTCGAGTTCGGCGGCGGCCTTCTTCAGGGCATCCGCGGGTTCGGCCTTGCCGGTCACGACCGACTGCACCATCTCGATCATCACGTTCTGGAAGCCGCGATAATCGGTGAACAGCGGTTCCGGGCCGCCATAGGTAATGCCGTCGATCAGCGGCTTCCAGTAAGGATCCTTGGCGACGAACTCGTCGACCTTCGGGCCGGGACGCAGCGGCGTGAGGCCGGCACCGCCCTGCAGCTCATATTCGCCCTGCGGACCGGGAGAGGTGATGAACTTGGCGAACTCGGTCGCCTTGTCCTCGACGCCCGAACCTTTGAAGACCACGAGACTGTCGGTAATCAGCAATGTCCCCTCACCCTTGGCCGAAGGCCCGAGCGGCAGAGGCGCGATGCCCCAGTTGATGTCGCGCTCCTTCAGAAGAGCGGCGGCTCCCGAGCCGGACTGAATCATGCCGACCTTGCCGTCGAGGAAGATCGCGCGGATCTCGTTCTGCTCGTAGGCGGTCGCGCCTTCGACGGAATAAGGGGCGATATCCTTGTAGGCCTGGAGCGCGGCCAGCACTTCCGGGCTGTCGATGACGATCTTGTCGCCGTCGATCACCTTGCCATTGTTGGTGTAAACCCAGTGCATGAACTGGTGCATCGTGTTGTCGAAGGTCTTCGCCGGCAGGCCGTAACCGGCGATGCCAGTCTTCTCCTTGATCTGCTTGGCAAAGGCGATCTCTTCGGCCCAGGTCTTCGGCGGGGTTTCCGGATCGAGGCCCGCCTGCTTGAAGAGATCCTTGTTCCAGTAGAGGACCTTGGTGGAAAAGGCGATCGGCACGCCCCACTGGGTGTCGTCGAAGGTGACGGTGTCGACGATGTTCGGATAATAGCTCGCCTTCTCCTCGTCGGTCATCGGCACCGGAACGATCATGTCGTTCTCGGCGAATTCCTTCAGCGTCCGCGAACCGACATAGGCGAGGGCTGCCGGAGAGCCGGAAGCGGCGAGCGTCGTCGCCTTGTCCTGGCACTGCGCCCAGCCGACGACTTCCGGAACGACCTTGTAGCCGGCGTTCTTTCCTTCCCATTCCTTGATGTACTTCTCGTGGATCGGGTCGATCTTGTCGCCGCAATAGATCCAGCTGATCTCCTGGTCGGCAGCAAGCGACGGCAGTGCCGAGCCGGCGAGCAGCACCATTGCGCCGGCGAGAATGCTAAAAGTCCTTTTCATCTGCGGTTCCCCTTATTTTGACAGGTTGGTCTTCGGTATTTCAGATGTGCAGGTCGTCTCCTACTTGACGGCGCCGGCGGTGAGCCCGCTCACTAGGTAGCGCTGCAGGAAGAAGATCACGATCAGCGCCGGCGCTATGCCGACGAAGCTTGCGGCCATCAATTCGTTCCAGACCACCTCCTGCCGCCCGAAATAGGCAAAGAGCCCGATCGGCAGCGGCATGTACTCGGTCTTGGAATTGAAGGTCAGCGCGAAGATGAACTGTTGGGCATAGGCGCCGATGAAGGTGGTGATGGCGACGACGGCGATGCCGGGTGCGGCAAGCGGCAGGACCACCCGCCGGAAGGTGTAGAAATAGCCGGCGCCGTCGACATAGGCGGCTTCCTCGAGCTCCCTCGGGATGCGCATCATGTAGGTCCGCAGCAGCCAGATCGCCGTCGGGATCAGGAAAGCGGCGCCGGGGACGATCATCGCGAGATAGGTGTTGAGGACGCCGAAGGAGCGCATCAGCCGGAAGAGCGGGATGAGCAGAACGGCGCCGGAGAACATGTTGACCGCAAGGAAGGCGCCAAGCAGCGGCCCCCTGCCCCGGAAATCGAAGCGCGCGAAGGCATAGGCGGCCGGGACGACGAGCAGCAGCACGACCAGGGTCGCCACGCCGGAAATGAAGAACGAATTGAAGATGTAGCGGGCAAAGCCCGGCACGCTGACCCACATGGTGCGGTAGGCCTCGAAGGAACCGTTCTCCGGCCAGAAGCGGTATGGCGAGGAGAAGAGCTGGCTGAGCGGCTTCAGCGAAACGAGGAAACCTTCGACGAAAGGTGCGAGCACGAAGGTGAGGAAGATCGCGATGCCGGTATAGATGCCGGCGATCTCGTACCACCGGTAGCGGTTGATCATGGAACTCGGCTGTCTCATCGCTTCTCTCCGACGGCAAGGCGGCTGGTCACGCGGAAGTAGGCAATGCAGAAGATCGACAGGAAGATGCAGATCAGCACCGCGCGGGCAGCGCCCTCCCCGTACTTCTTCGACCCGATCGCCGTGCGGTAGGTGTCGATGATCATCGTCGTCGTTTCGCCGGTCGGTCCACCCTGGGTCAGGATCCAGATGATGTCGAAGGAATTGAAGGTCGAAATCAGCGAGATCATCGACATGGTGATCATTGCCGGCAGCAGCAGCGGCAGGGTGATGCGACGGAAGCGGTAGAAGCGGCCGGCTCCGTCCGTCCAGGCGGCTTCGTCGAGATCCTGCGGAATGGCCTGGATGGCGGCGAGCATATAGAGCGTCACCATCGGCACGCCGATCCAGACGTCGGTGAAGATCGTCGCCCAGAAGGCAGTCGAACCGTGGGCGAGAAAGGCGACCGGTCCGTCGACGAAGCCGAAGCGTTGCAGCAGGCCCGAAATCATGCCGAACTGACCGTTGTACATCCAGCCCCACATGAAGATGCCGATCGCCATCGGCACGATCCACGGCGGCATGGTCAACACGCGAAAGATTGCGCGGCCCGGCACCGCGGTATTGAGCATGGTCGCGCCGAAGGTGCCGATGACCATCTTGATCGTCACCGAAAAGAACGTCCAGACGAAGGTTCGCAGGATCACTTCGGCAAAGGTCGCGTTGAAGATCTTGTCGTAATTTACCCAGCCGACCCAGTTGGTCACACGCTTCAGCGAAGCGTCGGTGAACGACAGGATCACGGTGTCGACCAGCGGATAGGCGACGATCGTCGCGACATAGAAGACCGCCGGCGCGAGCAGCAACCAGGCAAAGATGATGGCGCTTCGTCTGGCCTGCATGGCGAACCTCAGGCGGAACGGGCGGCGAGCGGAACCTCGCGCCCCTGAAGACAAGCATCAAACGTCGCCCAGACCGGCGCGAGGTCGATCACCTTGCGGCCAAGCCGTGCCTCGTCCATCGCCAGCGCCAGGATGCCGGCCTCGAGCGCATCGATGGCCGAAACCGGCTGCGGCCGCCCCTCTTCGACGAAGGCCAGCACGTCGGCCGCCATCTGCTCGTCGGCACCGTAATGCTGCGACTCGTCGGACGGCGCCGTGTAGGTGTTGGCGACCGTCTTCTCGTTGGTGCGGGCATCGTGGACGTTCATGTAGCCGCGGACGAAATCGCCTTCGGCCATGCCTTTGGAGCCGATCACGCAGAAGCGACGGAACTGGTCCGGCACGTTGAGATTGGTGTGGAAGGTCATCGAGGCACCGTTCTCGTATTCGACGATCGCGGTCTGGTAGTCGATGATGTCGGCGTCGCTGTCGAAGACCCGGTCCGACCCCATCCAGCCGCTCGGCTTGCGATGATAGACTTCGAGATCGTTGGCGCCGGTGGCCGCCGGCGCGTTTTCCGGCACAAAGCTCTTGCGACCACCGAAGCTCGCCACGAACCGCGGGCGCGCACCGACGACACCGTTGTAGAGATCGAGATCGTGGCAGCATTTTTCCAGCATGAAGCCGCCGGCGTAGCGTCCGTAACGACGCCAGTCACGCATGAAGAAGGCGCCGTGATAGGGCTCGATGTGCTCGGACGCCTCTATCGACACGACCTCGCCGAGACGCCCCTCCGCCTGCGCTCTGCGCAGGTCGCGATAGAGCGGCGAATAGCGCAAGACGAGGCCGACCAGAAGTCGGTCATGGCCGTATTTCGCCAGCAGCGAGGCGAGCGCATAACTCTCCTCTATCGACACGACGATCGGCTTCTCGGTGAAGACGGTCAGCCCGGCCTCGAGACCGATGCGGATATGTTCCAGATGGAGGTGATTCGGCGAGCCGATCATCAGAAGGTCGAATTTCTCGCCCGCGATCAGCGCCTCGGGGCTGGGATAGGAGCGGCCGGACGAAATGCCGCGCTGCTCGAGCGCCTCCAGACCGGCGGGCGCCGGATCGACATAACCGACGATCTCGAAATCCGGATCGATCTCACTGAGGATTCGTCCCAGATAGCCGAGACGGAATCCCAGTCCGATGACGGCGACTTTCATGACTTCGTTCCCTGTTTATGCAATTACTTTTCATAGACTGCGCCGACTTGCTATGTCCGTCAACTCTGAATGGAGTCCGCGCAGATATTCGTGAAAGTTGTTTTCATCCGGCAAACCCTCACCTGCTTTACTCTTGTGTGCCGCCTATTTTGCGTGGCGCCCGCCGGAATGGTTAATATACAATACCAAATAGAGCCCAATCGTCTACCGTATGTGGCCACATTTTGTTTCCCAGATGCGTAATTAGCTGATTTTGCTCAAAACTTTCTTGTCGATGATGACATTTTGGTAACATCTAGCAAAACCATTTGCCGCAAAGGTCCTTAGTTGGTATTGTTCGGGTCCCCGCAACTTGAAAGGCGCCGATGTACGCTGCGACGATTTCGACCTTGGCCGGCAATTGGCGCTTGTTCCCCACCGACGCTTGGGGCACACACCGATCATGAGCGAGACACTTCCCCTTGAGCAGTTGCAGAGCGTTCGTGGCGGCCCCCTCTATGTGCGGCTGAAGAAGATGATCCAGGACGCGATGTCTTCGGGTCGGCTGAAACATGGCGACGCCCTGCCCGCGGAACGGGACATCGCCGATGTCGCCCAGATCAGTCGCGTGACGGTTCGCAAGGCGATCGACGATCTCGTTGCCGAGGGGCTTCTGGTGCGGCGGCGGGGCTCGGGTACGTTCGTCGTTGCGCCGGTGCCGCGGATGCAGCAGCCACTCAGCCAGTTGACGTCGTTCACGGAGGACATGCGCCGGCGTGGCATGGTGGCGGGCTCGATCTGGATCGAGCGCGGCCTCTTCTTTCCGACGCCTGAGGAAACGATGATGCTGGGGCTCGTCGGAGGTGCGCGCGTCGCACGCCTCGTCAGGGTGCGGACGGCAAACGAGATGCCGATCGCATTCGAACGCACGAGCCTGCCGGACGACATCCTGCCGAACCCGGAGGCAATAGAGGATTCGCTTTACAAGCTGCTGCTTTCGCGCGGGTTCCGTCCGATCCGGGCCAACCAGCGCATATCTGCGGTCGTGCTGACGGACGACGAGACGAAGATACTCGGCATGCCGCCGGGTTCGGCAGCACTCGCCGTCCAGCGTATCGCTTATCTCGAATCCGGCCGCGTCATGGAAATGTCGCGTGCCCTCTACCGCAGCGATGCCTACGACCTCGTCGCCGAACTGACGATCGGCTCCCCCTAGAACACCAATTCCGGACGAACTGATGCCGACAAAGATGCGAGAGGAAATCAACGAGATCCCGGTTGCCGCGGCGCGGCTTCTGGAACGCTCGGCAAACGATATCGCAGCGGCCGGCCGCGCGCTCCGCGAGCGCGACCCGCGCGTCGTCGTGACCATTGCCCGGGGTTCGTCCGACCATGCGGCCCACTTCCTGAAATACGCGGTAGAACTGGAGCTCGGGCTGCCCGTCGCCTCGCTCGGCCCGTCGCTTGCCTCTATTTACGGCGCGCCGATGAAACTCGGCCGGGCGGCCGCCTTTGCCGTCTCTCAATCGGGCGCGAGCCCCGATATCGTCGCGATGGCCGAGGGAAGCCGGACCGGTGGTGCGCTGACGCTCGCGCTCGTCAACACCGTGCCCTCGCCGCTTGCGCGTGCAGCATCGCTTGCAATCGATATACAAGCAGGGCCGGAGATCGCCGTCGCGGCGACGAAATCCTTCGTCAATTCGGCCGTCGCGGGGCTTGCGATCATAGCGGCCTGGAGCGGCAGTGCCGAACTCGGCCGGGCCGTCGCGGAACTGCCGGGCCGCTTGGAAGCCGCGCTCGGCCTCGACTGGGCGGGCATGCTCGAACCCTTGTCCAGAACGGACTCGCTCTACATGCTCGGCCGCGGCCCGACGCTCGCGATCGCTTCCGAGGCGGCCCTGAAATGCAAGGAAACCTGCGAGCTCCACGCCGAGGCCTATTCCTCCGCGGAGGTTCTGCACGGTCCCGTCTCCCTGGTTGAGCGGGATTTCCCCGTCGTCGCCTTCGCCGCACGGGACAAGGCGGAAACATCGATCGCCGGGACGGTCTCGGCGCTCGCCGCGAAGAATGCCGCCTGCTTCATCACCTCCGGCGCCGCCGCGGGCGCCCACGCCCTGCCCTTCGTCGCGACGGGTCATCCGCTCACCGATGCGCTGGCGCTCGTCGTGCCTTACTATGGCTTCGTCGAAGCCCTGTCGCGCGCCCGCGGCTTCGATCCAGACAAACCGGCGGCGCTCAAGAAAGTGACCGAGACCAGATGAGCACGCCCCTGTTCATCACCGCGAGCCGCATTTTCGACGGCGAGCAGTTCCTGACCGATACCGGGCTCATCGTCGAGGAGGGCAAGGTCACGACCCTGCTGCCGGCGACGGAACGTCCCGCCGGCTGCCGGCTCCTCATCCTCGATGACGCAACGGTCGTGCCGGGTTTCGTCGATCTTCAGGTGAACGGCGGCGGTGGCGTGCTCTTCAACAACGCGCCGACGCTCGATGGCATCCGCACCATCTGCAACACCCATGCCCGTTTCGGCACGACATCACTGATGGTGACGCTGATCACCGATACGGCGGACGTCCGGGGACAAGCGATCGAGGCGGCAGCGGAAGCGGCAGCGCAAGGTCTGCCGGGCTATCTCGGGCTCCATTTCGAAGGACCTCACCTGTCGCTCGCTCGCAAGGGCACGCACGACCCCGCGCTCGTTCGTCCGATGACTGGCGAAGACCTCGCGGCATTGGTCGCCTGCGGCCGCCGGATCGGCCACGCCATGACGACGGTGGCGCCGGAGAACGTGACGCCGGCACAGGTGCGGGCGCTGGTCGACGCCGGCTTCAGAGTGAGCCTCGGCCATACCGATTGCAGGACGGCCGACGTCGGAGCCTACGTGGAAGCCGGTGCAAGCCTCGTCACGCATCTCTTCAACGCAATGAGCCAGCTCGGCAACCGGGAACCCGGGCTTGTCGGTGCCGCCCTTTCCGAAGGCGCGTTCCATTGCGGCCTGATCGCCGATGGCTTTCACGTCGATCCGGTGACGATGGGCGTGGCGCTGAGGGCGAAACGCGGCCCCGGACGCATCTTCCTCGTCACGGACGCCATGTCGAGCATCGGCAGCGACGAGACCGGTTTCGAACTCAACGGGCGCCGGGTCTACCGCCGCGACGGCCGCCTGACGCTCGCCGACGGCACGCTGGCTGGCGCCGACATCGACATGCTGGCCAGTGTGCGTCGCGCGCACCGGATGCTCGACCTGCCTCTCGAGGAAGCCCTCAGGATGGCGAGCGCCTATCCGGCGGAGGCGATCGGAGCCGTTTCGAAGGGCCGGCTTGTGCCCGGCTGCGACGCCGACTTCATCGTCCTGTCGCCGGATCTCGACCTCCGTTCCACCTGGATCGACGGCGAATGTGTCTACGACGCAACGGCAGCCGGAAACGCCCGATGATCGTCTGCTTCGATATCGGCGGAACCGCGATCAAGGGCGCCGTCGCGACCGGTCCAGACGATATCAGTCAATTTCCGCGCATTCCGACCCCGGCGAGCGATTTCGACGCCTTCGTCGCGGCGCTGCGCACGGTGATTGACGCGGCGGGCGGTCAGCCCGACTGTATCGCACTCTCGATCGCCGGGATCATCGATCCTGACACTGGATGCGCCGTCGTCGCCAACATTCCCTGCATTCACGGGCGTCCGCTGGCCGCCGACCTCAAGGCGGCGCTGAAGCTCCCGGTGGTCGTTGCCAATGACGCGGACTGCTTCGTTCTGGCGGAGGCCGGGCTGGGCGCCGGGCGCGGCCATAGGGTCGTGTTCGGCGTCATCCTCGGCACCGGTGTCGGCGGCGGTCTGGTCATCGACGGCAGGCTCATCAACAGCGACGGCGGCTTTGCCGGCGAATGGGGACACGGCCCTGTTGCAGCGACCGAGGCCGGAAATCCGCCAGTGCACCTGCCGCGGTTCGCATGCGGCTGCGGACAGAAGGGGTGCATCGACGCGACCTGCAGCGCACGCGGGCTGGAAAAGCTGCACAGCCACATTCACGGTGTGACGCTCACGAGCGAAGAGATCATCGAGGACTGGTCGAAGGGTGACGCCGCAGCTGTCCGGACGATCGACGTCTATGTCGACGTGATCGCAAGCCCGCTGGCGCTCGTCGTCAACGTGACCGGCGCCACGATCCTGCCGGTCGGCGGCGGGCTCTCGAATGCCCGTGCCCTGCTTGCCGCCATCGATGACGCTGTTCGGGGGCGCACGCTTCGCCGTTTCTCCCGGCCGATCGTCGTTCCGGCCGAGTGCCGCATGGAACCCGGGCTGATCGGCGCGGCACTGCTAGGACTGAATGCCGCCACGGCGGCTGGTTAGGCGCATCACCACCGCATCCGGGCCCAAGTCTACCATTACCGATATTTCATTATGGCTTGTAACCGTCTTGTGCGACACACGATCGTCAGTCGTCGCGGGCATGTCGCGTCGCGGTATTTGATTTCGGTCAATCCCTGCGCGCGGAAATTGTCCGATACCGATCGAAGATATTTCGGAACTGTGTGCGATGGACGGAAGATGAACGACATCGGGGAAAGGCCGGCGCCCGACGCCGGGCAGGCTGAACTGGCGAAATTGCTGGAGAGCTCGCGCACCCGCGGCGGCAGACGGTGGCTGTGGCGCGGCCTCGCCGTCGCCGTGGTCGCGGCGCTTGGCGTCGGCTATTACCTCTACAGCAGCCAGCCGACGACCTATAGCTATACGACCGCCGAGGCGAAGAAGGGCGATCTGACCGTCATCGTCACGGCGACGGGTTCGATCGAACCGACGGTCAGCGTCGAGGTCTCCAGCGAGCTCTCCGGTACCGTTCGCGACGTTCTGGTCGATTACAACAGCCCGGTGAAGAAGGGCGAGGTGGTCGCGCGGCTCGACACTGCGAAACTTCAGGCCGACGTGAAGAGCGCCGAGGCAAAGCTACTGTCGGCGAAGGCGACAGTCGCCAAGGCGGAAGCCGACCAGAAGTCGGCGAAGGTCTCGCTCGACCGCCTCACCAGCCTGGTCGGCAACCGTGTCTCCACCCAGCAGGATCTCGACTCGGCCCGCTATACCTACGAGGCCGCCGTCGCGACGGTCGAAAGCGCAAAGGCCGACGTCATCTCGGCGGAGGCCTCGCTGGATCTCGCCAAGGTCAACCTCGCCAAGGCGACCATCGTGTCGCCGATCGACGGCATCGTTCTCTCGCGTGCCGTCGACCCCGGTGCGACGGTCGCCGCCTCGCTCGAGGCGCCGAAGCTCTTCACCATTGCCGGCGACCTGAAGGAAATGGAACTGCAGGTGGATATCGACGAGGCGGATGTCGGTCAGGTGGCGGTCGGCCAGACCGCAACCTTCACCGTCGACGCCTTTACTGACAAACGCTTTCCGGCCGAAATTACCGAAATCCGCTATGCCTCCGAAACGGTGAACGACGTCGTGACCTATATGGGCATCCTGAAGGTTAGAAACGACGAGATGTTGCTGCGGCAAGGGATGACCGCAACGGCCGACATCGTGGTCCAGTCAATCAAGGATGCACTCCTGATTCCAAACGCGGCCCTGCGCTACACGCCGCCGGAAACGCTGACAGTGAAACCCGGAAGGAGCAGCGGCGTGTTCAGCATGTTCCGCCCGCCGCGGATGGGTTCGCTCACCACGGCAGAGCCACAGGGCAGCGAACGCACGATATGGGTGATGCGCAACGGCGTAGCAACCGCCGTCAACATCGAGATCGGCGCCAGCGACGGTCAGAACACGGTCGTGACCAAGGGTGAGCTCGCCGAAGGTGATCTCGTGATCACCGACGCGACGGCTAAGAACGGTTGAGCGGAGCGCACGATGGCGACAGCGCCCCTCATCGAGTTCCGGCAAGTCGCCAAGCTCTACGGCAGCGGTGAAGCGACGATCCGTGCGCTCGACGGCATAGACCTTACGATCCGGAGCCACGAATTCGTCGCCATCATGGGACCCTCCGGGTCCGGCAAATCGACCGCGATGAACATTCTCGGATGCCTGGACGTGCCGAGTTCGGGGCACTACCTATTCCAGGGGATCGACACCACGGGCTTTGACCGTGGCCAGCACACACTGTTGCGGCGCTACATGCTCGGCTTCGTCTTTCAGGGCTTCAATCTTCTCGCGCGTACCTCTGCGATCGAGAATGTCGAACTGCCGCTGGTCTATCGCGGCATGGAAGCGCGTGAGCGGCGCCGGCTGGCGCAGATCGCGCTCGAACAGGTGGGGCTCGCCGGCCGCGAACACCACACGACACAGGAGCTTTCCGGCGGCCAGCAGCAGCGTGTCGCGATCGCCCGCGCAATCGTCACCAGCCCGGCGGTGCTGCTGGCGGACGAGCCGACCGGCAACCTCGACACGAAGACCAGCCGCGAGATCATGGAACTGATCACCGGGCTCAACCGCGAGCGGGGCATTACGGTGATCATGGTGACCCACGAGGAGGACATCGCCGCCTATGCGGGGCGCCACCTGCGTTTCGTCGACGGCCGCCTCGACCATGACAGCGCGAGCAGCGGAGCCGAGTCCCATGTTCTATGAAACGGTCAAGCTCGCGCTGCGGGCGATCAGCCGCAACCTTCTGCGATCGTTCCTGACGGTGCTCGGCGTCGTCATCGGTGTCGCTGCGGTCATCGCCATGGTGACGATCGGCAACGGCACGACGGCGCAGGTGACCGCCGAAATTTCCAAACTCGGCACTAATCTGCTTTTCGTGCGGCCGGGTCAGTTCGGCCCCGGCCGCGCCAGCACCTCCGCCAAGAGCTTTACTCTCAGAGACGTCGAGGCGATCCGGAGCCAGATCAACGGGCTCCAGGCGGTTGCCCCGGTCAACCAGTCGAGCCAGGTCGCAATCTTCGGCGGCGAGAACCACACGACGACCGTCGTCGGTACGGGAAGCGACTATTTCACCGCCATGGACTGGAGCTTTGCCGCCGGCCGCGCCTTTCTCTCGACGGAGGAACGCGGCGGCCAGGCGGTCTGCGTCATCGGCAATACGGTCCGCACCGAGCTCTTCGGCTCGACACCGGCGCTCGAACAGAAGATCCGCGTCGGATCGGTGTCCTGCGACGTCATCGGCATCCTCAACAAGAAGGGCCAGAGCGGTATGGGCTCCGATCAGGACGACATCATCGTGATGCCGATCAAGGTGTTCCAGCGGCGTATCGGCGGCAACACCGACGTCTCGAGCATCACGCTCTCGGCGCGTGACGGGGTCTCGACCACGAAGGTGCAGGCGGATGTCGAGCGCCTGTTGCGCGAGCGGCGCAAGATCATCGCCGGACGCGAGGACGATTTCTCGGTCAACGACATGACGCAGATGGCCTCGACGCTCACCGGCACGACGACGCTGATGACGGGGCTTCTGGGTGCGGTCGCCGCCGTCAGCCTGCTGGTCGGCGGCATCGGCATCATGAACATCATGCTGGTGTCCGTCACCGAGCGCACGCGCGAGATCGGCATTCGGCTGGCGATCGGAGCGCTGGAAAGGCAGGTGCTGCAGCAGTTCCTGGTGGAGGCCGTGACGCTGTCGCTTTCCGGCGGCATCATCGGCATCCTGCTCGGCCTCGGGCTCGCCTACGGCGCCGTCACCCTTCTCCACGTGCCCTTCGTCACCAGCCCGGCGGTGATCGCCCTCGCCTTCATCTTCTCGGCGGCGATCGGCATGATCTTCGGCTACTTCCCCGCCCGCCGCGCCGCGCAGATGAACCCGATCGAGGCGCTCAGGCACGAGTGATGTTATTGGTGGAGGACCGGGTCAATCCCTCTGAAGCACACGATCGAAGAACGAACGGACGGGCGACCGAAGCGGCGATGACGCTACGTTCGCCTTGGTCGCTTTCTGGGCTTGCTGCTCCTTGTCCAGCCGATTAAGTTCGGCGACGTCGTGCTGCAAAAGGAGTCCGGTGAGGACCGGATGATCCCAGATGGTTGCTCCCACAGGCGCCTGCAAAGGTGCATAATCAAGTGGAAAGGCCTCCACCAGCCTATCCTCGTCGAGCAGCCTCGGCTCCCAGGCTGCGTCGATCGCACGCATCAAAGCCGCCCAGTCCGTCTCCCGATCTGTGGGTTGTCCGTAGACGGGCAGGCGTGCCATCCCGAGGCCGGCGTAGAGATCGACAACGCGCAAATCCAGTCCGCAGTCTTCCGACAGTTGTACCTCCGACAAACCCGAGAAGCGCAGGTCGGTGGCGAAATGCAGACAGGGAATGCCGAAGCTTTCCGCGAAGACCATTCCGTGCAGGCTGGTCGAGACGATCCTCTCGCAAGCGAGAATGGTGTCGATCTTTTCCCTTATCCCCTGCACCCCGATAGGCGAGACGGTGTTGATCAGACAGATATCCTGCTTCAGTTCGTCGGGAATGCGGTAGCGCGCCAGCGTCTCGCGGATGTGGGCCTCGGCCTCGCGGTCCGTGAGCTCGGAAAGATGTACGATCACTCCGAGCTTCCACTTCTTTTCAATCGGTGGAGCATAGAAGCGTGGCAGCAACCAGACCGGATCGCCGTAGACACCGCTGGGCGGCCTCCCGCCCGTCAGCAGGCGTTCGGATACCGGACCGCGGGTCGCGAGCACGCGGAAATCCGACCCCGGCGGAACCGTGAACGGCACGCGCTCCCCGCTGCGAGCGGCAGGGTTTACCCATGGCGAACATCCGGTTCCCCAGAACCAGACCTCGCCGCCCAAAAATCCATGTCCGATCGTCCCCACGCAAGCCATGCGCAGGCTGGCCGACTTCGAGGGGCGACGCCGGACGTCCCTGCCAGACAGCAGGGCAACCATCACCGGGCTGAGAGCATCGCCGATATTCAGGTAGTCCATGCTCGCGGTCGAGCCGGCCCAGGCGAGCGGCACATATCCCTCGGATCGAACGAAAGCCGCCAGGTTGCTTTTCTTCATGTCGCGCGCCTCTCCATGATCTCCGCCGAGCAGAGCTTTCGCCTAGCACGACATCGCCTGCCACGAAAGTGATCGCGTCCGTTCCCAACCGGAGATCTTCGCGACATTGGGTTGCATGCCTGTGATCAGACGAAAAAGGGGCGGTCGAGCCGCCCCTCTTCGTGTTCTCCTGCGCTGTCGCTCAGAGCGCCGGAAGGGCCGGACGGTTGGCGAGCGCCGTCTCGATGATCTTCGTGACACGGGCGCGATGCTCGCCCGAAAGGGGGAGGCGCGGCTCGCGGACGCGGTCGTTGGAGCCGATCGCGAAGATTTCGGCGAGCTTGATCTGCTGGACGAGGAAGGTCGAGACGTCGAGGTCGAGCAGAGGACGGAACCAGCGATAGATCGCCCGCGCCTCGTCGTAGCGGCCGGCCTTGGCGAGCTTGTAGATGGCGACGGTTTCCTTCGGGAAGGCGACCACGAGACCGGCAACCCAGCCATCGGCGCCCATCATCAGGCTTTCGAGCGCTAGGTTGTCCACGCCGGTGAAGACGTCGAAGCGGTTTCCGAAGGTATTGAAGACCTCGGTGACGCGACGGATGTCATCGGTCGATTCCTTCATCGCCACGACCTGGTCGTCCTTCGCCAGTTCCTCGAACATCGGAATGGTCACGTCGACGCCGTAGCCGACCGGATTGTTGTAGACCATGACCGGACGTTCGCCGGCGACGGCGACGGCGCGGATGTGGTTGATCGTTTCGGCTGGCGCCGACTTGTAAGGCACACCCGGCAGGACCATGAAGCCGTCGGCTCCGGCCTTGGCGGCAGCGACGGCGGCAGCCTTGCCACGGCGCGTGGCGCTTTCGCAGATGGTCATTAGAACCGGCTTGCCACGGGAAACCGATTTCGCGATCTTCAGGATCTCGATCTTCTCGTCCGGATCCAGCGTCATGTTCTCGCCGAGCGAGCCGCAAACGATCATGCCGTCCACGTCCGCCTCGAACTGGAGCGCAAAGCAGCGTTCCATCTCGGCGTGGTCAAGCGCGCCGTCTTCCTTGAACTTGGTCGTTACCGCGGGAAATACACCCTTCCACATGTGGAGCTCCTTTGCTGATATATCAGTGAAGCTTGCCATCTCGAATGCGACATGTCAATATCTGATATATCAGAAAGGGTCATCTATGTCGAAACAAGCTGGATCGCTTAGCCACCTCGCCTATCGCGCCCTGGAGCGCGAAATCGTGACGTTGAAGCTCAAGCCCGGCGCCAAGGTGACCGAGAAGGAATTGATCGATCTCGCCGGCCACGGACGTACCCCCGTCCGCGAGGCGATCCAGAAGCTCGAGTGGCAGGGGTTGATCGAAGTGAAGCCGCGGGTCGGCCTGCTCATCAGCGAAATTCACCCCGAGGATCACAAGGATATCATGGCGGTGCGGCATCAGCTCGAACCACTCGCCGCCTCCCTCGCGGCCACGAGCGCCGACGCGGAGCAGCGCGAAGGACTGCTCTCCTGCGCCCAGGCGATGACCGCAGCTGCCGTCGCGGGTGACTTCGAAGGGTTTCTTTCGGCAGACAAACAGTTCGACGAGATACTCGAAGAGGCCTGTCCGAACCGGTTCCTGATCGCCGCGCTGGCGCCGCTGCAGACGCACTCCCGCCGGCTGTGGTTCGCGCGGGCAACGCCCGAAAAGATGGATCGTTCGGTCGCTTTCCATGTGAGCGTCATTCGGGCGATCCACAACGGCGACGCTGCCGAAGCGCGAAAGGCGATGGAGGCGCTGATCTCGCATCTCGCCGGGGCCTGAACTCCACAGAACCCGATAGTCTCAAAGAAAAACGCCCGGAAGATCCGGCCGCCTTGAAGGCTTCGAAAAGGAAAAGGCGTCAGCCGACGAAGGCGCGCTCGATGACGAATTCGGCCGGCTTGCTGTTGGCACCTTCGGTGAGGCCCGCTTTTTCGAGCAGCGCCTTGGTGTCCTTCAGCATGTCCGCCGAACCGCAGATCATGCCGCGGTCAACCGCAGGGTCGAGCGGCGGCACACCGAGATCGGTGAACAACTTGCCACTCTCGACGAGATCGGTGATCCGGCCCTGGAAGGGATAGTCTTCGCGGGTGACCGTCGCATAATGCCTGAGCTTGTCGCCGACGATATCCGCCAGGAACTCGTGATTGCGGATCTCCTCCATCAGGTCGAAACCGTATTTCAGTTCTGCGACCTGCCGGCAGGTATGGGTGAGGATGACCTCCTCGAACTTCTCGTAGGTCTCCGGATCGCGGATGAGACTGGCAAACGGCGCGATACCGGTACCGGTCGAGAACATATAGAGCCGCTTGCCGGGGGTAAGCGCATCGAGCACCAGCGTTCCCGTCGGCTTCTTGCGCATCAGCACCTTGTCGCCCGGCTGGATGCGCTGCAGATGCTGGGTGAGCGGACCATCGGGAACCTTGATCGAGAAGAATTCCAGTTCTTCGTCCCAGGAGGGGCTCGCGATCGAATAGGCGCGGTAGATCGGCTTTCCGTCTACGACGAGCCCGATCATCGCGAACTCGCCCGAACGGAAGCGGAAGCCGGCAGGACGCGTCATCCGGAAACGAAACAGCCGGTCCGTATAATGGGTCACGCTGAGCACGGTCTCGGCGTAGACGCCTTCCGGCACGATGAGTTCCGCGGATTTGGTCATCACTGGAGCATTCATGCTGTGTCGCTTCCTGTTCTCGTCTCTCTGTCGGCCACGGGGGCCATATACCCTATGCGCCGCGGCGGCGAAACCGGGCATTCCGTCACGGTTGTCAGAACCGTTCGCGACCGTATGCCTGGCTTGGAAGACCGCGACCTTGATCACAGTCAAATCGTCGGTGCTAATATAGTAATTTCGTGATGTCTTATCCAGCCGCGCGGCTCGTTCGCCGCCAGCTGTAGCCGCCGGGCGCTGTCGTTACCCTGGCCGCAGGCTGATAGTGATCGGCGATCCCCGGCAGCTGCCCTTCGGCAAGACGTCGCCGCGCGACCTCGTTGGTTACGGCGAAGCTATCGAAGCCGGACCTCAGCATCAGCGGAATCGGATCGATGAGGATATCGCCGACGGCGCGCATCTCGCCAGTGTAGCCGAGGCGTCCGCGCAGGATGGATGCATGGCTGAAGGCACGACCGTCGCTGAACGCCGGAAACACCAGCGCCACCAGCGCGATCCGGTCGAGATAAGGCGCGAGCTTCGTGACGTCGTCGGCGGGTGCGATCAGGACGCCGAAACCGCCTTCGTTGCTCTCTTCCACCCTTTCGAGGAAGGTCGCGAGAGCGAGAACGGGTGTTTCCCCCTCGCCTGACTTGCGCTCATCCGTCTCGATCACCCACGGATCGTTTTCGACGAATCCCGTTTCTTTCCAAATGCTCGTCATCAGTTCTTCCTCACGCGGCTTCCGCCGCTTCCCCGTAGAGAGCATCCTTGAACGGCTGCGGACCCACGCGGCGATAGGCGTCGAGGAAGGTCTCCTCACGCGAAAGCCGCAGACCGAGATAGGTGTCGACGATCGTCTCTACCGCGTCGGTCACCTTTTCTGGCTCGAAGCCGCGACCGATGATCTCGCCGATCGAGGCGTTCTCGTCGCCGGAACCGCCGAGGGTGATCTGGTAAAGCTCGGCTCCCTTCTTCTCGACGCCGAGCAGGCCGATATGGCCGACATGGTGATGGCCGCAGGCATTGATGCAGCCGGAAATCTTGATCTTCAGCGTACCGATCTCCTCCTGCCGTTCGGCAGAAGCGAAGCGCCTGGAGATTTCTTGGGCGACCGGGATAGAGCGGGCATTCGCCAGCGCGCAGTAGTCGAGGCCCGGGCAGGCGATGATGTCGGTGATCAGCCCGGCATTGGCCGTTGCGAGGCCGGTCTGGACCAGAGCCGCGTAGACGGTCGGCAGGTCGGCGAGTGCCACATGCGGCAGCACGAGGTTCTGTTCGTGGCTGACGCGGATTTCGTCGAAAGCATACCGTTCTGCGATGTCGGCGACGACGTCCATCTGCTCGGCGCTGGCGTCCCCCGGCGTGCCGCCGATCGGCTTCAGCGAGATCGTCACCATGCCGTAGTCAGGGTGCTTGTGCGGCGCCACATTGCGGGCGACCCAGGCGGCGAAATCCGGATCGGCTTTTTTGGCGCGCGCGAGCTCGGCCCAGCCTTCCGGACGCTCGGCGAGCGCCGGCAATGTGAAATACTGCTCGATTGCGCGGATGTCGGCGTCCGGCAGCTTCAGTTCGCCGTCACGGATCGTCTCGAATTCCGCCTCTACCTGCCGCGTCACTTCTTCGACGCCGGTTTCATGAACGAGAATCTTGATGCGCGCCTTGAACTTGTTGTCGCGCCGGCCGTGGAGATTATAGACCCGCACGATCGCCGTAACGTAGGAGAGCATGTCCTCTTCCGGCAGGAAGTCACGGATCTTCTTGGCGAGGAGCGGCGTGCGCCCCTGCCCGCCCCCGACATAAACGGCAAAGCCGAGCGCGCCGCTCTCGTCCTTCTTCAGATGCAGGCCGATATCATGCACCTGGATCGCCGCCCGGTCGCTCGGCGCGCCGGTGACCGCGATCTTGAACTTGCGCGGCAGGAACGAAAACTCCGGATGAACCGACGACCACTGGCGCAAGATTTCAGCGTACGGACGCGGATCGGCGATCTCGTCGGCAGCGGCGCCGGCGAAGTGGTCGGCGGTCACATTGCGGATGCAGTTGCCGGAGGTCTGAATCGAGTGCATCTCGACGCTTGCGAGTTCGGTCAGAATGTCCGGCGTATCGACGAGCCGAGGCCAGTTGTACTGGATGTTCTGCCGGGTCGTGAAATGGCCGTAACCACGGTCATAGCGGCGCGCAATATGGGCGAGCATCCGGATCTGTCGGGAATTCAGGGTGCCGTAGGGGATGGCGACCCGCAGCATGTAGGCATGCAGCTGCAGGTACACGCCGTTCATCAGGCGCAACGGCCGGAAGGCATCCTCGGCGATCTCGCCCTTCAGCCGGCGTGCGATCTGGTCGCGAAACTGCTCGACGCGGGCCGAGACGAAGGCATGATCAAATTCATCGTAGCGATACATGAGGTTCCTCAGGCGGCAATGAAATCCGGATCGGCGAAACCGTGGCCGTCCGCATAGGCAATGGTGGGACCGAGCGCACGGATGCGCTCACGCAGGCGCCTCGGCCGCAGGACGCCGCCCTGCTCCTCAACATCGACGACGTTGACATCGAGAACGAGGTTGCTCGCAAAGGCGCGACGTCCCGCCGCCTCCAGCGCCTCTATGGCTTCGGAGTGGCGGGCGACGAACGCCTCCTGCAGGTTCTCGGTCCACTGGCCGTTCGCATCAAGCCAGACGGCGATCCCGTCGCCGAGGCGATTTGCGGTCAGTACTTTCTCTGCCATGTCAGATCCTCACGAGTGTAGCGCGGCGGGCGACCTTGCCCCGCAGCGGTTCGGAACGGTCGAAATTCGCGCCGGCGACAGCGTCACCGATGATGACCATCACCGGCCCTTCAAGCTCCGCGCGCTTCTCCAGGTCCGGGAGCTCCCGCAGCGTGCCATGCAACAGGCGACGTTCGTCGCGGCCGGCATTCTCTACGACCGCGACCGTCGTGTCGTCGGCAAGCCCCGCCGCCATCAAGCGCGCGGCGACGGAAGCGGCCACGGTGCGCCCCATATAGACGGCAACGGTGGCGCCGGAAAGCGCAAGCCGCGCCCAGTCGGGCAGCGCCTCGCCATTCAGGTCGTGACCGGTCGTGAAGACGAGCGACGAGGCGACCCCGCGCAGCGTCAGCGGCAGCTCGAAATCGGCGGCGGCAGCGAAGGCGGCGGTGATGCCCGGCACGACCTCGTAAGGAATGCCGGCATCGCGCAGCGCCGCCATTTCCTCGCCGGCGCGTCCGAAGACGAGCGGGTCGCCGGATTTCAGCCGCACGACACGCTTGCCGGCGCGACCGAGAGCGACGAGCAGTGCGTTGATCTCGTCCTGCGACTTCGTATGGCAGCCCCTGCGCTTGCCGACGGAAATGCGCTCGGCATCACGCCGGCCCATGTCGACGACGGCCTGTGGCACCAGCGCGTCATAGACGATCGTGTCGGCTTCCATCAGTAGCCGATGGGCGCGCAGGGTCAGCAGGTCTTCGGCGCCTGGACCGGCACCGACCAGGAAGATCCGGCCCCGCTCGACGGCGGAACTCTCTTGCATCAGTCGGACGGCATTGCGGCGAGCGCCGGCGACATCGCCCTTTTCCACGGCAGACGCAACATCGCCGCGGAAGAACCGGCGCCAGAAGGCCCGGCGTGCGGAACCGCGCGGAACCGTCCGGTCGACGGCGGCGCGGCAGTCTTCGGCGAGGCGCGCAAGCCGTCCGAGCGTCTTCGGCAGCCGCCGGTCGATCTCGGCGCGAATCATCTGAGAAAGCACGGGGCCTGCCCCTTCCGTGCCGATCGCGACGGCAATCGGGGCGCGGTTGACGAGCGCCGGCGTGAAGAAGTCGCAATGCTCGGGCTGGTCGACGGCGTTCGCCGGAATGTTCCGCTCACGCGCCGCGGCGACGATCGCGCGATCGGCGGCGGCATCGCCTGTCGCGGCGAAGACCAGAACCGCGCCCTCGACCTGGGACGCGGCAAAGGGTTCGCGTCGGACCTCGACACCCGAGGCGGCAAGGAATTCGGCATAGTCGGCACGCGGGCGGTCGGCGTAGGCGACCACGCGGGCCGCAGTGTTCTTCAACAGCCTCGTCTTGGCAAACGCTTCCGCCCCGTTGCCGAACACGGCGACGACGGCACCCGCGACCTTGACGAAGGCGGGAAAGACGGAAAGCTGGTGCTCGTTTGCAGCCATGACGCGACCCTGTTGCAGATTGGGCCACTATCGCCGTTCGGGGCAACGGTTTGAAGAAACAGGAATCCGACCGGAATGGCACAGGGACATTTCTTTCCCAAGCATCCGCCAAATCCGAGCAAATATCACCGGCCGCTCACCCGAGACACTTGCGCAATTGTCGTTTTGACTTTTGCCGCACGCCCGGCCAAGGATAACCGGACAACAACAGGAACAACACCTTGACCACCGCAACAACGCCCGTCCCCGTCGCACGCCTCCTCGACGTTATCGAGCAAGACATTCTGCCACTCACCGCCCGCGGGGTTGCTGCAGGCAACAAGGTGTTCGGCGCGGCCGTGCTCCGGAAATCCGATCTCTCGCTGGTTCTCGCCGAGACCAACAACGAGACGGAGAACCCGCTCTGGCACGGCGAAGTCCATACGCTGAAAAGGTTCTACGAGCTCGCCGAACGGCCGGACACGCGTGACCTCGTCTTCCTCTCGACCCACGAACCTTGCACCATGTGCATGTCGGCGATCACCTGGGCGGGTTTCGACAATTTCTACTATTTCTTCAGCCACGAGGACAGCCGCGACGCCTTCGCGATCCCGCACGACCTCAAGATCCTGAAGGAAGTCTTTGGACTCGAGCCCGGCGGCTACCGGAAAGCGAACGCGTTCTGGCATTCGCACTGGATCGCCGAACTGATCGCAATGGCGCCGGATGCCGACCGCGCCGCGCTCTTCGAGCAGTCGTCGCGCATCAAGGCGGTGTATGCCGGGCTCTCCGAGCGCTACCAGTCCACCAAGGACGAGAATTCCATTCCGCTCAACTGACCGCAAGACAGCGCAGGGAGGACCCGCCGCCATGGGCATGCTCGACCACATCTCGCTTCCGACGACCGACCTCGACCGCGCCCGGCGCTTCTACACGGCCGCATTCGCCCCGCTCGGGGCCGTGGAATGTGCCGTCACTGAGACATCTGCCGGCTGGGCCGTCGACGGTTCGGACGACTTCTATGTCGGCCTGGTGGATGTCCCCGCGCTCGTCAACCACCCGAGGACGCATTATGCGCTTTCGGCACCGTCACGGGCCGCCGTCGACGCCTTTCATGCGGCGGCGCTGGCCAACGGCGGGACCGACGACGGTGCGCCGGGCCTCCGGCCGCAATATCATCCCAACTATTACGCGGCCTTCGTCATCGACCCCGATGGACGTCGCATCGAGGCGGTTTGCCACCGCGCTCCGGACTAAGCGAAAGAAGAAATATGCAAGCCTCCAA
The DNA here is from genome assembly GCF_014126615.1 of Ciceribacter thiooxidans. NCBI lineage: Bacteria > Pseudomonadati > Pseudomonadota > Alphaproteobacteria > Hyphomicrobiales > Rhizobiaceae > Ciceribacter > Ciceribacter thiooxidans. The sequence continues at coordinate 1,671,360 of NZ_CP059896.1, forward strand.
GGACATCAACCGCCTCATCGAGATCATGGCGGCACTGCGCAACCCCGAGACCGGCTGCCCCTGGGACATCGTCCAGACGTTTGAGACGATCAAACCCTACACGATCGAGGAGGCTTACGAGGTCGCCGACGCGATCGAGCGCAACGACCCGGACGACCTCTGCGATGAGCTCGGTGACCTGCTGCTTCAGGTGGTGTTCCACGCGCGGATGGCGGAGGAAGCCGGCCTCTTTTCGTTCGGCGACGTCGTCGAAGCGATCACCAGGAAGATGATCCGCCGCCACCCGCACGTCTTCGCCGTCTCGGACGCGGCAACCGCCGAAGCCGTCAAGGTGCAGTGGGACGCGATCAAGCAGGAGGAGAAGGCGGAGCGGAGCGAAAAGCGCCAGCGCCGCGGTATGGCCGAGGAGCGCCACGACGGGCACCTCGGCGCCGTGCAGCGTTCGTTTCCGGCACTGACCGAGGCGATCAAGCTGCAGGAGCGCGCGGCGAAGGTCGGATTCGACTGGTCGGAGGCCGCCCCCATCCTCGACAAGATCGAGGAAGAGATCGGCGAACTGCGCGAGGCGCTGGCCGAGGACCGCCCCGAGAAGATCACCGACGAACTCGGAGACCTGATATTCGCACTCGTCAATATCGGCCGCCATGTCGGCGCCGACCCGGAGCAGGCGCTCCGCGGCACTAACACGAAATTCAGGCGTCGATTCAAATATATAGAGAAGCATCTTGATGCGTCAGGAGAGACACTCGAAGGCGCATCGCTGGAGCGGATGGAGGCGCTTTGGCAGGCGGCGAAACGCAAATGAATCGCGTTTCTAATCCGTCCAGGCCGCGGAACGCACGAAATCGATAAACGCCCTCAGAGGTGCCGGCACAAGCCGGCGACCCGGATAATAGAGAAACGGGCCGGAGAACGGTTGCCACCAGGTTTCCAGCACCGGCTCAAGGTCTCCACTGTTGAATAGCGGGCGTAGCCAGTCCTCGAAAAGGTGGATGACGCCCGCCCCCGCCACCGCTGCATCGACCGCGAGGTCAGTGCCGCCACCGGCACGGACGATCAACGGGCCGGACGGTTCGATACGCACGACCTCACCTTCCCGTTCGAACTCCCAGGGGCTCGCCAGGGCCCCGCTTGAGAAACGACCGAGCAGGCAGGCATGGCCGAGCAGGTCGCGCGGATGCTCCGGTCGGCCATGCCGATCGAGATATGCTTTGGACGCGGCCGTGGCAAACCGCTGGATACGGGGTCCGATCGGCAGGGCGATCATGTCCTGCTCCAGGCGGTCATCATAGCGGATTCCGGCATCGCAGCCGGCTTCGATCACGTCTACGAAACTCTCCTCGGTGATGATCTCGACCCTGATCTCCGGATAGGCGGCGAGGAAGGACGGGATGAGCCGCGGCAAAACGAGTCGTGCCGCGCTCACCGGTACGTTGAGCTTGAGCGATCCTGCCGGCCGGCTGCGAAAACCGTTGACGACGTCGAGCGCGGCCTCCACTTCGCCGAGCGCCGTATCGAGACGTGCAATCAGCCCCCGTCCCGCCTCGGTCGGCACTACGCTGCGCGTCGTCCTGTTGAACAGTCTGACGCCCAGACGCTCTTCCACGCGACGCACGGCATCGCTGAGGCCCGACGCACTGACGCCCATGACCCTGGCTCCCTCGCGGAAGCCACCTGCCCTTGCGACGGTCACGATTGCGCGCAGGTCATCCAGATCCACCTTCATTGTCCGTTTCTCCGTACAGCCCGTACGAACTTTGGGCCGTTATCACGATAATGTACGAAGACTATCTTCCAGTCACCCATTGATCCGGAAAAGGAGATAGTTCATGTCCACGATTGACAAGGCCGGCACGTTCAAGCTCGGCAACCGCACGATCAACCGGCTCGGCTATGGCGCGATGCAGCTGGCCGGACCCGGCGTCTTCGGCCCGCCGAAGGACCGCCGAGCCGCTCTCGACGTCCTTCGCGCGGCTATTGCCGCAGGCGTCAATCACATCGACACCAGTGATTTTTACGGACCTCACGTGACCAACGAAATCATCCGCGAAGCCCTGCACCCCTATCCGGACAGTCTCGTGATCGTGACCAAGATCGGCGCGCGGCGCGGTGCGGACGGCTCCTGGCTGCCGGCGGCATCACCCGAGGAACTGATCCGGGCCGTCCACGACAACCTGCGCAATCTGCGTCTCGACGTGCTCGATATAGTCAATTTTCGCGCCATGCTCGACCCCCACCATCCGGTCGATGGATCGCTGGAAGCGCAACTGACAACGCTGGCGGATCTCCGCAGGCAAGGGCTCATCAGGCATGTCGGCCTGAGCAATGTCACGCCCGGCCAGGTCGAAGAGGGACGGAAGATCTGCGAGATCGCCTGCGTACAGAACCTCTACAATCTCGCCCATCGAGCCGACGATGCGATGATTGACGACCTTGCCGCCGTCGGCACTGCCTATGTGCCGTTCTTTCCGCTGGGCGGATTCTCGCCGCTGCAGTCGGCCACCCTGTCGCGTGTCGCGGCCGAGCTTGGCGCCACACCGATGCAGGTCGCCCTCGCCTGGCTGCTGCAACGCGCGCCTAACATCCTGCTCATTCCCGGCACGTCGTCAGTGGCTCATCTCACGGAAAACATAGCGGCTGCGGAACTCGAACTGCCGTCCATCGCCGTTTCTGCACTCGACACGATCGCCGAGTCGGGGGGCAAGTAGGAGCACTAGCCCGGGGGGTGTGAACCGGCACACCGCGTGTCGGCCGGCGGGCGCGGGTCAACAACCTCCGCCCACCGGTTTCACTTGCGATGGCATAGTAGATCCCGAGGAAGCCAAGCAATACCCAAAAATGTTCAGATTTGATCTTTGCTCCGCGCAAAATCTTCACAGTTCGTAAACTTCGCCAGGTGAAAATTAGCCCCATAGAAATCAGAGGGGAACCGGCGCACCCACCTTCGAAGTCAACCATCGGGAGCGCCTTTCGGAGATGCAGATGCTGGGTTTTGGTAGTGGATCGGAAGCAAAGTCCGTTCTGGAGGCGATGAGCCGCTCCCAGGCGATTATCGAGTTCAAGCTGGATGGGACCATCATCACGGCCAACGAGAATTTCTGTAAGGCGCTCGGCTATGCGCTTTCCGAGATCGTCGGGCAGCACCATCGGATGTTCGTCGATCCGGACGAGGTGAACAGCCCCGCCTACCGCGAATTCTGGGCGAAGCTCGCAGCCGGCGAGTTCGACCGGCGTCAGTACAAGCGCATCGGCAAGGGCGGTCGCGAAATCTGGATCGAGGCGTCCTACAATCCGGTATTCCGCAACGGCAAGCCTTACAAGGTCGTGAAGTTTGCGACCGACATTACCGAGCAGAAGCTGAAGTCAGCCGAGGATGCCGGCAAGCTCGACGCGATCTCGCGGGCGCAGGCGGTCATCGAATTCACGCCGAAGGGTGAAATCCTGTCGGCGAATGAGAACTTCCTGCGGACGCTCGGCTATACGATGGACGAAATCCGCGGCAAGCATCACGCGATGTTCTGCGATGGCGCCTATACCGCCAGCGAGGCCTACAGGACCTTCTGGAGCAGGCTCGCCTCCGGCGAGTTCGTCGCCGACGAATTCCTCCGCGTCGGCAAAGGCGGCCGGAAGGTCTACATCCAAGCGTCCTACAATCCGATCTTCGACATGAACGGCAAGGTCTTCAAGGTCGTCAAGTTCGCGACCGACGTCACCCGGCGGGTGGAAAATGTCGACCAGCTCGCACGGGCCCTGAATGCACTTGCGGAAGGTGACCTCACCCAATCGCTCGCCGAACCGTTCCTGCCGACGCTCGAGAAGCTGCGCGTCGACTTCAACGGCGCATCGACGAAGCTGCGCAGCACCATGCACACGATCTCCGAGAACGCCGGGGCCATCGCGGCCGCCTCGCAGCAGATCCAGTCGGCCTCGAACGATCTTTCCAAGCGGACCGAACAGCAGGCCGCCTCGGTCGAGGAAACCGCCGCCGCGCTGGAGCAGATCACCACCACCGTCGCGGACTCCAGCCACAGGGCGCAGGAGGCCGGCGAACTGGTGCGCCGGACCAAGGACAATGCCGAACGCTCCGGCGGCGTCGTCGGCCAAGCCGTGGCGGCCATGGGCAAGATCGAGCAGTCTGCGGGCGAGATCGCCAGCATCATCGGCGTCATCGACGAGATCGCCTTCCAGACCAATCTCCTCGCACTGAACGCAGGTGTCGAGGCGGCGCGTGCCGGTGACGCGGGCAAGGGCTTTGCCGTCGTCGCCCAGGAGGTCCGCGAGCTCGCCCAGCGCTCGGCCAAGGCGGCGAAGGAAATCAAGGAACTGATCAGCGCCTCCAACGAGCACGTGAAGAGCGGCGTCACGCTCGTCGGCGACACCGGCCGCGCGCTGCAGGAGATCGTCGGGCAGGTTCTCCGGGTCGACGACAATGTCGGCGCCATCGTCGAGGCGTCGAAGGAACAGGCGACCGGTCTCAAGGAGATCAATACCGCCGTCAACAGCATGGACCAGGGCACGCAGCAGAACGCCGCCATGGTGGAAGAGACGACGGCCGCCGCCCACAGCCTCGCCCGCGAAGCAGAACAGCTCTTCCAGATGCTCTCGCAGTTCAACATCGGCGGGGCAGCCAGCGCCCGACGCCAGGTACCGGTCGCTGCGCCTCGTGAGGCGAAGCCTGTCCCCTCGCCGGCACGTCAGATGGCGGCGAAGGTCGCCGGTGCTTTCAACAGCAACGCGGCGCTCAAGGACGACAGCTGGGAGGAATTCTGAGCGCCACGCCGGTGCATGACACGTCGGCCTGCAAAGTTTGACTTACGAGACCACCCGCCCACCGCGGGTGGTCTTTTCGTTCGGTGAACGGATCTTCCGGCAGAGGGCCTCGAAGAGCCGCGGCTCGTCACCGCTCCTGCAGCCCCTTTCCTGCTAAGATTCGGTCCCGGCTCTTTTCGATCCGCGAGACGCGGGTGGAAGATTGCTTCGGCTGGGCGAAATGCAGCGCATAGCCGCGCTTGCGACCGGGCGTCAGTGCCTCGAAAGCCTCGTGCAGCTCGGGATCTTCTTCCAGTGCGGCGAGAAGCTCTTCCGGGTAGACGATGTCATCCTTCGGAAGGTCGACCTTCGCGCCAGCCTTTTCGAGTTCGATCGCCTCCCGGACATAGCTCCGGATGGTGGTCTCCATCGCCTCGATCTGGCTGAGGCCGTTGAACCTGAACATCCGGACGGCACGGGAATTGTCGCCGGGCGCGACGAGCAGACCTTCCGGGTCCTTGAGCAACACGCCCTTGAAGAAGCCGAGCGCAGCATTCTCCTTGAAGCCCCAGATGACGGCCACATTGCCGCCGTCATACGTGTAGCAGGGTCCGCGCCACTTGAATTCTTCCGTGAGCCCGCAATCGAGCAGGATCGCCCTCAACGCCCGCAGTTCCTCCGGCCATGTCTTGGCCTCTGAGAAGAAGGCGTCGATCCTTGCGGTGTCATCATGCATCTGCAACTCCTCTCGTCGTTACGGAAGCAAAATGCCCCTCATCGCTCCCAGTCTTCCTTGTCACGCTTGCGGTCGTTGCCGAGCTTGCGTTCGAGCTCCATCGCCTGGCGCTCGGTCAGCCGCACGTCGAGGCTGACGGAACCGTCCTCGCGGTCCTCGCGGCCATCGACGACCGCGTTCTCGTAGGCCCAGGAGATCAATGCCTGCTTGTCGGCCGGGATAATGACCGTGGTTTCGGTCAGCACGCCCGAGAGCCGCTCGGAAATCACCGCCATCAGCCGGTCAACACCCTCGCCGCTGATCGCCGAGACCGGAATGACGTTGGCGCGCGAAGCGGCCTTCTGCAGGATCGCGTCGTGGCGTTCCGGCTCCAGCCGGTCGATCTTGTTCCAGACCTCGATGATGCGCTCGGCCCCTTCCTTCTCACCAATACCGAGGTCGGAGAGAATGCGCAGCACGTCCGATGCCTGCGCCCCGTTGTCCGGATCGGCCATGTCGCGGACATGGAGGATGAGGTCGGCTTCCAGCACCTCTTCGAGCGTCGCGCGGAAGGCGGCGACGAGATGGGTCGGCAGGTTCGAGATGAAGCCTACCGTGTCCGACAGGATGACCGTGCGCCCGTGCGGCAGTTTCATGCGGCGGAGCGTCGGATCGAGCGTCGCAAACAGCATGTCCTCGGCGAGCACGCCGGCGCCGGTGATGCGGTTGAAGAGCGTCGACTTGCCGGCATTGGTGTAGCCGACGAGGGCGACGATCGGATGCGGCACCTTGCGGCGCTTGGCGCGGTGGAGCTGGCGGGTGCGGACCACCTGCTCCAGCTCCCGTTCGAGCCTGACGATCCGCTCCTGCAAGAGACGCCGGTCGGCCTCGATCTGGGTTTCACCCGGACCGCCCATGAAGCCCGCACCGCCGCGCTGACGCTCAAGGTGGGTCCAACTGCGGACCAGCCGGCCCTTCTGATAGTTCAAATGAGCAAGCTCGACCTGCAGCGAGCCTTCCTTGGTGGAGGCGCGCCGGCCGAAGATCTCCAGGATGAGGCCCGTCCGGTCGATGACCTTGGCGTTCCATTCCTTTTCGAGATTGCGCTGCTGCACCGGGGTCAGCGGATGGTCGACGATGACGAGCCCGGCATTGTGCTCGTCGAGCAGCGCGCCGATCTCGGCGATCTTGCCGGTGCCGAGCAGCGTCGCCGGACGCGGCTGGTTGACCGGTACGAGCAGACCTTCCGCAATCGTCAGGTCGATGGCCCGCGCGAGACCGATCGCCTCTTCGAGACGGGCTTCGTTGGATCGAGTTGGAGCGGGCGGCTGGACGCCAGCGCCGTCGGTCTGGCCGGTCGCGGCAGCGCGCGAGGGTTTGACCAGCGGAACGATGACGATGGCGCACATGTCGTCCCGGTGTTTTTCATCCTCCGGGACTATGGAATCGCTCTTGGTATCGCGCGTGTTGATTGCTTTTGATCCTATGAAGCGACGTTCTCTTCGCTTTCGAACATCTGCATCGGCTGTCCCGGCATGATGGTCGAAATCGCATGTTTATAAACCAGCTGCGAATGCCCGTCACGGCGCAGAAGGACGCAGAAGTTGTCGAAGGACGTGACGACGCCGGTCAGCTTGACGCCGTTGATCAGAAAAATCGTCAACGAAATCTTCTGCTTGCGAACTGTGTTGAGGAAAAGATCCTGCAAATTCTGAGAACGTTCCGCCATGGCGCCGCTTCTTTCTTTTTTGCCGGTACTTTGACCGGTGAATTATTGTTTGCACGTGTCAGCCGACCAGGAAGTGCCCTTACGACCCCTTCGCGGTGAAGTTGGTATCAAATCGCGGTCTTTTCCGCAATGTCGAAAAAGGCTTGCCGGAACCGGGCTGAGACGTCGCCCGGATGGCCGTTGGCAATCGTACGGCCGTCGATTTCGACGACCGGAAAACAGATGCTGGTCGCCGCCGTGATGAAGACTTCACGCGCCTCCAGCATCTCCTCGCGCGAGAACCTGCGCTCGACGATCGGCACCCCGAGCTTGTCCGCGACATCCATCAGCGTCGTGCGCGTGATTCCCTTGAGGATGCCGGGTTCTGCCGGACGTGTGATCAGCCGCCCCTCCTTGTCGACGATCCACACATTGGTTGCCGCCCCTTCGGTAACCATCCCGTCACGATCGATGTAGACCGCTTCCTGTGCACCCGCCTCCTTCGCCTGCTGGCGGGCAAGCACGTTCGGCAGAAGCCCTACCGTCTTGACGTCGACGCGTTCCCAGCGGTTGTCGGGGAGCGTGATCGCCTTGATGCCGTTGGCGTTCTTCGCGGCTATGATTTCCGGATTAGTGCTCTTTGCCGTCACCACCAGGGTCGCGGGCGTATCCGCAGCGGGAAAGACGTGGTCGCGTCGCGCCGCGCCGCGGGTGACCTGCAGATAGAAGAGGCCATTGCGCACGCGGTTGCGCCGCAGCACCTCACGAATGACCTGGATCAGGGCGGCACGCACCATCGGAGGCTTGATCCGGATCTCCGAGAGCGAGCGGTCGAGCCGGTCGAGATGGCGGGTGAGATCGACGATCACGCCGTGACGTACCTCGCAAACCTCGTAGACGCCGTCGGCGAACTGATAGCCGCGATCCTCGATATGGACGCCGGCCTCGCCGTGGTTGACGTAGCGGCCATTGACATAGGCAGTTCTCGGCATGGTCGTTCGAACTCCGGGCGATCAGAAATACTGGATGGAGACGCGGAACATCTGCTCGACGTCACGGATCGCTGCGGCGGTGACGAAGAGCACCACACGATCTTTGGTCTTGATCCTGGTGCTGCCGTCCGGGCGAAGGACGACGCCGTCGCGATAGATCGCGCCGATGCGCATGCCCTCCGGCAGGTCGAGATCGCGGAACGGCCGTCCGACGAGCGGCGAGGTTTCCAACGCTTCGGCCTCGATCACCTCCGCCGCCCCCTTCTGCACGGCGTAGACCGAACGGATGCGTCCCTTGCGGACGTGCTGGAGCACACGGGAGATGGTGACGGCTCTCGGATTGATATAGGCGTCGATGCCGATCGAGGTCGTGAGATCCTGATAGGACGGATCGTTGATCAGGATCATCCCGGACTTGCAGCCGAGGCGCTTTGCCATCGCGGCGCTCAGCACATTGATCTGGTCGCTATTGGTCAGGGCCACCATCAGGTCCGCGTCCTGGATGTCCGCCTGCATCAGGATGTTCTGGTCGAGAGCCGAACCGTGGAGGACGATCGCGTGCCGCAACTGATCGGACACGGAGATCGCACGCTCACGGTCTCCCTCGATGATCTTGACCTTGGTCTTCGGCTGCGTCTGGTCAATCGTCCGGGCGACGTAATAGCCGATATTGCCACCGCCGGCGATGACGAGACGGCCGGCCTCCTGCTCCTCGTGTCCGAAGAGCCCGAGGGTCCGACGGATATGGTCCCGCTGGCAGATGACATAGGCGAGATCGCCGACCAGCAACTGATCCGTGGAGCGCACGACATGCAGCCGCCCGTTGCGGTAGATCGCGGTGACCGTCGCCATCAGATCGGGGAAGAGCTGGCTCAGCTGCTGCAGCGGGGTGTTGACGACCGGGCAGTCCTCCATGCACTCGATCGCCACCATGGCAATGTGGTCGTCGGCAAAACGTGCGACGTCGTTCGCACCGGGGAAAGAGATTCTCCGCAATACCATCTTGCCCACTTCGATCTCAGGCGAGATCGTCACGTCGATCGGCATGTTGTCGCGGCTGAAGAGGTCGGAGTATTCCGGACGGAGATAGCTCTGCGAGCGGATGCGGGCGATCTTCGTCGGCACATTGAACAGAGAATGGGCCACCTGGCAGGCAACCATGTTGATCTCGTCGTAGAGCGTCACCGCAATGATCATGTCGGCCTGGTCGGCGCCCGCCTTGGCGAGCACGTCCGGATGGGCGCCGTGGCCCACATAGCCGCGCACGTCGAGCGTCTCGGTGATATGGCTGATCAGCGACGCCGATGTATCGATCACGGAGACATCATTGTCTTCCTGCGACAAACGTTCCGCGATCCCGTAGCCCACCTGCCCGGCGCCGCAAATGATGACTTTCATGATGCCTCTTTCGACGAGTGTGATGCCGGCGGCACGAACCGCCGGACTCGCTTATACGCCAAGAGACTTCAGTTTGCGATGGAGAGCGGAGCGCTCCATGCCGACGAATTCGGCCGTGCGCGAGATGTTGCCGCCGAAACGGTTGATCTGGGCGATGAGGTAATCGCGTTCGAACATCTCGCGCGCTTCACGCAGCGGCAACGTCATGATGTGGGTGTCGTTGCGCGCCGATACCTTCGGCAGCATGTCTGAGAGGTCCTGCGGCAGCATCTCGGCGGTGATCGGCGATTCGGGACCGTCGCCGTGGGCGAGGATCATCAGCCGCTCGATATTGTTGCGAAGCTGCCGGATGTTGCCCGGCCAGTCGTTCGCCTGCAACACCGCCATCGCATCCTCACCGATCCTGCGCTGGCGCACGCCCGCCTGTTCGCAGATTTGACGCATGTACATGTCGACGAGGAACGGAATATCCTCCCGCCGTTCGGCGAGCGCCGGCACCTTGATCGGCACCACCGCCAAACGATGGAAGAGGTCCTCGCGGAAACGGCCCTCGGCAATCTGGTTTTCGAGGTTGTAGGCCGTCGACGAGATGATGCGGACGTCCACCTTGACGCGCTTCGAGCCGCCGACGCGCTCGAACTGCTGTTCGACCAGTACGCGCAGGATCTTGTTCTGCGTTTCGCGCGGCATCTCGCCGATCTCGTCGAGATAGAGAATGCCGCGATGGGCTTCCTCGAGCGCACCGATGCGACGCGGCTGGCCGGGCGAACCTTCGGTGCCGAAAAGGGCGATCTCCATCCGGTCAGGCGTGATCGCCGCCGCGTTCAGCGTGACGAACGGACCGCCGGAGCGGGTCGAACGCTTGTGGATCATCCGCGCCACCAGTTCCTTGCCGGAACCGGAGGGGCCGAAGATCATGATGCGGCTATTCGTCGGGGAGACCTTGTCGATCGTCTGGCGCAGCTGCGAGACGGCAACCGAGGTGCCAATCAGTTCTGCAGTGTCGCCGGCGCGCTTCTTCAGCTCGGAGACTTCGCGCTTCAGCTTGGAGTTTTCGAGCGCCCGCTCGGCGATCAGGATCAACCGGTCGGCCTTGAACGGCTTCTCGATGAAATCGAAGGCGCCGCGCTTGATCGCCGAAACCGCCGTCTCGATGTTGCCGTGACCGGAAATCATCACCACTGGAAGCTCGGGATGACGGGTCTTGATCTCGTCGAGCAGCGACAGCCCGTCAAGCCGGCTTCCCTGCATCCAGATATCGAGGAAAACCAGCCGCGGTACGCGATCGGAAATCGCCGCAAGGGCACTGTCCGCGTCGTGGGCCGTGCGGGTTTCGTGGCCTTCGTCGCTCAGGATGCCCGAGACGATCTCGCGGATGTCTTCTTCGTCGTCGACTACAAGAATGTCAGAGGCCATGGACCTTTTCCTTGTCACCTTCACCTGCGGAGGAAACACCGGCGTCGAGGCGCGGCAGGATGATCCTGATCATGGCCCCTCGCCCGTGGTCGAACTCCGCCGGCGCGTCATGCAATTCGAGCTGACCGCCGTGTTCTTCGATAATCTTCTTTACGATAGCGAGCCCGAGCCCCGTGCCCTTCTCGCGCATCGTCATGTACGGTTCCAGAATCCGGTGGCGGTTCTCAACCGGCAGACCGCGCCCGTTGTCGATGACATCCACGACGAAACTGTCCTGGCCCTCGTCATAGGTCGAGCGCACCAGCACCTTGCCGCCCCGCCGCTCTTCCGCAGGCACGGCTTCAATCGCCTCCACCGCATTCTTGATGAGATTTCCGACCGCCTGACCGAGCATGCGGGCATCGAAGCTGCCTTCGAGCGGCTTGTCACCGAACTCGCGCAAAAAGGTTACGTCATTGTTACCCATCTCACGCAGGAAGACGGCATCACGCAGAATGTGACGGAGGTCGGACCGCTGCTTCGCCGGCTTCGGCATGCGGGCAAAGGCGGAAAACTCGTCCACCATCCGGCCGATGTCCTCGACCTGCCTGACGATCGTATCCGTGCACTGATCGAAGACCGCACGGTCGCTCTCGTCGATCTGCCTGCCGTAACGGCGCTTGATCCGCTCCGCCGAAAGCTGGATCGGCGTCAGCGGGTTCTTGATCTCGTGGGCGATGCGGCGCGCGACGTCGGCCCAGGCGGTCGAACGTTGCGCGATGACGAGATCGGTGATGTCGTCGAGCGTGATGACGTAGGCGTCAGCGGCGCCGCGGGTCTCCTCGCGGGTCACCTGCACGCTCAGCGTCCGCTCCTTGCCGCCGCGGATCAGGTTGATCTGCTGGCGGTATTCTCCGCGGTGGCGCACCGCCGCTTCCGCCATCACCCGGTCGATTTCAGGCGCGATAACCGAGAGCTTCTTGCCGACGATCTCCTCGGACGACTGGGCGAGGAAATATTCCGCCGACGGATTGACGATGGTGATCACGCCGTCGTCCTCGACGCCGATCACGGCCGCCGTGACGCCCGAGAGCACCGCCTCGATGAAGCGGCGGCGGTCGTCGACCTCGTCCTTGGCCTCCAGGATTTCGTCGCGCTGGGTGCGGATCTGCGAGATCATTTTGTTGAAGGTGAGCGACAGGCTGCCGACGTCGCCATCGACGGAGCGAACAGGAACAACGACGTTGAAATTGCCGGAAGCGACGTTGTCGGCCGCACTGATGAGCAGCCGGATCGGTCGGACGATGCGGTCGGCGATCGCGATCGCCGTCCAGATCGCCGCCAGCAAGACGATCAGCGCGAAACCGAGATAGAGGACCGCAAACGCAATCTGCAGCGAAGTGCGGCCGGCCTCCATCGCCTTGTATTCGGCGGTGTTGTCCTCCATCAGCCGCATCGCCGCCATCACCTTCGGATCGACGGCGCGGATCGTGTAGAGGAAGGTGCCGGAAATCGAATCGAGCTTGATGATCGCGCCGACGAGATTGGTCACGCCGGGCGGAATCAGCGTCGGCTGACCGGCCGCCGCGCTTTCGAGCGCGTCCTTCGGGATCGCGGGCAGCGGCTTATCGGTTTTGATCTCCGCCTGGGTGATCGCCGAACCGTCCTGACGCACGAGGAAGGCGCCCAGCATGCCGCGGCCCTTGGCCTGGCGGGTCATCAACTGCACGAAACCGGTGCGGTCGAGGAAGAAGAGCGCGCGGTTGCGGTCGAGATCGTTCGCCATCGAGATGGTCTGGCCCTGCAGGTAGCTCGCATTCTCGAGCATGTAGGCCTGCGCGACATCCATGGATGAACTGACGATCGATTGCGTCCGGATCGAGAACCAGCGGTCCAGACCGACGTTCAGCGTGATGCTGGCAAAGATCGCGACGAGGATGGCGGGCGTAATCGCCACCACCGAGAAGAGCGCCACGATGCGGACATGCAGCCGGGCCGCCGCACGGCCGCGCGTGCGTGCTCTTACCAGGCGGCTGACCTCGCGCCCGATCAGGAACATCAGGCCGACGACAAAGAGCGAGTTCAGCACAGCCGAGGCGATGAGGACATTCGACGTCGGCGCGATCGGGGTCAGCCCGAGCAGGACCGGAAGCGTGAAGACCGCGCAGGCAAGCGCGCCGCCGGCCAGAACGAGACCGGGCAGTGCGAAGGACGCGCGACGGTCGTTCGCCAGTGCGGCGTCACCCTCCGCCACGGGATCGGTCCTTCGGCTGTCCATCTCAAATCACATCCCGCCCCGCCGGGGCCAAATCAGCGCTGTGCGCATCACAAAGGAAACAGTCTCGTCCGAACGGACGAACGAAACGGTTCGAGTGGACTCGCGCCGTGTCGTGGCTTTTGAGCAACGTATTGTGGCGAAATTGCAACGGCTGTCGGCGGGTGTCAAGCCGACCGGGAGCTCCTGTAGACCGATACGCCGAGTTCGCGAATCTTCTTCCTGAGCGTATTGCGGTTGAGGCCCAGCAGGTCCGCAGCCTTGATCTGATTGCCGCGTGTCGCCGTCAGCGCCGCCAGAATGAGCGGGTACTCCATTTCCGTCAGCACGCGATCATAGAGGCCGGAGGGCGGCAAACCATCGCCAAAGCTGGCGAAATAGCTGCGCATGTTCTCTTCCACCGCCTGCGCAATGGTCATCGGTCCCGACGCGACGCTCGCCTTGGTGATCGGGCTGTCGGCGATGTCGGAGCGCAGTTCGGATTCGATGATCTCCCGGGTGATGACATCCTGTGGATAAAGCGCCATCAGGCGGCGGACGAGGTTCTCGAGCTCGCGGACATTGCCGGGCCACGCATAGGATTTCATGACTTCGAGCGCCTCCTGGTCAAAGCGCTTCGAATCAAGCCCCTGCCGCTCGCCCTCTTGGATGAAATGGCGGACGAGGTCCGGAATGTCCTCGGCACGGTCCCTCAGCGGCGGCAGACGCAGCGGAACGACGTTGAGGCGGTAATAGAGGTCCTCGCGGAAGAGGCCCTGGTTGATCGACTGCTTCAGGTCCTTGTTCGTCGCCGCCACGATCCGGACGTCGGTACGGATCGGCGTGCGGCCGCCGACTGTCGTGTACTCCCCCTGCTGGAGAACGCGCAGCAGGCGCGTCTGCGCATCCATCGGCATGTCGCCGATCTCGTCGAGGAACAGCGTACCGCCCTCGGCCTGCTCGAAGCGGCCGGTCGAGCGCGTCTGCGCGCCGGTGAAGGCACCCTTCTCGTGGCCGAACAGTTCCGACTCGATGAGGTCGCGCGGGATCGCCGCCATGTTGATCGCGACGAAGGGGCCGTTGCGGCGCTTGCCGTAATCGTGCAGCGCGCGGGCGACGAGTTCCTTGCCGGTGCCGGACTCGCCGGTGATCATCAGCGTGAGGTCGGTCTGCATGAGCCGTGCGAGGACGCGGTAAATTTCCTGCATGGCGGCCGAACGCCCGACCAGTGGCATCCCGTCCTGCATGTCGTCGTCGACACGGACCGGCTTTTTCTTCGGCTCCGCAAGTGCGCGGCCGATGATCGCGATCAGTTCGGTCAGGTCGAACGGCTTCGGCAGGTAGTCATAGGCGCCGCGCTCCGACGCCTTGATCGCCGTCATGAAGGTGTTCTGCGCGCTCATCACCAGAACCGGCAGATCTGGCCTCGCCTTCTTGATACGCGGCAAGAGGTCGAAGGCGTTCTCGTCCGGCATGACCACGTCGGTGACGACGAGATCGCCCTCGCCGGCCGAGACCCAGCGCCAGAGCGTCGCCGCATTGGAGGTAATCCGGACGTCGTATCCCGCCCGCGTCAGCGCCTGATTGAGCACCGTGCGGATGGCGGCATCATCGTCAGCAACAAGGATGGTGGCAGTCATCAGAGGCTTCCTGTGGAGTTCGCCGGAGTTGCGTCTTCGAGTGCGACACCCCGGGAGACGGGCATCAGCACGCGGAAAGTGGTGCGGTTGGACTGGCTGTCGCATTCGACGATGCCGCCGTGACCGCCGATGATCTTGGCGACCAGCGCGAGGCCGAGCCCCGATCCGTTGGTCTTGGTGGTGATGAAGGGATCGAAGAGATGCGGTAGCAGGTCGGCGGGAACCCCCGGACCGTTGTCGTGCACGCAGAATTCGAGCGGCAGCGAGATCTTTTCTCGCGAACCGGCGACCGAGAGGCGGATCCCCGGCCGATAGGCGGTCGTCAGCTGGATTTCTCCGTCGGCGCGGTCGCCGATCGCCTCGGCCGCGTTCTTGACGAGATTGAGGAACACCTGCACCAGCTGGTCGCGGTTGGCATAGACCGGCGGCAGCGACGGGTCGTAGTTCTCGGTGATCTTGATATCGCGGGCAAAGCCCGCTTTGGCGATCGCCTTCACGTGGTCGAGCACCGAATGGATGTTGATCGGCTGCCGGTCCACCGGTCTCTCGTCGGAGAAGACCTCCATGCGGTCGACCAGCGAGACGATCCGGTCCGTCTCGTCGCAGATGAGGCGTGTCAGCGCCCGGTCTTCGTCGGTCACCGAGCTTTCGAGAAGCTGTGCCGCGCCGCGGATGCCGGAGAGCGGGTTCTTGATCTCGTGCGCCAGCATCGAGGCGAGCCCTGTCACCGAGCGGGCGGCAGCGCGGTGGGTCAGCTGGCGGTCGATCTTGTCGGCCATCGAGCGTTCCTGGAATACAACGACCACGGAGCCCGGATCACTCACCACCGGAGCGACGTAGAGGTCGACCAGCTTGTCCTCGCCGAGGCGCGGTGAGCTCAGGTCGACGCGGTATTCGTTGACCGGCGCCCGCCGCTCCCGCACCTGGTCGATCAGGGCGAGCAGCGGGCTGCCGAAGGGAATCAGGCTCGCCACCTGATGGCGGGCGAGATGGCTGGCGCTCGCGCCGAAGAAGGATTCCGCCTCCCAGTTGGCGAAGGTGACGAAACCTTCGGCATCGACGAGGATCACCGGATTTTGGATGGCGTTCAAAACAGTCAGGGCCAGGCCGTTGTCCCGTGTTTCCTGCGGTTGCGACATCAGGCGGCCTCCTGCCGGTCGTTTCTCTCGCTCGCCGCCTCTTCGAGTGCGCAAGACAGAGCCGCGACGACGAAGCGGGGATCGCGGGCCGTCATGATCTCCGCCTTGCGGGCGGGCGCGAGATCCGGCGCGAAGCGTTCGAGATACCAGCCCAGGTGTTTGCGGGCATGGCGCAGGCCGACATCGGTCCCGTAATGCGCCAGCATCATCTCGTAGTGCTCGACGGCGATCGTGGCGATCTCGGCGGCTTCAGGTGCACGGGCGCCGGCGAGAACGCCGGCCAGCCACGGCCGCCCCTGACAGGCACGACCTATCATGACAGCATCGGCGCCGGAACGCCGCAGGATTTCCTCTGCGTCCTCGCGGGTCGAAACGTCGCCGTTGGCGATCAGCGGGATCTTGACCGCGTCGCGCACCGCGGCGATCGCATCCCAGTCTGCGCGGCCCTCGTAGAACTGCATGCGGGTGCGGCCGTGGATGGCGACGAGCTGAATGCCCGCCCGTTCGGCGCGCGCGGCGATCTCCGGCGCGTTGATCGAATTCTCGTCCCAGCCGAGCCGCATCTTCAGCGTCACCGGGACGCTCACCGCCTCAACGGTCGCCTCGATCAGCGAAAGCGCATGGTCGGGGTCGCGCATCAGCGCCGAACCGGAATAACCGCCGATCACCTTCTTGGCCGGGCACCCCATGTTGATGTCGATTACGTCGGCGCCGTTCGCCTCGGCGATGCGCGCGGCTTCTGCCATCCAGTGCGCCTCGCGCCCGGCAAGCTGGACAACGTGCGGCCGCGCCTCGCCGTCGCGCAGCCGCATCCAGGATTCGGCTGCATTCAGCACCAGTTCCCGGCTCGCTACCATCTCAGTGACGACGAGCCCCGCCCCGAAGCGCCAGGCGAGCTGGCGGAACGGCAGATCGCTCACCCCGGACATCGGCGCCAGCGCGACGCGATTGCGGACGGTCACCGGCCCGATCTGAAACGGCATGTGAAGTGCTCTGGATTGCAAATGATTATCTTTCAGGCACGGAACGGGTTTGCACTATTTTTAGCCAGCCTTGATCGGCTTGCCAAGCGAAAACCGCCGGACGGAACAAAAATTCGGCGCGCTCTGGAAATATTGGCGTCGACGCTCTACTGCTCCCTTACGTGTTAATTGTGTCAGGAACAATCTCCGCGAATGGCAAATCTCGGGGCCTTTTCAATCGCTGTCATCGTGGTCGCCGCCGGGCGCGGCGAACGGGCCGGCGCTTCCGCGGAAGGGCCGAAGCAGTATCGCCGCATCGGCGGAAAGCCGGTGATCGCCCATACACTTCAACGCTTTGTCGACTGGCCGGCAACGGGTCCGATCGTCGCAGTCATCCATCCTGACGACGAGATGCTGTTTCGCGAGGCGTGCCGGCACCTGAACGGCGGGCGGGACATCGTCGTCACCTTCGGCGGACGCACGCGCCAGCAGTCGGTGGAGGCCGGGTTGAAGGCGCTTGTCGGCCGCGACGTCACCCATGTGATGATCCAGGATGCCGTGAGACCCTTTGTCGATACGGCGATGCTGGAGCGCATCCGCGCAGCCTTCGCCGATGGTGCCGCGGCCGTTCTGCCGGCTATTCCGGTCACCGACACGCTGAAGCGCGGCTCGGCCGAAGGACTTGTGGTCGAAACCGTTCCGCGCGCCGGGCTCTACGCCGCGCAGACGCCCCAGAGCTTCAGCTATCCGGCAATCATGGCCGCACACGCGCGCGCCGCCTCCGAAGGGCGGGATGATTTTACCGACGATGCCGCCATCGCCGAATGGGCCGGCATCCCCGTCCGGCTGGTCGAAGGATCGCCGGACAATGTCAAACTCACCGTCCAGCGGGATATCGCCATGGCCGACGCCAGACTCTCGTCTTCCGCCCTTCCCGACGTGCGCACCGGCAACGGTTATGACGTGCACCAGCTCGAGGCCGGGGTCGGCGTCACGCTCTGCGGCGTCTTCATTCCGCACGACCAGAAGCTCAAGGGGCATTCCGACGCCGACGTCGCCCTGCACGCGCTGACCGATGCGCTGCTCGCGACCTGCGGCGCCGGCGACATCGGCGACCATTTCCCGCCCTCGGACCCGCAATGGAAGGGCGCGCCGTCCCGCATCTTCCTTGCGCACGCGGCGAAGATCGTCCGCGACAATGGCGGCACGATCATGAATGCGGATATCTCGCTGATTGCCGAGGCCCCGAAGGTCGGGCCGCACCGCCAGGCGATGCGGGAGAAGCTCTCGGAAATTCTCGGCATTTCGCTCGACCGCTGTTCGGTCAAGGCGACCACCAACGAGACGATCGGCTTTGTCGGGCGCCGCGAAGGGATCGCCGCGATCGCCACCGCGACCGTCGTCTACGGGGGTGCGAAAGCATGAGCCTCTTTCCGCCAGCGGTCGAAACACTGGCCTCACGTATCGTCAGTCAATTTACGCAACGTAATTTGACGGTCGCCACCGCGGAATCCTGCACCGGCGGGCTGATCGCCGGGGCGCTTACCGAGATTTCCGGCTCGTCGGCGGTAGTCGACCGCGGCTTCGTCACCTATTCGAACCGGGCGAAGGTGGAGATGCTCGGCGTCGATGAAAAGGTGCTCGGCTCCTTCGGCGCCGTCTCCCGCGAAACGGCGTTGCAGATGGCGGCCGGCGCACTTCGCCATTCGGGGGCGGATCTGGCGGTCGCGGTGACCGGCGTCGCAGGCCCGACCGGCGGTACAGCGGAAAAGCCGGTCGGGCTCGTCCACATTGCGGCAAGGCGCCGCGACGGTCGCCTCATCCACCGTGAAATGCGTTACGGCGATCTCGGCCGTGACGGCATCCGCATGGCGACGGTGACGACTGCGCTCGAAATGCTCCTGGACCTGGCTGCCAAAGACTGAGTGTACGATTGCCGCGGTCAGGCCGTGTAGATCTCGTCGGCACGCTTTTCGAAGGCTTCGGAAAACATCCTGAAGGCGCGGTCGAACATCGAGCCCATCAGCGCGCCGAGGATGCGGCTCTTGAATTCGTAGTCGATGAAGAAATGCACGGAGCAACCGCCCTCTGCCGCCGGTTCGAAACGCCAGCGGTTGTCGAGATAGCGGAACGGACCCTCGATATACTTCACGTCGATCGCGCGCTCGGTCGGCGCCAGAAGCACCTGTGTCGTGAACGTCTCGCGGATCGCCTTGTAACCGACCGTCATGTCGGCGACGAGCAGCGTCTTGCCGTCCCGCTCCCGCCGCGAACGGATCGCGAGCGCCTCGCACAGTGGCAGGAATTCCGGATAACGCTCGACATCGGCGACGAGCGCGTACATCCGGTCGGGAGAGTGCTTGACGATACGGCGGGTTTCGAACTGTGGCATAAGTTCGACTTAAGCGGGGATCCCTGCGAGATCAAGGAGCTTGGCCATCTCGCCGTGTGATTTCAGCGTCAGCACGGGGACAGCGGGTCCATGCGTCCGGAGTTCATGGACAACTCTCGGCGCGAAGCGGCTCTCGAAGTTCCAGATGTACGAAAGGAATTCCCGGTCCGGCCATCGTTCGACACAACCGTCTGCCATCTCCGGCCGGTGCCGCCCGACATAGCGACCCGCGCGGCGATAGACGCCGAGAAGGCAGCGCCAGCGAGGGAGCCGCACCCAGACGACGAGGTCCGTGCGTGGCAGGCGAATGTCGAAGCTTGATGGATTGGTCCCGTCCATCAGCCAACTGTCGGACTGGACGATCCGGGAAATGATTTGCCTCTGCTCGACCCTCGGTCGCTGGGCCCAGCCGGGAAGCCAGAAGACTTCTCGATCCATGGAGAGATAAGGAAGGTTCAGAGCAGCCGAAATCTTCTGCGACAGCGTCGACTTTCCACCACCGGAACAGCCAATTATGCAGATCCTTCGCGCTCTTGCCAGAAGCGACGCCGCGCGGTGCATGTCATTGATGAACTCGGGCAATGCGGACCTCCGGCATGAAGCAGCCGGAGCGTGATACGGCATTTCTACGCACGCCAGAAGTGCAAAAAATCCTCAGCGCGCGGCCTGAAGCTTCTCCCGTGCCGCCCTCAGCCGCGCGAAGTCGTCGCCGGCGTGATGGGACGAGCGCGTCAGCGGGCTTGCCGACACCATCAGGAAGCCCTTGGAATAGGCGACCGTCTCGTAGGACTTGAATTCGTCGGGCGTGACGAAGCTCATAACCTGATGGTGCTTGCGGGTCGGCTGCAGGTACTGACCGATGGTCAGGAAATCGACGTCGGCGGTTCTGAGGTCGTCCATGAGCTGGAGGACCTCGTTACGCTCCTCGCCGAGGCCGACCATGATGCCGGACTTGGTGAACATGGTCGGGTCGAGTTCCTTGACCCGCTGCAACAGCCGGATCGAGTGGAAATAGCGCGCACCGGGACGGACCGTCAGATAGTTGCCGGGCACCGTTTCCAGGTTGTGGTTAAAGACGTCCGGCTTGGCGGCGACGACGCGCTCCAGAGCGCCCGGCTTCTTCAGGAAGTCCGGCGTCAGGATTTCGATCGTCGTTTCCGGCGAAGCGGCGCGGATCGCCCAGATCACCTTTTCGAAATGCTCGGCGCCACCGTCCTCCAGGTCGTCACGGTCGACGGAGGTGATGACGACATGGGTGAGGCCCATCTGCTTCACCGCCTTGGCGACATTCTCGGGCTCGTCCGGATCGAGCGCGTTCGGCTTGCCGGTCGCGACGTTGCAGAAGGCACAGGCGCGCGTGCAGATCTCGCCCATGATCATGAAGGTGGCGTGCTTCTTGTCCCAGCATTCGCCGATGTTGGGGCAGCCCGCCTCCTCGCACACCGTGACGAGCTTGTTGTCCTTCACGATCGAGCGGGTCTCGGCATAGCCCTTCGAGGTCGGCGCCTTGACGCGGATCCATTCGGGTTTGCGCAGCACTTCCGTGTCGGGCCTGTGGGCCTTCTCCGGATGCCGGACGCGCTTTTCCTCAGGGGTCATCCGGTCGAGGATCGTAACCATGTCTACCTGCCTTTTGCCGCTCCGGGCGGCTCCGAAACCCTTACTGCGACCCGGCACGCCACCATGATGGCGGCAGTGCCGGCGTCACCGTGTCAACGCCTGACGAGCTTGACGACGAACAAGAGGAGACTTGCGCCGAGGAAGCCGGTGATCAGATAGCCGAGCGCACCGCCGGCCACCGAGATGTGAAACTGCGCAAGCACGGCATTGGCGACCACCGAGCCGACGATGCCGAGCACGATGTTCATCAGGATGCCGAAGCGTGCGTCCATCAGCTTGCCCGCGAGCCAGCCCGCAAGACCGCCGATCACGATCGTCAAAATCCAACCCAAACCCTGCATTGCCCCAATTCCCTTATCGGTCAATATCGACTTTCATATACGATGCCGTCGCCGGCATCACAACACTCAGGCGTTCAACGCCCGGCCATAGGCATCGAGAACGCTTTCCTTCAGCGTTTCCGAAATGGTCGGATGCGGGAAGATCGTGTGCATCAGCTCTTCTTCGGTCGTCTCGAGGTTCATCGCGACGACGAAGCCCTGGATCAGTTCGGTCACTTCGGCACCGACCAGGTGCGCACCCAGCAGTTCCCCGGTCTTCTTGTCGAAGATGGTCTTGACGAGACCCTGGTCCTCGCCGAGCGCGATCGCCTTGCCGTTGGCGACGAAGGGGAAGCGGCCGACGCGGATGTCGCGGCCCTCGGCCTTCGCCTTGGCCTCGGTCAGGCCGACGGAGGCGACCTGCGGGTGGCAATAGGTGCAGCCGGGGATCTTGGCCTTGTCCATCGGGTGGACGTTCGGCAGACCGGCGATCTTCTCGACGCAGATCACCGCCTCATGCTCGGCCTTGTGGGCCAGCATCGGCGGACCGGCGACGTCGCCGATCGCATAGATGCCCGGCACGTTGGTGCGGCCATAGCCGTCGATCTGGATGAAGCCGCGGTCGGTCTTCACGCCGAGCGCCTCGAGGCCGATGTTCTCGACATTGGCCTGCACGCCGACGGCCGAAATCATCCGGTCGGCGGTAATCCTCTCGATCGAGCCGTCCTTCTTCTCGACATGAGCGGTAACGGAATTCGCGCCCTTCTCGACCTTGGCGACCTTGGCTTCGAGCAGGATCTTCATGCCCTGCTTTTCGAACTGCTTCTTGGCGAGCGCGGAAATTTCCGCATCCTCGACCGGCATGACCTGGCTCATCACCTCGACGACGGTGACCTCCACACCGAGCGTGCGGTAGAAGGAAGCGAATTCGATGCCGATCGCACCGGAGCCCATGACGAGCAGGGACTTCGGCATTTCTTCCGGCTTCATCGCCTCGAAATAGGTCCAGATCAGCTTGCCGTCCGGCTCGATGCCGGGAAGCGCGCGCGGGCGGGCGCCGGTCGCGACGATGATGTGCTTCGCCGTGTAAGTGCCCTCGCCGAGCGTGTTCTTCGGCAGCGGCGCCTGCGGCTGCTGGATCGCCTTCGTCGTCTTGGAGACGACGATCTCACCGGGCTTCGAAAGCTTCGCTTCACCCCAGATCACGTCCACCTTGTTCTTCTTCATGAGGAAGCCGACGCCGCCGTTCATGCGGGCAGCAATGCCGCGCGAGCGGGCGACGATCGCCTTCAGGTCGGGTGTAACCGTGCCTTCGATCTTCACGCCGTAGTCGCCGGGGTGCTTGGCGTAATGGTAGATCTCGGCGGAACGCAGCAGCGCCTTGGTCGGGATGCAGCCCCAGTTCGAGCAGATGCCGGCGAGGTGCTCGCGTTCGACGATGGCGGTCTTCAGCCCGAGCTGGGCCGCACGGATCGCCGCAATATAGCCACCAGGGCCGGAACCGATAATGATGACGTCATAAGCGTTGGACACGGGCCTTCATCTCCTCTTTGTCAGGAACGGGCTCCCCGATCGCGGGAAGCCCTTCCAAGGGACGAAGCCTCCGGCGATCACGCCTTCGTCAGCATCCCGTAAATCTCATCCTTCAGAACCATCCGCTGTTTGCGCATCGTTTCCATCTGCGCATCGCCGACCGGTTCCACTTCCGTCTCTGCCCGGTGGATCCCGCGATTGATCTCGCGATAGTCCTCGAGCAGTTGGGCAAAACGCTCGTCGCTCGCCTTGAGCTCGTGCATCTTGCCGACCAGTTCCGGAAACTCGTCCTGGATTTCGTGCGGCGTATTCGACATTACTTCTTCTCCTCGTGAGGGGGTTACGAAGTGAGCCATATACGCTCGTCAGCCGCTCTCCTTGATCTTGGTCAAATTTCTCCGACGATCTTCACAGGCCGAGCATCATCCGCACGACCGGTTCGATCGCGCGTCCGACGGCCCGC
Organism: Ciceribacter thiooxidans; assembly: GCF_014126615.1. NCBI lineage: Bacteria > Pseudomonadati > Pseudomonadota > Alphaproteobacteria > Hyphomicrobiales > Rhizobiaceae > Ciceribacter > Ciceribacter thiooxidans. The sequence continues at coordinate 1,694,640 of NZ_CP059896.1, forward strand.
GTATTCTCCGCATCGAGATGGATACCGTCGAGCGGGGTCGTCTTCGCCGCCGAACCCGCGTCGAAGAAGCCGCAGCCGAGTTCATCCGCCATGTCGCGATAGAGGCTCGCGAGCATCGCCGACTCCTCGATCGCGCCCTTGAACATCGCGGCGAACGGCGCGTTCGCCGTCTCGCAGATCGGCGGCGGCGAAACGACGAGGATTTCCGGCGCCTCGAAATCGAAGCCCCAGTCGTGGAGACGGATCTGCTTCACCAGCCGCTCCATGCCCTTGACCGCGGCGATCGCCGTGCCGGCCACGCCCCGCTTCATGTCGTTGGTGCCGAGCATGAGGATGACGAGGTCGAGCGGCTTATGACTTTCGAGCACGCTCGGCAGCAGTTTCACGCCGTTGCGCTCGGCATCCGCCAGATGGTCGTCGTAAGCGGTGGTGCGCCCGTTCAGGCCTTCGGCCACGACCCGGACCCCGTGACCGAGCGCCTTCTGCAAAACGCTCGTCCAGCGGTCCTCATGGGCATGACGGCCGAGGGCTACGGGATCGTAGCCCCAGGTCAGACTGTCACCGTAGGCGAGAACGGATTTCATCGCGAACCTGCCTCCGCGTCAGACGAGCATGCCCATCGGATTTTCGATGTAGCGCTTGAAGGCGCCGAGGAGCTCGGCCCCGAGCGCGCCGTCGACGCAGCGATGGTCGGTGGAGAGCGTGACCGTCATGACGTTGGCGATCTTCATCTCGCCGTTCTTGACGACCACCCGCTCCTCGCCCGCGCCGACCGCGAGGATGGTCGCGTGCGGCGGGTTGACGACGGCTGCGAAGTGCTTGACGCCCATCATGCCCATGTTGGAGACCGCGGTGGTGCCGCCCTGGTACTCCTCGGGCTTCAGCTTGCGTTCCTTCGCGCGCCTGCCGTAGTCCTTCATCTCGTTGGAGATGGTGGACAGGCTCTTCGTCTCGGCCTTGCGGATGATCGGGGTGATCAGGCCGCCAGGGATCGAGACAGCGACACCGACATCGGCATGCTTGTGCTTGACCATGTTGCTTTCCGTCCACGAGACGTTGGCATCCGGAACGTCCCGCAACGAGAGCGCCAGCGCCTTGATGATCATGTCGTTGACCGACAGCTTGTAGGCGGGAGCGCCATCCTTGCGCGGAGCAGCATCGTTGAGCTGAGCGCGCAGGGCGAGCAGGGCGTCGAGTTCGCAGTCGACCGTGACGTAGAAATGCGGGATCGTCTGCTTGGATTCGACGAGACGCTTGGCGATCGTCTTGCGCATGCCGTCATGCGGCACGAGTTCGTAGGAACCCGGCTCGAAGAGCTTGAGCACGGCATCGTCTGACGGTGCCTTGGCGAGCGCCGGAGCAGGTGCGGCCTGCGCAGCGGCAGCGGGTGCTGCCTTGGCGACGCCGCCGGCAACCGCCTTTTCGATGTCGCTCTTCACCACACGGCCATGCGGGCCGGTGCCGGAAACGGCCGAAAGATCGATGCCCGCTTCCTTGGCGAGACGACGGGCGAGCGGCGAGGAAAAGACGCGGTCGCCGCTTGCCGCGACGGGAGCCGGTGTCGACGGCGCCGGTGCCTTGTCGGCAACCGGAACCGCGGCCGGGGCCGGCGTCGCCACCGGAGCGGCCTCGGCCTTCGGCGCGGGTGCCGCGGCGGCTCCGCTTGCGGCAGCCGCGCTCACATCCTCGCCTTCGCCGGCGAGGATCGCGATCAGCGCGTTGACCTTGACGCCCTCGGTGCCGGCCGGGACGACGATCTTCGCCACGGTACCTTCATCGACGGCTTCGACTTCCATCGTCGCCTTGTCGGTCTCGATCTCGGCGATGACATCGCCGGGGCTGACCTTGTCGCCTTCCTTGACCAGCCATTTGGAAAGATTGCCCTCTTCCATCGTCGGGGAGAGGGCCGGCATGGTGATATTGATCGGCATTTCCAAGCCCTCCCGTTACTTGTAGCAGACGGTCTTGACCGCCTGGACGACTTCGCCGACGTTCGGAAGCGCGAGCTTCTCGAGGTTGGCGGCGTAGGGCATCGGCACGTCCTTGCCGGCGACCGTCAGGATCGGCGCGTCGAGGTAATCAAAGGCCTGCTGCATGACGCGGGTCGCGATCTCGGTGCCGACGGAGGACTGCGGATAGCCTTCCTCGACGGTGACCAGACGGCCTGTCTTCTTCACCGACTCGACGACGGTCGGAATGTCCATCGGGCGGATGGTGCGCAGGTCGATGAGCTCGACGTCGATGCCTTCCTTCGCCAGTTCCTCGGCGGCCTTGACCGCATAGGTCATGCCGATGCCGAAGGAGACGACGGTCGCATCCTTGCCGGCCTTGTGGATGCGCGCCTTGCCGATCGGCAGGACGAAATCATCGAGTTTCGGCACCTCGAACGAATGGCCGTAGAGGATTTCGTTTTCGAGGAAGATCACCGGGTTCGGGTCGCGGATCGCAGCCTTGAGGAGACCCTTCGCGTCGGCCGCCGAATAGGGCTGAATGACCTTGAGACCGGGGATGTGACTATACCAGGCGGCATAATCCTGGCTGTGCTGCGCGCCGACGCGGGCGGCAGCCCCGTTCGGGCCACGGAAGACGATCGGCGCGCCCATCTGGCCGCCGGACATGTAGAGTGTCTTCGCCGCCGAGTTGATGATCTGGTCGATCGCCTGCATGGCGAAGTTGAAGGTCATGAACTCGACGATCGGCCGCAGGCCCGCCATGGCGGCGCCGACGCCGACGCCGGCAAAGCCGTGTTCGGTGATCGGCGTGTCGACGACGCGCTTCGGCCCGAATTCCTGCAGCAGGCCTTGGGTGATCTTGTAGGCGCCCTGGTATTCGGCGACCTCTTCACCCATGACGAAGACGTCCGGGTCGAGCCGCATTTCCTCGGCCATCGCCTCGCGCAGTGCCTCGCGCACGGTCATCGTGACCATTTCGGTGCCGGCCGGAATGTCCGGGTCGGCGGCGACGACGGGTTGTGCCGGAACGGGTGCAGACGCGGAACCGGTTTCGGTCGGCTTTTCCGCCTGCTCCACCTGCGGCGCGGCCGCCTGAGGTGCTGCCTCGGCCTTCGGCGCGGCGGCGAGATCGGCAGCGCTCTCGCCTTCCTGCAGCAGGATGGCGATCGGCGTATTGACCTTGACGTTCTCGGTGCCGGCGTCGACGAGGATCTTGCCGATCACGCCTTCGTCCACGGCTTCCACTTCCATCGTCGCCTTGTCGGTCTCGATTTCGGCGATCACGTCACCGGAGGAGACCTTGTCGCCTTCTTTCTTGAGCCATTTCGAAAGCGTGCCCTCTTCCATCGTCGGAGACAGGGCGGGCATGAGGATATTGACTGACATGGGCTAACCCTCCCCACTCACAACAGGATATCGGTGTAGAGCTCGGATACGTCCGGCTCCGGATCGGACTGGGCGAAATCGGCACTGTCTGCGACGATGTCGCGGACGTCCTTGTCAATCGCCTTCAGCTCGTCCTCGCTCGCCCAACCCTTTTCCATGAGCCGGTTCTTCACCTGCTCAATCGGGTCGTGTTCGGAACGCATCTTCTGCACCTCGTCCTTCGAGCGGTACTTCGCCGGGTCGGACATCGAGTGGCCGCGATAGCGGTAGGTCAGCATTTCGAGGATGACAGGCCCCTTGCCGGAGCGGGTATGAGCCGCAGCCTGCTCGGCCGCGGCCTTCACTGCGCGCACATCCATGCCGTCGACCTGGATGCCGGGAATGCCGAAGGAGACGCCGCGCTGCGAGAAGTCGGTCTGCGCGGATGCGCGCGAAACCGAAGTACCCATGGCGTAACGGTTGTTCTCGATCACGTAGATCACCGGCAACTTCCAGAGCTGCGCCATATTGAAGCTTTCGTAGACCTGGCCCTGGTTGGCAGCGCCGTCACCGAAATAGGCGACCGAGATATTGCCGTTCTCGCGATACTTGTTGGCAAAGGCGAGACCGGTGCCGAGCGACACCTGCGCGCCGACGATGCCGTGACCGCCGTAGAAATTCTTCTCTTTGGAGAACATGTGCATCGAGCCGCCCTTACCCTTGGACAGCCCGCCGCGACGACCGGTGAGTTCGGCCATGACGCCGCGTGCGCTCATGCCGCAAGCCAGCATGTGGCCATGGTCGCGATAGCCGGTAATGACCTGGTCGCCATCCTTCAGCGCCATCTGCACGCCGACGACGACGGCCTCCTGGCCGATATAGAGGTGACAGAAGCCGCCGATGAAGCCCATGCCATAGAGCTGGCCGGCCTTTTCTTCGAAGCGGCGGATGAGGAGCATTTCGCGATAGGCGTCAAGTTCCTTCTGGCGGTCGAATTCGGCAACCAGCCCCTGGGTCAATTCTTTCTTTGCGGCAGACTTGGTCGTCGGCTTGCGACCACTCGCGGTCGCAGGTTTTCGCGGCGCCATTCGTCCCTCCCTAAGTTTTGTCGAATTTACGTCGGCGCGAAGGATAGGCAAGAAACCGCGCGGCCGCAATGCCATAAATGCATAGCTCGCATTCACGACATCACATTGAAATATAATTATTATCAGCGATTAACCGACTTTCAGTTAATCCAAATGATTATTGAAAATCACAATTTCATCGGGGCGCGACACGTTGAGCTGGTAGCGCGCCTTCTCATCGATCATGTCGCGTACGAGCGATCCATCGCTCAGGAATTCAACCTGCCGCTCGAGCGACTTGCGGCGCGAAACGAGTTCGGCCAGTTCGGCACTCCGCTGGAACCGAAGCTTCTCGAATTCCTGCGTCGCGATAAGGCCGCGCTCGCCGTGGATCGAATGATAACCGAAATAGGAAAGGAATGCGACGGTCACGAGCGGAAGGACGAAACGTCCGAGTTTCCGGTTCTTGTGCTGCCTGGTCCACATGGAGCGACGCCCTGATACGCAAAACGATTTTGGATCAAACTAGCGGCGATTGCTTAATCGATCGTTGACCATAAGGGGCGCACGCAAAAAATTGGCCCGCGCCCCCTCTCGGAGGCGCGGGCCGATTAACGGAATCTTCGGGCGTCAGGCGCGCAGGATCGACGAGCCGGCGTAGCGGGCCTGCGGACCCAGCATCTCCTCGATGCGGATCAGCTGGTTGTACTTGGCGAGCCGGTCGGAACGGGCGAGCGAGCCGGTCTTGATCTGTCCGCAGTTGGTGGCAACCGCGAGATCGGCAATCGTCGAGTCCTCGGTTTCGCCCGAACGGTGCGACATGACGGCGGTGTAGCGGGCCTTGTGGGCCGTCTCCACGGCGTCGAGGGTCTCGGCCAAGGAGCCGATCTGGTTCACCTTCACGAGGATCGAGTTCGCGACACCCATGCGGATGCCGTCGCGAAGACGCGAGGAATTGGTGACGAAGAGGTCGTCGCCGACGAGCTGGCACTTCGAGCCGATCTTGTCGGTCAGGACCTTCCAGCCGTCCCAGTCATCCTCGGCCATGCCGTCCTCGATCGAGATGATCGGGTATTTGGCGGCCAGTTCGGCGAGATATTCCGCCATGGCTTCCGGCTCGAGCGTGCGGCCCTCGCCTTCGAGCACGTACTTGCCGTCCTTGAAGAACTCGGTCGAGGCGCAGTCGAGCGCGAGATACATGTCCTCGCCGGGGCGATAGCCCGCCTTCTCGATCGACTTCACGATGAAGTCGAGCGCTGCCGGCGCACTTTCGAGGCCCGGGGCAAACCCGCCTTCGTCACCGACATTGGTGTTATGGCCCTGGGCGGCCAGTTCCTTCTTCAGCGTGTGGAAGACTTCCGAACCCATGCGCACGGCGTCGCGCATCGTTTCGGCGCCGACCGGCATGATCATGAATTCCTGGAAGTCGATCGGGTTGTCGGCATGGGCGCCACCGTTGATGATATTCATCATCGGGACCGGCAGAACATGGGCGTTCGGACCGCCGACATAGCGATAGAGCGGCAGGCCCGAGGCTTCGGCGGCGGCCTTGGCGACGGCGAGCGAGACGCCGAGGATGGCGTTTGCACCGAGGCGCGACTTGTTCGGCGTGCCGTCGAGCTCGATCATCACCTTGTCGATCTGGATCTGGTTTTCCGCGTCCAGCCCGCCGACCGCGTCGAATATCTCGGTATTGACGGCCTCGACGGCGCGCTCGACACCCTTGCCGAGATAACGGCTACCGCCGTCACGCAATTCGACAGCCTCGTGTGCGCCGGTCGAGGCGCCCGACGGGACGGCCGCGCGGCCCATGCTGCCGTCTTCGAGATAGACATCGACCTCGACGGTCGGATTGCCGCGGCTGTCCAGAATTTCACGGCCGATGATGTCGGTGATTGCAGTCATGAGCGCCTCCCTGGTGCTGGGTGGGATTGAGGATGGCGCCTGTCTTAATCGAAGACGGGAAAAATACAATGCACGCAGTGTGACATCGCGAGGACGCACGCCCGGGAACGCGTTGCTTCAGGAAGACGAGAAGAAAATATATCGCTGGCCCTATGAATTAAGCGATCAGCAATCAGCATTGACTACATTGATCTGTCGGCCCTCCCAGCCACGGCGACAATCTCACGCAAAGGGCGAGAGGTCGTCTTTCTTGGAATGGGCGGCCCCAGTCACTCCATTGGTCGCTCTTGCGAGGAAACGATGAAACTCAATATCGCCCGTACTCTGGTCGTTTTCGGCAGCGTCGTCTGCGTTGCGATGCTTGCGTCCATCGGCATACAGACCTACGCCTTCAACAAGCTGAAGGTGAACGGACCCTCCTACCAGCAGATCGTCTACGGCAAGGACCTCGTCGCCGACATTCTGCCGCCGCCCCTCTACGTGGTCGAGTCCTATTCGCTCGCGCTTGAGGCCGCCGTGCATCCGGAGACCACGGAACCGAATCTGCGCCGCATAAGCGAAGTTCTTAAGCCAGCTTACGACGACCGGCGCGCCTACTGGAGCGAGACCGATCTCGCGGCTCACCTCAAGGAGAAGCTACTCGGCGATGTGGTCAATACGGGCGACGCCTTCTGGGCCGTGCTCGACCAGAAGGTGAAGCCGGCGCTGCAGCAGAGCGAACACGAGGTCGTCGTCGATGCCTTCGATCAGCTGAAGGACGCCTTCCACGCCCATGACCGTGCGGTCAACGAGCTGGTCGCCATGGCAACCGCCTTCCAAGCCGAGGCCGAAGCGACGGCGGCCGATGAGACGTCGTTTTTTACCACCCTTTCGTTCGCGGGCGCGTTCCTTGCAATCCTCATCCTGTTCGGCGGCCTCATTGCCCTTCGCCGGCGGGCGATCGTTCCTCTGACATCCATGCGGGACTATATGGCGGTGCTGGCGAGCGGCGATTATTCCCGTCCCGTTCCCTTCGACGGCCGCGGCGACGAAATCGGCGAGATGGCCGGCGCCGTCACCGTCTTTCGTGAAGCCGCCCTGGAGCGCTCGGTCAACCGCAAGCGCCAGGAAGAGATGCGCGAACGCCAGATCGAGGACGAGCGTCGCCAGATGGAAGCGAAGTCCGCGGCAGACGCCGAACGGGCGCACGTCATCGAAGACATCAGCGCAGGTCTCGATCGGCTCGCCGCCGGGGACCTCGCCTTCCGGATCGCGCGTCCTTTCGCGGCAGACTACGAAGCGCTCCGGAGCGCATTCAACTCCAGCATGGACGCGATGGCGGAAACCCTCACGGACATTTCGCGCGCAACAACGACGGTACGCAGCGGTTCTGCCGAAATCGCCTCCGCAGCCGATGATCTTGCCCGACGCACGGAGACCCAGGCGGCCTCCCTCGAGGAGGCTGCCGCCGCACTTGACCAGATCACCGCCACCGTACGGAGCGCGACCGAGCGCGCCCGCGAAGCCGGCACCATGATCGCCGGCACCAAGAAGAGCGCAGCCCATTCGTCCGCAGTCGTCGGCGAGGCGGTCGCTGCGATGGACAGGATCGCGGACTCCGCATCCAGAATCCGCCAGATCATCAATGTGATCGACGAGATCGCCTTCCAGACCAATCTTCTCGCACTGAACGCCGGCGTCGAGGCGGCTCGCGCCGGTGAAGCCGGCAAGGGGTTCGCCGTCGTCGCCCAGGAGGTACGCGACCTCGCCGGTCGCTCGGCGAACGCCGCAAAGGAGATCAAGACGCTGATCGAGACGTCGTCCACGCAGGTCGCCGCCGGCGTCGCCCTCGTCAATCGCACCGGTTCGGCGCTCAGCGAGATCGACACCCAGGTCAACGCCGTCGACGGATTGATTGAAACGATCGCGCAGGCTTCGTCCGAACAGGCCGCGGCGCTCAACGAGGTCAACTCGGCCGTAAACCGGATGGACCAGCTCACCCAGCAGAACGCCGCCATGGTCGAGGAAACGAATGCGTCCTGCCGAGAGCTATCCAAAGAGGCCGGACACCTCGACTCGTTGCTGGCACGCTTCGCACTCGGGCCCGGCACTGCCGTCCGGGCACACGCCACCGCAGCGGCCCTTCCGCCGGCATCGCGCCCCGCAACCGCACCCGCGGCTCGGAAGCCTGCAGTCGCCCTTCCCGGTGAGAAAACCCGTCCCACCCCCTCGCCTGCCCGAGCGCTCGGTCAGAAACTCGCCGGCGCCCTCGGTCTCGGCGGCGGTGCGGTTACAGGCGGCAACTGGGAAGAGTTCTGAAACCGCCCGCACAGAAAAAGGCGCCGATCGAAGGACCGGCGCCTTTTCTCATGTCATTCCGATCTTGCGCCTCGCGGTCGCTCAGCCCTTGGCGACGGCGTCGAAAGCGAGCAGCTTTTCGAGAAGCCGCTTCATCTGGTCGATCGGCACCATGTTCGGTCCGTCGGAGGGGGCGTTGTCGGGATCCTCATGGGTCTCAATGAAGAGGCCGGCGACGCCGACGGCAACCGCGGCGCGCGCCAGCGTCTCGACGAATTCCCGCTGACCGCCGGAGGAACCGCCCTGACCTCCCGGCTGCTGCACGGAATGGGTCGCGTCGAACACCACCGGAGCACCGGTTGACGCCATGATCGGCAGCGCGCGCATGTCGGAAACAAGGGTGTTGTATCCGAACGAGGCGCCGCGCTCGCACAACAGCACATTGGGATTGCCGCTGGCATTGATCTTGTTCAGCACATTCCTCATGTCCCAGGGGGCGAGGAACTGGCCCTTCTTCACGTTTATGGCGCGGCCGGTCTGGGCGGCAGCCACCAGAAGATCGGTCTGACGGCAGAGGAAGGCCGGAATCTGCAGGACGTCGACCACCGACGCGACCAGCCGGCAGTGTTCTTCCGTGTGCACGTCGGTCAGGACCGGAAATCCGTACTCCGTCTTGAGATCAGCAAAGACCTCCATCGCCTTGTCGAGCCCGATGCCGCGCTGCGCGGACAGCGAGGTGCGGTTCGCCTTGTCGAAGGACGACTTGTAGACGAGGCCCACGCCGAGCTCGCGGCAGAGCTCGGAGAGCCTTCCGGCGATCATGAAGGCATGATCGCGACTCTCCATCTGGCAGGGACCGGCGATCAACGAGAAACGCCTGGAATTGGAGAAGACGACCTTCGTGCTACCTTCGCCGACGACGACTTCGGAATTGGTCGAAGTGCTCATTATTCCTCCTGGAAAACGAAATGCGCGCCCTGCCCCGCTTCACACGGTACGATCAGGCGGCCATCCTTGCGTGTATGGCGAACGCCATTAGCAGCCAGCAGGCGTTCTGTCACGCCGATATCCCCGGTCCGGAAGACGATCGCCGCACCGACGAGGCCGCGGCCGGCATTTCGCGCGTCGAGCCCGAAATAGCCCGCAAGGCCGGCGGGCGTCAGCACCTCGATCTTCGCGTTTACCGAAGGCACGACGATGCCGAAGGAATGCGCCTCGATCTCACGCTGGTGGAAGACGGTCTCCAGCATCTCCTGGAAGTCGGAGGGATTTTCTTCGGTGAGCACGACGGCGGAGATGCCCGTCACACCGTTCTCGTGGCGTTCCAGCGCGGCGCGATCCGCCGGTAGCGGATTGGCTCGTTCGCAGGAGAAGAGGAGAAAATCGGGCGCGCGCAGGTCGGCGGCGAATGCAAGCCTGAACGAGGCCGTTGCCTCGGTGCCATCCGGCAATCTCAGCGGCCGCGAGAAATGCAGGATTTCGCCAGCCGACAGGCCGTGCTCGACATAGACCTCGTGGTCCGCCGCCGCATCCGTTGAGGCAACCGCGACCCCCGACAACCCCTCACCGTCCGACGCGCGGAAACGGAAGGCGCGATCCCGGGCGACGAAGACATTGCCCTTGCGGACGGCCTCTTCGCACGTCTCGCGACTCGCCACCGCAAGCGGCTCAAGATAGGTCTTGTCGGAGAAGAAGACGCAGGCGTTCTCAGTGCCGAAGGGATGCAGCGCATCGGCGGCGACCGTAAAACCCAGCGCCCCGAGCCGTTCGCGTGCGGGCTTCAGCCCGTGCACCGGCAGAACGATGTGATCGACGCCGCGCGGCGTCTCCATGGCAGTGGACATCCCGCGCCCTCCTTGTCGACCGCGTCTGGTTTGCGCGATTTGCGGGCGCTTTGCAAGGCGGCTGCGGCCTCATCCCATCGGCGTTCGCCGGGATGCGAACGCAGGCGAAAATTCCACCGAACGGCCAACTGCTTACCAATATTTAGGGACTTGCGGAACACATATGGAACAGATAGTGTATGTTCTGGATTTGTTTCACACGACGGGGCTCTGGACATGTTGACGCGCAAGCAACAGGAACTGCTTCTCTTCATTCACGAACGGATGAAGGAATCGGGCGTGCCACCGTCTTTCGACGAGATGAAGGATGCGCTCGACCTCGCATCGAAATCCGGTATCCACCGCCTGATCACGGCGCTTGAAGAGCGCGGTTTCATCCGGCGGCTGCCGAACCGGGCGCGGGCGCTGGAAGTCATCAGGCTGCCGGAGGCCTATTCGTCCAGCCTGCAACCGCGCCGGGGTTTCTCCCCGAGCGTGATCGAGGGAAGCCTTGGGAAGGGCCAACCTGCCCCTGCGGCCAAGCCGCCCGCGGAAGAGCGTTCGAATTCGGTCGCCGTCCCGGTCATGGGCCGGATCGCGGCCGGCGTGCCGATCTCGGCAATCCAGCACAACACCCACGAAATCACCATCCCGGCGGAGATGCTCGGATCGGGCGAGCACTATGCGCTCGAGGTCAAGGGTGATTCGATGATCGAGGCCGGCATTCTCGACGGCGACACGGTCATCATCCGCAACGCCAGCAACGCAACGCCCGGCGACATCGTGGTGGCACTCGTGGACGACGAGGAAGCGACGCTGAAACGCTTCCGCCGCCGGGGCGATTCGATCGCGCTCGAGGCAGCGAACCCGGCTTATGAGACGCGCATCTTCGGCCCTGATCGTGTGAAGATTCAGGGCAAGCTCGTCGGACTTATCCGCCGCTATCACTGACCTTTGCGGCGTTCGCACCCGCTGCGGGCTCCCCGTCGGCGAAGCTGTCGGTCCGCCAGTCGTAAAGTCGATGCCGCTGCCACGGCCTGTCGAGAGTGGTGTATGCGGTGCGCTGACGGATATCCCGATCGTCGTGATTTCCAAGATAGAACTCGGTTGCGCCCGTGCGGCGCAGCACTTCCGCATCGATCATATTCGCGCCGGAGCGACAGCTACCGAAAGGTGAACGGCGCGGCGTGATCACGAAATCGGCAGTATCGCAGGCGGCGCCGAGAAGTGCCGGGTCCTCGACGGTGGCGATCCGCCACCCTTTCGACAGCCGGACGATGCACCAGACTTTTCCCGTACAGAGAAATCGGCCGGAGGGTGACGCTGCGAACTGTCGCCGCATCATCTCGCGAACGGTCCTTATCTGTTCGACGGACAACCGGTCCGCTCCCTCCGCCCGAGTGCCGGCGACGGCACCGTCCTCGCTGCGGAGCGGGCCGAGATGATCCGGACGCGCAAGCGCGTGCTGCCATTGTGAGAAGAGGAAGTCCGACGGTTTGTTGCGGTTCGTCGCGATCGTCCTGCCGTCCGGGCCGGGCAGACCCGCCAGGCGTCCGTCCTCCGAGACGATGAGGTCGGCAGTGTCTTCCGGCGGCAGGAGGATCGCAAGTCCGATCGCCACGACGAGGATGACAGCGCCGATCCACCGAAGGCGTGTGTGCAGCAAGGTGAGTAACAACAGTCCGACGCTCGCGAGCGGCAGGAACCATGCTGCAAGCCGTCCGACGGACGTGCCCTCACTCCAGCTCGCGACCGTGGTCGCGATCACGATGACGATCTCAAGCCCCTCGCCTGCGAGGATGAGAAAGGGCATATCGAGGCCGAACGGCATGAGCAGCATTGCCGCAAGTGCCGCCGGCATCACCACCACAGAGATGATCGGCATTGCCGCGAGATTCGCGACAAGACCGTAAGGTGCCAGTCGATGGAAATGGGCGACGGCGAAGATTGCCGTCGCCAGTCCTCCAATCAGCGACGTCAGGAAGGTGCCGGCCGCGAAATTCCACAGGAAGGAAAGGATCCTCCGGCCGGGAAAGTCCGGCGCATAGCGCGATTGCCGTGCCGCGCGCCGGCGCCAGCCGTCGTAGCCGGCAATCAGTCCTGCGGTGGCGGCAAACGACATCTGGAAGCTGGCACCGAGCACCTGTGATGGCCAAACAACGAGAATGACGATCGCCGCCAGTGCGAGGTTGCGCAGACTGATCGCCGGGCGGTCGAACAGGACGGCAACCAGCATGATCGCGGTCATCAGAAAGGCGCGGATGGCGGAGACCTGCGAGCCGGAGATCATCAGGTAGAGGAAGGCAGCGGCCAGCGCGGCCATGGCAGCGATCTTCTTGATCGGCCAGGACTGGGCGATCGCCGGCGAGAGGCTGAGCAGCTTGCGCAGGCCGACAAAGAAGATGCCGGCGGCGAGCGCCATGTGGAGGCCGGAAATCGCGGTGATGTGCGCCAGTCCCGAAAGCCGCAATGCCTCGGTCGTCGCCGCCGACATCGATCGACGGTCGCCGGTGAGGATCGCGGCGGCAAAGCCGCCGGCGTCGCCCGGAACTGTTCTCCTGATTCGCTGGGTGATGCCGTCGCGGACAATAAGAAGCGTCTGCTCGGCGGCCTCCCACCATGGGCCGGTACCGCTCACCGCCGATCTTTCGACATGCGTCGGCGCTCCGAGAAAATAGCCGACGGCGCCGATCCCGCCGAAGTAGCCGGAGAAGGAGAAGTCGTCGAGGCCGGGCAAAGCCGGTCCGGAAGGTGGCGAGAGCCGTGCCTTTCCCCGCAGCACCTCGCCGAGGGCGAAAGGCTCGTGTCGGGCGCGGGTCATGAGCACGACCTCTTCCGGCGCACGCCTGATCCGCGGCTCCGCCGTCGCCTCTACGCGGACGAGGTAGCGCCATTCGCCGGTCGCCCCCGCCTCCCGCCGAAGCACCCTTCCCGTCACTTGTGTCGTGACCGGCGTATCGAGAAGGACCGTCTGCATCCTGCGGGTCTCGAGATCCGCAAGAAGCATTCCGATGGCACAGAGCGCCAGCGCCGACCATATCCGATGTGCCATGGGGCTGCCGAAACGCGAGAGCACCGCAAAGACGGAGGAAACAGCAAACAGGAACACCGGCGCTACGATCGGCAGGGTCTGCGGCAAGGCAAACCAGAGGACGGCACCGGTCCCCAGTGCGACGGGCACGAACAGGAAGACGCGCCCGAACGCCTCCTCGCGACCAATCGCCGCGTGCGCCGACTGCGCGATCAACGCCGCAGAACGGGAAATACGGTCAACAAGACATTCCCCACCGGTCGCCTGACGGACGACGAGTGCTCCAGCCGAGCGCGGTTGCGCGACGACAATCGCGTCGAGGGGGATAGTAATGGCGAGCGTCGGCCCTTCCCCTGCTCCGTTCCCGGCGCGGTCTTCCGCGATCTTTTCCAAGATGGCCCCAGCCCCGATCGGAGGACCGGACGCCGACGCTGCGGCATCCGCCTCACCGGCAAACTGTAGCAATCAATGCGCGCGAAAGAAAGCCTGAAACACTTCATGATGGCACGGAGATAAGCTTCGGAAATCACGATGTGTTGCTGGCATTTCGCGTCGCACAATTTGCCCTTTGGCTAGCTTGGCATTAACGTCGGGATCATATAGCTAACTCGGGACGCTTAACCTGCGACGCCTTTTCGAAGGCGCCGGACCGCCAATTTCGGAGGATTAGCATGACGGAAAAAAGCGCAGCACTGGCACTCGGCGACAAGAAGGTCGACCTTCCGGTGAAGGAAGGAACCATCGGGCCGAGTGTCATCGACATCGGAGCCCTCTACAAGCACACCGGCTCCTTCACCTACGATCCGGGCTTCACCTCGACTGCGTCCTGCGAATCCAAGATCACCTATATCGACGGCGACGAAGGCGTATTGCTGCACCGCGGCTATCCGATCGAACAGCTCGCCGAGAAGGGCGACTTCCTGGAAGTCTGCTATCTGCTTCTCTACGGCGACCTGCCGACCGCCGCCCAGAAGAAGGACTTCGACTACCGCGTCACGCACCACACCATGGTGCATGAACAGATGAGCAAGTTCTTCTCCGGCTATCGCCGCGACGCCCACCCGATGGCCGTCATGGTCGGCACCGTCGGTGCGCTCTCCGCGTTCTATCACGACTCGACGGACATCACCGATCCGCATCAGCGCATGGTTGCGTCGCTGCGCATGATCGCCAAGATGCCGACGATCGCCGCGATGGCCTACAAGTACCATGTCGGGCAGCCCTTCGTTTACCCGAAGAACAATCTCGATTACGCGGCGAACTTCCTGCACATGTGCTTCGCCGTACCCTGCGACGACTACAAGGTCGATCCGGTACTCGCCCGCGCCATGGACCGGATCTTCATCCTGCATGCCGACCACGAACAGAACGCCTCGACGTCGACCGTTCGCCTCGCCGGCTCGTCGGGCGCCAACCCGTTCGCCTGCATCGCAGCCGGCATCGCCTGCCTCTGGGGTCCGGCCCACGGCGGCGCCAACGAAGCAGCCCTCAACATGCTGCAGGAGATCGGCTCCGTCGACCGCATTCCGGAATACATTGCGCGCGCCAAGGACAAGAACGATCCGTTCCGCCTGATGGGCTTCGGTCATCGCGTCTACAAGAACTATGATCCGCGCGCGAAGATCATGCAGAAGACCATGTACGAGGTCCTCGAAGCGACCGGTCACGGCGACGACCCGCTGATGAAGGTCGCACTCGAACTCGAGAAGATCGCCCTCAACGACGAATACTTCATCGAGAAGAAGCTCTATCCGAACGTGGACTTCTACTCCGGCATCACGCTGCGTGCGCTCGGCTTCCCCACGACGATGTTCACGGTTCTCTTCGCGCTCGCCCGCACCGTCGGGTGGATCGCCCAGTGGAACGAGATGATCGAGGATCCGCAGCAGCGCATCGGTCGTCCGCGCCAGCTCTACACCGGCGCACCGAAGCGCGACTACGTGCCCGTATCGCAACGCTGAGAACGCCGTCACGGCAGTAACACAGGGCCCGGCAGACCAAGGTCTTCCGGGCCTTTTTTTATTGCGCTTTGCTGTCGTCGTTGCCGCGCTTCATCGACTCCTGCCGGCGCAACAGCCATTTGTCGATTTCGCTGACCACGAGAACCGATGCGGCGGCCGCCAGCAGCAACAGCCACTGCTCCAGCGAAATCGGCGCGATTTCCAAGAGATCGTTCACCCCCGGCACGTACATCGCGCCGATGTGCAGGGCCTGGGAACCCAGGACGCCGAGCAGCAGGAACGGGTTCGAGACGTGCGACTGCCGGAAGACCGAGCGGCGCTCGGAGCGGCTGTTGATGCACTGGAAGTTTTCGAAGAGCACGAAAAGCAACAGCAGCAGGTTGCTCGCCGCAAAATGCGAGAGACCGGACGCCGTCGCCCAGTAGAAGAAGGCGAAGCCGCCACCCCCCATGACCACGGTCGCCAGAACGATGCGTCGAAGCATCAGCCGGTCGAAGATCGGCTCTCCCGGACGGCGCACCGGCGAACGCAACTCGTCGCCTTCCGCAGGCTCGGTGACGAGCGCCACGTCCTGTACGCCGTTGGTGACGAGATTGAGCCAGAGAAGCTGCACCGCCGTCATCGGCATCGGCGCGCCGAGCACCATGGCGAGCAGGAAGAGCAGGACCTCGGCGGCGCCCGTGGAGATCTGCATGAAGATCACCTTGCGGATGTTGTTGTAGGCGACACGGCCCTCCCGTATGCCGGCGACAATCGAAGCAAAGTTGTCGTCGGTGAGGATGATGTCCGCGCTCTCCTTTGCAACGTCGGTTCCACCGTGGCCCATCGCCACGCCGACATGGGCGTGCCTGAGCGCCGGTGCATCGTTGACGCCGTCGCCGGTCACGGCAACATAGTGGCCGTTGCGGGCGAGCGAGCGGATGATCGCGAGCTTCTGGTCCGGCTTCACGCGCGCGAAAATGCTTCCGTGCCGGGTGAGCCCGTCGAGCACGCTCTCGCCGGCAGCGATGGCCCCCGCAATCTGGTCGCCCGTCACCACGTCCGTCTCGGCAAATCGCATTCCCGCCTGACGGGCGATCACGCTCGCCGTGGTCGGATCGTCTCCCGTGACGACGGCGACGGCGATGCCGGCCTGGCGGCAGGAG
This sequence comes from Ciceribacter thiooxidans, assembly GCF_014126615.1. Classification (NCBI taxonomy): domain Bacteria; kingdom Pseudomonadati; phylum Pseudomonadota; class Alphaproteobacteria; order Hyphomicrobiales; family Rhizobiaceae; genus Ciceribacter; species Ciceribacter thiooxidans. The sequence continues at coordinate 1,711,166 of NZ_CP059896.1, forward strand.
TCGAGCGCCGCGGGCACCTCCGGACGGATCGGGTCCTGCATGCCGACGAGGCCGAGAAAGTTCAGGTCGATCAACAGATGCCCGCCGTATTCGCCGTCGCCGGAAACGCCGATCTCGCCGGCGGCGAAGGCGAGCACTCTCAGCCCAGCGCGGGCCATCTCCTCCATCTGGCGGCGCACATGGGCGCGGTCGATCGGGACGGCACCCTCGGCCGTCTCCATCGTCTTGCACATCGACAGCAGCAGTTCCGGCGCGCCCTTGACGAAGGCGTGCATACGATCCTCGACCTGGTGGAAGGAGGCGGCGTATTTCTGCTCAGGTTCGTATGGAATGCGCCGTTCGAGCGGAAATCTCTCGAGAAGGCTCGATCGGCTGATGCCGGCCTTGTGCGCCGCGGCAAGCAGTGCCACGTCCACCGTATCGCCGACCGGTCGCCAGGTTTCGGCACCGTCGACACTGATCTCTCCCTCGTTCGGCAGGCTGCCGACGCCAAGCAACCGCCGCACGGCCGCGTTCGGGCCATTCTTGCCTCCGTCACGGCTCTTGATGCCGCCCGAAAGCGGATGCGGCCCGGCCTCCAGAATCCAGTGACTGTCGTCGGGCAGGCGAATGTCCGTCACCGTTAGTTCGTTCAGCGTCAGGGTACCGGTCTTGTCGGTCGCGATCATCGTGCAGGAACCGAGCGATTCCACCGCCGGGAGATTCCGAACGATGACGTTGACACGAGCCATGCGCCGCATGCCGATCGCAAGTGCGACCGAGATGGCGATCGGCAGCGCCTCCGGTATTGCGCTAACGGCGAGGCCGATCGACATGGTAAAGAGATCGCCCGCCGGCATCGCACGCCACCAGCCGACCGCGAAAAGGAAGAGGATCGCAACGCCGACGGCGAGCGCGATCCTCCGCGTGAATTCTTCCATGCGGATCATCAAGGGCGGCTTGGCGGTCACGCGCTCTCGGATCGCGTCCGCGATTCTGCCGAGTTCGGTCCTGTTGCCTGTCGCCGCCACGATGCCCTCGGCCCGACCGCGGGTCACGATCGTGCCGGCGAAGACGGAATCGCCCTCGGACTTGTAGATTGGACGCGATTCTCCCGTGTGGGTCGCCTCGTCGCATTGCAGGTGGTCGGACGCGTCGAGCAGGATGTCTGCGGGAACGCGCTGCCCGGATTCCAGCAGAACCCGGTCGCCGGGAACAAGCCCGGTGGCGTCGATGACCTGACGCACTCCGTCCCTGACGACGGTCGCCTGCGGTTCCTCCAGCGCACGAAGCGCATTCGCAGATTGTCCCGCCGAGTACTCCTGCACCGCCCCGATGATACCGTTGATCACCAGCACGACCGCGATGAACAGCGCGTCGGTGATCTCGCTGACGAAGGCGGAAACCACCGCCGCGACCATCAGGATATAAATCAAGGGGCTGAGGAACTGCATGACCAGCACCTTGAGGAAGGACGGCGGCTTGCCGACCGGCAGGACGTTGGCGCCATGGACTTCGAGGGCCGCCGCGACCTCCTGCGAGGTCAATCCTTCTCGTCGGATGTTCGCCGATATCTCTGTCTGTGCTGTCAAGTCGGTTCCCCGTTCGCTAGTCCGCGCCTGCACACCACTATAGGAAGAGGTCCGGGCAACGAACATTGATATTTGTCATACGCAAGCACTGACGGTCGTTGATGCCGCGAGACTCGCGCCGCGCGGCCCGGGGCCAGAATCGCGAGATCACGCCTTCATTTCCTTGCGGGTTTGATTTATGGAACGTCATCTGCTTCGCCGACTGGCGAGCAACAGAAATGAGGTTTGCGTCCCGATGCTCGTCGTCATGCGAAAGGCCGCCCGGACTTGGGTGGCGAAATTCCTTCTGCTCATTCTCGCCGTTTCCTTCGGCATCTGGGGCGCGTCGCGATCCTTGATGAACGGTGTTTCCGAGACGGTCGTCGCCGTCGGCGACCAGAAGGTCACGGTGAACGAGTTCCGCCTCGCCTATCAGCGGCAGCTTGCCGATCTCGGCCGCCGCTTCGGCACGCAGATCACCTCCGAACAGGCGCGCGCGCTCGGCATCGAGAACCAGGTCTTCGCCCAGCTCGCCGCCGGTGCTGCGCTCGACCAGCTTTCGGAAAAGATGAACCTCGGACTTTCCGAGGACCGCCTCGCCAAGCTGATCGCCGATGATCCGGCTTTCCACTCGCCATCGGGCCAGTTCGACCGCCAACTCTTCACGTCGCGACTGCGCAATGCCGGCCTGCGCGAGGCCGACTACATCAGCGAACGTTCGAAGGTTGCCGTCCGCAGCCAGATCGTCGAAGCGACGGCCGACGGCTTCGAGCCGCCCAAGGTGCTCGTCGACGCGCTGAAGAGCTACCGCGACGAAAACCGCTCGCTCGATTACCTCCTGCTGACCAAGGCGAACATCGACCCCATCACGGCACCGGACGAAAAGACGCTCGGCGACTGGTACGAGACGGTCAAGAGCCGTTACCGGGCGCCCGAATACCGTAGCTTCTCCTACGTGAAGCTCGAGCCGTCCGATATCGCCGATCTCGCCTCGATCTCGGAAGAAGCGATCAAGCAGGATTACGACGCTCATAAGAAGAACTATGAGATCCCCGGAACGCGCACGGTCGAGCAGTTGACCTTCGAGACCCGCGAGATGGCAGAGGCCGCGCAGGCCGAACTGGCTTCTGGGACTCCGTTCGACCAGTTGGTCACCGACCAGGGCAAGACCGCCAGCGACGTGCTGCTCGGCGACTTCACCCGTGAGCAGATGCCCGACCAGACCCTTGCCGAGGCAGCCTTCGCCGTCACCAAGGAAGGCGGCACGACGCCGGTCGTCGAAGGGACCTTCGGGCCGGTCATCCTGCGCGTCACCAACATCAAGGAAGGCCGCACGCGCAGCCTTGACGAGGTGAAGGACGAAATCCGCAAGGCACTCGCCGAATCCGCCGCCCAGGAAGACATCATGACGATCCATGACCAGTTCGAGGATCTGCGCGCCTCCGGCTCCACGCTCGCCGAGGCCGCGACCCAGCTGAAACTGAAGCCGGTCAGCGTCAAACCTGTGGACCACCGCGGCCGCGACATGTCGGAAGCCGAAGTCACGCTTCCGTCCCGCGATCAACTGCTGGCCGAGGTGTTCAAGACGGATGTCGGCATCGAGGCCCTGCCGCTCAACATCGGCACGGACGGCTACCTGTGGTTCGACGTGACCGAAGTCGTGCCCGAACGCGACCGCACACTCGACGAGGTGCGAGAGAAGGCAATCGCCGACTGGACCGCCGAACAGCAGAAGATTGCTCTCGGCGCCAAGGCGGAAAGCCTCAAGGATCGTCTCGCGAAGGGTGAAACCATTGCAGCGCTCGCAACTGAACTCGGCCTCGCCGTCGAAACCAAGACCGGCATTCGTCGCGCGAGCGACGACCCGATCCTCGGCCGCGCGGCCGTGGCCGCAGCTTTCTCCGGTCCGAACGGCACCGTTGCGGCAGCACCCGGCGCCGACCCGGAAACACAGATCCTGCTCAAGGTTACAGCGGTCAGCGAACAGCCGACGACCAACGTTCTCGGCAACGATGATTCCCAGGTACTCGCGCTTGCCAAGGCCGCCGGCGACGATATCCTCGACCAGATGGTCAACCGGCTGCAGACCGAATACGGCGTGACCATCAATCGCACGCTCGCCGAGCAGGCGATGGTTCGCTAGGCCTTTGGGGGAAAATAACAGCATGTCCGGACTGAAACCATTTATCGCCAAGGTGGCGACTCGACAGGTGCTGAGCCGCATCGAGGCGAGCGACGCCTTCGAAGTCATGATGTCCGGAGAGGCCAGCATGGCCCAGATCGGCGGCTTCCTGATGGCGCTGCGTGTGCGCGGCGAAACCGTCGACGAAATCGCCGGTGCCGTTTCGATCATGCGATCCAAGATGGTTCCGGTCGAGGCTCCCGAGGACGCCATCGACATCGTCGGCACTGGCGGCGACGGCACCAATACCTACAACATCTCGACCCTCGCCTCGCTGATCGTCGCAGGCGCGGGTGTTCCGGTCGCCAAGCACGGCAACAGGGCGCTGAGCTCGAAGTCGGGAACTGCCGACGCGCTCTCGCAGCTCGGCGTCAAGCTCGACATCGATCCGGAAACCATCTCGCTCTGCATTCGCGAGGCGGGCATCGGCTTCATGTTCGCCCAGCTTCATCATCCCGCCATGCGTCATGTCGGTCCGGCGCGTGTCGAACTCGGCACCCGCACGATCTTCAACATCGTCGGCCCGCTTTCGAGCCCCGCGAGCGTCAAACGGCAGCTGTTCGGCGTCTATTCGCCCGAATGGCTCCTGCCCGGCGCCGAGGCGCTCCGCGATCTCGGACTGACGAGCGCCTGGGTGGTGCACGGAAGCGGCCTCGACGAGGTCACGACGACCGGCCCGACCATGGTCGCGGCCCTGAAGGACGGCGAGATCACCACGTTTGAGCTCACGCCGGAGGATTTCGGCGTTCCGGTCGTTTCGCTGGAGGCGATCCGCGGCGGTGACGGCGTCGTCAATGCCGCCGCGCTGCGTGACGTGCTTGCCGGTGCGCGGACCGCCTATCGCGATGTCGCGCTCTGCAACGCGGCCGCGTCGCTCGTCATCGCAGGCAAGGCGGAGGACGTCCGCGAGGGCATGGCGCTCGCCGTCCGGTCGCTGGATACGGGTGCAGCGGCGGCGGCGCTCGACAAGCTGATCGAGGTTTCCAATTCCGTCGCACAGGGCTAAGCTCACGCCATGACCGATATCCTGAAGCGCATCGAGGTCTACAAGCGCGAAGAGATCGCCGCCGCGAAGGCAGCGATTCCCTTCGCGGACGTCAGGGCTATGGCGGCCGACCGCGAACCGCCGCGCGGTTTCTTCCGTGCGCTTGCCGAAAAGCGCGCGTCCGGCCTCTTTGGACTGATTGCCGAGATCAAGAAGGCGAGCCCTTCGAAGGGCCTTATCCGCGCCGATTTCGATCCTCCGGTGCTGGCGTCAGCCTACGAGGCCGGTGGAGCCGCGTGCCTTTCCGTGCTCACCGACACGCCGAGCTTCGAGGGCAGACTGGAGTTCCTCCAGGCTGCTCGGGATGCCTGCGCACTGCCGGCGCTGCGCAAGGACTTCATGTTCGATACCTATCAGGTGCACGAGGCCCGCGCCTGGGGTGCGGATTGCATTCTTCTCATCATGGCATCGCTCTCGGATGCCGATGCGGCGATGCTCGAGGCCGAGGCGATGGCGCTCGGCATGGACGTGCTCATCGAGGTCCATGACGAGGCAGAGCTCGAAAGAGCATTGAAGCTCACCTCGCCGATGATCGGCATCAATAATCGCAATCTCAGAACTTTCGAGGTTGATCTCGCCGTCAGCGAGCGGCTCGCGTCGATGGTCCCGGACGAGCGGCTGCTGGTCGGAGAAAGCGGCATCTTCACCCATGCCGACTGCATGCGGCTCAAGGAAAGCGGCATCACGACCTTCCTGGTCGGAGAGAGCCTGATGCGCAAGGATGACGTCACCGCGGCGACAAGGGCGCTGCTCGGCAACGGCGCCGGGATCATGGCAGCGGAATGACGGGCGGCCTGACGCACATCGCAGCCTCGGGCGAAGCCCATATGGTCGACGTAGGCGGCAAGACGGAGACCGTGCGGGTCGCAGTCGCCGAGGGCCGGATCAGGATGAGGACGGAAACGCTCGCGCTGATCCGCGAGGGCAATGCCAAGAAGGGTGACGTCATCGGCACCGCGCGCGTTGCCGGCATCATGGCGGCGAAGCGGACATCCGACCTGATCCCGCTCTGTCACCCGCTGATGTTGTCCAAGGTCACCGTCGACATCGACGAGGAACCGGAACTGCCGGGCCTCAGGGTCACGGCGACCGTCAAACTCACCGGACAGACAGGCGTAGAGATGGAGGCTCTGACCGCCGTGTCGGTCACATGCCTCACGATCTACGACATGGCGAAAGCCGCCGACAAGGGCATGGAGATCGGCGGTATCCGGCTGATCGAAAAGACCGGCGGCAAATCCGGTCACTATCGCAATCCCGAGGCCCTGTAGATGAGCCTTCTTTCGGTCAGTGAAGCGCGTTCCAGGCTGCTCGATCCGGCGGTCCCGATCGGCCGGACCGAAGTTCTCGACCTCCATAGTGCCGCCGGCCGCGTGCTCGCCGAAGACCTTGCCGCGAGACTGACGCAGCCTCCGTTCGATGCATCCGCCATGGATGGCTATGCGCTGAGGAGCGAAGATGCCGCGGCGCCGGGTGCCATCCTTCGCGTGATCGGCACGGCCTCCGCAGGGCATAGTTTTGACGGGACGGTCGGCGAAAGAGAAGCCGTACGGATATTCACCGGTGCGCCTGTGCCGACGGGTGCCGACGCAGTCCTGATCCAGGAAGACACCGAGAAGCTCGAAGACGGTCGCATCCGCACGACCTTTGCGTCGGCTCCGGGCCGCCATATCCGGCCGCGCGGGCAGGACTTCGCCGAAGGCGAGACGGTCCTGTCGGCCGGGCAGTCCCTGGACTTCACCCGCCTGACGCTTGCAGCAGCTCTCAATCATGGAAACGTCGTCGTCTACCGCAAGCCGCTCGTCGCCATTCTGGCGACCGGTGACGAGCTCGTGCGGCCTGGAGAAAATCCCGGTCCGGACCAGATCGTCGGCTCCAACAGCTTCGGCGTCGCCGCGCTCGCGCGCGAGAACGGGGCGGACGTTCTCGATCTCGGCATCGTGCCCGACGACACCGCACAGATCACCGCCGCGGTCCGCAAGGCGCAGGACGCGGGCGCCGACGTGCTCGTGACGCTCGGCGGCGCGTCGGTCGGCGACCACGATCTGGTTCAAAGGACACTGGTCGGCGCCGGCATGCAACTCGACTTCTGGAAGATCGCCATGCGGCCGGGCAAGCCGCTGATGGTCGGTTCGCTTGCCAACATGCACGTGCTCGGCCTGCCCGGGAATCCGGTTTCAAGCATGGTCTGCGGCCTGCTGTTCCTCGAACCATTGGTCTGCAAGCTTGCGCGCCGCTCGACGCGCAACCGAGAAGCGATCGCGAAGACGGCAAATCTCCTGCGCGCCAACGACCGGCGGCAGGACCACTTGCGAGCACGCCTTACCCGGGACGACGAAGGTCATCTCGTCGCGGAGCCGTATGAAAAGCAGGACTCTTCCATGATGAAGATCTTCGCCAATTCGGACTGCCTGATCGTCCGGCCGCCGCAAGCGCCGGAACTCGCCCCCGGCTCCCCCTGCTCCGTTCTGCTCCTGAGGCCGTTCGAAGGCTGACGAGAAAACGCTTCGGAGAGCGAAGCCTTTGAGCCGTCGGGCCCTCATATCGTTCAATATCGATAACCATATATCTTTAGGGGATTTTCACGAGCATCTGTCAGGCTGTGAGAATGATCTCCGGGACTCATGCCACCGGCGCTCATCTTTTCATGAATGACTTTGTAGATAGCAAGATAATGTCGACGAACAGACTTTCGGTTCCTTTTCATGTGTTTAAAGGATTTCTCAGGAACCGCTCCGGGAACTTCGGCATCATAACGGCCCTCCTGGCGACCGTGCTCCTGCTGGTTGCCGGTGGTGCGATCGACGTGGCCGGCGCCTATGTCGAGAAGGAGCGATTGCAGGGCCTGCTCGACAGCGCAGTGCTCGCGGCCGTGCACGAGACGGACGCCAGTCGCCAGTTTGAGACCGCCAAGCAGTTCCTTGCTTCGGGAGGAGACACGGGCGTCGATTATGGCAAGGCCCTGACACTCACCAGAAACGGCGATGGAAGCCTGACCGGGCTCTACTCCGGCCAGAGCGAAAGCCCTTTCCTCAGCCTCGTCGGCCTTTCATCGCTCAACGTCTCGGTCACTTCTACTGCGATCGCAAATACGTCGGCTGCTGCCGGCGGCGCCTGCATCTACGTCCTCGCCAGTCGAGGTCAGGACGTGCTGATCAACTCGGGTGCCAACATCACCTCCAAGGCCTGCGAAATCCACGTCCATTCGAAGGCGGCGCCTGCCTTCATCATGAATGCGGGTTCGACGATCGATACTGCCAAGTTCTGCGTGAAAGGCACCAACTACATCAAGAACGGCGGGACGATCTCCAATATGCAGGTCGGCTGTTCCGTCGATCCGGATCCCTATGCCGGCGCCCTCCCCGAGCCGAGCGTGCCTGCAAACTGCACCAGCAGTGGTTGGATCAACGACCAGGTGGTCTCGCTGAAACCCGGCCTCCACTGTGACACCGGCTTCAACGGCAGTCCGACGATCACTTTCGAACCTGGCCTGCACATCATCCGGGGCCGGATGATCATCAACAGCAACGCGACGGTGGTCGCCGAGGGCGTCACCTTCTACTTCCCCGACGTCTACAGCGAAATCCGCATCAACGGAGGCGTCAAGTTCCGCGGCATCGCACCGACCAGCGGTACCTACAAGGGTATCCTGATGTTCGAGAAGACGAGCGACCCGGCGAACAACCTCTATTCGCAGCAGTACATCTTCAACGGCTCGCTCGGAGAGACGCTGGAAGGCATCATCTACCTGCCGAACCGCGATGTCACCTACAACTCCACCACCAATCAGGTGAACCGGATTTCCATGGTCGTGAACAGCATGATCATGAATTCTGCCAACTGGCAGATCGAACCTTATACGTCGTCGGGCGGAGGTTCGGGCGGAGCCGCGTCGGGAGCCCGGCTGGTCAATTGACGCGCGGCGGCGTCAGCGGTGATCGCCGTCAACGACGATCTCCGCCGATGTTCCACCGCTCGCGCCTTCGAGGCCGAGCTGCCGTTTGACGGCTTCCTCTATCTCATCTTCGATCGCCTTGCGCTGATCGTCCGGCAGCGCAGCAAGCTGCTCTTCGGTCAGATCGTGGTCGGAAAGCCAGGCCGCGCGAATCCTCTCGGCGAACGTCATCTCCGAATAATCCAGGAACTGCGAAATGACGTCGGCCCGGGCGGCGCTCTTTTCCGCCTTCTGCCTAGCCTCGTGTTCATTCTTGCGCGCCTCGAGATCCTCTTCGCTGATAAACGAGCGAGGATTGCTCTTCTCATCCAGAAGCGCGAAGAAATCGGACTTTCCCGAAGTCCGGGATACACCCGTCGCGCCATGAGTGTCCCGCGACGAATACATGGGCATTGCAGCAATACGCATGACGACCTCCAAGAATTGCGCGCAGAGTGGCGCAGGAGGCTTGTACGGACCTTGGCTCCGATGAGCGAACAATAGAAAACCCGGCTGTCGCAGCCGGGTTTTGTCACAGTCTCAGCAATATGGCCGCTCGTCAGACCAGGCGGCTCTGCTCGACCGCCGCTTCTATGAAGCTCGCAAACAGCGGATGCGGATCGAGCGGACGGCTCTTAAGTTCCGGATGGTACTGCACGCCGATGAACCACGGATGATCCGGATACTCGATCGTCTCCGGAAGCAGTCCGTCCGGCGACATGCCGGAGAAGACGAGCCCGCATTCTTCCAGCCGGTCCTTGTAGTCGACATTGACCTCGTAGCGGTGGCGGTGACGCTCGGAAATCTCGGTGGAACCGTAGATCTCGGCAATCTTCGTGCCCTTCTTGAGGGATGCCTTGTAGGCGCCGAGCCGCATCGTTCCGCCGAGATCCCCGGAGGCGGCACGCTTTTCCAGCTGATTGCCCTTCATCCACTCCGTCATCAGGCCGACGACCGGGTCCGTCGTCGTACCGAATTCGGTCGAGGACGCCTTTTCGATCCCTGCGAGGTGACGGGCCGCTTCGACGACGGCCATCTGCATGCCGAAGCAGATGCCGAAATAGGGCACCTTGTGCTCGCGGGCGAACTGCGCCGCGTGGATCTTGCCTTCCGAGCCGCGCTCGCCGAAGCCGCCCGGCACCAGGATACCGTTGACCTTCTCGAGATAGGGCGCCGGGTCTTCCTTTTCGAAGACCTCCGACTCGATCCATTCGAGCTTGACCTTGACGCGGTTGGCGATGCCGCCGTGGTACAACGCTTCGATCAGCGACTTGTAAGCGTCCTTCAGGCCCGTGTACTTGCCGACGATCGCGATCGTCACCTCGCCTTCCGGCGTGCGGATGCGGTTGCAGACCTCTTCCCAGGCTTCCAGGCGCGGCTTCGGCGCCGGCTCGATACCGAAGGCGGCGAGCACCTCGTTGTCAAGACCTTCCTTGTGATAGGCCATCGGCACATCGTAGATGTTCGCGACGTCGAGGGCTTGGATGACGGCCGAGGGACGGACGTTGCAGAAGAGCGACAGCTTGCGGCGCTCTGCTTCCGGGATCTCGCGGTCTGCGCGGACGAGCAGGATATCGGGATGGATGCCGAGCGCCTGCAGTTCCTTGACCGAATGCTGGGTCGGCTTGGTCTTCAGCTCGCCGGCGGCCGGGATATAGGGCATCAGCGTCAGGTGAACGTAGACGGCGGTGCCGCGCGGCAGCTCGTTGCCGAGCTGACGGATCGCCTCGATGAACGGCATCGCTTCGATGTCGCCGACGGTGCCGCCGATCTCGCAGATCACGAAATCGTAGTCCTCGTTACCTTCGACGACGAAGTCCTTGATCTCGTTGGTGACGTGCGGGATGACCTGAACGGTCGCGCCGAGATAGTCGCCACGACGTTCCTTGTCGATGATGTTCTTATAGATGCGACCGGTGGTGATGTTGTCTGTCTTCGTGGCCGAACGCCCCGTGAAGCGTTCATAGTGACCGAGGTCGAGGTCGGTTTCCGCCCCGTCATCAGTGACGAACACTTCGCCGTGCTGCGTCGGGCTCATCGTGCCCGGATCGACGTTGAGATAGGGGTCCAGTTTGCGCAGGCGCACGCGGTAGCCCCGCGCCTGCAACAATGCTCCGAGTGCCGCGGCTGCAATGCCCTTGCCAAGAGAGGAGACCACGCCGCCTGTGATGAATACATATCGCGCCATGGGAGTCACCGGATACCTTTTCGAGACTGATTCCGCCAGCCAAAAACGATCGTGTCCCGTCTTTTTTTCTGGGACGAGGCGGAATACTTGACAAAAGAAATCCGGCGGACCCGAGAGCCCGCCGGAGTGGAAATCGTGAATCCGATCAGTTGCCGGTCGGAACGGCGTTCGGATCGGCCGGCTTCTGGGCCGGGGCTGCACCCTGCGTGCCTGTGGCAGGCGCCGGGGCGCCGGCAGCCGGAGCTTCCGCCGGAGCGGTTGCACCCGAAGCGGGAACCTCGGCCGGGGCCGTCGCGCCCGAAGCGGGAGCCTGCGCCGGCGCACCGCCGAGCTGGTCGAGAACGTTGGAGCCGTTGGAGGTACCAGCCGGAATGCGGTCGAGGATGTCGGTCGGCTTCGCCTCGTAGCGGGCAAGAACGCCAAGGCCGAGCGAGGTGATGAAGAACAATGCCGCCAGGATTGCCGTCGTGCGGGTCAGCGCGTTGGCCGTACCGCGTGCCGACATGAAGCCGGAGCCGCCGCCGATGCCGAGGCCGCCGCCTTCGGACCGCTGGATGAGCACGACGCCGACCAGCGCCAGCACGATCATGAGATGAATGACAATCAAAACGGTCTGCATGGATGTTCCATCCTGCCCATGGGCAAAATCTGAAAGGATTGGCGGCTCTTTACATGAGAGGTCGCGTCAAAGAAAGCCCCTCGGCAGCAAATCAGGCGAGGAGTTCACCATAGACGCCGTATATGGCGAGGAAGTCGGCAGCCTTCAAGCTCGCCCCGCCGATCAGCGCGCCGTCGACGTTTGCCACCGCCATCAGTTCGCTGGCGTTGGAGGGCTTCACGGAGCCGCCATAGAGGATGCGCATCTTTTCGCCCTCGCCGCCGAAGCGCTTCACGAGCTCGGCACGCATGAAGGCGTGCGCCTCCCGGACGTCCTCGACGGTCGGTGTCAGCCCCGTGCCGATCGCCCAGACCGGCTCGTAGGCAATAACCGTGTTTGCCGCCGTTGCGGCATCCGGGAGCGATCCGGCAAGCTGGTTCTTCAGCACGTCGAGGGTGCGACCGGCCTTGCGCTCCGCTTCGGTCTCGCCGATGCAGACGATCGCAACGAGTTCGGCGGCATGGGCGGCTTCGGCTTTCGCGCGAACGAGATCGTCGGTCTCGGCATGGTCTGTGCGGCGCTCCGAGTGGCCGACGATGACGTAGGTACCGAAACAATCCGCGATCATCTCAGCCGAGATGTCGCCGGTATGGGCACCGGATACGTTCTGGTGGCAGTCCTGCGCGCCGATCGCCAGCGGGCTGTCGTCGCAGAGCGCGGTCGCGACGTAGAGCAGTGTCGCCGGCGGGCAGATCAGGCTTTCGACCTTCTCCGACAGGGGCGATTTCACGCCTTCCGCAATCGCCTTGATCTGGTCGAGCGAGGCACGCGTGCCGTTCATTTTCCAGTTTCCGGCGACAAGCGGACGAACATTCGGTGTCATGGCAAACTCCTACCCCTCTCTAACGTCCCTGCCCGACTAGCAAATGCCGCCGCGAAAGGAAAGCGGGAACGCCTGTTTTGCCGGGACAAAGCAGGCTGACCTTTCGACACGGTCCGGCTGAGAACACGGGTGCCATCACGGTCAGTGGACAAAAATCCAGTTGAGAATTTCCCGCCAGTCGCTCATCCGCACGGGGGTGCCGTGGGAGCCGGTTTGAAAGAGCGTGAAGCGTGTCGGATATTTCTCGCCATGCAGGCGCCGGTAGAGCGCGATCTGGTCATCGGCCGCATAGACGCTGTCGCGGCTGCCATGCGTGAAGAACAGCGGAAGCTTGTGCTTATAGGCGGCGCTGCCGATGAAAGCCGGATCGGTCGCGCCGCCGAGGATCGCCATGCCTGCGAGCTTCTCGACGGTTGCCGCATCGCGGGCGATCCCCCAGCAGATGAAGCTGCCCATGGAGGCGCAGGCGAGCACGACCGGCTTGCCGGAGGACTGCGCCGCGCTGAAGCGGATCAGATCGGCGATCGCCGCAACGCCGTCGCTGTCGAAAGAAGGAACACTCGGCGAATAGTAGGTACCGCCATTTTCGACCGCGAGGTTTTTCAGCCGGTTGAAATTGCCGCCGAAGGTGAAGTCATTCGCGCCCAGCCTGCGGTCGCCGCCGCGCCCGTGGACGAAGATCACGGTGAACCGGCTTCCTTCGGCGGCACCGGTTCGCGTCACCGCGAGCTTCCGCGTGCCGAGATCAAGGGTCTCGTCGACCTGTTGGCGCCGGACCCCGAGCGAGACATAGGCCGATTTCACGCGCCGTTCCGGGATCTGGTCGCGACCGTTGATGTCACGCATCTCCTGATAGTCGACGACCTTGAAGTCGCCGCCGTCGCCGCTCTCGACCACCGTTTGGCTGGAAAAGAGTTCATCCTTGAAGGGCTTGAGCGCTTCGGAATCAGCCCTCGTGGCACCTGCAAGGACCAGCAATGTGCCGAAAGCGAGGGCAAGGCGGAAATGAGCTGTGGACATCTCGACGACCGTCGCCTCCTTGCCGGAACGCGCCTTGCCATTGCCGGCCGGCGACCGCAAAGCTTGCCTGAACGAACGCGGCGCCGGTCCGGCCAAGTCGCGCCTGCGCCGCCTTTCTGGCACAATTCGGGTGATTCGCAAGGGCGATCAGGTGTGGACGCCATGCTGGTTCCGCCCGACGAAATAGATTATTGAACGACGCCATGGACGACAACAACGATCTCTTTGCGGGCATGCCGCTCACCCCGAGGCCCGAGCAGACCCCTGCTCCGACCACGCCATCCGAGCCTTCGAGCGAGGTCGCGAAGCCGCGCGCCGCGCCCGCTTCTTCGACCGATAACGAGTACGGCGCGTCCTCGATCCGCGTGCTCGAAGGACTTGAGCCGGTGCGGATGCGTCCCGGCATGTATATAGGCGGCACCGACGAAAAGGCGCTTCATCACCTCTTCGCCGAAGTCATCGACAACTCGATGGACGAGGCGGTGGCTGGCCATGCCGACTTCATCGACGTCCATCTAGACGCCGAAGGCTTCCTGACCGTCACCGACAACGGCCGCGGCATTCCCGTGGAGAACCATCCGCAGGTGCCGGGCAAATCGACGCTCGAAGTCATCATGACCAAGCTGCATGCCGGCGGCAAATTCGACGGCAAGGCCTACGAGACGTCCGGCGGTCTTCATGGTGTGGGGGTTTCCGTCGTCAACGCGCTTTCCGATCTGCTTGAGGTCGAGGTCGCGCGCAATCGCAAACTCTATCGGCAACGCTTCTCCCGTGGCGTGCCGCTCGGCGGCCTGGAAGAACTCGGCGAGGTCCACAATCGCCGCGGCACACGGGTGCGCTTCCATCCCGACCCGCAGATCTTCGGCGACAAGGCACGGTTCGAGGCGGCCCGCATCTTCCGCATGGCCCGCTCGAAGGCCTATCTCTTCGGCGGCGTCGAAATCCGCTGGAGCTGCGATCCAAGTCTCGTGCCGGAAGGTGGCGACATCCCGGATAAGGCAGTCTTCCATTTCCCCGGTGGTCTCAAGGACTATCTCGCTGCGACGATCGGCAAGGATTTCACCGTCACCCGCGAGATCTTCGCCGGGCGGACGGAGAAGACCGGCGGCCACGGCGCGATGGAATGGGCGGTCACCTGGTACGGCGGTGACCCGGCGCTGCACTCGTACTGCAACACGATCCCCACACCCGAAGGCGGCACGCACGAAGCGGGCCTGCGCATCGCGCTCACCAAGGGGCTGAAGAATTATGCCGAGCTGACGCAGAACAAGCGCGCGCAGCAGATCACCACCGACGACGTGATGATCTCGGCGGTCGGCATGCTCTCCGTCTTCATCCGCGAGCCGGAATTCGTCGGCCAAACCAAGGACAAGCTCGCGACCGTCGAAGCCCAGCGCATCGTCGAGAATGTGCTGCGCGATCCCTTCGACCACTACCTCGCCGACAATCCCGCCGAGGCGGCGAAGCTGCTCGACTGGGTGATCGAGCGCGCCGAGGAACGGCTCCGGCGGCGCAAGGAAAAGGAAGTCAACCGTAAGACCGCCGTGCGTAAGCTGCGCCTGCCCGGAAAACTGGCCGACTGCGCGCAGAACACCGCGGAGGGCGCCGAGCTCTTCATCGTGGAAGGCGATTCGGCCGGTGGCTCGGCCAAGCAGGCGCGCAACCGCGCCAATCAGGCGATCCTGCCATTGCGCGGCAAGATCCTGAACGTCGGCAACGCCAGCCGTGAAAAGCTGATGGCCAACCAGCAGATCGCCGATCTCGTCCAGGCACTCGGCTGCGGCACCCGCACGAAATACCGCGACGAGGACCTGCGCTACGAACGCATCATCGTCATGACCGATGCGGACGTCGACGGCGCGCACATCGCCTCGCTGCTCATCACCTTCTTTTATCAGGAAATGCCGGAGCTCATCCGCGGCAATCACCTCTACCTCGCCGTGCCGCCGCTCTATGTCATCCGCCAGGGGGCGAAGACGGTCTACGCGCGCGATGACGCCCACCGGGCGGAACTGATGGAAACGGTCTTCAAAAGCAAGAAGGTCGAGGTCGGCCGTTTCAAAGGCCTGGGCGAGATGATGCCGGCCCAGCTCAAGGAGACGACCATGGACCCCGCCAAGCGCACGTTGCTGCGGGTCGAGATCGACGACGTCGATTTCGAGGGCACCCGCGACGCGGTGGACGCACTCATGGGATCGAAGCCGGAGGCGCGCTTCCGCTTCATTCAGGAGCGCGCGATCTTCGCCGAAAACCTCGACATCTGACGACGGGAGCCGCGAGGCTTCTTGATGACCTCAACGCTTGCGGTTGCGACGGAGATGTCATTAGGCAGACGCAAACATCCCTGATATAAGGGCGGCAGTCGTCGCCCGGCGTTCGCAAAGAACGGCCGGGAGATCCGTTGATTTTGGTGCACCCGCCCGCATATCGGCGGGCCACGGTCGCGGCGCTTATCGCCGCCCGGACAGATCGAGTAGCCTATCGTCGTGAGCATGAACGAAAACAACAAGAAACCGAACGCACCACGTTGGCTCGGGCCGGTGGCGCCGAGCCGGACGGCGCTTATTCCGCCAATTTCCGCAGCCCGCTGGCTCCTCGTCCTGATCGTGATCGCCGGCATCTATTTCTTCCACGGCTTCGTGGTGCCGGTGCTTGCGGCACTGGTAATCGCCTTTGCAAGCTGGCCGCTCTACAAGGAACTCCTGCGCCGGATCGGCGGCAACACCACCATCGGTGCGACGCTCGCCATCCTGTTCATCGTCGCCTTTCTGGTCGTGCCGATCGGTATCGCCGTCAGCTACACGATCGGCGAAGTACGCCAATGGATCGGCTGGGCGCTCGAGGTCAACCGCTTCGGTGCGCCGCCGCCGGACTGGATCACTGCGCTCCCGGGCGTCGGGCCCTGGCTCGGTGAAAAGTGGCAGGAGCACATCGGTTCTCCGGGGGCCATCGGCTCCCTTATTCAGATCGTCAGTGGCGCCAATATCGGCAACATCTACCGGGCACTGATCGCGGCGGGTGACGGCGCCTTCCACCTGATTTTGACCCTGCTCTTCATGCTGATTGCGCTGTTTTTCGTCTACCGGGACGGCTCGAACTTTACCCGCCAGCTCGATCTGCTCGGCGAGCGCATCCTTCCGACCCGCTGGGAACGCATTTCCCGTGTCGTGCCGGCGACCATCAGCTCGACGGTGACCGGCATGACGCTGATCGCGATCGGCGAAGGCATCGTGCTCGGCACAGCCTATTGGCTGGCTGGGGTCCCCTCGCCGGTAACGCTTGGGGTCCTGACCGGGATGATGGCCCTGGTGCCGGGCGGAGCGCCGCTTTCGTTCACCCTCGTTTCCTTCTATCTGCTCGCGCGTGGCTCCTATGTCGCCGGCATCGGGCTGCTCGCCTGGGGCACGGTCGAACTCTTCATCGTCGACAAGACCGTTCGGCCGCGCCTCGTCGGTGGGCCGATCAAGTTGCCGTTTCTGCCGACTTTCTTCGGCCTCGTCGGCGGTGTGAAGACCATGGGCTTCCTCGGCCTTTTCATCGGCCCGGTGCTGATGGCGCTTATCGTCTCCATCTGGAGGGAGTGGATGCGCGAGGTCGAGCTGTCCGAGCCGCGCGATGGCGACGGCATTGAGCCGGTGATCGGCGAACTCCCGCCGGAGACATCGCTGATCCGCAAGGCGTCCGTTCCCTGAGGACGGCGCCCGATCTACGGTCCTCGTGCCTCCTCGACCAAGTAACAACTAAGCCAGGCGTCGTGCATTAAATTCCGTTCAGGATCGGCATTCGCCATGGTGTCGCTCGAATGCCGGCGTTAACAGATCTTCGCGAGATGCAGATTCGGGGGATCAGCCGCATGAAAACCGCCGCCATCATGATGACCATTCTCGGCTGCGACGACAGCGTCAGCCAGTGCCATTACATCGACACGGCCGAC
This sequence comes from Ciceribacter thiooxidans, assembly GCF_014126615.1. Taxonomy (NCBI): domain Bacteria; kingdom Pseudomonadati; phylum Pseudomonadota; class Alphaproteobacteria; order Hyphomicrobiales; family Rhizobiaceae; genus Ciceribacter; species Ciceribacter thiooxidans. The sequence continues at coordinate 1,728,500 of NZ_CP059896.1, forward strand.
CAGAAATGGGTTTCGATCGAGCTTTGCCACGCAGCGTCGGAGCAGGTGCTCGAAGGCTATACGGGCGCCAACTACCCCATGGTGATCGCCGTTTGCCAGCCTCCGGAGAATGCCGGAAACGAGGCCGCGACCGCCCCACAGGCAACCGAAACGCCGCCGGCCGAGGCGGCAAAACCGCCCGTCGAGGAACAGGAAAGTCTTGCGGCGAGAGCCGTCGCGAGGATCCGCGGCGTTCTGCCCGGAACCGAACGGATCAAGATGGTGTTCGAGACACCGCTCCACGTGGTCGCAGACGGCTATTCCTGGGTCGCGAAGAGGCTGACGCCCTGAGTTTTTCAGGCCGCGGTGAGCGCGAGCCCGGTCGCGTAGTCACGCGCGAGACGACGCTGATCGATGATCGCGAGTTTTTCGACCGTATCGAGAAGCGCTCTTGCGGTCTCGCTTTCCGGCGGTTCCTTGCGATAACGCTCGATCAGACGGGCGGAAACGCTCTCCATTTCGCTGCCACAGGCCGCCTGGATCGCGTTCCGCCAGAGCATGATTGCCTCGACGAAAACCGGGCTAACTTCCCGCGGCAGCCCTGTCGTTTCGAGAAGCGCGCGAACCGCATGGAAGCGTCCCGTCGCGAGGATCGACCGCACACGCCGTTCATCGAGCCCCGACAGGCTCACCATGCCGGCGGCGAAGAAGTCGGTGCGACCGGAACACAAAGCATGCATGAGAAAGGCTGGCGTCAGCCGCCCGGTGTCCCGCAAATGTTCGACAAGCGCGGGCAGTTCATCCGGCAGGACATTGGCGGCGATGGTGATGGTGGCGCTGGCACCGGCCTCGCGGATCAGGTGTTCGATGCGGCGGCTGTCGACCGCCGCCCTGACGAGGCCGAACCTGGCAAGCGCCTCCGTCACGTGCTGGACGAGCAACTGGCGGGCATCTGCCGGCAGGTCGTCGCGTTCAAGCAGCTGCGCGCGGACGTTTTCGTCACCGCCGTGCCGCTCCGCGATGCGCTTCAGGGTGAAGCGGGCGATATCGGCAGCAGAATTTTCGAGCAGCACCACCGTTTCGTCGGCATCGCCGATCTCGGCGAGTGCGGCAGCAAGTCCGCGCCCTACATACGGACGGGCGGCGATCAGCATGCGCGTCGCAGTCGATCCCCGTCCGGCGAGGTCGACGAGATCCGATTCACTGAGAACGGGTGAGCGGAGGATCACTTGCGAGGCGATCTCCAGCTGGTCCTCGGCGAGCGAGATCATCAGCGCACGCGGCGCCTCCTGCGCGTCGGCAAGTGCCTCGGCGAGCGCGAGGCGTACCCGCGGAGACGGATCGTCCAGCAGGTAGGTCATCGCCACCTTGGCGGCGCGCCGCTCTTCGGCGGCCATGGTCGAGCGCAGGAACGCCCGTGCAAGGGCATTGGCTGCCCGCGCCCGGTCGCCCGCCCTTGCGGTCTCAACCCAACGAAGAAATGTCTCTACGATCAATTCCAGCCCCAGCGGATGCAAGCGAGTCCCCATGGCCTGTCAGCCACGGTTTCACACTATCGCCAAAGTGTTTAAGATTGGTTCACCATATCCGTTAACCACGAGGTTTCCCTTGAAAACATATGGGCTGTTTGAGCTCGGCGGACGGCGCGTCCGATCCGTGCTTCTCGTTGGGCTTTTCGATGAACAGGACATCGCGGGTGCCGATGCCGTAGCTCTCGACCTCCGTGCGGATCGCATGAAGAACGCGGCAATTGCGCCAGCAACCGTTAGGGCTTTCACCCAGCGGATCGGAAGAAGCCAGACGCCACCGGCCCTTCTCGCGCTTGTCCCGCCGCCCGTCGACACGGACGCCCTCGCCCTTGCGCTGTCGCTCGTCGTCCCTCACCGACCGGACGCGATCGTGCTCAGCGGCGCGACCTGCGGCGCGGATGTCCAGAAGGCCGATGTGATGCTCTCGGTGGAAGAAGCAAAGGCGGGCCTGACGGTCGGCCACATCGCGATCCTTGCGCTTGCCGGCGACAATCCGGCGGGTGCTTTGTCGGCCGCGAGCCTTGCCGGAAAATCGAAGCGCCTGGCGGGGCTCGCCTGGAACCCGGCGGCGCTTGGCGAAAGCCTCGGGATCTCCGCCGCCATCCCCTCCCCGCGCCTTCCCTGTGGTCTGGCAACCGCGCGCGGGCTTATCCTGCTCGGCGCAGCATCAGCTAGCGTCGCAGCGGTCGACTGGCTCGGAGCGGAGACCAACGAGGACAGTGTGTCCGAGACGTGCCAGACCGCGTTGCACGATGGCTTCTCCGCCATGATCTGCGAGCGACCGGAACAGGTCGCCACGGTCAATCGCCTCTTCTCGTGAAGGCTGCGTCAGGTTTGCGAGGGCGGCGTCGGGCGCAGGAGTTCGAATGTCTCCGAAGCCTCGGCGTAATCCATATAACCCATCCGCGCCATCGGCCTCGCCAGCGCTGCATCGAAGCGGCCGTCGCGCAAGACCCGCTCGTCAATGTGGATGCCGACGACCTCGCCGAAGACAGCATAGCTGTCGGAGAAGCCGCCGGCAGCCGTCTTCAGGCGATGGATCTCCGTCACCTTGCATTCGAACGCAGCAAGAGCCTCACCGACATAAGGCGCATCGACCAATTCCCCCGTTCGAGCCGTGAGGCCGGCGATCGAAAATTCATCGACACCGTAGGGCACGACGACCGACGACTCGTTCATCGGCTTCAGGATCTCGGCGCCGACGAAACTGGTGGTGAAGACACCGGTCTCCTCGACGTTGCGCAATGTGTCCTTTCGTCCGCTCGACGAGAACATGACGATCTTCGGCCGGTCGCTCACGGCGTTGAAGAAGGAGTACGGAGAAAGATTCCTCGAGCCGTCCTTCCCCTTCGAACCGATCCAGCCAATCGGCCGCGGCGTTACGATCGCCTTGAACGGGTCGTGCGGCAGGCCGTGGAGGTTCGTATCCGTGGTGTAGAACATCATTCGTCTCCGCCGACCCAACTCACGACGTCGCTGATCGCCGGGCGCGGGCGCTCGGTGACCGGGAAGGTCGTCGAACCTATATGGATGAAGCCCGCCACTTTTTCTTCCGGAGCGATTCCGAGCAAGGGATAGGCACGCTCGTCATAGGCGAACCACTCCGTCAGCCAGTTGGAAACGTAGCCGTGGGCGTTGGCCGCCATCAGCAGGTTGAGGCAGACTGCACCCGCCGACATCAGCTGTTCCCATTCCGGGATCTTCTGATGCGGCGCAGCGCGGCTGACGACGGCGATCACGACCTGCGCCCGGGTAAATCGCGTCTTCTCGACCGCCTGCATTTCACCACTCAAGTCCGGGTTCTTCTCCATCGCCATCGCAAGCAGCGCATCGCCGATCCGCGCCCGTTCGGCGCCCCGATAGACGATGAAGCGCCACGGCGCGAGCTTGCCATGATCCGGAACCCTGACGGCCAGCGTCAGAATCGCTTCGATCTCCTCCCTCGACGGGCCGGGTTCACACATCTGAAAGGCCGGCACGGAACGGCGAGTCGCCAGATATTCGGCAAGGCGGATGTCGTTTTTCATGGTGATTTGCTTTCCCTTCGGCTGGAGCGACAGACAAAGTCTTGAAATTGCCATCGCATTCGGATTGAAGTTGCTTCCATTGGTGAGGAAGTCAACTGATTGTGCATTCCATGAGAGTTCATCGTTTTGTCACCCGCCTGGCCCTCATGCTGGCGGTCAGCCTGCCGGCGATGCCGTCGATGGGAGCGGACGATGCGTTCAAGTCGTTCAAGCAGCTCGACAGCACCACCAAGATGCCAAAGCTCAAGGCCTTTTCACCCGACTTCGGTGAGACGCTGAAACCGCCGGTCGCGAAAAACATCGTCTTCGAAGCCAAGCTGACAGGAAACGGCGATCCCGTTCAGCAGGGTCTCTCCTGGCGCGTCTTCAGCCCGATTCCCGCCGACGACGGCAAGCTGCCGCTCGTCGCGAGTTCCGAAGGCGGATCGGCCGACTTCCAGCTTTCGCCCGGCGACTATTTCGTCAACGTTTCGTTCGGCCGTGCCGGCGCCACCAAGAAGCTCACGGTTCCGGAGAGCGGCGACGTCGAAAAGCAGGTGCTGGTGCTGGATGCCGGCGGCATGCTGCTCAACGCCGTCTCGGGCGACGACACACGCATACCGACGACCGACCTGAAATTCAGTGTCTATTCCTCGGAAACGCAGGAAGACGGCGAGCGCGGGTTGGTGATGGCCAATGTCAAGCCGAACACTATCGTGCGGCTCAACGCAGGGACCTACCACGTCGTTTCGGAATACGGCTCGGTCAATGCCGTGGTGCGCGCCGACCTGAAGGTCGAAGCCGGAAAACTCACTGAAGCGACGATCCAGCACCGCGCCTCGCAGATCAGCTTCAAGCTGGTATCCGAAGCCGGCGGAGAAGCGATCGCCGATACCGCCTGGTCGATCCTCACGGGCTCCGGTGACGTGGTCGCCGAAAGCGTCAGTGCCTTCCCGGTCATGGTCCTCGCCGAGGGCGGTTATACGGCGATCGCCCGTAACAAGGACAAGATCTACCAGAAGGACTTCACCGTCGAAGCCGGCCACAACATCGACGTGGAACTGATCCTGAACTGACGCGCCTGCCGCGGCGCTCCCGCTCATCCCAAACCGCACGAAAGAAAACCGGCGGGCTCCGAAGAACCCGCCGGCGCTCATTCGCGATCGCGTACCAATCAGGCGCGGGCGTTCTTCGCCTCGACCTTGCGCTTGACGTCGGGCGCCGTTGCTTCCCACGAGAGCGCCGAAACGGCCTCGTCGAGCGACATCGACACCTGCTCCTGCGATCCGAGGCGACGGATATTGACCGTCCGCTCTTCCGCCTCGCGCTTGCCGCAGACGATAATCACCGGAACCTTGGTCACCGAGTGCTCGCGGACCTTGTAGTTGATCTTCTCGTTGCGGAAGTCGGTCTCGACCGTCATTCCGGCCTCGCGCAGGGCTTCCGCCACTTCGTTGCCGTAAGCGTCGGCATCCGAGGTGATCGTCGCGACGACCACCTGGACAGGCGCGATCCAAAGCGGCATGTGACCGGCGAAGTTCTCGATCAGGATGCCGAGGAAGCGTTCCATCGATCCGCAGATCGCCCGGTGGATCATCACCGGTTGGGTCTTCTCCGAGTTCTGGTCGATATAGAAGGCTCCGAAGCGTTCCGGCAGGTTGAAGTCGACCTGGGTCGTACCGCACTGCCATTCACGGCCGATCGCGTCCTTCAGCGTGTATTCGAACTTCGGCCCGTAGAAGGCGCCCTCACCCGGCAGGATGCCAGTCTTGATGCGACCGCCCGACTGTGCCTCGATCTTCTGCAGGACGTCCATCATCACGCCCTCGGCACGATCCCAGAGATCGTCCGAACCGACGCGCTTCTCCGGACGGGTCGAGAGCTTCACGACGACTTCGTCGAAGCCGAAATCCTTGTAGACCGAGAGGATCAGGTCATTGATGCGCAGGCATTCGGCCGCCATCTGCTCGTCGGTGCAGAAGACGTGCGCATCGTCCTGGGTGAAGCCGCGAACGCGCATCAGACCATGCAGTGCGCCGGACGGTTCATACCGATGAACAGTACCGAATTCCGCAAGCCGGACGGGAAGTTCGCGGTAGGACTTAAGGCCATGCTTGAAGATCTGCACGTGACCCGGGCAGTTCATCGGCTTCAGTGCGAAGACGCGATCGTCGTCGGTCTCGTCCCCGCGACCGTCACCTTGAACATGTTGTCGCGATACCAGCCCCAGTGGCCGGAGATTTCCCAAAGCGACTTGTCGAGCACCTGCGGCGCGTTGACCTCCTGGTAAGTGCCGGAAAGCCGGCGACGCATGTAGGAGACCAGCGTCTGGAACATGCGCCAGCCCTTGCCGTGCCAGAACACGACGCCGGGACCTTCCTCCTGGAAATGGAAGAGATCCATTTCGCGGCCGAGCTTGCGGTGGTCGCGCTTTTCGGCTTCGGCCAGGATGTGCAGGTAATTGTCCAGCTCTTGCTGCTCGGCCCAGGCGGTACCGTAGATGCGGGTCAGCATGGGATTGTTCGAGTCACCACGCCAATAGGCGCCGGCGACCTTCATCAGCTTGAAGGCCGTTCCGATCTGGCCCGTAGAGGCCATGTGCGGGCCGCGGCAGAGGTCGAACCAGTCGCCCTGATAGTAGATCTTGAGGTCCTGATCTTCCGGGATCGCATCCACGAGTTCGACCTTATAGGCCTCACCCTTGGCGGCGAAGACCTCCTTGGCCTTGTTGCGTGGCCAGACTTCCTTTGTGAACGGCTTGTTGCGCTGGATGATCTCCTTCATCTTCTTCTCGATCTTCGGCAGATCGTCGGGCGTGAAGGGTTCGTCCTTGGCAAAGTCGTAATAGAATCCGTTCTCGATCACCGGACCGATCGTCACCTGGGTTCCCGGCCAGAGCTCCTGCACGGCCTCGGCCATGACGTGGGCGGCATCGTGACGGATCAACTCCAGCGCGCGCGGATCACTGCGGGTGACGATTTCGATCTTCGCACCGTCGGTGACCGGATCGGCAAGATCGGTCGTCACCCCGTTCAGCGTGACGGCGACAGCCTTCTTGGCCAGCGACTTCGAGATCGACTCGGCGACGTCCCGACCGGTCGTGCCGGCAGGAAAGCTGCGCTCGGAGCCATCGGGAAATGTGAGGGAAACGGAAGCAGACATGATGTTCTCCTTATCCAGTCCCGCCAACGAATGCGGGTGGTGAAAGGGCCGGATTCGACCGGCCGTAACGTCGGCGTGATATCGGGAAATCGGCCGGGAGTAAAGGCGATTGCCGGCTAGTCGAGCCAGAAGCGCTTCGCCTCTTCCGGCAGGCCGGAGAGCGCCTGTTCCATCACGGCCGTACCGAGCATTTCGCGAAGAACGGACGCCACAACGCCGATCGCGTTCTCGGTCGAGAAATTGTGGTCAGGCCGCAGGGCCTTCACCTCCAGCGTCATCGCCTCCCTTGTACCGAAGGTCTTCCGCGGCTCGTGAAGGTCCCAGTCGCGAATGAAGAGCGCGCGCAGACAGGCAGGCAGCATCTGCGCAAAGGCAATCGCGTCCGCCGGCTCCAGACGTCGCCGGAACGTGCGAAGCACGCCATCCACCATGGTGAAGGCCTGGTTGCTGGTGGCGAGGCCGGCGCGGTCGCGCACGGCGGTCAGGAAGTTCTCGAAATCCCGCGTAGCCTGCCGGTATTCCATTGGAACCGTCATGACGCAGCGTCTCCCTCTCTCACGGCGCAGCCTCACGCACGTGTGCCACCGCCGTCTCTCAGCGATTGATGTCCGAGCGGTGCAAACCGGCCCGCCAATAACGCCACGGCGCCCACCAGCGAAAGCGCTCGTCCAGCCTCTCCGGTACGGGATCATAACCCCAGGTGCCGCCTGGACCACACCGTCCGACCCGGAAGAGCGTCAGAAACCCACCCGCCCAAAGGCCGTGCCGGGCGATCGCCTCGTAGCCGTATTCCGAACAGGTCGGCATGTGGCGGCAGGAATTGCCGACGAAACCGGAGAGCGTCAGTTGATAAAGGCGGATGAACCCCATGCCGAGGAGCCGGCCGGGCGTCCTGGCGAATGGGCCGGACCAGTTGCGCGAGCGTCGTGTTTGATACCCCCTCTGTCACTTCGTGACATCTCCCCCTCAAGGGGGGAGATTGGAGAAGATGCCACAGTATCCGGCTCCTTCCTTTCGTCATCTGACGCTGAACAGTTCTTGCACATGATGCGCTACGCTCGCGCGACTTGGCGAGTTTCGCCCGCGCATGGAACACCCGATCTCCCCCCTTGAGGGGGAGATGTCACGAAGTGACAGAGGGGGTAAGCTTATCGGTCAAGATCAAGCCTCTACCGCTTTCGTCTGCTTCGCCTCGATCTGTTCGATCGCGTCCACCACGGCGTCGAAGGTCAGCATGGTGGAAGCGTGCCGCGCCTTGTAATCCTTCACGGGTTTCAGGAACCGCATGTCCTCGAAACGACCTGACGGTCCGTCCCCATCGGCCTTCAGCATCGCAAGCATGTCTTCCCTCGCCCGGCGAAGCTCGTCCGCCGTCGCGCCGACGACGTGGCGCGCCATGATCGACGACGAAGCCTGTCCGAGGGCGCAGGCCTTCACCTCATGGGCGAAATCGGTGACCACACCGCCATCCATCTTCAGGTAGACCCTGACCTTCGAGCCGCAGAGCTTGGAGTGCTTTTCGGAAACCGCATCGGCATCCGGCAAGGACCCTATCCGCGCGATATTGCCGGCAAATTCAAGGATCTTGCTGTTGTAAATGTCGTCCATGCGCTATCGAACCTTAGAATACGATGCTAGAAGCGGCCCGTTCCGGGCAACTGTCGACGCCACGGTAACAGTGTGTCGCACCGTCGTTCCTTCACATGCCGCGTCGGGCTCACTATATAAGAAGTGCAAACGCGGTCCAAAGAAAACAAGTGCCTTGTCGCGTACCGCCACGGACAATCGAGAGATATGGGCTTGCTATCATGAGCCGAGTTACGCATTTACAGGCTGGAAGAACACAAGACCCCGTCGGGCCGTCGACGGACCGGGAGACCGAAGGCATGGATGCATTCGCCAAGAAACTGTCGCAGGAGAGCACTCGGCCGACCCGCGAGGAAGCGGAGGAAGCCGTTCGCGTGCTGCTGCGCTGGGCCGGCGATGACCCCACCCGCGAAGGATTGCTCGACACTCCGAAACGCGTGGCGAAGGCCTATAGCGAGCTTTTCGCCGGCTACGATGCCGATATCGACGACGTGCTGGGCACGACTTTCGAAGAGGTCGCCGGCTATGACGATATCGTGCTCGTCCGTGACATTCCGTTCTTTTCCCATTGCGAGCATCACATGCTGCCTGTGATCGGCAAGGCGCACATCGCGTATCTGCCGTCCGGCCGCGTACTCGGCCTTTCCAAGATCGCCCGCATCGTCGAGGTCTTCGCCCGCCGTCTGCAGACACAGGAAGCGATGACTGCGCAGATTGCCGACGCGATCAACCAGGGCCTCAGCCCGCGCGGCGTCGCCGTCTTCGTCGAAGCCGAGCACATGTGCATGGCCATGCGCGGTGTCCAGAAGTCCGGCTCCACGACGCTCACCACCACCTTCACCGGCAGCTTCAAGGACAGCGCCGCCGAACAGGCGCGCTTCATGTCCATGGTGCGTGGCCGCTGACCGCCTTAAACCCTCCGGAAGACAGGTCATGACCATCATCTTCGAACGTCCCCCGGCAGACAAGGACGCGCTGGAGGCGGACGGCGCTTTCACGCCGAAATTCGACGCCAACGGCCTCGTAACCGCTGTCGTGACCGACGCGAGAGACGGCGAGCTTCTGATGGTCGCCCACATGAATGCCGAAGCGCTCGGCCTGACGCTGGAAAGCGGGATCGCGCACTATTTCAGCCGCTCCCGCAACAAGATATGGAAGAAGGGTGAAACCTCCGGTAATCTCCAGCACGTAAGGGAAATGCGCGTCGATTGCGATCAGGATGCCGTCTGGCTGAAGGTCGAGGTCGCCGGGCACGACGCGACCTGCCACACCGGCCGTCGCTCCTGCTTCTACAGGCGTGTGTCCTCGGCCGGCGGCGAAGCTCGACTTGAGATAACCGATCATCACCGGCATTTCGATCCAGACACGGTCTACGACGACGCGACAAAGGGCTGACTTCGACCAGCAACGGCACAACGGCGCCCTTTCGCTAAACGATTTGGTAAGTCTCCGGTGCGTTAATCGAAGCATTGGGAGCGTTCAGCTCGAGGTGTGCGTAAATGCTGAACTGGAATATGAGGAACAATCCGTCTGCTGCCGGGACTGGCCAGGGTAGCGGCCAGGAGCCGATTGTCGTGGATCCCGGCCCTGTTCCCTCACCACCAAAGAAGGCACCGATCGCGCTTGCGCTCGGCGGCGGCGCCGCCCGTGGCTGGGCCCATATCGGCGTGCTTCGCGCACTCGATGAAGCAGATGTCGAGGTCAGCATGATCGCCGGCACGTCGATCGGTGCGCTGGTCGGCGGCTGCTATCTCGCCGGCAAGCTCGACGAACTCGAGCTCTTCGCACGCTCGCTGACGATGCGGCGCATCGCATCCCTGCTCGACCTCACGATCGGCGGCGGCGGCTTGCTCGGCGGCATGCGCCTCACCAAGCGGATGCAGGAGCATCTCCAGGGGCTGGCAATCGAGGATCTGCCCAAGCCCTTTGTCGCCGTCGCTTCGGAGCTCAACACCGGTCACGAGGTGTGGATCGACGGCGGCCCGCTGATCACGGCCCTGCGCGCCTCCTACGCCCTTCCCGGCATCTTCGAACCGGTTCTCTGCAACAACCGCACGCTGATCGACGGAGCACTGGTCAATCCGGTGCCGGTTTCGGTCTGCCGCGCCTACGAGCAGCCGCTGGTCATGGCGGTAAACCTCCACTACGACCTTTTCGGCCGGTCGGCCGTCGTCAAGCACAAGGCCGGTGAAATGGTGCCGCCGGAGGGCGAGACACAAAAACATCACGGCCGTCTCGGCATGACGGGCGTCATGGTGCAGGCCTTCAATATCATCCAGGACCGCATCTCGCGCGCGCGGCTTGCCGGAGACCCGCCGGATCTCGCGCTGCAACCGCGCGTCAACGACATCGGCCTTTCGGAATTCCACCGCGCCGGCGAAGCGATCGACCGCGGCTACGAGGAGGCAAAGCTCCGCATTGGCGAGTTGAAGCGAATGCAGGACTCCTTCGCCCGCTGAACGCCGCCGAGGACCGCCGTTATCCGGCGATATAGGCCTTGATCTGTTCCGCTTCGTTTTCGATATCGCGGATACGGGATTTCACCACATCCCCGATCGAAATGATCCCGGCGAGCTTGCCGTCCTTTTCCACCGGGACGTGACGGAAGCGCCGTCCGGTCATCACTTCCATCAGTTCGTTGACCGTCGTGTCTTCGCTGCAGCGATGCACGTTCTTGGTCATGACGGCGGCCACAGACTGGCTCAGGCTGATCGATCCAGTACGGCCGATCGCACGCACCAGGTCGCGTTCGGTGAAGATTCCGGCGATCTGCCCCCCGGCATCGCAAACCACGGCGGCCCCGATATGGTTTTCTTCCAGGATACGCGCGGCGTCGGCAAGGGTTGTATTGGGGCCGATCGTAACGACGTTTCGGCCCTTCTCTTCGAGTATGCTCCTGACCGTTGCAGACATGGCTCCTCCTTTTCCAGATCGCTGGCATTCAACGGCCCGTCACCAGCCCCTCCCGGCGGCGGCGAACCATTGAAAAATGGTGCCCTTATTCAACGAAGTTTGCAACAAGTTCGACGGCGCGGCCAACCCTGCGAAACAATGGGTTTGCGCCGCCGTCTCTCCAAACAGGCTCAATCGCGCCGCTGCGGGCGATCGAAGACGGCAAACCCAAGGAAGCCGACGAGGAATCCGCCAATATGAGCGTCCCATGCGACGGCTCCGGAGAGCGCACCGACCAGCGGCATCCCGATCGCGATCACGAGGTTGCCGAAGAGCCAGACCGCGATGAACACGACCACCGTCCGCTGCCGGAGCGCTGTCAGTACCGAAAGCCTCGGAAGCGGCCGATCGGGCTGAATGCGAACCGATCTGCCCGGTCCGAAGGCGAACCGGCACGCGGCCCCCATTAGTGCGGAGATGACGCCCGACGCGCCAATCATCAATGTCGGCTGCCCCCAGTTTACCAAGGCATGCAGCAGCGCTCCGCCAGCGGACGACACCACCCACAGAGCCGCAAAGCGCCACCCGCCGATCCGCCGCAGCACCGGCGTGCCAAAGGCCGCCAGCCACAGGCCATTGAAGGCAAGGTGTTCGAGACTGCCGTGAAGGAAGGAGTATGTCAGCGGCGTCCAGAGCCACTCGTAACCCTGCTCGGAAAAGCCGTAGACGTAGCGCAGCGGCGAGAAGCCGAACTCGATGACGAGCCATTCGGCAAGATTCGGCGACAACAATGTCGATTGCACGAAATAGATGACGGCAAGCCCCGCGAGACAAAGCAAGATGCCGGCCGGCATGTTGAAGACCGGCGCGCGCCTGGAACCGTCCTCGGGGGAATCGCCGCCCGGCCAATCGTCGCCCGAGGGCCGTGTCGGCATTTCATCCATGTCAGGCATATCCCTGTGAGCGCTCAACTACCCGGAGCCTTATCGCAGACAGAGGGCAAAAAAAAGCCGTCCGGCTGATATCCGGACGGCCAATCGAATGCACGGGAAAGCCGCGCCCGACAGTTGGTGCCGAAGGAGGCCCTTCGAAATCAATAGGCACGATGTGCCACAGCCATAATTAGCATGCAATCAAGTTTAGAAAACAAGATTAACCGCGGCGCCCTCAGCCCTCCCGCTACGGATTGGCATAATATTCGCAAAACTTTCTGTTAACCGCTCGCAGGTAAGGATTTAACCATAGCTGAAGGGTCAAGAATCGACACCATGTTCACGTCGCAGGCATCCCAGACCGGTAGTGCAGTTTCTCCCGCCGGGCGTCGGGCCTTCCAGCGTGTCAGCGTCAGCCTTCAGGGACGGCTGATGCTCGCCAATTACGACGAGTACGTTTGTCAGGTCGTCGACATGTCGCCCGGCGACGTGCGATTCGCCTGCGCGGGCCGGCCGGCTCCTGGCGAAAAGGTCATCGCCTACATCGATCACCTCGGGCGCCTGGAAGGCAGCACGATCAAGCTCACTGAAGACGGCTTCGTCATGTCGATCGTGGCCACAGGCCGCAAACGCGAGAAGCTTGCCGCACAGCTCACCTGGATCGCCAACAAGCACGAACTCGGCCTGCCAGAGGATCGTCGCCACGATCGCCTGACACCACGTCAGACCCGGACCGAACTCGTCCTGGAAGACGGACGGCGCTATCCTTGCCGCCTGATGGACCTGTCGCTCTCCGGTGCGGCGGTCGACATCGACATTCGCCCGCCGATCGGAACGGCGGTGCGCATCGGCAATATGCGCGGCCGGGTCGTCCGCCACTTCGTCGAGGGTGTGGCAATCGAGTTCCTGACCCTACAGTCCCGCGAAGCCCTGACCGAATTTCTCTGACGGACGGTAGAGCCTTGCGCTCCCGCGGCTTGACCACCGACCAGAGCTCGCATTCCCGCCACTTTCGATTACGCTGAAGAAATTCTGAATGCGCCGGCGTGCGCGCGTCATGCGGTTCCGCGCGCAAAACTGCCTCCCACGTCGCGTAAAGAACGCCGCAAGCTCGGGCCGGCCGTCAGAGCGGCCGCAGCGAAGTCGGCCGAAACCCGGCACCTCATCGGAATTTCTCTTTTCTTTTCAGCATCATGCCATACGACGGCGACCATTTCGGCGCGATGCGGGGCAGCAAATACGTACAATTTTACGAAAAATTTCGTCAAATACATCTACAATTTTATTCTTATTCAATTCTATTTTTCGTCCGATTATACTCAAGTAATCCGCGTATTTTACTTCGCGTTTTTGCGCGGAGTAAAACCGCACCTGTCATTGTCTTCCCAACACGGGGAGACGAAAAATGACCAAGAAAAGAAGCCTGAGCGTTGGAGTTTTGATAGCTCTGCTGAGCAGCGCCATCGCGCTGCCGGCCGCAGCAATGCCGTCGAACATGAACGTGGTCGGCAAGGCGAACCCGCCGATCGGGCATTACGAGTTCTGCCGCAGCTACCCGGACGAATGCCGCAGCAAGACCGGCGATACCGGTCCGGCCGCTCTGACCGAGGACGCCTGGCGAACCATTCTCGACGTCAACTACACCGTCAACTCGTCCATCGAACCGATGACGGACGAAGAAATCTACGGTGTGGAAGAGCGCTGGGCCTATCCGCGTTCGGTCGGAGACTGCGAAGACTACGCACTTCTGAAGCGCAAGCTGCTTATCGACCGCGGCTTCTCTCCGGCCGACCTGCTGATGACCGTCGTGCTGCAGCCGAACGGCGAAGGTCACGCCGTCCTGACGGTTCGCACCGACCGCGGCGACTTCATTCTCGACAACATGCGCAACAAGGTCCTGCTCTGGTCGGACACGGAATACACCTACCTGAAGCGCCAGTCGGCAGACGATCCCGGTCGTTGGGTCAAGCTGCAGGACGGCCGCGCAACCGCGGTCGGCAGTGTCGGCTCCAACTGACGCCTCGATCACAATCCGGTTCGGTCATCCCCCGTCCCTTGACCGAACCGAAGGCCGGTCCCGCCCCGCGGGGCCGGCTTTTCCTTTTCAGCTGCAACCGGCGCCACTGCGCATTGCGACATTTACCCGCCATTAACTATCAGTCGACTATCCGTTGGTTGTTACATCATTCGCAGCGCCCGATGCGCCTCGCCTCCGACGGCCGGCGAACGTCTCCTCCAGTTCCGCGTGACAGACCCTATCGACGACTGCCGGCGGACGGAACGAGAGATGAAAAAGTCGGCTGCACCCGAACACGCCACCGAACACTTGCCGCTGATCTCCAATCGGTTCGTCTATATGGCGACGGCAATGGTCGCATTTCTGGCCCTGCTCTCCGTCGCCATCAACCTCGGCGGCCGCAAGCTCGGCGCCGAAATGGCACTGGCCGGACACAGCGACAGCACACAGGACTTCCTTGTGACGATCGGGCAGGACCACCTCCGCCTCGTCGCCAACACGCTTCGATTCGAAACCCAGCGCCGCGATGGCCCGGCGGAGCGCGCCGACCTCTACTTGTTGTGGCCGGAAATGTCGGGGTATCGCAGCGAATTGCGGACGCGGTTCGATGATATCACCCGGTCCGACGGGCTCATCTTCATTCAGCTGTCGCAAAGCACGATGTCCCGCGACATGTCCGGCCGCGTGGAGCCGATCTACAGTCACCTGTTCGACGGGCCGGCGGAGAAGGGGCTGTACGGCCTCACCCTCCACCGCCTGAAATCCGACGCCGGCTATGGCAATGAGGTCCTCCTTACGGCACCGCGACCGGGCGGGCCCGACTTTGCCGTGCGCTGCCTGCTTCCTGCCGCGGGCACTCCCGCCAGCAGTGGTGACTGCCAGCGCGACGTCCACGTCGGACGCGACCTCAGCGTCCTCTACCGCTTCTCGAGCAGTCTTCTTTCCGACTGGGCCGAGATCGACGACGCCGTCCGTCGCTACGTCACCGCACGGATCGACGCGGAGCCGCAACTTCCATCTAATTCTCCTAAAATTCCCGAGAATCCGGCAAGAAATGATTCATTATAAACCTCTTGGTAAGGCTACCGCCGTAAGCTCCGGCAAATTGGTCGCGTGGGGGCGCGCCCAAATTGTCCTGGTCAGCATACGAAGAGTTTCGCGGTGAAAAATATCAAGAATTCCCTCGACTTGATGTCCATCTTCTCGGCGTCGGTGCGCAAGGTGGCTCTGGTGGTCATGGCGGTCGCGGCACTGTCATTTGCCTCTTCGGCGCCAGCGAGCGCGGCTCCCACCTATGCTGGGATCGTCGTCGACGCGAAGACAGGCAAGGTCCTCTACAGCGAGAACGCCGACAGCCTGCGCTATCCGGCCTCGCTCACCAAGATGATGACGCTTTACCTGACGTTCGAGGCGCTCGAATCGGGCAAGATCAGCCTCAGCAGCCGCGTTCCCGTCTCTGCCAATGCCGCTGCGGAACCGCCGTCCAAGCTCGGTGTCGGCGCCGGGCGCTCTGTGACTGTCGAGCAGGCGATCCTTGCGCTCGTCACCCGTTCCGCCAACGATATCGCAACCGCGCTCGGCGAGTATCTCGGCGGCTCGGAGACACGTTTTGCCAAGATGATGACCGCAAAGGCCCGTAGCCTCGGCATGAGCAAGACGACCTATCGCAATGCCAACGGTCTGCCGAACACGGCCCAGATGACCACGGCGCGCGACCAGGCACGCCTCGGTATCGCCCTGCGTCAGCATTTTCCGCAGTATTACGGGTATTTTTCGACCCGCAGCTTCAAGTTCGGCAAACAGGTCATCGGCAATCATAATCGCCTGCTCGGAGCCGTGCGCGGTGTGGATGGCATCAAGACCGGTTATACCCGCGCAGCCGGTTTCAACTTGGTGACGTCCGCACAGGCTGACGGCCACTCGATCGTCGGCGTCGTCATGGGCTCCTCCTCCGGGGGCAAGCGCAACGAGACGATGAAGCAGCTGGTGCTTCGCTATCTTCCGAAAGCGTCGCGGTCCGGCAATGGCGACTTTGTCGTCGCTCGCAGCGAGTCGACGATCGCTCCGGAAGCGGCTGTTCCGGCAGCGCCTTCGGCGGCCATTGCATCCGCGTCCGCAGCCGCTGTCGATCTTCCCTCGCGTGGCCCGCTTCCGGAAATCCGTTACCAGCCAGCCGGCATGCAGACCGCATACGCAAGCACGGGCGGCACAAGTCCTGCTCTCGAAGCGGTCACCGCCCCTGTCGCCGCTCCGCCGGCCGCAAGTCTCCCTGTGCCGGCGCCTGCCCCTGCCTACATGCCCGAATCGAGCCTGAAGACGGCACGCATCACCAACGAGCAGGCGTCTCTTGAGCCGGTGGCGGCGCCTGCGCCCGCCGCCGAAGAGATCGACAACACCGTCACCGCTTCCACTCCGAAGATACCGTCGGGATGGGTTATTCAAGTCGGCGCTGCCGCCGACAAGAAGCTGGCAATGGAACTTCTGCGCAAGGCGCAGGACAAAGGCGGCAAGGTATTGCGTTCCGCCTCCCCCTTTACCGTCGCCTACAGCAGCGGTTCCGAACAGGTCCACCGTGCGCGCTTCGGCGGGTTCGCCGACCAGAAGACGGCTGTCAACGCCTGCAAGGCGCTGAAGAGCAAAGGATTTGGCTGCTGGGCTTCCCTGCAGTAAGCAGGAGGTCCGTCGGCCACCTCGAAATGTAGTGAGTACGAGGTAGCAGACATGGCATCGAACGAGAACCGCTTCGGCCTCTTTCCCCATGGCGGAGAGACGAGAAGGCCGTATCGTCCAGCACTTCATCCGCTTCATGAGGCGGCAATGCGGATTGCCGACCTCGGGCTCGGCCGGAAACGGTCGATGACCAAGGACCTGATCGGTCTGCTGCTCTGCCACGGCGCGCGCGCCTGGCGCTATTCGCAGCCCGAGACCAATATCCACCTGCATGTCTGCGCACCCGGAGGCCGGGCGCCGGTGGTGCTGAGGCTCCGCTGACCCGACGCAATCGACCACGGCCGGTACAACGGAGACCCGCGATGCCCCTTTACGCGCTAGGAAATTTCGTCCCGAAGACGCCGACCCAAGACCGGTTCTGGGTTGCACCGGATGCCCATGTGATCGGGCAGGTCGAGCTCGGGCTTGATGTCGGCATCTGGTTCGGGTCGGTACTGCGCGGGGACAACGAGCCGATCATGATCGGCGACGGGACCAATATCCAGGAAGGCGCAATGGTGCACGTCGATCCGGGTTTTCCCGTGCGGATCGGTAAGGGCTGCACGATCGGCCACCACGCGATCATCCACGGCTGCACGATCGGCGACAATTCGCTGATCGGCATGGGGGCGACGGTGCTCAACGGTGCCAGGATCGGCAACAACTGCCTGATCGGTGCCAACGCGCTGGTGACCGAGGGAAAGGAATTCCCCGACAATTCGCTGATCGTCGGCTCGCCGGCGCGGATCGTTCGCACGCTCGACGAGCGGGCCTCCGCGGGCCTCAGGCTCTCGGCGGAGAACTACATCCGCAACTGGCAGCGGTTTGCTCGCGAGCTGCGGCCGCTCTGAAGGGGCACTTGTCGCCTACCCTCAGCTACACTGGCGGCAGAGACCGCGGATCTCGATGGTCGTCTTCTCCGCCTTGAACTGTTGTCCCTTGGCCCATTCGGAGAGCCGATGGTCGATCGAGTGGTCGTGAAACTCGGTGACGCCGCCGCAGCTGTTGCAGATCGCGAATGCCACAGTGCCGTGGCGGCAGCAGTCCTGCGCCGGGTGGGAGCAGGCAACGAAGGCGTTGATGCTCTCCAGGCGGTGAACCAGCCCGAACTCCACCAGCTTCTCGAGCGCGCGATAGACCTGCAGCGGTGCACGAAATCCGTGGTCGCGCAGCCGGTCGAGGATCGTATAGGCCGACATCGGCCCTTCCGATTTCATGAGCGTGTCGAAAACGAGAGACTGGTTGCGTGTCAGTTGCGGTGTCGTCATGCTCTCCTCCGCTCAGCGGCCTGCGGTTTCGCCGGCCCGCAGCCTGAACGGCAGCAGGCTTGCGAGGAACAAGATAGTCGCGGCAACAACGATCGACGGTCCGGACGGCGTGTCATAGGTCAACGATCCGAACAGGCCGCCGGCGACGGCAAGCGCGCCGATCAGCGAGGCGAGCACGGCCATGATCTCCGGCGTCGACGAAAAGCGGCGTGCGGCGGCAGCCGGAATGATCAGCAGTGACGTGATCAGCATGATGCCGACGATCTTCATCGCAATCGCGATCACCAGCGCCATCAACAGCATGAAGGCGAGCCGCGACCGCTCGGGATTCATTCCTTCAGCTTCCGCAACCTCGGGATTGACGGTCGCCGCAAGCAGCGGCCGCCAGAGCCAGACGACGAGAGCCAGCACGACCGCGCCGCCGCCCCAGATGACGGCGATATCGGTGGGCGTGACCGCGAGAATGTCGCCAAAGAGGAAGGCGATGAGATCGAAGCGGACCCAGGACATGAAGGCGACCATGACGAGCCCGACCGCGAGCGTCGCGTGGCTCAGTATGCCGAGAAGCGCGTCGGCCGAAAGCGCCTGACGCCGCTGCAGGAGAAGAAGGACCAGCGAGACTGTGACGGCCACTGCGAAGACGCTCGCCATCAGGTTCACCGAGAAGAGCAGTGACAGGGCGACACCGAGCAGCGCGGAATGCGCCATCGTGTCACCGAAATAGGCCATTCGGCGCCAGACGACGAAGCAGCCGAGCGGCCCGGCGGTCAGTGCAAGACCAATGCCGGCGATCAGCGCGCGGGTGAAGAAGTCGTCAAGCATGGCGGCCGCCCCTTCTCTCTTCGCCGTGTGCCGGGCCGCTGGCAGCCTCATGCTGATGGGCGCCACCATGATCGTGGTCATGACCGTGATCATGATGATCGTGTCCCGCGTGGCCGTGATGACCGTCGCCGGGATAACAGTGTTCCGTCACCGAACCGTCGGCATGGAGTACCCGCCCGTCCGGCAAATGGGTATGGTCGTGTTCGTGACGATAGACGGCGAGCGTACCGGCCGCTCTTGCCCCGAAGAGACGCATATATTCCGGGCTCTGGCTGACATGGGCCGGCGTGCCGCGGCAGCAGACATGCCCGTTGAGGCAAATGACCGTGTCCGTCTCCGCCATGACGACATGCAGGTCGTGCGAGACCAGCAGGATGCCGCATCCGGTGCGGTTGCGGATGGAGGTTATGAGGTCGTAGAGCGCGATCTCTCCGGCGAAATCCACCCCCTGGAGCGGTTCGTCGAGGACCAGCAGGTCGGGCTTGCGGGCGATCGCCCTTGCCAGCAGGGCGCGCTGGAACTCACCTCCCGATAGGTGCTGGACCTCGGCACCCGCAAGATGGGCGATGCCGACGGCATCCAGCGCTTCGAGGATATCCCGTTCGGAAAGCCTGCTCGTCAGCGTCATCAGTCGACGTACGGTGAGCGGCATGGTCCAGTCGACGGCGAGCTTCTGCGGAACATAGCCGACGGTCAGGCCGGTCTCTCGCGCCGCCTGCCCCTCGTCAGGCCGCAGGACACCGATCGCCATCTTGGCGCTGGTCGATTTTCCCGATCCGTTCGGCCCGATCAGCGTCACGATCTCGCCGCGGTGAACGGCGAAATCGACGCCGCGGACGAGCCAGCGACCGTTACGGCGGACTCCGGCGCCGGAAAGACTGACGAGCGGCTTGCCGCCCGGTTTGGCAGAATGAAGCATGGTGACCCGACGTTTTGCTGTTGCGAACGGCTATGACACACGTTATAGCATTACGCAATTGATGTAATAACATTACATACCGTTCGCAAGCTGGAGTCACGAAATGAATCAAAGCCTCATCCGCGCGGCAGCATCGGCCGCCGCGCTGCTCGTCATGCCGTCCCTCGCCGCAGCCGAGGTCCGGGTCGTCGCCTCGGTCAAGCCGATCCATTCGCTGGTCGCCTCGATCATGCAAGGCGCGGGAGGGCCCTCGCTTATTGTGAGCGGCGCCGCTTCGCCGCATACCTACTCGTTGAAGCCATCGGACGCGCAGAAGCTCGAGGATGCCGACGTCGTCTTCTGGATCGGACACGATTTCGAAGCCTTTCTCGACAAGCCGCTCGAAGCACTGCCCGGCGACGCCAGGGTCGTCGCCCTGAGCGAAACACCCGAACTCATCAAACTTCCCTTTCGCGAGGGCGGCCCCTTCGAAGCCCATGACGACGGCGACCATGAGGACCACGCGGCCGAGGCGGGCGGCGAGGCCGAACACCACGACGACCACGAGCATGGCGGCATTGACATGCACCTGTGGCTCGATCCGATGAACGCCAAGGCGATGGCCAAGCAGATCAGCGATACCCTCGTTGCGGCCGACCCCGCGAACGCCGACATCTACCGGAAGAATACCGAAACGCTCGACAAACTGCTCGACGCGCTCGACAAGGAAATTGCCGCCACCGTCGAACCGATCAAGGACAAGCCCTTCATCGTCTTCCATGACGCCTACCAGTATTTCGAAAACCGCTATCATGTCCGCGTGGCCGGCTCCGTCACGGTCAGCCCCGAAACGATGCCGGGGGCCGAGCGCCTTTCGGCAATACACGCCAAGATCGGCGAACTCGGTGCGGCCTGCGTCTTCGCGGAACCGCAGTTCGAGCCGAAACTGCTGAACGTCGTCACCGAAGGCACCGCCGCAAGATCCGGTGTCCTCGATCCGGAAGGCGGGGCACTCACCGAAGGCCCAGCTCTCTATGGCGGCCTCCTGCGCGCGATGGCAGCCTCGCTCACCGAGTGCCTTTCCAAGTAATCCGTTGAACCAGACGAGGGCGGATGGCGACATCCGCCTTCTTTGGCTCTCAACTTGTTATAGTATTACATTTTTACAGGTAGGACATTCTATGAACAAGCTCCCCGTCACCGTTCTCTCCGGCTTCCTCGGCGCCGGCAAGACGACCCTGCTCAATCATGTGCTGCGGAACCGCAGCGGCCTCAGGGTTGCCGTCATCGTCAACGACATGAGCGAGATCAACATTGATGCCGCGCTGGTGCGGGACGGCGGCGGCGCCCTGTCGCGTACCGACGAACAGCTCGTGGAAATGAGCAACGGCTGCATCTGCTGCACGCTGCGCGGCGACCTGTTAAAGGAGGTGCGCGATCTCGCCGCGCAGGGCCGCTTCGACTACCTGCTGATTGAGGCGACCGGCATCGCCGAGCCGTTGCCGATCGCGGCTACCTTCGAGTTTCGTGACGAGGACGGCAGGAGCCTCTCCGACATCGCCCGGCTCGACACCATGGTCACCGTCGTCGATGCAGCGAACCTCCTGCGTGACTATAGCTCCTCCGACTTCCTCGTCGAGCGTGGCGAAGCGGCCGGCCCGGAGGATAATCGCACGATCGTCGACCTGCTGGTGGAACAGATCGAATTCGCCGATGTGGTCGTGTTGAACAAGGTCTCGCTTGCGAGTGAACAGGACCGCGATACCGCACGCAAGATCATCACCGGCCTCAACGCCGATGCCAGGATCATCGAGGCAGACTTCGGAGCGGTGGCGCCGGGCGACATCCTTGGAACCGGGCTCTTCGACTTCACCCGGGCGGAGACGCATCCACTCTGGTTCAAGGAGTTGCACGGCTTCAGAGACCATGTGCCGGAGACCGAGGAATACGGCATCTGTTCCTTCGTCTACAAGGCACGCGCGCCCTTTGATCCGGTCCGGTTTCAGGCTTTTCTCGACAGCCCGTGGCCCGGGGTCATTCGCGCCAAGGGCTTCTTCTGGCTCGCAACCCGGCCGCACCATGTGGGCGAACTCAGTCAGGCCGGACCGCTCGTCCGCACCGGCCGGATGGGGCTCTGGTGGGCGTCGGTGCCGCGCGCGCAGTGGCCGGACGATCCGGAGTTTCTGCGCGCAATGACGCCCTTCCTCGATCCCGTCTGGGGCGACCGCCGGCAGGAGCTCGTCTTCATCGGATGCGATCCGATGCGCGAGGAGAATATCCGCGCCGAGCTCGACGACTGCCTCGTTCCTGCAGAAGGTTTCACGCCGGAGGCGTGGCGCAACCTGCCCGATCCCTTCGCCTCCTGGACGACGCGTGCCTAGAGGCGCGCGTCACCCTGCACGCCCGGCTCAGAGAGACGAGACGACGCCCTTCTGCCGCAGAAGATCGAGAACGATCTCTGCGGCGGCCTCGCCCGGCGCGGTCTCGGTCTTCATCCTCATCCAGACTTCATCGAAGCCTGCAAGCATGGCCTTGCGCTCGAGGGTGTCGGAGGAAAGCCGCTCCAGCCAGCGGACGAGCGGACCGGGCCGCACCGCATCGTTCAGGTATTCCGGGACGACAGGATAGTCGGCGATGATGTTCGGCAGGGCCGCGGACCAGACCTTGATACGGTTCCTCATGAGCGTGATCAACCAGTCCGCCTTGTAGGCGGAGACGGTCGGTATGCCGGCGAGCCCGAGCTCCAGGATCACCGTGCCGGACGCCGCCAGCGCGACATCGGCCGCTTCGAAGGCCCGCCACTTCTCCACCTCCCCGAGAAGGATCTCCGGCTTCACGGCCCACGTATCGGTGATTGCGCGGATCCGTTCCACCTGCTTCGGGACAGCCGGCAGCAGAAGACGGGCCGGGCCGTTGCGCTCGACGAACTCCCGCACGACTTCGCCGAAGATCGGAAGGAGTGTCGTGACCTCGGCCTTGCGCGATCCCGGCAAGAGGAGAACCGTCCGCCTCGCGCCTTCGACAGGAGTGCCTCTGGCGATGCGGGCGGCGCGGGTCTCGACGAGCTTCGGATAGGCCGTCAACCGGTGACCGACGAAGCGGGTGTCCGGGCCACCGAGCCGCTCCATCACCCCGGGTTCGAAGGGCAGGATGGCAAGCACACGGTCGACGTAGGCGAGCATGTCGCGGGCCCGGTATTCCTTCCAGGCCCACACGCTCGGGCAGACATAATCCACGACCGGCAGATCGGGCAGAGCCTTGCGGACCTTCTTCGCCACGCGATGGGTGAAATCAGGGCTGTCGACGATCAGGAGCAGGTCGGGCTTTTCGGCGATGATCGCCTCGGCCGTCCACGAGATGAGCCTGATGAAGCGTGGCAGCCGCGCGAGCACCTGAGTCAGCCCCATCACCGACAGTTCGGAGAAGTCGAAGAGCGAGGTGAGCCCCTGCCCCTGCAACGCCTCTCCCCCGACACCGACCAGGTTCACCGGCCCCGGATACCGCGTCTTGAGCGCTGCCACGAGATCGCCGCCCAGGAGATCGCCCGAAACCTCCCCCGCGATGACGGCGATCTTGAGGGGCTTTGCGCTCACATCAGCTCTCCCGGCAGACCAAGATCGATCCCGCAGACGAAGATTCCGGCCGCGTCTGCGGCCTCCAGCACCGCCGCCCGCTCGATCACGAGCGCACGGCCCGCCTCAACGGCGATGCCCGCAAGTCCGGCCTTCACGGCGTTCTCGACCGTCGATCGACCGATTGTCGGCAGGTCGGCCCGGATATCCTGCTGCGGCTTGCAGAGTTTCACAAGCACGCCCTTGCGGTAGCTCGATATGCGGCCCTCAGCGCGAAGCCGGGCGACGCGTGCCAGCATAGCGTCCGTCCCCTCAACTCCCTCAAGCGCCACGATGCGGCCGCCGACGCTGACGGCGCCCTGCCCCACATCGAGCCGTCCGAGCGCCTCCGCAGCCTCGGCGGCCCGGGCGATGTCGCGCATGTCGTCGCTCGACGGCTTGATGCTGCCGAGCGGCCCGGTTTCGGCCAGCAGATCAGGAGCAATTTCGTGGGCGCCGAGCACCTTGCAGCCCTGCGCCTCGATCAACGCGATGACCATCTTCAAGACAGCATCGTCGCCGCCCGCAAGCAAGGTCTTCACTGCCATCGGCAGCTTCATCAGCGAGCGCAGGTTGACGTGGATGTCTCGAAAGGCCGGGCGGCGCTTGACGCCACCGGAAAGCACCACGCGGCCGATACCCTTCGCTTTCACGAGGCGGGAAAGCCCGGCCATGTCGCCAACGCCGATCACTGCGCTGTCGAAACCGTCCCATACCTGGTCGGATTCGTTACTGAGCCGGAAGATGAAGGGATCCTCGCCCGCCTCGCGGGCGGCTTCCGCTACGAAATGCGGAAGCATGCCGCTGCCGGCGACGATCGCCAGCCGACCGTCATCCTTTCCGGCAGGGGCTGACATCGCCGTCAGTTCTTTCCACGGAAGGGCGAGGAAAGCGCCCGGTCACTCTCGGCGGCGATGAAATCCAGGATCTCGATCACCTGCGGACAATCGAGATATTCCTCGCGAATGGCCGCAGCATTGGTGCGCGCAGAACCCTCACCTTCGAAGATCTGCTTGAAAGCGCGACGAACACGGTGGATGACCGCGCGCTCGACACCGGCGCGCGTCATGCCGACGACGTTCAGGCCGCCGAGCACGCCCGGGTTGCCGTTCAGCATGCCGTAGGGGATGACGTCGTAGCTAACCGCCGACAGTCCGCCGATGAAGGCGTGACGGCCAACGCGGGTGAACTGGTGCACGGCCGAACCGCCGCCGAGGATCGCCCGGTCCTCGACCGTGACGTGGCCCGCCAGCATGACGTTGTTCGACAGGATGATGTGATCGCCGAGCTTGCAGTCGTGGGCGACATGCGAGTTGGCGAGGAAGAGGTTGTTACTGCCGACCACGGTCTTGCCGCCGCCGCCGACCGTGCCGGCATTCATCGTCACGCCTTCACGCATCGTGCAGTTGTCGCCGATCGAAAGCGTGGTCTCCTCGCCTTCGTGATGAATGCTCTGCGGCTCGCCGCCGATGACGGCGCACGGAAAGATGCGTGCGTTGCGGCCGATCGTCGTAAGCCCCGTCACCGAAACGTGCGAAAGCAACTCGCATCCGTCGCCGAGCGCAACCTTCGGGCCGACATGGCAGAACGGCCCGATCTTCACGTTTTCGCCGATGACCGCGCCGTCCTCGACGACGGCGAGCGGATGGATGACGGCGCTTGCTGCGATGCCGCTCATTTATCGTCCTTGCGCATGATCATGGCGCCGATATCGGCCTCCGCTGCAAGCGCGCCGTCGACCTTGGCCTCGCAATGGAACTTCCAGATGTTGCCGCGCTGCTTCTGTTTCACGACGTGGAACTCGACGCGGTCACCGGGAACGACAGGCTTACGGAAGCGCGCGTTGTCGATCGTCATGAAGTAGACGAGATTACCGCCCTCGCCCTGCTTGCGTGCGCAGATCGCACCCGCCGTCTGGGCCATGCCCTCGACCAGCAACACGCCCGGCATGATCGGAGCATCGGGAAAATGGCCGGTGAAATGCGGCTCGTTTGCGGTGACGTTCTTGATGCCGATCGCGGAATTGTCGCCGTCGATCTCGATGATCCGGTCCACGAGCAGGAACGGATACCGATGGGGCAAAAGTTTCATGATCTCGAGGATATCCGCCGACCCTAGCGTCGGCTTCAAGTCTTCAACCATTCTTGCCCC
Organism: Ciceribacter thiooxidans; assembly: GCF_014126615.1. Lineage (NCBI taxonomy): Bacteria > Pseudomonadati > Pseudomonadota > Alphaproteobacteria > Hyphomicrobiales > Rhizobiaceae > Ciceribacter > Ciceribacter thiooxidans. Next base: position 1,754,063 of record NZ_CP059896.1, read on the forward strand.
CTTTCTCCTTCGCGCGGCTGTCGGATTGACCGAGCATGGCCGCCACGTCGCGCAAATAATCCTTGAGCGGCCGAGCCGGCACGCCCCCGTAGCGTTCGCCGGGCGGGACGTCCGAGAGGACGCCGCTCATCGCCGCGATCTGGGCGCCGTCTCCAATCGTAATGTGCCCATTGACGCCGCAGGCACCACCGATCATCACGCCGTCGCCGATCTTCGTGCTGCCGGCTATACCGACCTGGCTCACGATGCCGCAATGGCGCCCTATCTGGACGTTGTGGCCGATCTGCACCAGATTGTCGATCTTGGTGCCCTCGCCGATGACCGTGTCGTCCATCGTGCCTCGGTCGATCGTCGTGTTCGCGCCGATTTCGACGTGATCCTGAATGATGACCCGTCCGACTTGGACGATCTTCAGCATCCCGCGCGGACCCGGCGCATAGCCGAAGCCATCCTGCCCAATGCGGGCACCGTTGTGGATGATGACGTTGTTGCCGATCAGCGCCGCGAGAATAGACGCACCGGAGGCGATCGAACACTCGCGCCCGATACGCACGTGCTCGCCGATCACCGCGCCGGCACCGATCCGCGTCCCGCTGCCGATCTCAACATGGGCGCCGATCACCGCCATCGGCTCGACGACGACACCCGGCTCTAGTCTTGCCGTCGGATCGACGAACGCGGCCGGTGAGACGCCTTCCGACGTCCCGGCCGTCGTAAGAGGCCGCATCGCCTTCGGATGCAGGATCGCGCCCGCCATTGCGAAGGCCGTGTGCGGTGTCTTCGTCAGAAGGACGGGGACATGATCGGGAACGAGAGAGCGCAGCGCCTTGTCGCACAGGATCGCTGAGGCCTCGCAGGTCTGCAACTCATCGCGGTTCTTGCGCGACAGGATGTAACAGATCTGGCCCCGTTTCGCCCGGTACACGGGCGAAACGGAGTGGATCAGTCGATCTGCGTGATTCTCGTCTTCGAGTTCCGCCCCGATCTGCGCAGCCAATGAAGCCAGGCTTATGCCGTCATGGGGCGGGAAAAAATACTCATGCTCCATAAGCCATAGCCCCAGAACGTATTACTGCCTGCAGTCCGGGAGCACTCAACTCAGAACTGGTTCGCCATGCTGAAGCGGAAGTTCTGAACCTTGTCGAAGTCTTCCTTGACGACCGGCACGGCGTAATCGAACCGCAATGGCCCGAACGGCGATACCCAGACGATACCGGCACCGACGGACGCGCGCCACGACAGGTCCGTTCCGACGGCACCTGCGCTATTGGCAACGTCGTTGCCGTAGAGCGTACCGGCATCGGCAAAGACCGCACCGCGCAGGTTGAAGTCCTGCGGAATGCCCGGCATCGGGAAGCTCGCTTCAGCCGAAGCCGTAAAGTACGTCGTACCGCCGAGCGCATCGCCGTTTGCCATACGCGGGCCGATACCGCTGCTTTCGAAGCCACGCAGGTCCTTGCCGCCGATCATGAACTGGTCGAAGACCTTGAGCGATCCATCGGTCGAGACCACGTGGCCACCACCGAGCGAGACCGAACCGATGATGTCCATCTCGTCGGACAGACTGTGGAAATAACGGAAGCGTCCGTAGATCTTGTAGAAGTCGGAATCGCCACCGAGGCCGGCATATTCCTGCGTGACGTTCAGGTACATGCCTTCGCGCGCGATGATGCGGTCGTCCAGCGTGTTGTAGACCCAGGTATTGCCGATGATCGACTGCTTCCACGGGCTGCCGTCCACCAAATCCTGATAGGGAGCCGAAAGCGCTGCGTATTCCGAAGCGCTCGCGCTGTAGTCGATCTTCTTGTAGGTATACTTCAGCGTCGTCGCCAGATCTTCAGTGATCGGCGCCGTCACACGAACGGTACCGCCCTGCTCATCGTAATCATAGTTGTCATTGCTGCTGGTCGAGTTCTTGAAGAGATCGAAGCCGGCTGCGAGGCGGTAACCGAGGAAATACGGCTCGGTGAATGAGAAGTTGTAGCTACGGGCATTCTGGAAGCCGCCACCGGCCGCCAGGCGGATGAACTGGCCGCGACCGAGGAAGTTCTTCTCTTCGATCGAAGCTTCGAGCACGAAGCCGTCACCACCGACGGAGTAGCCGGCGCCGATACCGAACGAACCGGTCGGCTGATCCTCGACTTCCACGACGACGACGACACGGTCCGGAGCACTGCCCGGCGCAGTCGAGATATTGACCGTCGTAAAGTAACCGAGCGCTTCAAGACGGCGCTTGGCAGCCGAAATGGTTTCCTGGTTGAAGGCGTCGCCTTCACTGATGTCGAACTCGCGACGGATGACGTAGTCACGCGTACGGGTGTTGCCGCGAATCTCGACGCGTTCGACGTAGGCGCGCTCGCCCTGATCGACGAGATAGGTGACGCCGATCGTATTGTTTTCGAAATTGCGGTCGCCGCGCGGGACGACGCGCGCAAACGGATACCCTTCCGACGAGACGCGACGGGAGATCGCCTCCATCGACTTCTGAACATCCTTGGCGCTGTAGGTGTCGCCGGCACGCGACTCGACGTAGCGCTTCAGTTCTTCGCCATCGACGCCTTCGACGGTCGATTCGACGTTGATGTCGCCGAACTTGTAGCGCTCGCCTTCATCGACGGTCAGCGTAATCGTGTACTCGTTGCCGGCCTCGTTCAGGGACACATCGGAGGAAACGACGCGGAAGTCGGCATAGCCGTGATTGTAGTAGAACTGGCGCAGCGCCTCTTCGTCGGCGCGCAGCTTGTCCTCGTTGTAAACGTCGCGACGGGTCAGGAACGACAGCATGTTCGAGCGCTTCGTCTGGATGACCGAAGCAAGGCGACCGTCGCTGTAGGCCTGATTGCCGACGAAGTTGATCTGCGAAATCTTGGTGCGCTCACCTTCATTGATCACGAAGGCAAGATTGACGCGCCCCTCGCCCACTTCGGCGACCTGGGTCGTCACTTCGACATCGCTGCGGCCGATCGCGGAATAGGCTTCCTTGATGCGCTGGATATCGGCGGTGATGAGGCTTTCGCTGTAAGGGCCGAGCGACTGCGTCTGCACGACCGTCTGCAGCTTGTCGTCCTTGATTTTGCGGTTGCCGTTGAAGACGACCTGATTGACCAGCTTGTTTTCCACGACGGAAACCACAAGCGTGCCGCCGGAGACGGAAATCCGCACGTCGGAGAAGAATCCGGTCTCATAAAGACGCTTCACGGACTCGTCGATATCCGCATTCGAGAAGCTCTTGCCCGGTCTGATGGTGATGTTGGAACGCACAGCTTCGACACCGACACGCTGGGCACCACGGACATCGATACGCTGAATGACCGCCGCTTCGGCAACAACCGCCGATGCGAGAAAGGCGACACCTGCGCCAGATGAAACAACACCAGCAGACAACGCGACCGCCGATACTGCGTTCAAAAACTTTGAACCAGCCTTCATGTGTATTTCCAACCTTCTTCCCAATGTCCCGCAGCCGTATGCCGACTCCGGCCCGTGAGTGGTTTTAACGGGTTTTACCCTACAAGCAAGTGTGGACGTTAATTTCTATTTACTTCGTTTGTATCCGTGACCCAATCGCCACTACGAGTTTGAATCATCGTAAACAAATCGTATCGCACCTTTCAAGGAGGCCCTCATCCGATCAGCCGGCTGATGTCGTTCCACGTCGCGAAAACCATCAGTGAAAGGATCATCGCCAACCCGATCCGGAACGCAATTTCCTGGGCCGCCGCCCCGACCGGTTTCCCGCGCAGGGCCTCAAGCGCGTAGAGCACCAGATGGCCTCCGTCAAGGACCGGAACTGGCATCAAATTCAATAGTCCAAGCGAAACCGACAACACGGCCGCAAGATTGAGCAGAGCCAGAACGCCGAGTGTGGCCATCTGGCCGGACGCCTGCACCACCCGGACCGGCCCGCCGAGCTGGTCGGCATTCATCCGTCCTGCGAACATGTTTCCAATATAATCGACGGTTCCGGTAACGATATGCCAGGTCTGGCGGAAACCTTCTCCCACGGCCTGCACCGGCGACAGCGGCTCGATGCGGAAATTGCCGCTGTCCTTGTTGGTGACGATGCCGATCTGGCCCACTTCCATCGTGTTGCCGAAGCGATCGGTCGTCACCGTCCGGCGAGGCACCATTTCGAGATCCAGCAGGCTCCCGTCACGCTTTACGGTCACGACAACCGGGATTTCCGGCCGCATGGTGATGTAGCGAACGACGTCGTCGAACGTCTCTACCTTGGAACCGTCCAGCGCCACCAGCAGGTCCCCCGGCTTGACACCCGCGGCCTCCGCAGCACTCTCCGCCTTCACCTCGGCAACCACCGGATCGGCGACCGGCTTGCCATAGGCTCCGAAGATTGCCGCGAAGATCACGATCGCGAGTATGAAATTGGCGATCGGTCCGGCGGCGACGGTGATCGCGCGCTTCCACAGCCGGGCACCGGCAAGCGTCTGTTCCCGCTCCGCCGGAGTGAGACCGTCCAGCTCTCCGCCCGGACGGCTTGCCGCATCGGCATCGCCGAAGAACCGGACATAGCCGCCGAGCGGGATGGCGGAAATCTTCCAGCGCGTTCCGTGCTTGTCGGTATAGCCAACCAGCTCGGGGCCGAAGCCGACGGAAAAGGCGAGAATGCGGATGCCGGACCAGCGCCCGGCGAGATAGTGCCCCATTTCATGCACGAAGACGAGCAGGGACAGGATGATCACATAGGGCAGGATGTAGCCCGTGAGAAATCCAAAAAATGCCGTGATCTGATCCATTTCCGCTCCCTTTGATGGTTTGCGTCAGAGGCCGAGCAGGAAGCCGCCGAGCGAGTCTATTCCGGCGCCGGTGACCGCCGAATAGCCGACAGCCAGAAGGAAAGCCGAAAAACAGGCAAAAACAAGTCCGTCCACGCGGTCCATGACTCCGCCGTGTCCCGGAATGATCCGTCCGGAATCCTTCACGCCGAAGCGACGCTTTATGAAGGATTCGAAAAGGTCGCCGATCTGGCTCGATACAGAGAGGGCGAAGGCTACGGCCGGCACCCACAGCGCGATACCCTGGAAATAGGTAAGCACGACGGCAACGCCACCGGCAACCCCTGCTATCGTACCACCGATAGCACCGGACCAGGTCTTACCGGGCGATATTCTCGGCGCCAGTTTCGGCCCGCCGAAGGCGCGGCCGACGAAATAGGCGAGAATATCAGTGCCCCAGACGACGGCAAAGACGAAGAGCATCGCAACGAAGCCTGGCGAATCCTCGCCGCGGATCGCCGACAGCGAAATCGCGCTCAAGCCGGCGTAGAGGACGCCTCCGGGCTGCCACCAGCTCCATCGGCCGGCGATTGCCGGCAGCGCCGCCGTCAACACGAGCCCGGCGAAGAGCGGAACCGCCATTTCTCCGGAGGTCAGCAACAATGTTGCCGTGACCGCGAGAATAGAGAACCATCCCCATGCGTTGCCTCGCACGCTCTTTTCGGCGAGCCGCGTTATCATCGACCATTCGTAATAGACGAGCAGACCGATCACAGAGGCGACGGCGCGAAAGGCAAGGCCGCCGACCCAGGTCGCGGCCAGCACGATCGCGGCAAGGACGATCGCCGAATAAATGCGAAGACGGAGTTCACGGGTCATCGTTACGAGCTCACCGCCACGGGCGTGGCCGAGAGCCCGCCAAATCGCCGGTCACGTGCCGAATAGCGATCGAGTGCCGAAAAGAAGATTTCGCGTGTGAAATCAGGCCAGTATTCCGGCACGAACATAAGTTCAGCATAGGCCGCCTGCCACAGCAGGAAATTGGAGAGCCGCTCCTCGCCGCTGGTGCGGATAACGAGATCCGGATCCGGAATGCCGGCGGTGTCGAGCCTGTCGTTGATCATCTGCGCGTCGACATCCGACGGCTGCAGACGGCCTGCCTGGACGTCCGCGGCGATGCCCGCGCAAGCTCGTGCGATCTCGTCCCGCGAGCCGTAGTTGAAGGCGATGATCAAGGTCAGCGCACGATTGGCACGCGTCGTCTCTTCAGCCTCGAGCAGGAGCAGGCGGATGTCGTCGCGCAGGTGCACGCGGTCGCCGATCACCCGGATGCGCACGCCCTTGCGGTGAAGTTCGGCAAGGTCGCGCTGCACGAAGGTCTTCAGAAGGCCGAAGAGGTCGTTGACCTCAGCCTGTGGACGCCGCCAGTTCTCCGAGGAAAAGGCGAAGAGCGTCAGATATTTGACGTCCGCATCGGCGGCTGCCTGCACGACCTCACGGACCGCTTCGACCCCCTTGCGGTGCCCGACCGCCCGCGGCAGACCGCGCGCGTTCGCCCAGCGACCGTTGCCATCCATGATGATCGCAACGTGCTGCGGGGTAGCGCGGTTCTCGGATGTGGACATGTTCGATCCGGTTCTCCGTTCGGCAGGACGACAGGGACGGCGCGCCCTCAGACCTGCATGATTTCCTTTTCCTTCTCCACGAGCAAGCGGTCGACCTCAGAAATAGTATCGTCGGTCATCTTTTGCACTCTGTCCGACTGCGCGCGGCTCTCGTCCTGACCGATAACGCCGTCCTTCTCGGCCTTTTTAAGGCCGTCCATACCGTCGCGACGCACGTGGCGCACGGCGACCTTCGCCTTCTCGGCGTAGTCGTGGGCGATCTTCACCAGCGACTTGCGGCGCTCCTCGTTCAGTTCCGGCAGCGGAATACGGAGGTTCTGGCCGTCGATGATCGGATTGAGGCCGAGATTCGATTCGCGGATCGCCCGGTCGACGGCCCCCACCATCGACTTGTCCCAGATGGAAACGCCGAGCATGCGCGGCTCCGGGACGGTGATGTTCGCGACCTGATTGAGCGGTACCCGCGAGCCGTAGGCTTCCACCTGGACCGGATCAAGCAGGTTGGACGAAGCGCGTCCGGTGCGCAGCGACGCAATGTCGTGCTTGAAAGCGTTGATTGCGCCTTCCATCCGGCGCTTCAGATCGTTGAGATCAACCTCTGCAGTCATGATCATACTCCTGTAGTCGATATGGCCGGCAGCCTGGAGAAGGAATGCCCCGGCGTTTTCAGGTATCGGAAACGACCGTCTTCCTGCCGCCGCCGGCGAGAATGTCACGGAACCCGCCCTTTTCGTGGATGGAGAAGACGATGATCGGAATGTGGTTTTCGCGTGCCAGCGCGACGGCGGCGACGTCCATTACCGCAAGGCCCTTCTGGAGAACCTCGTCATGGGTCAGCGTTTCGAAGCGGGTGGCCGACGGATCCTTCTTCGGATCGGCCGAATAGATGCCGTCCACCTGGGTTCCCTTGAAGATCGCCTCGGCGCCCATTTCGGCGGCACGGAGCGCGGCAGCCGAATCGGTCGTGAAGAAGGGATTGCCGGTGCCGCCCGCGAAGATGACCACGCGGCCGAGCGAAAGGTGGTAGAGCGTCGCGCGCTGCGAAAAGCTCTCGCAGATTTCGGGCATGGCGATGGCCGAAAGCACTACCGTGTCGATGTCGAGTTTGCGGAGCGAGGTTGCCAGCGCCAGAGCGTTGATCACGGTCGCGAGCATGCCCATGTGGTCGCCGGTCACCCGGTCGCCCCCCTTGGAGGCCACAGCGACGCCGCGGAAGATGTTTCCGCCGCCAACCACGACGCCGACCTCCACACCCATGGCCCGCGCTTCGGCGATATCGGAGGCGATACGGTCCGCCACCGCCACATCGATACCGAAACCCTGGCTACCCATCAGGGCTTCGCCGGAGGCTTTCAGAAGAACGCGTTTATAGAGAGGTGCGGAAGGCATGATCGCTCCTTGAATGACTAGATGCCGGATACACGAAGGGCATCGCGTTGTCACGCGATGCCCATGTTTTTCCCAATGAAGGACGAAAGGGCGGATCAGCCCTTGGCAGCGGCTGCGACTTCGGCGGCGAAGTCGGAGGCTTCCTTCTCGACGCCTTCGCCGAGCAGCAGGCGAGCCATGCCGGTGACTTCGATAGGCGCGCCGACTTCCTTCTCGGCTTCCTTGATCGCAGCGCCGACGGTCAGGTCGGGATTGATGACGAAGGCCTGGGACAGCAGCGCGACTTCTTCGAAGAACTTGCGCATGCGGCCTTCGACCATCTTCTCGATGATGTTGTCCGGCTTGCCGGAAGCGCGGGACTGCTCGATGAAGACGTTGCGTTCGCGTTCGGCGACGGCGGCGTCGACTTCCTCGGCACGGATCGCGAGCGGGTTGGTGGCGGCGATGTGCATGGCGACCTGGCGACCGATGGCGTTCAGCGCATCCTTGTTGCCGGTGGACTTCAGCGCGACCAGCACGCCGAGCTTGCCGAGACCGTCGGCAACGGCGTTGTGGACGTAGGTGGAGACAACGCCGTCTTCGACGGAAAGCAGGGTCGCGCGACGCAGCGTCATATTTTCGCCGATGGTGGCGATCGCGTCCTTCAGGCTTTCGGCGACGGACTTGCCGGTTGCCGGGTAGGCGGCGGCGGCAATCGCGTCAACCGAACCGTCGGTCGAAAGTGCAACGCCGGCAATGCCACGAACGAGGTCCTGGAAGGCGTCGTTACGGGCGACGAAGTCGGTCTCGGAGTTCAATTCGACGACGACGGCCTTGGTGCCGGCGCTGGCGATGCCGATGAGACCTTCCGCTGCGGTGCGGCCGGACTTCTTGTCAGCCTTCGCGATGCCCTTGGCGCGCAGCCAGTCGATGGCGGCTTCCATGTCGCCGTTGTTCTCGGCGAGGGCCTTCTTGCAATCCATCATGCCTGCGCCGCTCTTTTCGCGCAGTTCCTTCACCATTGCAGCAGTGATCTCGGTCATTGTTTGCCTCTTGTCGGTTCAAGCGGTGCGCCCGCCCCGAAACGACGGAAGGCGCCCTGTTTGGGGCACGAACTGTACCCGGAAGTATGACAACGTGATGAAGCGGTGCCATCACGATAATAAACTCTGGTGACTATCGCGGCGGCGAGTTCGAAACGTCCGCGCTGCAAAGGAACAGGCCGCCACCAGCATTGCTGAGAGCGGCCCCGTCCCGTCAGGAAAACGCGGCGACAACCAAAAAGGCTCCGCCGCTCGCCATCGTCAGGCGCCGGCTTCGTCTTCGAGCGCCGGCTCGATCGGAGCTTCGGCGGAAGCGCCGATGTCACGACCGGAGGCACCCTGCTGACGTGCGATACCGTCGATGGCCGCGCGGGCGATCAGGTCGCAGTAGAGAGCGATGGCGCGCGAGGCGTCGTCGTTGCCGGGGATCGCGTAGTCGATCTGGTCCGGATCGCAGTTCGAGTCGATGATAGCGACGACCGGGATACCCAGGCGCTTGGCTTCATCGATTGCGATCTTTTCCTTGTTGGTGTCGATGATGAACATCAGGTCCGGGGTGCCGCCCATATCGCGGATACCGCCGAGAGCCTTGTTCAGCTTTTCGCGTTCGCGCTCGAGGTTGAGGCGTTCCTTCTTCGAATAGCCCTGGGCTTCCGAAGCGAGGATCTCGTCGAGCTTGCGCAGGCGCGCGATCGAGTTCGAAATGGTCTTCCAGTTGGTCAGCATGCCGCCGAGCCAGCGGGAGTTGACGTAGTACTGGGCCGAACGCTTTGCGCTGTCGGCGATCAGGTCGGAGGCCTGACGCTTCGTGCCGACGAACAGCACGCGACCGCCGCGAGCAACGGTGTCGGAAACGACCTGCAGGGCGCGCGAAAGCATCGGCACGGTCTGCGCGAGGTCGATGATGTGGATGTTGTTACGATCGCCGAAGATGTACGGCTTCATCTTCGGGTTCCAGCGGTGGGTCTGGTGGCCGAAGTGAACACCAGCTTCCAGAAGCTGGCGCATGCTGAAATCAGGCAATGCCATGCCTTTTTCTCCTTTTCCGGTTGAACCTCCGCAAGGCGAACAGCACCCTCTTCGAGAATGCCACCGGCGGAAACGTCCGGATTTCTCCCGGACAATCCCATGCCTTACGTGTGGAATGCCGCTCGCCATATAGCGAGTTCGTCAGGAAATCAAGGCTTTTGTCGGCAAAGACCGTTTCGACGAACCGCTATGGGCAGGACTACTTGCAGCCGCGGTCCTCGAGCATCTCCAATTTCGAGAGATGACCGCTCAGCGTGAAGTCGCCGTAGTCGAGGGTGAGGTCGCGGGTGACGCCATTCTCGTAGAGCTTGAAGGACTGGGTATAGACCGGCAACTGGTCTCCGGCCGTCTTGTCGTCGTAGTAGGCGATCGAGACCGGCCAGTACTTCGCCCGGGCCATTGCGCCGGCCTTTCCGGCGTCCGGTTCGTCCCTGCCCGGTTCGGTCGCATGGCCGACGATCGTCGTCGTCAGGTAGCTGCGGTCGCCGTCCTCCGAGCCGTCGAAGATGCGCGCCTCGAAAAAGGTCTCGCCCTTCCTCGCCCTGTCGATGACCTCCAGCATGTGTTCGGCCGGGAAGCGGCTGTCAGCAAGTTCCACCGCACGCTTGGCCGGACCGTCGATCTCGATCTTGACCCGGCCGTTCTCGTCCGCAGCCCTGCCCTTCACGTCCTTGTCGAGCTGGTCGTCGGTGAAGGACTTCGTTTCGAAGCGGAACCTGCCTTTGGCGATATCCTCGAAGGTGCGGCTCTGCTGGTCGGTTACCCGCACCTGTTCGCCTGTGTCGATTCGCGTCACGAAGCGGAAGTTGGTCGTGTAACCCTTGCACTCCGACCCGTCGAACTCATAGACCATGCGGCCGCGTATTGCCTCGATGCCGGCCCGTTCGGAGGCTTCCTTCAACTCGACGTCGTAGACGGCCCTGTGGGGCGCCAAACGCCCGGCGGCAGCTTCCGCCCCGCTCGCCGCCCAACCGGCGGCTCCGAGGGTGGCTAGAGCGGCAACCGCATAGCTCGAGCGAAACATTCAAAACCTCCTGTTGGACTGGCCGGGGATGATATAAGAACTGTCCCGGCGAAAGCGAGGCACGCCTTCGTGTAATGCAAGATTCTTTTTCGATGTTTACAACAAAACCGGGAAACTAGAATGTCCGAGACAATCGACAATCGTCTGGAAGCCATGGGTATCCGCCTGCCGGTCGCCGCCGCACCGGCTGCGAACTATGTTCCGTACGTCATCAGCGGCAACCTGCTTTACCTTTCCGGCCAGCTTCCCATGGAGGACGGCAAGATCGCCGTGACCGGCCTCGTCGGCGGCGACGTCGATCTCGCGGCTGCGCAGCGGGCCGCGGAACTCTGTGCCATCAACATCCTCGCACAGGCGAAAGCCGCGATCGGCGATCTCGGCCGTATCGCCCGCGTCATCAAGCTCAACGGGTTCGTCGCTTCGGCGCCCGGCTTCACCGAGCAGCATCTCGTGATCAACGGCGCCTCCAACCTCATCGCCAATGTTCTCGGAGACGCCGGCAAGCACGCCCGCGCCGCCGTCGGCATGGCCGCCCTGCCGCTGAATGCCGCCGTCGAGATCGACGCGATCCTGGAGATCGGCCAGTGACCGACGCGAGCTGGATCAAGGACCTGCCGGTCGCCCATCGCGGCTTCCACGACATGAACAAGGCCGTCTGGGAAAACACCCTTTCGGCCTTCCAGCGGGCGATCGACGCCGGCTTCGCGATCGAATGCGACGTGCAACTGTCGGCCGACAGCGTCCCCGTCGTCTTCCACGACCATGACCTGCAGCGGCTTTGCGGCATTGCCGGCGAGGTGCGCGAGCGCACGGCGTCCGAGCTCGGCCTGCTGTCGGTCGGAGGCACCTCCGATCACATTCCGACGCTCCGGCAGATGCTGGCGCTCGTCAAGGGCCGCGTTCCGCTGGTGATCGAACTCAAGGGCACCAGCGCCGAGGAAGATGACGGCTTTGCCGTGACCGTGCTCGACGTGCTCGAAGGCTACGAAGGCAAGGTCGCGCTGATGAGCTTCGACCACTGGCTGCTGAAGGACCTGAAGGCGCTCGACTGCCCCTACCCCGTCGGCCTGACGGCAGAAGGCGCCAAGCCGGAAACCTTCTTCGTGCATGACGAAGCGATGCAGTTCGGGCTCGATTTCATCTCCTACTGTGCGGCGCATCTTCCGAACAGCTTCGTCACCGCCCAGCGCGAACGCGGCATTCCGGTCATTACCTGGACGGTCAGGGATGAAATCATGCGGCAGCATACCTATAAATATGCGGAGCAGATGACCTTCGAGGGGTTCGACCCCAGGGAAACGGTCGCGACCGCCTGACGGGAGCAGCATGACGCAACAGGTATCCATCCGGATCGAACAGTCCTTTACAGCGATCCCGCCCGATCTCTGGGCCACGCTTGAGGGGGCTAGCCGCGACGAGGCCGGCGGGGCTTACAACCCCTTCAACGCGCATGGATACCTCTCCGCACTCGAAGCGTCGGGATCGGCGGCCGCCGAAACCGGCTGGCTCGGCCATCATCTGCTGCTGGCGGACGCCGCCGGAACCCTGATCGGCGCCGTCCCCTGCTATCTCAAGAGCCACAGCCGCGGCGAATACGTCTTCGATCACGGCTGGGCCGATGTCTACCAGCGCGCCGGCGGGCGCTATTATCCCAAGCTGCAGGCCGCCATTCCGTTCACCCCGGCGACGGGGCCGCGACTGATGGTGGCGCAAGGCCGACACCAGGCCGAGATCCGCGCGCTGCTCGCCGCAGGCCTGCGCCAAGTCACCGAGAAACTCGGCGTCTCCTCTGCCCACGTCACCTTTCTGCCGGAACACGAGCTCGGCGCCTTCGAGGGACAGGACTACCTTCACCGGACCGATCAGCAGTTCCATTTCCTGAACGCCGGCTACAGGGATCACGACGATTTCCTCGACACGCTTGCCTCGCGTAAGCGCAAGGCGCTGAAGAAGGAGCGGCGTGCGGCGCTCGAAAATGGCATCACGATCGACTGGCTCACCGGCTCCGATCTCACCGAGTCCGTCTGGGACCAGTTCTTCGCCTTCTACATGGACACCGGCAGCCGCAAGTGGGGGCGTCCCTATCTCACACGGGACTTCTACTCGCTGATCGGAGAACGGATGGCCGACGACATCCTGCTGGTGATGGCCAAGCGCGAGGGCCATTACGTCGCCGGTGCGATCAACTTCATCGGCGGCGACACGCTCTTCGGCCGCCACTGGGGCTGCATCGAGGAGCATCCGTTCCTGCATTTCGAGGTTTGCTATCATCAGGCGATCGACTTCGCCATCGAGAAGGGCCTCAGGAAAGTCGAGGCCGGCGCGCAGGGAGAGCACAAGCTCGCCCGCGGGTACCAGCCGGTGACCACCCACTCCGCCCACTTCATCGCCCATCCCGGCCTCAGGCGCGCGGTCGCCGACTATCTCGAACACGAGCGCCGGGAAGTCGAACAGATCGGCGAGTATCTCGGCGAACACACCCCCTTCAGGAAGGGCGAGCGCCAGTGTCGCGACGACTGACGGACGCTTGATCGGTCGCCTCGGTCGCGTTAGGTACGCAGCAAAACGAGGAGACAGAGATGACCAGCCCGGCCTACGACCCGAACAACATCTTCGCCAAGATCCTGCGCAACGAGATTCCCTCGGTCCGTCTCTACGAGGACGATCACACGCTCGCCTTCATGGACGTGATGCCGCAATCGCCGGGCCATCTTCTCGTCATCCCGAAAGAAGGATCGCGCAATCTGCTCGACGCCGATCCCGCAGTCCTCGCCCGCACGATGCCGGTCGTCCAGAAGCTGGCCGTCGCCGCCAAGGAGGCGCTCGACGCCGACGGCATTCTCGTCACCCAGTTCAACGAGCTCACTGCCGGTCAGACGGTCTTTCACCTGCATTTCCATGTCATTCCCCGTTACGAGGGCGTGTCGCTCCGGCCGCATTCCGGCCAGATGGAGGATATCGAGGTGCTGAAGGCCCACGCGGAGAAGATCAAGGCGGCGCTGTAAGCGCCACCCTCCCCTTGAGGAGGAGGGTCGGAGCGCAGCTCCGGGTGGGGTGACCTTTCAACGTCAAGATCACCCTTGGCACGCAACTTCACCCCCACCCGCGCGTCCGCGCGACCTCCCCCTCAAGGGGGAGGTGTCGATTCGGCCGGCCGCCGAAGTGTCCGCCCCCTATTCCGGATTGCGATAGCCGTTCCTCTCGGGGAACGGCCAATCTTTCAAAAGCTCCATGTCCGGCCGGAATATCTCGACCTTCAGCGGATAGCACGCGGCAGCGTCGCTCGAATGGGTGGCGCTGCAATCGCCGCCCGGGCAGGCAGAGAGCGCGCCGATGAGGTCGATTTCGGCGAAGAACTCGATGTAGTCGCCGGGACTGACCGGGCTCGCCTTCATGAAATACTGGTGCGTGTCGCTGGTAAAGCCGGTGCACATGAAGACGTTGAGCACGTCGTGGACATGCGGCTCGGCCTCGCGGAAGCCGAGGTGCTTCGCTCCGGCGAGCGCGCGCGTCAGGTTCGAATGGCAGCAGTGGTGATAGTCGCCACCGGAAAGCAGCCTGTTGGTATAGGGATCGCAGCGCGTGCCGATGACGTCGTGCAGGCCCGCCCCGTCGTCGTCCCAGCCGTACCAGGCGAGCGTATCGTGGGTGATCGTCGCCATCGGCCGCAGATGCGGCAGCGAACTCCAGAGCCGGTCGCCGACCGAAACATGGGTCGCGTGCAGCGCCCGCGTCTTACCGCTGAAGAAGCGTTCGGAGAGGTCCGCCGCGTTCCAGAGGTTGAGGTCACCGACCTGCGGTCCCTCGATGCTGACGACACGGAAGAAATGCCCCTTCGGCACTTCGAACGCTCCGCCTTCGCGCGGCGGGACGACGATTTCGTCGATCTTTTCAAGTGTTGCGCGGGCTTCTTCGAGTTGTGCTATGTTCGGAGCCTGCAAGGTTCCGTTAGGGTAGACGACGACGGGGCGACGGGCGCGACGCTCGGCGGCATCGGCGGGGGCCTTGACGGTGGACTTGGCGGTCATGAACGATCCTGCGCTCTCTTGGACGAATATCGGCATGGACACTGCACGGCCGCAAGGTCGCTGGCAATACGGCTTTTTCTTGCCATAAGGATAAGCATGACTTATCCTTCTTCTCCATGAAGCTCCCACCGCTGCCAAGTCTTCGCGCCTTCGAATCCGCCGCCCGCAACGAGAACTTCCGGCAGGCGGCCGCCGAGCTCGGCATGACGCCCGCCGCCGTCAGCCAGCATGTACGTAGCCTCGAGGACTGGCTCGGTGTCAGCCTTTTCGAGCGCCGCGCCCGCGGCGTGCGGCTGACGCCCGCCGGCCGGGAATTCGGCAAGGCGGTGACCGCAGGATTCGGAACGATTGCTGCTGCCGCCGAACGGCTCACCGCGGGAGCAAGAAGCCGCACCGTGCGTCTCGCCTGCCTTCCCTCGGTCGTCACCCATTGGCTGGCGCCCAGATTGCCGCGCTTCCGCGCCGCACATCCGGACATACAGGTTGCGATCTCCTACGCAGCAGGCGCAAAGACGGCGTCGGAAGCCGCGGCAGATCTGCTGATCCAGCACGGCACCCGTCCGGATACCGGAGCGGTACCGATCCTCTCCGGTGCAACACGCCCGACCTGTGCGCCGGTCTATCTGCATCGCAGAGGCCCGATCAGCGATCCCCGAGAGCTTCTCGAGGCCGATCTCCTGCATGACGAAAGCCCGGCCGCCTGGCGACGGTGGTTTGCCGAAGGAGGTCTCGAAAGCCCGCGCGAGGCAGGGCCGATCTTTGCCGATTTCAACCTGCTCCTGAGTTCGCTGACGGCCGGGCTCGGCGTCGCGCTCTGCCCGACCGCACTCATTGCCGACGAGCTTTCGAAGGGGAAACTCGAAATCCTGTTCGATCGCCCAACGGACGTGGAGAAGGCTTACTGGCTGACGGAAGCGGCAAGCCTCTCACCAGAAGCAGTGCTGATGCGCGACTGGTTGCTGGCGGAGGCAGCGGTCGCGATCCCTCCGGACGGCTGAGGCTCAGACGAAGGCGAGGCCGAGCGCCAGGAACGCCACGGAGACCACGACAGCGACGACGACCCGCTGCCCCGCGGCAAGGAACGCGACGAAGCCTAGCCCCGCCGCGGCGAGCCGCAGCCAGAGTGGCGAGGCTTCGAGACTGCCGGTCGGGAAGACGATGAGCTTCGCCGTCACCGCCATGACGAGCGAAGTGGCGACCGCCCTCACCCATTTCAGCGCCTCGGAATCCTCGTTCATGCGGTTGCCGGCGACCACGCCGAGCCAGCGCCAGACATCCGTCGCCAGCCAGCCGGCGACGAGGATGACGCCATAGATCGTATAGTCGTTCATCGGCTTTCTCCCTCGCGACGCTTCTGCCGAGCGGAGATGATCAGGCGGTCGACGAGGTAGGCGACCGTCCCGCCGCCGAGGCCGGCAATCAGCACGTCCATTCCAGGGACCACAAGCGAAAGCAGCGGCCCGCCGACGATCCCGATGAGAAACGCCAGTTTGAGGACAGGCTGGCGCGAGGTCGCCCAGATCGATGCGACGAAATAAATGGGCGTCAGAAAGAACAGAACCCCGGCCACCAGCGGCGGAAAGGTCTCGACGAGGCCGTAGCAGACGCCGACCAGGAGTGTGTTGGTGAGCGTCAACGTGATCGCGAAACCGGCAAAGTAGACGGTCCGATGCTCGCGCGGAACGGCACCGATGTGCTGGGTGGTGAACACCCAGGCGGTGATCGCGATGAAATGGGAAAGAAAGAGCAGCAGCCAGACCGGGGTGCGCGGCGTGCGGATTTCCGGAACGAGCGAGGCCACCATCGGCATCATCCGGATCGAGGAGAGCGAGACGGCGACGATGATCGCGAGAATATGGGCGCCGCTCGCGAGCATCCCGGTCAGGATCATCTTGGCCGGAAGCGCCCAGATCATCAGCGTCATGAACATCGCCGCGCCGCGAGAAATGCCGGCCTCGAGCGCGAAGGCGGCGAAACCGACGAAGGAGGTCATCAGGATCAGCGCCGGCAGGCTGAAAATGCCGCTTGCACCGCGCCGGAACCAGCGAAAAGATTCGGAATCGGCAGTCTGAAACGGCATCGGCAGATCCCAGGGAAGACGGCGGAGACCGACGAGAGACGCCGCCGGCACAGGTTTGCGCAAGCAATACCGGCGATTCCCGGCACGAGACAGCGGTTTTCCGCAACCCGGCCATTCCCTCAGCGCATGCCGTCGGGCCCGCCGCTCACCGAAATCATCAACCAGCTCCGTCCGCGCCGCTTGTACACTTCCGTCCAGCGACCGGCGACGGCCTGAGACGCGCCGCCTGCAGCCTCGACCTCCGCCTCGTAACGATAGTGCACGACGCCGACTTCGTGATCGAAGACCGTGACTTCAAGAGGCTGCAACCTGTAGCGGAGTATGCGCGGCGAACCCGGCCCGACGGACGTCACCGCCGCCTCGTAGTCATGCGGCCTGTCGAGGCCAGTCACCCAGCCGGTATAGTCGGGATGGAGAAGCTTGCGGACCGGTGCCGTCTCGCGCCGGCGGGCGAGCTCCCACAGCATCTCGACGTGCTCCCAGAGCAGCTGCTCCTCATCGCCGAGACGAGGTACCCCGCCGCTCTCATGCTCCATCTTCCGCTCCCCCAGTTTGCCGTCGACAGCACCGACGAGAAAACCCTCGCAGCGTGGCTGCGAGGGGTCAATTCACCTCTTCGTATAGCAAGGGACTACCACTCGAAGACCAACCGCTATTTCTTCTTCGGCACCTTGGGAACCGAGCCCCGTTTCTTCGGAGCCGGGCCTTCCTCGCTCGGCTCCTCTGCCGATGGTTTCGTCTTGCGGGCAGCCTTGGCCTTGCCGACGGTTTCGGCCTCCGCCTTCGGCTTGACCGGCGCGACATCCGGAACAGCATCGAGATCAAGAACCTCGGCGCCGGTCTCGTCCTTCTTGACTCCGACCTTGACGACGCCACCCTTCTTCAGCTTGCCGAAGAGGATCTCGTTGGCGAGCGGCTTCTTGATGTGCTCTTGAATGACCCGTGCCAGCGGACGGGCCCCCATCTTCTCATCGTAGCCACGAGTGGCGAGCCAGGCGATCGCTTCCGGCGCGAGGTCGAAGGTGACGTTGCGCTCGGAAAGCTGCGCCTCGAGCTGCATGACGAACTTCTGTACCACCTGGTGGATGACCTCGGTCGGTAGCGGGGCGAACTGGATCGTCGCATCGAGGCGGTTGCGGAACTCGGGAGTGAATAGGCGGTTGAGTGCTTCCTCTTCCTCGCCCGTCCGCTTGGACGAACCGAAACCGATCGCCGCCTTCGCGCCCTCCGACGCTCCGGCGTTGGTCGTCATGATCAGGATCACGTTGCGAAAGTCGATCTTCTTGCCATTGTGGTCGGTCAGCGAGCCGTGATCCATCACCTGCAACAGGATGTTGTAGATGTCCGGATGCGCCTTCTCGATCTCGTCGAGCAGGACGACCGAATGCGGGTGCTGGTCGACGCCGTCGGTCAGGAGACCGCCCTGGTCGAAGCCGACATAACCGGGAGGCGCACCGAGCAGCCGCGAGACGGTGTGGCGTTCCATATATTCCGACATATCGAAGCGCAGCAGTTCGACGCCGAGTGAAGCGGCAAGCTGCTTTGCGACTTCGGTCTTGCCCACACCCGTCGGGCCGGAGAAGACATAGCAGCCGATCGGCTTGTTCGGTTCGCGCAGGCCGGCGCGGGCAAGCTTGATCGACGTCGACAGCGCCTCGATCGCCTTGTCCTGGCCGTAGACCACCGAACGGAGCTCCTTCTCGAGATTGGCGAGCACCATCTCGTCGTCCTTGGAGACCGTCTTCGGCGGAATGCGCGCCATCGTCGCGATCGTCGCCTCGATCTCGCGCTCGGTGATCAGCTTGCGTCGCTTGGAAGCGGGCAGCAGCATCTGCGCCGCGCCGGTTTCGTCGATCACATCGATCGCCTTGTCCGGCAGCTTGCGGTCGGAGATGTAGCGCGCCGAAAGCTCGACCGCCGCCTTGATGGCCTCGTTCGTGTAGCGGAGCTTGTGATAGTCCTCGAAATAGGGCTTCAGGCCCTTCATGATCTCGATCGCGTCGTCGATCGAAGGCTCGTTGACGTCGATCTTCTGGAAGCGACGGACGAGCGCCCGGTCCTTCTCGAAGAACTGCCGGTATTCCTTGTAGGTCGTCGACCCGATACAGCGGATCGCACCCGAGGAGAGCGCCGGCTTCAGGAGGTTCGAGGCGTCCATGGCGCCGCCCGATGTCGCACCCGCACCGATGACAGTGTGGATCTCGTCGATAAAGAGCACGGCGCCCGGATACTCCTCGAGTTCCTTGACCACCTGCTTCAAGCGCTCCTCGAAGTCACCGCGGTACCGGGTGCCGGCGAGCAGCGTCCCCATGTCGAGCGAGAAGATCGTCGCATCCTTCAGCGCGTCGGGGACCTTGCCCTCGACGATGCGCTTGGCGAGACCTTCGGCGATCGCCGTCTTGCCGACGCCGGGATCGCCGACATAGAGCGGGTTGTTCTTGGAACGGCGGCAAAGCACCTGGATCGTGCGGTTGACCTCGTCGTTGCGGCCGATCAGCGGGTCGATCCGACCGGCGCGGGCCTTCTCGTTGAGGTTGACGCAGTAGGCCTTGAGGGCTTCCTGTTTGCCCTTGGAGGCGCCCTCTTCCTGGTCGCGCGCCTGCTTGGCCTCAGCTTCTCCCTCCTCGGCACCACGCGGCGGGCGAACCTGCGACGCGCCCGGACGCTTGCCGATGCCGTGGGAAATGTAGTTGACCGCGTCGTAGCGGGTCATTTCCTGCTCCTGCAGGAAATAGGCCGCGTGGCTCTCGCGCTCGGCGAAAATCGCAACCAGCACGTTGGCGCCGGTCACCTCTTCGCGGCCGGAGGACTGCACATGAATGACCGCGCGCTGGATGACACGCTGAAAGCCGGAGGTCGGCTTGGAATCCTCGTCATAACCCGTCACCAGGTTCGACAATTCGTTGTCGACATAGTCGCTTACAGTCTTACGAAGCACATCGAGGTTGACGTTGCACGCCCCCATCACGGCCGCCGCATCAGCATCGTCGATCAGCGCGAGCAGAAGGTGTTCGAGCGTGGCATATTCGTGATGCCGCTCGTTCGCGTAGGTCAGTGCCTGGTGCAGCGCCTTCTCGAGGCTCGGAGAAAATGTTGGCACGTCAAATCCTCACTTCTTTTCCATCACACATTGCAGCGGGTGCTCGTGCTGCCGGGCGAAATCCATCACCTGGCTGACCTTGGTTTCGGCAACCTCGTAGGTGAAGATGCCGCACTCCCCGACGCCATGATTGTGAACATGCAACATGATGCGCGTGGCCGCCTCCCTGTCCTTCTGGAAGAAGCGCTCCAGGATGTGGATCACGAATTCCATCGGGGTGTAGTCGTCGTTGAGCAGCAGCACGCGATACAGATTCGGCTTTTTGGTCTTCGGCTTCGTGCGCGTGATGACGGACGTGCCGCGACCCGCGTTGTCCCCGTCACCTTTCTGCTGCATGAAGACCGGCGTGGCGATCATGTTCTTCCATTCTCCAGTGGTTCGCCGGACGGCTGGCGCCGAAGCGAACACTTAGCACATTAAGGTAGTTCGTAATTTGGTGATTTTAAGCCCCCCGCAAAGGAGTGCAAACACATTTGCGTCGTAACGGCCGCGACCGCAGAGAAAAGCGGGGACAGCACAAGGGAGAACGCACAAGGCCGGCCACGGGTCCCGTGGCCGGCCTTGGTTTATTCGGATGCGCGATGGCGCGTAGGTTTGCCTCAGGCGGCCGTCGCGGCCGGGACACCGGCGGACTTCGACGCCTTCGCGGCCGGCGTCTCGTACGGCTTGTAGGCACTCTTGGCCAGGTCTGCGTACATTTCCGTCAGCTTCGTCGCCTCGGAAACGAAGCCCTCGTAGGCGCCCTTGACGAAATTCGTCTGCAGTTCGAGCGCACCTTCGACGCTCTTCACGCCTGTCAGGCTTTCCATATGCGCAACCGCATCCTGGAACGACTTCTTCGAATACTCGGTGGCTTCCGTCGCGATGGCCTGGAAGCCCTTCGCGATCTCTGCATAGTTCTTCAGCATCGCGTCCATGGCTTCCTTGCCCTTCGTGTTCGCATCATCGAAATTAAACATACGGCAGTGTCCCTTCTGCTTCATTTCGCTGCTGACCCACATAGCACATGCACAATTTTTGTCAATTGTTTTCCGCGATGCAATATCCCGCATTGGTTGTATACACCGGTAAAACAAAAGGCCGCCCGAGATGCGGAACGGCCCTTTTTGCTGATAAGGCAGACATATATCAGTAAATCTGCAACTTCAGGCTTAGAGATCGACGTCGAGGATCGCCATCGAGAAATTGTAGGAGAGATCGCCGTCCTCGTCGTCGCGGAAGACGACGCCGAGAAACTCGTCACCGAGATAGACTTCCGCGGAGTCGTCCTTGCGGGGACGAGCCTTGACCACGATGGCCGGGTTGAACGTCCGCTTGAAATAGGCGTCGAGCTTCTTGATTTCGTCGGGCTTCACTACAGTTCTCCATGGGGCGATTCAAGTTCGGGGCGCTTGTCGCACGGCCGCTCGGATGATGTAAAGACGCGGCTGCGGACAAATGACCACCGACCGGATCCCCTCGTCCGCCGTTATCGGCGCGGTTCTTCTGGTTCACGCCTCCGAGGCGAGTATCTGGTCCATCGAACGGGCCGGCTCGGCGCAGCCCGCCTCGCCCACGACCCGGGCCGGAACGCCGGCCACGGTCGAGCCCTTCGGAACCGGCTTCAAGACCACGGAGCCGGCAGCGACACGCGAGCAGCAACCGACCTCGATATTGCCGAGCACCTTCGCGCCCGCGCCGATCAGCACGCCGTCGCCGATCTTCGGGTGACGGTCGCTTCCCTCCTTGCCCGTACCGCCGAGGGTGACGCCGTGCAGGATCGAGACATTGTCGCCGATCCGCGCCGTCTCGCCGACAACGAGGCCCGTGGCATGGTCGAGGAATATCCCCTTGCCGATCCGTGCCGCCGGGTTGATATCCGTCTGGAAGACGCTGGAAGAGCGGCTCTGCAGATAGAGCGCGAAATCGCGCCGTCCGCGGTTCCAGAGCCAGTGTGCGAGGCGGTGGGTCTGGATTGCATGGAATCCCTTGAAATACAGGACCGGCTCCATGAAACGCGTGCAGGCAGGGTCACGGTCGTAGACCGCCTGGATGTCGACGCGCATGATCTGGCCCCATTCCGGCCAGTCCCTCACCATTTCCTCGAACGTCTGCCGCAGCAGGATCGCCTGAAGGTCCGCATGATCGAGCCGTTCGCAGATCCGGTAGATGACGCAGTCTTCAAGCGAGCGATGGTTGAGGACAGTCGAATAGAGAAAGGCGGCCAGGAGCGGATCATGCTCGGCTGCCGTGCGGGCCTCGTGGCGAAGCGAATCCCAGATGGGGTCCATCGACTTGATATGTTCGCCGTGGAGGACTTCTGTCTTTGCGGCCATTGCCGGTCTCCTCTGTTCCATCGCCTGTATATTATATAGGCTAACGCCGACGCAAACCAGATGGGCAGGACCGATGAAGCAAATCCGTGATTTCGCTGCAGGAAGAATTCGCGCCGAAAGCCGCGAAGGCATCGGCTTCCTGACCATCGACAATCCGGAGCGCAAGAACGCCATCACCGCGGCCATGTGGCGGGCGATCCCGGACGCCATTCACTGGCTGTGCGGTGAGGCCGGCGCGCGCGCGATCGTGCTGTCGGGTGCAGGCGAACACGATTTCAGCGCGGGCGCCGATATTTCCGAGTTCCCCGTCGTACGCAACGACACCGCGACCGCACGGCTTTATGAGGCCGACAACAGTGCAGCCTTCGCCGCTGTCAGGGAAGCGCGTGTGCCCGTCATCGCCGCGATCCGCGGCATCTGCTACGGCGGCGGCTTCGGACTTGCGGCGGCGTGCGACATCAGGATCGCCGACGAGACGGCGGCCTTTGCGGTGCCGGCCGCGCGCCTCGGCCTCGCCTATCCGGCCGACGCCGTTCAGGACTTTGCGCGATCGCTCGGCGATCAGATGGCGCGCAAGGTGCTCTATACCGGGCGCGCAATGCGCACCGCCGAACTGCTCGCCTGCGGCTTCCTGCTCGACGTCACGGCGCCGGAGACGCTGAGCGACAGGGTTTTCGCGCTCGCCGAGATGATCGCCTCCAATGCCCCGCTTTCGGTGCAGGCGTCGAAGCTCGCCCTGAGAGCCGTCGCTGAAGTCGATGACGACCTTCTGCGCGAAGCGGAGGTTGTCGGAGCCTCGACCTTCGACAGCGCCGACTATGCCGAGGGCCGGCGCGCCTTCTCGGAAAAGCGTAAACCGGTGTTCACCGGTGAGTAGACGAGGCGACGGTCACTGGCGACCGATCTCGCGATAGAAATCAAGCACGGCCTTCTTGAAGACCTTGTCACCGACCGCAAGCATATGGTCGCGGTTCGGAATATCGACCGCCCTCGCGTCCGGCATCAGCGCCGCCAGTTCCTCCGGAGAACCGGCGATGTCGTCCCTGGTGCCGACGGCGATCAAGGTCGGGACATCGACGCGCGCGATATCGGCGCGATCGACGAGCACGCGGGACTCCTGGATGCAGGCGGCGAGCGCAATGCGATCACTGCGGGTCTGTTCGGCAAAGGCCCGGAACATTCGTCCCCTCTCATGGGTCACGTCGGAAATCGACGGCGCCAGCAACGCCTCGGCGATCGGATCCCAGTCGCCGACGCCATCGCAGAGCCCGATGCCGAGCCCGCCGAAGACCAGCGAACGCACGCGGTGGGGATGCTCGAGCGCCATGAAGGCGGAAATCCTGGCCCCCATCGAATAGCCCATCACGTCGGCATCGGGCAGGCCGAGATGGGTCAGCAATGCGGCGGCATCCGCCGCCATCCGCGACGGATGATAGGCCTCCGGCTCATGCGGCCGATCGCTGGCTCCATGGCCGCGATTGTCGATTGCGATGACGCGGTAGCCGGCCTCCCCCAGCGTCTTCAGCCAGCCCGGATGAACCCAGTTCACCGTCGCCGTCGAGGCAAACCCGTGGATCAGCAGGATCGGCGGGCCGGACGGATCGCCGGCATCGAAATAGGCGAGCTGCAAGCCGTCGTGATAGAAAAGGGAGAATGCCGGCGCATTCAGGTTCATCGCTTCGATCCATGTCTTATTCGGGGCGTGACGGCGCGCACCTTAGTGAAACGTGCCCGCGCATCAAAGGCGCATTGCTCTCTTTTCTGTGGGTTTGGCGCGTGTTTGTCTCTACACATTCGCGGCGAAGGAGGATAATGTCCGCCGCAAAGCAAAAAGGCATTCGGAGAGACATATGGCCGGGCACACCATTCCCCACTTCCAGAACGACGGCGGACACCGCATGATCGAGATCGGCGTGAAGGAGTTCATGTGCACGGGCGCTTCCGCTCCCTTCGATCACCCGCACATCTTCATCGACATGGGCGACGACAACGAAAAGGTCTGCTCCTACTGCTCGACCCTCTATCGCTATAACCCGTCGCTGAAGGCCGAACAGACCGACCCCGCCGGTTGCGTCTATCACGTCAAGGCGGCCTGACGCCCCCCGCATTCCACGATCGGCAAGGCCATGTCCACCAACGTCGTCGCCATCATCGGAGCCGGGATGGCGGGGCTTACGGCTGCCCTGTCGCTGGCGCGACACGGGATCCGTAGCGAAATCCTCGAACAGGCACCACAGCTCGGCGAGGTCGGAGCCGGCCTGCAGATTTCGCCCAATGCCTCGCGAATCCTTCGCGAACTCGGCGTCCTCGGCGAGATCGAGAAGCGGTGGTGCGAGCCGCAAGAAATCCGGTTGAAATCCGGCGTGACACTTGGGGCACTGGCCGCCGTCCCGGTCGGCGCCTTCGCACGGGAGCGCTGGGGCGCACCCTACGGCGTCCTGCACCGATCGACGCTGCAACAGGCGCTGCTTTCGGCGGTCTTGCGCAATCCGCTCTGCAAGGTTCACCTCGGCTGTCACATCGAAAAGCCGGGCGACACGGAGATCGCCCGCGCGATCGGTGAGCAGCCGGATCTCGTCATCGGCGCCGACGGCGTCTGGTCGAGAGCCCGCGCCCGCATCCCCGGGGCACCGAAGTCATCCTTTTCCGGCAACATCGCCTGGCGCTTCACGATCGCAGGAGGAGGCGCGCCGAACTTCCTCGATCCGCTGAATGTCACTGCCCTCCTCGGCCCGAACAGCCACCTCGTCTGTTACCCGCTGAAAGAGATCGGCGGTTTCAACGTCGTGGCGATCGCCGCGGGCGTCGACCCCGGAGAAACCTGGTCGGAGGAAGGCAGCGAGCGACAGAGGCGCACGCTCACCGAGCAATTCTCCGGGTGGAACCCCGCTATCCGGACCCTGCTTTCGAGTTTGCGCGGCGCAACCTTCTGGCCGCTCTACCAGGCGGGCCCTGGCCGATGGCAGAACGGTCGCGACACGGTGCTGATCGGTGATGCGGCGCATGCGATGATGCCGTTTGCGGCGCAGGGGGCGGCGATGGCCATCGAAGACGCCTTCGAACTTGCCGGTCTCGTCGCGCGCACGCCGCTCCCCGAAGCACTCGCAACCTACGAGAACGTTCGCCAGGCGCGCGCCGCGCGTGTCGGCAAACGCGGTGCGTTCAACCGCTTCGCCTATCATGCGCGCGGCCCTGTGCGCATCGCCCGCGACCTAGTGCTTGCGACACGATCGCCGCAGAGCCTCGCCGCCGATCTGGACTGGCTCTACGGCTATCACGCAAAGGGCTGACGTCAGGCCGCGACGGCAGCCCTGAACCCGCGTTCGAGGTCGGCGATGATGTCCTCGACGTTCTCCAGCCCGATCTGCAGGCGAATGACCGGACCTTCGGCCGGCGCGGTGCGAATCTTGCGGTCGGAGAGGTCGACCATGACAGCCAGGCTCTCGTAGCCGCCCCAGGAATAGCCGAGCCCGAAGAGCGAGAGTTCATTGAGGAAGGCCCGCGCCTTCGGCTTGAAGTTTTCCCGCTCATCCACCTTCAGGACGAAGGAGAAGATGCCGCTCGCGCCCTTGAAGTCCCGCTTCCAGATGTCGTGGCCGGGGCAACTCGGCAGGCCCGGGTGCAGGACCGTCGCGACGTCGTCGCGAGCCTCAAGCCACCTGGCGACAGAAAGTGCGCTTCTGTTGTGATGTTCCAGCCGGAGATTCATCGTCCGCAGCCCGCGCAGGATCATGTAGGAATCGTCCGGCGAGCCGCAGATGCCGAGCGTGCCGTTTGCTTCCTTCAGCTGCGGCCAGTGGGCGGCATTGGCCGAGACCGTTCCCATCAGGATGTCGGAATGGCCGGACGGGTACTTCGTCGCCGCATGGATCGATATGTCGACGCCGAAATCGAGCGGCTTGAAATAGAGCGGCGTCGCCCAGGTATTGTCCATCGTGACGACACAGCCATGCCTGTGCGCAGCCTCGGAGATCGCGCGGATATCCTGCATCTCGAAGGTGTTGGAACCCGGTGCCTCCGTGTGGACGAGTTTCGTATTCGGCCGGATCAGCGCCTCGATCCCGGACCCGATCGCCGGATCGTAGTATTCGACGGTCACGCCGAGGCGGATCAGCATCGTGTCGCAGAAGTGGCGGCAGGGGCCGTAGACCGAATCGACGATGAGTGCGTGATCGCCGGCCGACAGGAAAGCGAGGAACGGGACCGTGATCGCCGCAAGGCCGCTCGGGACCAGAATGGTGCCGGCCGACCCTTCGAGCTCGTCGATCGCCTCGCAGAGCGCGTCCGTCGTCGGCGTGCCCCGCGTGCCATAGGTATACTTCTGCGACCGCGTTTCCATGGTCTCCACATTCGGGAACAGAACGGTCGAGGCATGGACCACGGGAGGGTTGACGAAGCCGTAATAGCTCATCGGATCATGGCCGACGTGGCACAAGCGCGTGTCCGTACCGGCGGCCGCCAGCATCTCTTTTCTGTCTCTCATGAGAACCAAGCCTTTCCTCGGGGATATGACGAGCGGATTTGTCGTATCCTCGAGGAAGGACGTCAAGGCGCGTCGAGGCATCCTCAACCGGAGTTTCGATGGTGGTTATGCGGTAAATCGGTGCTTTTTTAGCCAATTTCCGATTTTTTCCGCCATTTTCTGCCTGATTTTGATGCGGATAAGGCATTTTTCCAATTTTCTGCCCCATTTCGCGGACCGCAGTCTTGACCGTGGTTCATTTTAAGACTGTGATAGCGCGGCTCGCACCGGGAGGTCAGCGGGCCGGCGGAGGCATGAAATCGTTACAGCGAAGCGTGACCGTCGAATATTTCAAGAACAATAGACAAAGGTTGGGAAAAATGAACAAGAAGCTTCTGTCAGTCGCTCTCGGCGCTGCAGTCGTCGGCTTTGGCGCACCGGCTGCATTCGCCGGCACGCTCGACGACGTGAAGGCAAAGGGTTTCGTGCAGTGCGGCGTAAACGGCTCCAATCTCGCCGGCTTTGGCGCCCAGGACTCCTCGGGCAACTGGTCCGGCCTTGACGTCGATGTGTGCCGTGCCGTTGCCGCTGCCGTTTTCGGCGATGCGACCAAGGTCAAGTACACCCCTCTCTCGGCTAAGGACCGCTTCCCGGCCCTGCAGTCGGGCGAAATCGACATGCTGGCCCGTAACACGACCTGGACCGCCAGCCGCGACTCGCAGCTCGGCTTCGACTTCCGCGTCGTCAACTATTACGACGGTCAGGGCTTCATGGTTCCGAAGAGCCTCAACGTAAAGTCGGCACTCGAGCTCTCGGGCGCTGCCGTCTGCGTTCAGTCCGGCACGACGACCGAACTCAACCTCGCCGACTATTTCAAGGCCAACGGCCTCGAGTACAAGCCGGTCGTGTTCGAAAAGCAGGAAGAAGTCGACGCCGCCTATCAGTCCGGCCGTTGCGACGTTTACACGACCGACCAGTCCGGCCTGTATTCGATCCGTCTGTCGCTGGCCAACCCCGACGATCATATGGTTCTGCCGGAAATCATCTCCAAGGAACCGCTCGGCCCGGCCGTTCGCCAGAACGACTCCAAGTGGCTCGACGTCGTAACCTGGGCCCATTTCGCCATGGTCGCTAGCGAAGAGTTCGGCATCACTTCCGCCAACGTCGACGAAATGGCGAAGTCCGAAAACCCGGACATCAAGCGCTTCCTCGGCGAGGAAAAGGACCAGACCATCGGCAAGGACCTCGGCCTTGACGAAAAGTGGGCCTACAACATCGTCAAGCAGGTCGGCAACTACGGCGAGTCCTTCGAGCGCAACGTCGGCGCGGGCAGCCCGCTGAAGATCGAGCGCGGCCTGAACGCCCTGTGGACCAAGGGCGGTCTGCAGTACGCTCCGCCGATCCGCTAAGCGGTCGCAACCAGCATACCGGGAAGGCGCCTCGGCGCCTTTCCGATCGACAGAGTGAAAAAAGGCAGCTACGAAAAATGATGGCTGCGAACAGGGGATAATGCATGGCAGTGGTCGCCTCGGGCCGGGACGGCAATAGCCGTTCGGTGCACTCTTTGCTGTACAATCCAGCTTTCCGTCAGTTCGTCTATCAGGGACTGACTCTTGTCTTCATCATCTGGCTGTTCTGGTTTGCCGGAACCAACGCCGCCCAGAACCTCGCCCGCGCCAACATGACGGCCGGGTTCGAATTTCTGAGGAACCGCGCGGGCTTCGACATCGCCCAGACGCCGATCGCCTACTCAAGCGACAATACGTATCTGCAGGCGCTCACGGTCGGCCTCGTCAACACCTTGATCATCGCCGTGAGCGGGATCATCACGGCGAGCATCATCGGCCTGATCGTCGGCATCGGTCGACTGTCGCACAACTGGCTGATCTCCCGCCTTGCGACCGTGTATGTCGAGATATTCCGCAACATCCCGCCGCTGCTCGTGATCTTCTTCTGGTACAAGGGCGTACTGTCGCTGTTGCCGGAGGTCCGCTCGGCGCTGGCACTGCCGCTCTCCGTCTTCGTGAGCAACCGCGGCATATACATGCCGGCACCGGTCTTCGGCGAGGGCATAGGGCTTGTCGTCGCCGCCTTTGTCGCAGGCATCGTGGCCGCGATCCTTTACTCGCGGTGGGCGACGAAGAGACAGCTCGCTACGGGCAAGCGTCCGCCGGTCCTCTGGACCAACATAGCATTGATCGTCGGATTGCCGCTCGTCGTCTTCGTCGTCCTCGGTGCGCCGATCACTTTCGACATTCCGGAGCTCGGCAAGTTCAACATGCGCGGCGGCACCGTCATCGGTCCGGAGTTCCTGTCGCTTTACATGGCACTGTCCTTCTACACGGCGGCGTTCATCGCCGAGATCGTGCGCGCCGGCATCCGCGGCGTGTCGAAGGGCCAGACGGAAGCTGCGAGCGCGCTCGGCTTGCGCAGCGGTCCGACGACGCGTCTCGTCGTTCTGCCACAGGCGCTGCGGATCATCATTCCGCCGCTCACCTCGCAGTACCTGAACCTGACCAAGAACTCCTCGCTTGCCGTTGCCATCGGTTATGCCGATCTGGTCGCGGTCGGCGGCACGATCCTCAACCAGTCGGGCCATTCGATCGAGATCATCGCGATCTGGATGCTGATCTACGTGTCGATCAGCCTCGCGACCTCTCTCTTCATGAACTGGTTCAACGCCAAGATGGCTCTGGTGGAGCGCTGACATGAGCGAAAACAACGTCTCCTATCTCCGCCAGGAGTTCCTGGCACCCCGCCCCGCCCCGCTGAGTGATCGCTCGGTGTTCGGCTGGGCCCGCAAGAACCTGTTTGCGAGCCCGCTCGACGCGGTCACGTCGGTCATCTTCGGCACGATCATCGTCTGGTTCGTCGTGTCGACGTTCGACTGGCTGTTCATCTCGGCGGTCTGGACCGGCGAAGGCCGCGCAGACTGCGCCACAATCGCCCAGGGCGGGATCCAGCCGAATGGCTGGAGTGGCGCCTGCTGGGCCTATGTCGGCGACTGGTTCACCCAGTTCATGGTCGGCTCCTATCCCCGCGATCAGCTGTGGCGTCCGATCCTTGTCGCCGTCCTCTTCGTGGGCCTGCTCGTTCCGCTGCTGGTTCCTTCAGTGCCGCGCAAGGGGCTCAACGCCCTTCTGCTCTTTGTTGCGCTGCCGATCGTCGCCTATGTGCTGCTACTCGGCGGCTGGTTCGGCCTCTCCCATGTGGAAACCAGCCAGTGGGGCGGCCTGATGGTGACGCTGCTGCTGTCCTTCGTCGGCATCGTCGTCTCCCTGCCCTTCGGCATCGTGCTCGCGCTCGGGCGTCGCTCCGACATGCCGATCGTACGCTCCGCCTCGATCGGCTTCATCGAGCTCGTCCGCGGCGTGCCGCTGATCACCGTGCTCTTCATGGCGAGCGTGCTGCTGCCGCTCTTCCTGACGCCCGGCAACAACATCGACAAGTTCGTGCGCGCACTTGTCGGCGTCTCGATCTTCGCCTCGGCCTACATGGCCGAAGTCATCCGCGGCGGCCTGCAGGCCATTCCGAAAGGTCAGTACGAAGGGGCTGACTCGCTCGGCCTTACCTACTGGCAGAAGATGATCCTGATCATCATGCCGCAGGCGATCAAGCTGGTCATTCCGGGCATCGTCAACACCTTCATCGGCATGTTCAAGGACACCTCGCTCGTGTCGATCATCAACATGTACGACCTGCTCGGCATCGTGAAGGCGAGCTTCGGCGACGCCAGCTGGCTGACACCGGTGACGCCGCTCACCGGCCTGATCTTCGCCGGCTTCGTATTCTGGCTGTTCTGTTTCGGGATGTCGCGCTACTCGGCTTTCGTCGAGCGCCGCCTGGACAGAGGCCACAAGAGATAAATGAGAGGAACAAACATGGCCCAGCAAGCCGTTCAACCCGGAATTTCGCAGACGGAAGTCGCGGTCGAAATCGTCAACATGAACAAGTGGTACGGGGATTTCCACGTGCTGCGCGACGTCAACCTCAAGGTCATGAAGGGCGAGCGCATCGTCATCGCCGGTCCCTCGGGCTCCGGCAAGTCGACCATGATCCGCTGCATCAACCGGCTTGAGGAGCATCAGGCCGGACAGATCGTCGTCGACGGCATCGAACTCACCAACGACCTGAAGAAGATCGATGAAGTCCGTCGCGAAGTCGGCATGGTGTTCCAGCACTTCAACCTCTTCCCGCACCTGACGATCCTCGAGAACTGCACGCTTGCCCCGATCTGGGTTCGCAAGATGCCGAAGAAGGAAGCCGAGGAAGTCGCCATGCACTTCCTGACGCGCGTGAAGATCCCGGAGCAGGCCAACAAGTACCCGGGCCAGCTCTCCGGCGGCCAGCAGCAGCGCGTGGCGATCGCGCGCGCGCTCTGCATGAAGCCGAAGATCATGCTCTTCGACGAGCCGACCTCTGCGCTCGACCCGGAAATGGTCAAGGAAGTTCTCGATACCATGGTGGGTCTCGCCGAAGAGGGCATGACCATGCTCTGCGTGACGCACGAAATGGGCTTCGCCCGCCAGGTCGCGAACCGCGTGATCTTCATGGACCAGGGTCAGATCGTCGAACAGAACTCGCCGGCCGAGTTCTTCGACAATCCGCAGCACGAGCGCACGAAGCTGTTCCTGAGCCAGATCCTGCACTGAGCGGCAGGCTCCGCGCCGATACGAAAACCCGCCCGGCTGGTCGCCGCGGCGGGTTTTTCTTTGCTTCCCGGCCGTTCGCGAACGCGACCTAAGGACACCAGCCCTTGCGTTCCCCGGTTCGCGGCGCCGCCAGCCCTTCATTGAGCAGGATCGCTCCGAGCGAGCGGCCATTGCGCAGGACGACCTTGAATTCACTGCCCGAAGCGGCGACCGGCATGCCCGGAGCGACGAGATCGAAGGCGCCGGCGTTGAGCAACTCCTTGAGCCGGACCTTGGCGGCAAAGCCCTTGTCGCGTTCCGTCTGGCACTTCGCCCTCTCGGTCTGCGGCGCGACGGCATCGGCGAGCACGATCCTCGTCTTGCGATGCCAGAAGGTGTCGCCACTCGCGACACAATTGTCGAGCCCGGATGTCCCGCAATAGTAGAAGGTCGCGGCAAATCCCCTGCCCTCAATAGCGCCCTCGCTTGGCCGTTGCTGCGGCAGCGCTTGCGGCAAGGTCTTGCCCACGGGCGCGGGCGGGATCAGCGCCGCCGTCGTTCGCCCCGGTTCGGACTTCGGCTTCGGTGACGCACCGACAGGCGCCGGCGGAACGGGCTTCGCGGACGATGATTTGCTCGCGGTGGCGCTGTCCGCTTTCTTACCGGTTCCGCCACTCTTCGGCTGCACCAGAGCGGCAATCCTCGGCCAGTTCGCCTGCCACTGGTCACGATTGTCGTAAACGGCGATGGCGCCGGCAACGACGATCAGCGCGCCAGCCCATGGCCAGAGACTGCGGGACGAACGCGAGCTGGACGACTTGCGCCGCTTGCGCGGCGCGCGCTTGGATGACGAAGACGGAGAACGAGCCATGCGAATACCTCACGTCCCGCCCTTATCACGGCACGGGAGTCGTCGCCAGAGGGCGCGGGAACGGGACAGGAACAAGGTGACAATGGGCACCGCGACGATGGGCGCGGGAGCGGGAAAACCGGAGGATTGGCGACCCCTGTTGGACTCGAACCAACGACAACCTGCTTAGAAGGCAGGTGCTCTATCCAGCTGAGCTAAGGGGCCTCCGTGCGCCACCTCTGTCCGGCGGACGGCGACGGTCCTGAAAGGCCGGACGCGGTCAGTGCGTCCAGGGCTGCAGGCGGTTATAACGGAAATTGTCGGTATAGGATACGACCTGGCGCTTGGCTTCCTTGGGCAGGATCACCCGGTATTCGATGCCGTTGCGCCTAGCGAAAGCCTCTGCCTGTTCGAGCGTCTCGAAGGTGACCTTGACCTGCTGGCGCGTATCGGCCGAGCTCGTATAGCCCATCATCGGCTCGACCTTGCGCGGCACTTCCTGCTCGTATTCGAGCAGCCAGAACTGCGTCTTGGCCTTACCCGACTGCATGGCGGTCTTGGCGGGGCGATAAATCTTGGCGGTCATGTCGCAACGAGCTCCAAAGGACTGCGAAGGAAGATCCCTTCCCTGACGATCGCAGGACCACCGCGGTGGTCGGAGTGGAGAGATTCGAACTCCCGACCCTCTGGTCCCAAACCAGATGCGCTACCAGACTGCGCTACACTCCGTTCCAGCGATCATTGCCGAAATACACGGTTCACCCGCCGTGGGCAACAGCTAAAATCGACTTTTCGTCACCGTTCACAGTGACAAAAACGCTGTCATTTCAACGATGCCCGGGCTGCGTCGATGTCAACCCGGCTCCCCGGCACGATACCGAGGGCAGCCGACCGGCCGCCGTTGATCTCCAGCACATAACGAACAGGCCCCGGAGAGGCGATGATATCTTGCGAATAGGGCACGGTGCGCTCGGCGATACGGCTGACGACACCCTCCTCGTCGATGAAGAGCATGTCGAGCGAAAGCGGTGTGTTCTTCATCCACATCATCACCGTCCGCGCCAAGCCGAAATCGAAAATCATGCCCGCATCGGCGTCGAGTTCGGCCCTGAACATCAGGCCATGCTCGCGCTCCGCGGCCGTTCCCGCCCATTCGACCTGAAAGACATGGCGCTTGCCGCCCGGCGTTTCAATCGCCAGTGCCGCCTTGCGCAGGCCGGCCTCTTGCGCCGAAGCCGCGACCGGAAGCAACAAAAAAAGCGCCAGGACAGCGCTTCTCCAGATTTCACTGATCATAGGACGCAGCCTCAATGGGCGCGGGTCGCCGGGCCCGGATTGTCGGGATGGATCTCGGCGGCCATCAGCCCCTTCTCACCATTGCCAAAGCGTATCAGAACGCTCTGTCCCGGCCGAAGTTCCGTCAGGCCATAGCGCCGTAGGGTCTCCATATGGACAAAGATGTCCTCGGTCCCCTCGCCGCGCGTCAGGAAGCCGAAACCCTTGGTGCGGTTGAACCACTTCACCAGCACGCGCTCCAGCCCGCTCGTCGGCGTCACCTGCACATGGGTGCGCACCGGCGGCATCTGCGAAGGGTGGATCGCCGTCGACTGATCCATGGAGAGAATGCGGAAGGTCTGGTAGCCGCGTTCACGCTTCTGCACCAGCGCAACGATGCGCGTCCCCTCGAGGATGGTCTGGTAGCCGTCGCGCCTCAGGCAGGTCACGTGCAGGAGGACATCCTGCATGCCGTTGTCCGGAACGATGAAGCCGAATCCCTTGGCGACGTCGAACCACTTGACCACACCGGTGATCTCGAGAAGTTCGACGGCTTCCCCGGACAGCTCTTCGAACTCGGCGAGCCCTTTCGATGAAATCCTGTCGGCCATTTCCTCACGCCCCTCGAAAACGCGTCACATAGGTTCGTTAACTGATTCTTGACGATCAGATTAACATTTGCCCGTTGGTGTCGCGCAAGTCCCTGTCTAAGATATACCCAAATCCTTTTGACGCTTCATCCTTGCTCGAAGCTGTCGTCTGCTCCATATCCGGACACGTTATTAGGAGGACATCATGCGCTATCTTCACACCATGGTGCGCGTCAAAGATCTTGATGCGTCACTCGACTTCTACTGCCGCATCTTCGGCCTCGCCGAGGTGCGGCGCATCGAAAACGAAAAAGGCCGGTTCACACTCGTGTTTCTGGCCGCTCCCGGCGACGTCGAGGCAGTGCGCGACAAAAAGGCACCGTGCCTGGAGCTTACCTATAACTGGGATACCGAGGACTATACCGGAGGACGCAACTTCGGTCACCTGGCCTACGAGGTGGACGACATCTACGCCACCTGCCGGCGACTGATGGAGAACGGCGTGACGATCAACCGTCCGCCCCGTGACGGCTACATGGCCTTCGTGCGCTCGCCTGACGGCATCTCGATCGAGATCCTGCAAAAAGGCGAAGGCCTCGCACCGGTAGAGCCGTGGCTCTCGATGCCGAATACCGGAAGCTGGTAACGACCTCGGCCCGCCTCGCACAAGCTTGGCGGGCTATCACCCTGCTGAATACGCGGCTGGACGCAGTTTGTCTTCTGTTTCGGTCTCTGCCGCTTTCAACCAGTTCCGTGGGGTTTTCCAATGACCTGCCTGCCGAAATTGTCGGTGCGTCGCCGGATTGCGTGCCGGATCGTCCTCTGCGGCGTCGCCCTGACGGCACTGCAAGGCTGCGCGAGCACGGGCGAAAAAGCATCTGCAGCAGCGACAACCGATTCGGCGCCCGAGGTCGCAACGCTGCCGACTGGGACGATTGGAAGGAAATCGGCCGCGAAAGGCTCCGGCTATTCCGATCCGTCCGTCGTCGCGATGGCCGGCGACCGGCAACAGACGCCGGCGGCCGCTACGGCACAGAGGATTCCGGCCGCTTCAGGAGCGGCCACAGCCGGTCTCGCGGACGCCGTAATGCAGCCTGCAGCGATCAACGCCGGCCGTTCCAGCATCTTCGCACAGCAACAGGAGCCGGTGCCGGCGGACGCCGCCGCGTCGATGATGACCGCGGCGAGCCTCGTTCCGGCCGAAATGCCGACACGCCGCGTCAGCCCGATGACCGGCAGTCTGTTCAGTGCCCCGCAATATGCTTCCGCCGATCCGGTGGACCTCCCCGCCGACGAGCAAGTCACCCCTCAGCCGCTCGGGGACGACTCGCCGACCGTCACGGCCGGCGCTCCGGCAGAGCCGGACGCTAAAGAAGCTGCAAATTCCGAACCGGCTGCGCCCATTGCCGAGGATGCACCGGCGGAGCCGTCAAAGAAGACGCTTTTCCCGATTCTCGGGCGATTGCTCGGCAAGTCAAAGTCGTAGGACGCCCACTCTCAGCAACTCGTTCGGAGGGCGCGTCCTGTTCGTTTCAGCCGCCTTCCGCAAGGTAATGTTACCTGAGCATGCTTCAGAATTCATGCCTATCCATCTGACACCTAAGAACTTTTTCATAGACGCATCGTCAGAATCCACAGCCGTCACATTTTTTGCAAAAAACGAAAGAAAGCCGCTTGCGGGATTCCGAAGCCCTGACTATAAGGGCGCCACAACGAAGCGCACGCGCCCTTCGTCTATCGGTTAGGACACCAGATTTTCATTCTGGGAAGAGGGGTTCGACTCCCCTAGGGCGTGCCACTTTCTTTCCCTTGCGAGTAGACTGACATAGCCGCGACGCTGCCTCGTGCGCTCGCTCATCATGTGTCGCCACAAGCATTTTCGTCAGTTTTTCCCGTAACTTGACCGTCTCTCGATTTTTTTCGCGGACGGCCGGAAAAATGCATTTTTCCGCTTGCGGGATTCCGAAGCCCTGACTATAAGGGCGCCACAACGAAGCGCACGCGCCCTTCGTCTATCGGTTAGGACACCAGATTTTCATTCTGGGAAGAGGGGTTCGACTCCCCTAGGGCGTGCCACTTCCAATCTTCCGTACATCGTCGGATATCGCTCAGAACGCTTTCGCTGCGTCGGTGACACGTATCTGCACGCGCCGCGTTCCCTGCCAGTGCTCGGCACTGAGCGAGCCCGCGAGATGAACCTGATTGCCCCGCGAGGACAGCAGGAAATCGCCGAGTGGCGTTTCGGCGGCGCGGAAGGCTATCCCATCGAGCCGCGATCCGTCCTGCGCCTCGACGGTCACCTTCACATGATTGACACCGACAAGGCGCGAATCCCGCAAGCGATGCGCAGGAATGGCGAAGCAAGGTTGCGGGTGGCCGGCGCCATAGGGACCGGCCGTCTCCAGCTGGTCGATCAGCGCGATGGTGGCGCCGGATGCACCCAGCGCTCCGTCTATCTTCAGGCTGCGATTGGCGGCAAGCGTCGATACCTGGCTGCCTGCTGCCTCGTCGAAGAAGGCGCGCAGCCGGCCGAGATTGGCGCGTTCGACGGTCAGGCCGGCCGCCATGGCGTGACCGCCGCCCTTGACGAGCAGGCCGGCGTCGACCGCCGCCCGAACCATGCGCCCGAGGTCGAAGCCGTTGATCGAACGTCCAGATCCCGTTCCCTTGCCGGAAGAATCGAAAGCGATCGCAAAGGCCGGCCGCTTGAACTTCTCCTTCAGGCGGGCGGCAAGCAGCCCGACGATACCGGGGTGCCAATTATCGTGGGCCGTGACGATGACGGATGCCGTTTCGCCGGTGCCGTATTCGGCAAGCGCCTCCGCTTCCGCCTCCGCCAGCATCGCGGTTTCCATCGCCTGCCGCTCGCGGTTGAGTTCGTCGAGCCTCGCTGCGATTTCACCGGCGGCGGTGGCATCATCGAGCGTCAGCAAGCGGCTCCCGAGCGCGGCGTCACCGATGCGACCGCCGGCATTGATTCTCGGACCCACGAGAAAGCCGAAATGATAGGGCGTCACCGGCCCGCCGATACCCGCCACGCTCAACAGAGCCGCGAGACCGGCATTCTGCTGATGGCGGGCTGCGATCAGCCCCTTCACCACATAAGCGCGGTTGAGGCCCCTGAGAGGAACGACGTCACAAACGGTCGCGAGCGCCACGAGATCAAGCCAGGCGAGCAGGTCGATCGATCCGGCGCGACGGTCGCCCTGCTGTCTCAGCAGCCGCAGCGTGGCAACCAGCACGAGGAAGACGACACCCGCGGCACAGAGATGCCCCTGCCCCGACAGGTCGTCCTCGCGGTTGGGATTGACCAGTGCGTGGCAGGTGGGCATGGCGTGCGCCATCTGGTGGTGGTCGATGACGACGACGTCGATGCCGCGCCGGCGCGCCTCCTCCAGCGCCTCGAAACTGGTCGAACCGCAGTCGACGGTGACCACCAGCCGCGCGCCGCGCTCGATCAGCTGCCCGATCGCCACCGGGTTCGGGCCGTAGCCCTCGAAAATACGGTCGGGAATGTAGATCTCCGCCTCCGCGCCGAAATGCGCGAGAAAACGATAGAGGAGCGCTGAGGAGGCAGCACCGTCGACGTCATAGTCGCCGAAGATCGCAATGCGCTCGCCGCCGGCGATCGCCCGCACGATCCGCGCCGCCGCGGCCTCGCAATCGGTGAGCGATGCCGGGTCCGGCATCAGGGAGCGGATTGTGGGATCGAGAAAGGCCGGCGCTTCGTCGACGCCGACGCCGCGGCCTGCCAGCACGCGCGCCAGGATTTCCGGCATTCCATGAAGCTGGGCGATGGCGAGTGCGCGGTTCTGTCCGGCCTGATCGAGGCGCGAGACCCATCGCTGGCCGCTCACCGAGCTTTCCACGCCGAGGAATGCGCGCGGCACCGGATCGACCGGTTCATTCATGCCCATTTTATCTTCCCGCCCGTCGTCATTCCAGGTTTATCGCCCGCTGAAACACATACAGCAAGCCATCGGCAGCCTCGCCACCCCGCCCGGAAAGGCAGGAGCGCCGTCACACCGTCTTCGGCCGCTCGATGCGGATCGTCTGCGGTTCGCCGATAAGATATCCCTCCGCGCGGATGGCCGAGACCGCCTTGCGGACCGACTCCTCCATCGTCGCATGGGTAACGAGAATGATAGTCACCGGCGCGCCAATCTCTCCATCCGGCTGCGAGCGCTGCACGATCGATTCCAGCGAAATACCGTTGTCGGCCATGCGGGTCGCGACATTGGCGAACACGCCGATCTTGTCGGCAACGGTCAGCCGGATGAAATAACCGCCTTCGTGGCTGCGCATCTGCGCCCGGCGATAGGGTTCGAGCAGATGGGCCGGGCGGCCGAGTACCGGCACCTGCTGCGCGCCCGGACGGCTCTTGGCGATGTCGGTGATGTCGCCGAGCACCGCTGATGCCGTGGCACTGCCGCCGGCGCCGGGGCCGACCATCAACAGCTCGCCGAGAATGTCGGATTCCAGCGCTACGGCATTGGTAACACCGTCGACCTGCGCGATCACCGAATCGAGTGGCACCATCGTCGGGTGCACGCGCTGCTCGATGCCCGTGTCCGTCTTCTGCGCCACGCCGAGGAGCTTGATGCGATAGCCGAGCTCGTTCGCCGCGCGGATGTCCTCGATCGAGATATTGGTAATGCCCTCGAGATAGATGTCATCAGCGGCGATCTCGCTGCCGAAGGCGAGCGTCGTCATGATCGCGAGCTTGTGGGCGGTGTCGTTGCCCTCGATGTCGAAGCTCGGATCGGCCTCGGCATAGCCGAGCCGCTGTGCATCCTTCAGGCACTCGCCGAAGGAAAGGCCCTCCTTCTCCATCCGGCTGAGGATGTAGTTACAGGTGCCGTTCATGATCCCGTAGACGCGGGAGAAATGATTGCCGGTCAGCGACTCGCGTAGCGCCTTGATGACCGGAATGCCGCCGGCGACCGCCGCCTCATAATTGAGGAGAGCACCGTTTTTCTCCGCGATTCGCGCCAGTTCGACGCCGTAACGCGCGAGCAGCGCCTTGTTGGCGGTCACCACATGCAGACCGCGCGCCAGCGCTGCCCGAACGGACGCCTCCGCCGCACCGTTGGCGCCGCCGACCAGTTCGACATAGACGTCGATCTCGGCATTGGCGGCGAGGTCGAGGGGATCGTCGTACCAGGCGATTCCGGAGAGATCGATGCCGCGATCCTTGTTCCGGTCACGGGCGGACACCGCCGCAATCTCGATCTTCCGGCCGCAGGAAATGGCAAGCTCGTTGCTGCGCTGTTGAAGAATGCGAACCAGCGCGGCACCGACGGTGCCCAGACCCGCAATGCCAATCCTGAGGGCATCCGCCATAGATCAATTTCCCGAAACTTACGAATTGCATGAAAGGCGGCCGCGAACGGGCCGCCTGGACCTGATGGTCGGCGAGGTTATCGTCGTCGGCCGGAAAGCTCAACCTTGGCGGTGGGCGTTCAGCGAAATGACGTTGTGCATGGTTTCGTCGGCCGTCGACAGGAAGCGCTTGAGATTGCGCGCGGCCTGGCGGATGCGGTGCTCGTTCTCGACCAGCGCAATACGAACATAGTCGTCACCCATCTCGCCGAAGCCGATGCCGGGGGCGACGGCGATGTCGGCCTTCTCGACGAGAAGCTTGGAGAATTCGAGCGAGCCGAGCGGACGGAACTTCTCCGGGATCTTCGCCCAGGCGAACATGGTCGCCGCCGGCGGCGGCACTTCGAAGCCGGCCTTGCCGAAGGTCTCGACCAGCACGTCGCGGCGGCGCTTGTACACCGATCGGACTTCGGCGATGTCGGAACCGTCGCCGTTGAGGGCGTGGGTCGCCGCCACCTGGATCGGCGTGAAGGCACCGTAGTCGAGATAGGACTTTACGCGGGTCAGCGCCGAGATCAGCCGCTCGTTGCCGACGGCAAAGCCCATGCGCCAGCCGGGCATCGAGAAGGTCTTCGACATCGAGGTGAACTCGACGGTGATGTCCATTGCGCCGGGAACCTCAAGAACCGATGGCGGCGGGGTGTCGTCGAAGTAGATTTCCGAATAGGCAAGGTCGGAGAGCACGATCAGGTCATGCTTCTTCGCGAACGCGATCACGTCCTTGTAGAAGTCGAGCGAGGCGACGTGTGCGGTCGGGTTCGACGGATAGTTGATGATGAGCGCCAGCGGCTTCGGGATCGAATGGCGCACGGCACGTTCGAGCGGCGGAAAAAAGGTCTCGTCCGGCTCGACCGACATCGACCGGATGACACCGCCGGCCATCAGGAAGCCGAAGGCGTGGATCGGATAGGTCGGATTCGGGCAGAGGATGACGTCACCCGGTGCGGTGATCGCCTGGGCCATGTTGGCGAAGCCTTCCTTCGAGCCTAGCGTCGCGACGACCTGGGTTTCCGGGTTGAGCTTCACGCCGAAGCGGCGGGCGTAGTAGGCAGCCTGGGCGCGGCGGAGGCCCGGGATGCCCTTGGAAGACGAATAGCGATGGGTGCGCGGGTCCTGGACCACTTCGCAGAGCTTGTCGACGATCGCCTTCGGGGTCGGCAGGTCGGGGTTGCCCATACCGAGGTCGATGATGTCGGCGCCACCGGCTCGCGCGCTAGCTTTCAAACGGTTGACCTGTTCGAAAACATAGGGCGGCAGGCGCCGAACTTTATGAAACTCTTCCATCTCAAACCCCGTGGGATCGCGCGGTAGCATCCGCGCCAAGCGGGTTCGTTTGTTGCTCGTGACATGTTCCGTAACGAACCCGAAACCGGAACAGACCCTTTTGTGTGATGCAATGGCGAAATGCTGCGGCAAATCTGTGTCCGTCGACAAAGGACAAACCAGCCGAAGCGAGCGGTCGCACCCCGATTGCTTTGCTTCCAAATTGCAGCAAAGGCAAGCGCTATTTGGCCAGCGCCGCCTGTACGTCGACGCCGTGCTCTGCGGCGAGCTTGCGCAGCTCTTCCACTCGCCGCTGGTACTCGGCCTCAGAAATCGTGCCCGACTTGCGGGCGGAGGCGAGTGCCGACAGCTTCGCCTGCAGCGCCACCGCCTCCTCGTCGCTCATCTGAACGCTTGCGGCCGTCAGCGGCTGCGAGAAATCCGGATAGCCGTCCGGAGAGGTGCCGAGCGCCGGCGTCTGGGGGCTGCGAGCCCCATCGCTGACGGTGACGTCGAGCACGGAGGACCGCGGCCCGGCCGCAGCCGTCTGCCCGCCCGTCGACGAGCATCCCGCGGCGACCCCGAGTGCACCGGCCAGTGCCAGACCGGAAGCAAGACGCCACGTTTTCATCGCCCACATCGCTGCAATCATACCCATATATCCCAAACCGGCGCCGCAATGCATCCGGCGGTTGATCCCCGCTTCCGAATACGTCAGGAATGGCTTTCGTATTGCTGGAACTTGTAGTCGTTTTCAGGCAGGATAAGCAAACATAAAAGAGGACTCGCACGAGCACTCTCGGGAGGAACAGCTTGAGCAGAGACACCGAAGACGGTGCCACATCCGGTGCTACGGCCCAAGGCTTCGATCCGAAGCTGATTGAACCCTACATCGTCAAGGATCCGGAAGCGCTGGCAATCAATGTCGCCCGTGCCCTCGAAAACCTCGGCAAGGCCGCTTCGACATGGCTTGCGCCGCGCGA
The DNA here is from genome assembly GCF_014126615.1 of Ciceribacter thiooxidans. Classification (NCBI taxonomy): domain Bacteria; kingdom Pseudomonadati; phylum Pseudomonadota; class Alphaproteobacteria; order Hyphomicrobiales; family Rhizobiaceae; genus Ciceribacter; species Ciceribacter thiooxidans. The sequence goes on from NZ_CP059896.1 coordinate 1,795,844, forward strand.
GCGCGGCGAGATCGTCGACCCGGTGTCGCAACCGCTGACGGAACTCGTCAAGACGATGTCCAAGGTCACCGAGTACTGGATGTCGGACCCGAAGCGGACGCTGGAAGCGCAGGGCCTTCTGCTGGCCGGCATGTTCGGCGCCTGGACGCGGACCGCGCAGAGGCTCGCCGGCGGCGAAGGCGCGGAGCCCGCGCCGCAGTTCCCGAACGACAAGCGATTCGCCGACGAGGACTGGCAGCGCAACCCGTTCTTCGACTTCCTGCGTCAGGTCTATTTCATCGGCAGCGACTGGGCCGAGCGCATGGTGCGCGATGCCGAGGGGCTCGACGAGCACACCCGGCACAAGGCCGCCTTCTACGTCCGGCAGATCACGGCTGCCCTTTCGCCCGCAAACTTCGTCGTCACCAATCCGCAGGTCTACCGCGAAACGGTCGCGAGCCACGGCGACAATCTCGTGCGCGGCATGAAGATGCTCGCCGAGGATATCGCGGCCGGCGGCGGCGACCTTCGTCTTCGCCACACCGACTACAGCAAGTTCGCCGTCGGCGAGAACATGGCGGTCACGCCGGGCAAGGTGATCGCCCAGAACGATATCTGCGAAATCCTGCAATACGAAGCGGCGACCGGCACGGTTCTCAAGCGGCCCCTCCTGATCGTGCCGCCGTGGATCAACAAATTCTACATCCTCGACCTCAACCCGCAAAAGTCCTTCATCAAGTGGTGTGTCGACCAGGGACATACGGTCTTCGTCATTTCCTGGGTCAATCCCGACGAGCGGCATGCCACGAAGGACTGGGAAGCCTATATCCGCGAGGGCGTCGATTTCGCCCTCGAGACCGTCGAGAAGGCGACCGGCGAGACCAAGGTGAACGCGATCGGTTACTGCGTCGGCGGCACGCTGCTCTCCGCCGCACTCGCCCTGCACGCCAAGGAGCGCAACAAACGCATCGCAAGTGCAACGCTCTTCACCACCCAGGTCGATTTCACCCATGCCGGCGACCTCAAGGTGTTCGTCGACGAAGAGCAGCTCGACGCGATGGAAGAGCGCATGCGGGCAAGCGGCTACCTCGAAGGCTCGAAGATGGCATCCGCCTTCAACATGCTGAGGGCCTCCGAGCTCATCTGGCCCTACTTCGTCAACAACTACCTGAAGGGCGAGGAGCCGATGCCCTTCGACCTGTTGTTCTGGAATTCGGACTCGACCCGGATGGCGGCCGCCAACCACTCCTTCTATTTGCGCAACTGCTATCTCGACAATGCGCTCAGCAAGGGACGGATGAAGATCGCCGGCAAGACCCTGTCGCTGAAGGACGTGAAGATCCCGATCTACAATCTCGCGACCCGCGAGGATCACATCGCGCCGGCCAAATCGGTTTTCGTCGGCAGCGGCCTGTTCGGTGGACCGGTCACCTTCGTGCTCAGCGGTTCCGGCCACATCGCCGGCGTGGTCAACCCGCCCGGCAAGCAGAAGTATCAGTACTGGACCGGCGGTGCGCCCGCCGGCGCCTTCGAGGAGTGGCTGGAAAGAGCAGAAGAGACACCGGGCTCCTGGTGGCCGCACTGGCAAACATGGGTCGAGTCGCTCGACGGCAAGCGGGTCCCTGCCCGCAAGGTCGGCGGTGGTGCGCTGAATGCGATCTCCGACGCGCCCGGCACGTACGTGCGCGAACGGGCGTGACTCCTACGCGATGAAGTTCGATCCCCCTCTCGTCCCTGCCCGGCTCATCCGGCGTTACAAGCGCTTCCTGTTCGACGCGCTGCTCGACGACGGAAGCGAGATCACCGGTTTTTGCCCAAACACCGGCTCGATGCTGGGGTTGACGGACGCCGGTTCGCGTATCTGGCTTTCCGATCACGCCGGCTCGGCGCGCAAACATCGCTATGCCTTCGAGCTGATCGAAGCCGACGATACCGTCGTCGGTGTCCACGCAGCCCTTGCCAACCGGCTCGGCGAAGAGGCGATCCGGATGGGCCTTGTCGACGATCTTGCGGGCTACGAGACGTTGCGGCGCGAACAACGCTATGGCCGGAACTCGCGCATCGACTTTCTTCTTTCCTCACCCGGACGGGCGGATGTCTATGTCGAGGTCAAGAACGTGCATTTCATCCGCGAGAATCGGCTTGCCGAATTTCCGGACACCGTGACCGCACGCGGCACCAGGCACCTCGAAGAACTTGCGGCGATGGTGGATGCCGGCCACCGTGCCATCATGCTCTATCTCATCCAGCGCGAGGATTGCGACCGCTTCCGTCTTTCGGGCGACCTCGATCCCGCCTATGCCCGCGCCTTCGCCGAGGCGAGACGGCGCGGAGTCGAGGCCTACGCCGTCAAATGCCGGGTGAGTGCCGCGGAAATCGCACCGCTTCAACTCATCGCAATGGACGAAGCCGCCCCTGCTGCATTATGTACGGTGTGACAATCGGAATGCATCCAACCTGAAAGCGGATGAATGGTAAATTACATCGACGCGGCAACGGCGCCGCTCAAGAATACGGGAGCGATCAGGCTCTACGGCCCCGAAGCCTTTGAAGGCATGCGCAAGGCTTCGCAGCTGACCGCGCGCTGTCTGGACGAACTCGCCTCCGTCGTGAAGCCCGGCGTCACGACGGACGCGATCGACCGCTTCGTCTTCGAATTCGGCATGGACAACGGGGCGCTCCCGGCCACGCTCAACTACCGCGGCTACACGAAATCCTGCTGCACCTCGATCAATCACGTCGTCTGCCACGGCATTCCGAACGACAAGCCGCTGCGCGAAGGCGACATCGTCAACATCGACGTTACCTACGTCCTCGACGGCTGGCACGGCGATTCGAGCCGCATGTATCCGGTGGGCGAGATCAAGCGCGCCGCCGAACGGCTGCTCGAAGTCACCTACGAGTGCCTGATGCGCGGGATTGCCGCGGTGCGCCCCGGCGCCCGCACGGGCGCCATCGGCGAGGCGATCCAGACCTATGCAGAGGCCGAGCGCTGTTCCGTCGTGCGCGATTTCTGCGGCCACGGCATCGGACAGTTGTTCCACGACTCCCCGAACATCCTGCACTACGGCCGGGCCGACGAGGGTCCGGAACTGCGCGAGGGGATGATCTTCACCATCGAGCCGATGATCAACCTCGGCCGCCCGCACGTGAAGGTGCTCTCCGACGGCTGGACCGCGGTCACCCGCGACCGCTCGCTGACCGCGCAATACGAGCACGCCGTCGGCGTGACGGCGACGGGCTGTGAAATCTTCACGCTTTCACCCGCCGGTCTCGACCGTCCCGGACTGCCGCCGCTTCGAGGCTGACGATGGGCAAACCTCCTTCCCTTTTCCCGGCAGACGATGAAGACGACAAAACCGTCGTTCCGGACCGGGAAGAGGCGGAGGAGGATACTGCCGCCGTCGATGAACGAAGCTTCTTCGCCGAGCAGCCTTCGAAACCACGGCCGATCTCCGGCGCGAACGCTCAGGAAGAGGCGCATTATATCGGTCATCGCGACAGGTTGAGAACGCGCTTCCGCGAAAGCGGCGAGGCGGCGCTCGCGGACTACGAGCTCCTCGAACTTCTGCTTTTCCGTCTCATTCCGCGCCGCGATACCAAGCCGATCGCCAAGGCGTTGATCGGCCGCTTCGGCACGCTCGCCGGCGTGCTCGGCGCACCGCCTGCCCTGCTGCAGGAGGTGAAGGGGATCGGCGAGACGGTGGCGCTCGACCTAAAGCTCATCGCAACCACGGCGCAGCGAATGCTGAAGAGCGAGCTCAAGGAGCGGCACGTGCTCTCTTCGTGGTCATCGGTGATCGACTACTGCCACGCGGCAATGGCCTACGAGACCACGGAGCAGTTCCGCATCCTCTTCCTAGACAAGCGCAACGCGCTGATCGCCGACGAGGTGCAGGGGCGCGGCACGATCGACCACACGCCCGTCTATCCCCGTGAGGTTGTGAAGCGGGCGCTCGAACTTTCCGCGACGGCGATCATCCTCGTGCACAATCACCCGTCCGGAGACCCGACACCGTCACGCGCCGACATCGACATGACGAAGACCATCATCGATACCGCAAAGCCGCTCGGCATCACCGTCCACGATCACATCATCATCGGCCGGCAGGGTCATGCGAGCTTCCGGGGCCTCCGGCTGATCTGAACGGCCCCTGCCCTTGCTTATGAGCGCCCATCGGCCACCGGCAGGACGACCCTGAACTCGGCGCCACCGTCCTTCGAGCGCCCGGCGGTGATCGTGCCGCCGAAATCCTCGATGATAGTGAAACTGATCCAGAGGCCGAGCCCGGTGCCCTCGCCGACCGCCTTGGTCGTGAAGAAGGGCTCGAAGATCTTGCTCATGTCCTCCTCGGCGATACCCGGCCCGTTATCCGCGACGGTGATCTCGATCGCGTGATCCAGCCGTCGTGCGGCGAGCTGTACCCGCGCACCATCTCGCCCTTCGACGGCATGGAGGGCGTTATCGGTCAGATTGACGATCACCTGGTGCAACTGCCCCTCATGTCCCTCGATGACGAGGTCCGGATCGCCGTCGACGACAATTTCGGCCTGCGCGTTCTTCGCTTTGGCCGCCAGGTGGGCGGAATTGCGCAAAAGCCGGCCGACATCGACCGCCTGGCGCTCGCCGGCCTTGCTGAAGGAGAGCCGCCGCAGGTTCTTGACGATGTCGCTCACCCGGTTGGCACCTTCGATCGTACCTTCGAGCAGCGATCCGACATCGGCGGTGATGGCATCGATCTTCAGGCTCTTGCGCAGCTCGGCGAGCCGTTCCGGCGCTTCACCGCGATGAATGGCGTCGAGATAGAAGATCAGGTTCTTGCGGTAGCGGTCGAGCGTATAGATGTTGCCGTAGACAAAGCTGATCGGATTGTTGAGTTCGTGGGCGACGCCCGCGACGAGGCGGCCGAGGCTTGCCATCTTCTCCTGCTCGATCAGCCGGCGTTGCGCCTGCTGCAGGTTCATGTGGGCGCGATGCAGTGCCTCGTAGGCCTGCTTCAACTCGCTGATCGGACGCCCGGTCAGGACCGCGCCGATGCGGCGGCGGCCGGCATCGAACAGTGCCGCACAGCGGATGGCGAGGCATTCCTCGTGGCCGTCGGCTGCGACGAGGTGCAGATCGCCCTCCATGACGTTGCCCTGGTGTCCGGCGGCGATCAGCCTTTCCGCCTGCGGCCGGTCGCGTTCAGCGAGATAGCCGAAGATTCGGCTTCCGAGCACCGCCTTCTCCTCATGCCCGGTCAGCTTCAGGAATGCGGGATTGACCTTCTTGATGCGGCCGTCGGCGCTGCAGGCGATCAGGACGTCCGATACCGACGCGATGACGCTCGAAATAAAGGTCTGTGCCTCCTCGAGCTCGGCATTCTTGCGCTCGAGGTCGGTCTCGTTGCGCAGGAGCTCGGAATAGACCTCGTCCATCCGACGGATGACGTCCACCCACATGGCTTCACTCGCCTGGTCGAGTTCCATCGCACCTCGAACGGAGCCTGTTCCATTGGAATGTCCGGGCATTGCCTCAGTCGGCGTCATCGTCGTCCTGGCCACGTCGCAGATCGTATCGTTCGAGTTTGCTTCGCAAACCAACGCGCGACAAGCCCAATTCGTCCGCCGTGCGGCTGATATTGCCGTGGTTGCGCTCCAGGCTCGCCTGGATTGCCACCCGTTCGACGTCCGCGACGATGTCCTTCAACTGCTTCACCCCGCAGTCGTTCACACCGTTCGGTTTTCGCTCGAGCACACCCACGATTTCCGGTGACAGCAGTGACGGCTCCAGCGGTGCATTTTCGTCGGACAGCACCACCATTCGCTGGATCTCGTTGTGCAGTTCGCGGACATTGCCCGGCCAGTGATAGGCATTCATGAGATCGAGCGTGCGCGGGTGGAAGCCGGGAACCTGGCGGTTGAAGGACTGGTTGATCTGCATGAGCATCCGCGCGGCGATGACCGGGATGTCCTCGGCGCGCTCCTTCAACGCCGGCATGTGGATCGGGAAGGCCGCAAGACGATAATAGAGGTCTCGGCGGAAGCGGCCGGCAGCCACCTCGGCGAGAAGGTCGCGATTGGTCGCGGCGATCACCCGGACATTGACCTTGCGCGGCCGCTGCGCGCCGAGCGGACGGATCTCCCCCTCCTGCAGCACGCGCAGGAGCTTCACCTGGAAGGCGGGCGAGGTTTCGCCGATCTCGTCGAGGAAGATCGAGCCGTTGTCGGCGAGTTCGAAGAGGCCGACGCGATCCTGATAGGCGCCCGTGTAGGCCCCCTTCTTGCAGCCGAAGAGTTCGCTCTCCAGCAGATCGTCCGGCAGGGCACCGCAGTTCTCGACGACGAAGGACTGGTCGGAACGGGCCGATTCCCGGTGGATGGCGCGTGCGAGCAGCTCCTTGCCGGTGCCCGAGGCGCCGGTGATCAGCACCGAAACGTCGTAGCGCGCCGCCTGTCGGGCGAGCCGGATCGAATGGACGAGCGGGCTACCCGGCGTATGGACGATCCGGTCGAAGCCAAAACTCTTCTGGGCGTTGCGGCGCTTGTCGGTGACGACTTTCTCCAGCCGGTCGCTCGCCGGCTTCACCTCGACATTCACCTCGCCCGCCGCATGTTGCAGCCGCCAGAGGCTGGCACTCTCGCGCAGGCAGGTCAGCAGTTCGTCCGGGTTCCAGGGCTTGGTGATATAGCGATAGATGCCGGCCTTGTTGACGCCGTCGATGATGTCTTCCGAGGCGGTATAGCCGGAGATGATGATGCGGATCGTGTCCGGCCAGAGTTCGCGGGCACGTCGCAGGAACGAGACACCGGATTCGCCCGGCATCCGCTGGTCACACAGGATGATCTGCACCAGTTCGCCGTTGAGAACGGCCTCCGCCTCCTCGGCGTTGCGGGCGCAGATGACCTCGAACTCGTCGCTCAGGATGCGCTGGATCGCCTCCAGCGAGCGCACTTCGTCGTCGACGACCAGAACGGTCGTGTGGGTATTGATCAAGGCCTGCACCCTGCGCCCCCCTGTCTGCCACCGTCGCCGGCGCGGTGAACGGCCAGCGTCGCCGGCGTTCTCGACTTCGCTATCTTATGGATAAAATTGAACCGCGCCACATGGTAGCTCGGATCGAAGCCGTAGAAATTGCGCCGCATGCGGGCAAGCTCCTCGGCCCGGTAGGCAGAGAGCGGTTTTTTCTCCTCGTCCGCAGCGAGCCGCGCCCGCTTCGCCGCAATCCGGTCATCGAGATCCGGTGCCGCGGCAAGCGCCTTCGCCGCCGTTCCGAGCGCTTCGAGCGCCTCCGCCCGTGCCCTCGGCAGCCGGCAGCTGCAAAGGCCGAGGCTCTCTGCCTCCGAAACGCCCATCGGCAATCTCGCCTGCGTAATCACACGCGCCCGCGTCTCGCCGACCCGGGCGGGAAGCAGGTAGGTCCAGTATTCCGACCCGTAGAGATTGCCCATGTCCTTGTAGTGCGGGTTGAGGATCACGCCTTCGCGCATCCAGACCTCGTCGGCTGCGAGCGACAGGAAGACACCGCCGGCACCGGCATTGCCGAGCACGGCGGCGATCACCAGCCGGTCGTCGGTGCGGATGATCGCCTCGACCAGATCGTTCATAGCGTTGATGTTGCGCCAGGATTCATCGGCCGGACTTTCGGCGTTTTCGATCAGCGAGAGATGAATGCCGTTCGACCATGCCTCGAAACCGCCCTGCAGTACAAGGACGCGCGTCGGCCGGGCCACTGCTGTGAGGAAAGCCTGCCGCAGTTCCTCGCAGTCCTCAGAGGACATCGCCCCGTTGTGAAAGGAAAAGGAAAGGAAACCGACTCCCTCCTCCTCCCGATAGGAGGTCCGCGACGGTGCGGCCAATTCCGGCACGCCCGCCAAGTGATCGGCGAGGAGCATCGCGGCCGGCAGTTTCAGCTGCTGCACGCCCGGTTCCCGCAGATGACCGAGCCACAGCGCGCCGTCGGCAAAGGCAATCGCGACCGCATCGCCGCTTCGTGCGACGACCGTGCCCGCAGGACCTGAACATTCCTCGGCAGGGCGCGCGTCATAGGCGCGAAACGTTCGCCCGGCGATCTCGATCATCGCGCCGGGGTCTCCGTCGGAGGCGTGGACGATCCGCAGTGCCTGCACGACCGTCATTGTCGAAGGATCGAGCGCGCGACGTTCCCGCGGCACCGACGGGCGGAGACAACCCTCGCCATCGTTCGCCTCCGCAAGCGGTGTTCGGTTTCCCGCCGCGATCCGCCCGATCGTCTCCAGCACGCAGGCGGTGGCGGCATCGGTCACCTCCTCGCGGTAGAGATCGGACTTGCGGGCCTCATGCATAGGGAACTCCCGAAAGGCCCACACCGGACCGGCATCCATCGCCTCCCGGGCCTCGACGAGCGTGACACCCCAGACGGGCTCATCCTCGAGAATCGCCCAGTCGAGCGCATTCGGTCCCTTGTCGCCGCGAATACCCGGATGCACGATCAGGCAGAGAACGCGCGACCAGATATCCTCCGGGATCGCCCGTTTGAGGAACGGCGCGACGATCACGTCCGGGGAGAAGAGATCCACCGCCTCGCGCGTCCGGTCGTCGTGGATGTCGAGTTCGACCGAGACGACGTGTCCCGCCTCCCGAAGCTCTACATGAAGACGCTGAGACAACGAATTGAAACTATGACATATCAGCAGGATGCGCATAGCGGTCAGCAGATGCGCGGCAGCTGCTCGCCCGACAGCCAGTCGACGATCCTGCCGCCACCGAAAGACGTCTCCATCTGCACGAAGCAGTGCTCGTCCGAGACCGCGTGGCCGATGATCGCAGCGTCCCGGCCGAGCGGATGGTTTCGCATCGCCGCGAGGATCGCCTCTGCTCCTTCGGGTGCAACGACCGCCACCAGCTTGCCCTCGTTGGCGACATTCAACGGATCGAGCCCGAGAAACTCACAGGCCGCGGCTACCTCCGGCCGCATCGGAATGCCATCCTCGTCGATCCGGAAACCGACCTTCGACTGGTTGGCGATCTCGTTCAGCGTCGCCGCCAGACCTCCGCGGGTCGGGTCGCGCATCAGCCGGAGATGTGCCCCGCCGGCCCCGACCATGGCGGCCGTCAGCCCATGCAGCGCCGCCGTGTCGGAGACGATGTCGACCTCGAACTCCAGGTTCTCGCGCTTGGACATCACCGCCACGCCGTGCTCGCCGATCGAGCCGGAGACGATGACTGCATCCCCCGGACGGGCGGCATCCGAGCGCAGGTCGAGACCCGGCGGAACCACGCCGACGCCGGCCGTCGAAATGAAGACGCCGTCCGCCTTGCCGCGCTCGACAACCTTGGTATCGCCGGTGACGATCGGCACGCCTGCCTCACGCGAGGCTTCCCCCATGGTCTCGGCGATCCGCGCGAGGTCGGCGAGCGGAAAGCCTTCCTCGATGATGAAACTTGCTGAGAGATAAAGCGGCGTGGCACCTGCCATGGCAACGTCGTTGATGGTACCGTGAACGGCCAGCGAGCCGATATTGCCGCCGGGGAAGAAGAGTGGCGAGACGACATAGCCGTCCGTGGTCATCACCATACGCCCGGCCGGCACCTGGAAGGCCGACTGGTCGTTGCCGGCGCGCAGCCAGTCGTTGTCGAAGGCCTTGTGGAAGATGCCCTCGATCAATTGCCCCATCGCCCGGCCGCCGGCACCATGGGAGAGATCGACCAGACCATTCCGGATGTCGAGCTTACGCCTGTAGGCTTTCAGAACCATGTTCACGCGACAGCCCTCCCCGCATTCGCTTCCTTTGCCTTTTCCCGGAAGCGGCCATAGGTCCAGTGGGCGGCGCAGGCCCCTTCCGACGAAACCATGCAGGAGCCCATCGGCGTGTCCGGCGTGCAGACGGTACCGAAGAGCTTGCAATCGGCCGGGCGCTTGACGCCGCGCAGGATCGCGCCGCACTCGCAGGCCGGGTTGTCGCTCGCCGCCGGCGTTTCAAGGTCGAAGCGCTTCTCGGCGTCGAAGCGGGCATATTGCGCGCGCAGCCGCAACGCGCTGTAGGGCACCTGCCCCAGCCCGCGCCACTCGAAGCTCTCCTTGAGTTCGAAATAGGTGGCGACCTCGGCCTGCGCCTTCTCGTTGCCGAAGATGGTGACGGCGCGGATATACTGGTTTTCCACCTCGTGGCGGCCGTCGTTCACCTGCTTCACCAGCATCAGGATCGCCTGGATCACGTCGAGCGGCTCGAAGCCGGCAACGACCACCGGCTTGCGGAACTCCTCGGCGAAGAATTCGTAAGGCTCGGTGCCGATCACCGTGGAGACGTGAGCGGGACCAATGAACCCGTCGATCTTGACCGTGCCGAGTTTGCGGACATCCGGGCTTTCGAGGATGTTCTGGATCGCCGCCGGCGTCAGGACATGGTTGCAGAAGACGGAGAAGTTCGGCAGATCCCTGGCGATCGCCATCTTGATCGCCATGGCGGTCGGCGGCGTCGTGGTCTCGAAGCCGATTGCGAAGAACACCACCTCTCGCTGAGGCTCCTGCTCGGCGATGCGGATCGCGTCGAGCGTCGAATAGACCATGCGGATATCGGCGCCGGCGGCCTTCGCCTTCAGGAGGCTCGATCCCTCCGAGCCCGGCACGCGCATCAGGTCGCCATAGGTACAAAGCGTGATTTCCGGGCGCATGGCGAGCGAGATCGCCGCATCGATCCGGCCGATCGGCAGCACGCAGACGGGACAGCCCGGCCCGTGGATCATCCGCACATTGGCCGGCAACAGGTCTTCAAGGCCGTAGCGCGAGATCGCGTGGGTATGACCGCCGCAGAACTCCATGAAATGGTAGGACCGATCTGGATCGGCGAGCGCGGTGATCTGCCGGGCGATGTCCTTGGCCAGTCGGCCGTCACGATATTCGTCGATGTACTTCATGCCGCCGCCCCTTCTGCCGCCTGCCGGATCAGTTCCAGCGTCCGTTCCGCCTCTTCCGGCTCGATCTTCGCGAGCGCATAGCCGACATGCAGCACGAGATAGTCTCCGGGCTGAACGTCGTCGACGAGGGCGGTCGAAATGACCTTCGAGACCCCATCCAGCGTCACCCTCGCCATCTCGCCGGGAAGCACTTCCTTCACCTGAACGGGTATCGCAAGACACATGCCTACGGCTCCTCCACTTGTGTTCTGTCGTTCGCGACGACGTGCCGCGCAAAGGCCGCCTGGCCGAGTGACAGGCCACCATCACCGGCGGGCACCGCCTGCGGCAGCCAGGTTTCGATGCCGGCAGCCGAGAGCCTTGCACGAAGGCCCTCCGCGAGCCTTCGGTTGGCGAGGCAGCCGCCGGAAAGCACGACGCGGTCGAGTCCCTCGGCCCTCGCGGTCGCGAGCGTCCATTCGGCAAGCCCGGCGACGAGCGTCGCATGAAAAAGGCTGGAAGCGTCCACTCCCTTGAGCCCTCGCTCGGCCATTCCTATCAGCAGCGGCCGGAAGTTGACGACACCGTTCTCGACCCGGTAGCCCCCGGTATCCGCCTCCACCTCGCGCGCAAGAGCCTCGAACTCCATCGCCGCCTGTCCTTCGAAACTCTGAACCATGCGGGTCCCGGCGATCGCCGCCGCCGCATCGAAGAGCCGGCCGAGGCTAGACGTTTCGGCAACACGCATGCCGCCTTCCAGCATCGCTGCAAGCCGCCCCGCCTCCGGCAGGTGGCCGAAGGTTTCCCGGGCGAGATCGCCGCGTCCGGCAGCGACCAGCGCGCCGACGCCCATCCGCCAGGGTTCACGCGCCGCACGGTCGCCGCCGGCGAGCGGCAGCGTCGCGAGATGACCGGCACGCCGCCAGCAGCAGCCGTCGAGCATCAGCAGTTCGCCGCCCCAGATGCCGCCATCGGCACCGTAACCGTGGCCGTCGAGGGCAAGCCCCAGCAAGGCGCCCTCCAGCCTGTGCTCGGCCGCGACCGCCGCGACATGGGCGACATGGTGCTGCACGCGCACCAGCGGCAGGCCGATATCTTCGGCAAGCCGGACCGAGCGGAAATCCGGATGCAGGTCGCAGGCGGCGTATTCCGGGCGGATTGCCAGAATGCGGCAGAGATGCTCGACCGCTTCGCGCTGGAAACGAAGCGTCTCGGCATTGTCGAGGCCACCCACATGCTGGGAGAGGAAGGCCTCGCGGCCGCGAGTCAGGCAGACCGTGTTCTTGAGGTCAGCACCGAGCGCGATTACCAATGGACCGTCCGAACCGAGGTCGACCGGCTCCGGCACGAAGCCGCGGGCGCGCCTCAGGAAGGCCGGGGCACCGGCCGCGACTTGCATTACCGAATCATCCGCCCTGACGAGGATGTCGCGGTCATGGGTGACGATAAGGTCGGCGATCGTCGCGAGCCGGCGCTCCGCGTCCTCGTTGGAGGCAGCGAGCGGCTCGCCACCCGGATTGGCGCTCGTCGCCACCAACGCAACCGGCTCTCCCGGAAATCGCCGCGACAGTTCGTCGAACAGCAGATGATGGACCGGCGCATAGGCGAGCATGATGCCGATACGGGAAAGACCGGGCGCAATTCCCGCCGGCAGCCTGCCCCGCCGATCGACGAGCACCACCGGACGGGCAACACTCGACAGCAGGTCCTCCTCCGCCGCGCTCGGAGCGGCGAAGCGGCGCGCCGCTTCGATATCCGCGACCATCACCGCAAAGGGCTTCTCGTCGCGGGCCTTTCGCCGGCGCAGCTCCGTGATCGCCTCGGCGTTCTGCGCGTGGCACATCAGGTGGAAGCCGCCAATCCCCTTCAGCGCGACGATCTTGCCGTCGAGGAGCGCTTCGGCGATCTCTTCGATCCGGTGGCTGAGGCGCGGACCGCAAGCCGGACAGGCGACCGGCTCGGCATGGAACCGTCGGTTTTCAGGATCGCGGTAGTCGGCAGCGCAGGCCGGGCACATCACAAAACCCGCCATCGACGTCTGCGCCCGGTCATAGGGCAGCGCACGGGTTATGGTGTAGCGCGGGCCGCAATGGGTACAGTTGACGAAGGCGTAGCCGAAGAAGCGGCTTTTGGGATCGCGCAGTTCCCGCAGGCAGTCCGGACAGGTGGCGGCATCGGCGCCGATCCGGGTTGCCACCTTGCCGCCGCGGCTTTCTGCAATCACGAAATCCGCATCGTGACCGAGCGGCCGCTCCTCGACCTCCACCGCATCGATGCGGGCGAGCACGGGTGCCTCAGCCCGCAGCGCCGTGCGGAACTCGTCGACCGCACCGCCCTCGATTTCGATTAGGACGCCTTCGCTGTCGTTCAACACGAAGCCGCAAAGCCCGTAGCGACGGGCGAGCCCGAAGGCGAATGGGCGGAAGCCGACGCCCTGCACGACGCCGCGCACCCGCAGGCGGAGCCTGCGCGGCGGCATCGAACGGGAGGAGGCCGGGTTCCGCTGCAGCATGCTCAGCCTGCCTTCGCGAGCGCGCGGGTGACGGCCATGGCAGCGTTCGCCTCGAGCCAGGAATAGAAGGCCGGCATGCCCTCACCGGTCCTTACCGAAACGACCAGCGTCTGCAGTCTCGGGTTCACCCGGAGCGCATTGGCGATGCAGGCCCCGACATCGAAATCGAGGTGCGGCAGGAGGTCCGCCTTGTTCAGGATCATCAGGTCGGCGGCGGCGAACATGTCGGGATACTTGAGTGGCTTGTCCTCGCCTTCCGTCACCGAAAGCAGCACGACCTTGTGTGCCTCGCCGAGATCGAAGGCGGCGGGGCAGACGAGGTTTCCGACGTTCTCGATGAATAGCACGCTGTTCTTTGCCGGCGCCAGTTCCTCGACGGCATGGCCGACCATGTGGGCGTCGAGGTGGCAGCCCTTGCCGGTATTGACCTGGATCGCCGGCGCACCGGTCTCGCGAATACGCGCCGCATCGTTGGAGGTCTGCTGGTCGCCTTCGACGACACTGATCGCCAGCCGCTCCTTCAGGTCGCTGATCGTTCGCACCAGAAGGCTCGTCTTGCCGGAGCCGGGGCTCGAGACGAAATTCAGGGCGAAGATGCCATTGGCCGCGAAATAGGCCCGGTTTTCCGCGGCAAAGCCGTCGTTCTTCGACAGGATATCGCGCTCCACCTGGATGATGCGCTCCTGGCTCATGCCGGGGACGTGGATGCCGGCGATTCCCTGCCCGTAATGGATGAGCCCCTCCTCGCCATGATCATGGTGTTGGTGATGCTCATGATCGTGAAAATGGTCATGGCCATGCGGATGCGCGTGGTCGTGATGATCGTGGTGATGATGGTCGCCGTGATGATGTCCGTGCCCGTGAGCGTGGCCATGACCCTTTTCGACAACGGGCTCCGTCCCGCAACCGCATACCGTGCACATTATATCACCTCCAAATCCCTGATCTTCAATTCGTCGCCTGCCGTCATCTGCACATGATACTGCCCGCATTCCGGACAGGCCCCGAACCGCTCCGCGAGCGGCACCGTCTTGCCGCAGTCGAGGCACCAGCCTTCACCTGCCACCCGGTTGATGCGCAGCTCCGCTTCTTCGGCGAAGCTGCCGCGACGAACCGCGTCGTAGCAGAAGAAAAGTGCGTCGGGGTCGACGTGGCTCAGCACGCCGACATCGAGGCGGATCACCTGCACCCTGGCGGCGCCGGCCTTTTGCGCCGTCTCGCAGGCGATCTCCACGACACTTTCCATCAGCGACATCTCATGCATGCGCTGCCTCCTTCAACCTGATCTCGAACGCCACGCAGGGATCGAAGAGCGCCGCAAGCTGCGAAACCGTGGTGCGGGCGGTCTCACCCTCCCCGATGCGGCTCGACAACAGCGTTTCGACGAAGGGTCCGGCGGGGTGAAAATTCCACTCCGTCGGAGCGAGGATGCGATAGGCAGAAAGCCTGCCGTCCGCGCCGATCTCCGCCTCGTGATAAAGCCTCCCCCGCGCGCACTCGACCGCGCCAAAGCCGGTATTGTGGGACAACTCCCCCTGGCGCATCAAGCCCGCGATATCCTCTGCCTTTCCTTCCGCGAGCGCCCGCATCGCATTCAGGCTCTCGCGGACATCCTCGAGACGCGCGGAGAACCGGGCAGCGAAATGCGGACCGTGCACTGGCAGGATGCCGCCGAGGCGGGCATAGGCGCCGGTCTCGACCACCCGTCCGTCGAGATGCGGCCGCGCGCAGAAGCCGGCATCGCGGCGCATGAGGTCCGCGACCACATCGTCCTCGTCGGGCGAGAGCGCGTCCGCGGCCCGGCGGGGGAAACTGTCGATGCCCCGCAATTCGGCGAGGATCGCGCCGCACAGGGTATCTGCGGACGGAAGTTCCGCCTTCCCCGCACCCAGCGCAGCCGCGGCATCCGTCAGCGTCGCCACGGATACGGCCGTCTCGACGTTCGTTGCCGCTCCGGCGATGATTGATTGCGAGGCGGCAAGCGCCTTGCGCAGCGCGGGTGCAGCCTGGGCGGCAAAGCGCGCACCGGTATTTGTCGGCCATTGCATGACGAGCGCGCGCAGTGTCTCGAACACCCGCTCCGCCAGCACGCCCATGGCGAGATTGCGCCGCCTGTCACCCGACACCGGCTCACCTCTTGCTGCGGCGACGGCGAGCGTCGATGCCGTCGACTGGGCAAAGCCGCAAAGAGAGAAGAGCCGACCCGCGAGCTGTGGTGCCTCCTGCGGATTTCGGCCGACGAACATCTGCGCCAGTCCCTGCGGACGATCGGCGGAAAGCGCGACCGCGCAGACCTGCCCGCGCGATACGGTCACGTCGATCCTGATCGAGCCGGCGCCGAGCGCGAAGGTCATGGCTGCGCCTCCTCGCGGGAGCCGAAATGCCCTCGCAGGAGGTCGCGCCGATTGACCGCAGGTGCCGACGGTGGTGGCTCGGCGAGCGCCTCGGGATCGAAGAAGGCGTCGGCCGCTTCCATGGCGGTCGCGACTGCCGCTTCCATCGTCGAAAATTCGAAGACCGGCGAGAAGAGCGAGCAGGCGTCCACCCGGCCGATACCCTCCAGCTCACCGGCGATCAGCTCGACTTCGCCCGCGGGAAGGAAGGCACGCACCGTCGTGCCGTTTGCCGCCGGCGGGCTTTCCGTTCCGGGCAGATCGACCGCGAGCAGGTTCATGAACCACGGCGTGACGACGACACCGAAGGCGCGGCCGCCCCAGGGACGGAAGCCGCAGCTTGCGACGCCGAGCGCGGCATTGCAGATCGGCACGTCGGCCATCGCCGTCTCGGCGATCGCGCGGTAACGTACCTCCAGCCGCCGCGCGATCTCGGCCGCCTGCATCTCCGCGGTCTGCCGGTCCGCTTCAGCGTCCATCGCCGAGCCTCATAAACTTTTCCTGCGGGGCATCGCAGTTCGGGCAGCGCCAGTCCGGCGGCAGGTCGGCAAAGGCCGTCCCGATGTCGATCTGCCAGACGGGATCGCCTTCGGCCGGATCGTAGACATGCCAGCAGATCCCGCATTCCATGCGGTCGGCAGCGTCCATCGTCTCGCGCTTGCCGAAATTCTCGAAGCCGCTCATTTGAAATAAGCCTCCTCGATCTCCCTGAGGCGGCTTTCGGAATCGCGAAAATCCTCCTCCGCGGCGATCGCGACGGAAGGCGTCCCGCCGATTTCCAGCGTATCGAGGATGATCGTGTCCATGGCGTTGTAGAACTGCACCGACCATACATGGCGGACACCGGTCGCAAGAATCCGGCAGGTGCCGTAGCCACGGGACGTCAACTGCACCGGACCGGGGCCGAGCGTATCCTGCAGGAAGCCCATGTCGTCCGGGCTCATCGGCAACAGCGAGAAGGTGATCGTGTGAGACGGATCACCCTCGCCATAGGCCGCGACGCGCTCGCCGATTTCGTGCAGGACGGGCATGACGTTCATGGCGCCGGCCGGCGGCTCGCCGACGGCAAGGACCGTCGGCAGCGCGGACGGCGCTTCGCGGACGGCGGCCGGGATCGCGGCAACCTCGATGTAGTCGGCAAGGAGAACTCCGTCCGTACTCGTGAAGCGGATGCGCCAGACGCCGGCCATCACCGCTTCCTGGATCTGTGCAAGGACGCCGTTCCGCAACGCGACGACGCCAGCAACCTCACCCTCGCCTAAGGTCTGCGAGATGAGCTCGCGGTCGTCCTCGGGAAAATCGGTGATGTCGAAGAGCGTCCCCGGCTCGTCGGCCTTCTGGACCGCCAGCGCATCGGCGATCTTCGGCAACAGTTCCGCAGTCCTCCGGCAGCGGCGGATCATCTCCTCCGCACTCGCGGTCGCGAGATAGTTCAGCCTGCGGGTGGCCGTCGGCGGCTCCGCGTCGATCGGCATGACGGTCATTGCCGCATCCTCGCCCTCCGGGGCGACCCAAAACCCGGCCTTCATGCCCTTGCTCCCTTACCTGAATAGTTGATTTCCACCTTCGGCCCCGTGGATGGCTGCAGGCCCGGCGCGCCGGGCAACAGCCAGCGGCCGATCTCCTCGATATATTCCGACCAGTCGCGGATACACGGCAGCACGCCGAGTACCGCGTCGCCACGCGTGACCACGAGGCTCGGCATCATCACGACGTGGAAACGGGCCTTCAGCTTCTCTTCGGCATGACGGGCGACCACCCCACCCTTGAGCCGCCCCTGAAAACTCTGCAGGATCTCCGGCATCACCACCGCGACGTCGTTGCTCTCGCTGCGCTGCGCCGGATCACCGGTGAAAAACAACAGGCTATGCTCGGGCTCGGACGCCTCCTTCGCGAGGAAGGCGTCAATTGAGGTGTCATCTATGACGGGTAGTTTCATCCGCTCGCTCAAGGCGCGGACCAGAAATGACGGCATTCACTCCTCCCATACCGGCGTGACCGAAGGTCTCCGCCCTATACGGAGCAAAGCCCGTGCCAGTTGGCAGAAAAGTCACATTCCATTGAAATGAAAGCGATATTTCCAGTCCGGCATACACGGAAAATGACAATGGCGGAAACTTTCTTTCCGCCATTGTCATTTTACTTTCCATTTACCCGGCCTGAGGTCACCGCAGGTGTTCGGGCAATTCCGGTTCGCGCGAAATCAGGTCTTCGAAAAGCGCCTCGAAGGGACGCCCGCCGACCGCCTCCGAAAGGCCGGTGAGCGCGTTGTCGATCGCACTCGCCTCCTCCGCTCCGAGCGCCCGGATTGCCGAACCGAGATGGGTCAGCAGGTAGGTGCCGGGCTCCTGGGTACCGACAAGCATTAATGAGACGCGATACCGCTCACCGTGGCGCTCGCACAGCGCCTCGAATTCGCCTGCCTCGACGACCCGCATGGGAATTCCGATGCACATCCGCCTTCTCCGACACTGTGTTCCGCGACGCCGGAAAGCCCCCAGCCCCCGGTTGGAACATTTTTCGATCCGTCAGCCAGCCAGCAACGCTAGGCCCGCGACGGCAACGAGGCCGCCCGCTGCCCGCCGCAGCATCCCTTCGGCGTTACCGAAGCGCGCCATGCCGAGACCGAGGCCCACGGCATGCAGAAGACCGGTTGCGAGCACGAAGCCGGCAACATAGCTCCACTGGTTTGCCATGGCCGGCAATTCGACCCCATGGGCTTGGCCATGGAACAGGGCACAAGCGCCGACGAAGGCCGCGGCGAGCGGCGTCGGCACCCGGACATTCAGGAGGACGACAAGACCGATCGCAGCGACCGAGGCGGCAATCAGCGTCTCCACCATCGGCAAGGCAATGCCGGTGATGCCGAGGAGTCCGCCAGCGACCATCACGCCCATGAAGGAGAGCGGAACGAGGTATCGCGCCCGCCCGCCTAGGCTCGCGGCCCAGAGGCCGACGCCGATCATCGCCAGCATGTGGTCGAGCCCGGTGAAGGGATGCGAGAACCCGGCCTCGAGTCCGTGACTGTGAAGTCCGACGCCGGTGTGTGCCTCGGCGGTCGCGGGAAGCGCCGCCAGCACGAACAGCGCAAGTGTACGAAATCTCTTCATTGTCGTTCCCCTAGAGGTTGGCGCCGGCAGCGCGCGCGGTGCGCCGCTCGTAGCTGTCGAAATCGATGTCGTTTTCCAGGAGCGGCGGCACCGTCGCCCCCTCGGGACGCCGCGTCACCGCGACACCCCAGCGTCCGAGAATATCCGCCGCCAGTTCGACGGCTGCGGGTATCACCGCTGCGACCGGGCCGGTCAGCGGACCGCCCCAGTCTTCGAGGTCCACCGGCTGGCAGCCGATCAGCGCGAGCCGCTCGGGATACCGCCCCATCAGATCGGCGGCACTCAGCACCTCCTGAAAGCCGGTCTGGTGCAGGCTCATCTTCTTGGCGCCGGTGAATTTCGGCACCTCGTCGTCCTCCACCAGCTTCAGCGTCGCAGGTTCCAGGCCGTAGTCGATCGCGTCGAAGACGATCAGCCTGTCGTGCTCATTGACGAACTGGACGAGATAGAGCCCCTGCGTGCCGCCATCGAGCACGGTGACGTTCTCCGGCACCTCGAAGACCCTGTGAAAGGCCTCCACCGCCCGGACGCCGAAGCCCTCGTCCGCCCAAAGGATGTTGCCGATCCCGAGAACGAGGATCCTCGGCGTGGTCGTCGCGACCGCTTCCGCCATTCAGTCCTCCCTGTCCTTGAACATGCGCTCACCGGAAATCATCGAGGAGATGATGCTCTGGCGGCTCATGATGTCCTCGCGGACGGCCACGTAGATATGGACCATCACGAAGAGCAGGATCACCCACATGCCGAGATGGTGCCAGGTGTGCAGGTCCTGGCTGTTCGGGAAGATCGAGAACACCCAGCCGAACAGCGCATATTCCCAACTGTCACGCCCGGCCCCTTCGCTATAGAGGGCGAACCCGGTCACCACCATGAAGACGAGCGGCAGCGTAAAGGCGAGGAACATCGTGAACTGTGCCAGCGGATTGTGGCCGACATACTTCTTCGGCTTGGAGGTGAGGAAAGTGTACCACTTCACCTCATGCCACCATTCCTTCCAGTACTGCCCCTTCCAGAAGGGCACGTAGAAAATCTGCCGGGCGTGCACGTTTCCGACGAAAGCCCAGTAGATCCTGAGAAGCAGGAAGACCGCGAGCACCTGCCCGGCGGCGAAATGGGCAAAGCGGATGTAGCCCATCAGGAAGTCTGCACTCGCCTCCCCCGGCACAGCCGGGAGAGGTGAACCGATGAAATAACCCGTCAGCGCCAGCGTGAAGATCGCGAAAGCGTTGACCCAGTGCCAGATGCGGACCGGCGCCTCATAGACATAGACGCTCTGGCGCTCCACGGCGGCTTCGCCGTGGGAGTCTGAGGCGGTGAGGGATTCGTGCATGGTCATTGCCGGTCCTCCTCACCGCACCTGAACCTTTGCCATTTCCTGACCGTCCGGGCTCATCACATGCGTGGAGCATGCGAGGCACGGATCGAAGGAATGGATGGTTCTGAGGATTTCGAGCGGCTGGGCCGGATCGGACATCGGCGTGTCCATCAGTGAGGCTTCGAACGCACCGATATTGCCCTGCGGGTCGCGCGGGCTGCCGTTCCAGGTGGTCGGCACGACGCACTGGTAGTTCTCGATCTTGCCGTCCTTGATCTTGATCCAGTGGGCGAGTGCACCGCGCGGAGCCTCGGTGAAACCGACGCCCTTCACTTCCGAAGGCCAGGTTTCCGGCTTCCACTTGTCGACGAACGCCGTCGCGCTGTCCCCGTTCTTGATATTGGCGATCAGCTTGTTCTGGAAATGCCGCATCTGGTAGCCCGCCCACTGCGATTCCAGTGCGCGCGCCGCGGTCCGGCCGAGCGTCGAGAAGAGCGCCGAGGTCGGCAGGCCGAGATCCTTCAGAACCTTGTCGACCGGGTCTTTGAACTCCGCCTTGTTCTGGGCGTAGCCGACGATCCAGCGGGCGAGCGGGCCGACCTCCATAGCATTGCCGCGCCAGCGCGGGGCCTTGATCCACGAGTATTTGCCGGCCTCGTCGAGTTCCTCGATGTTGGTCTTGGTGCCCTTGGCGTTGGGGCCGAGCTCGTAATGCGGCTCGGTAACGCCATCCCAGGGGTGGAGTCCCTTGCTCTCGTCCGGATACTTGTACCAGGAGTGCGTGACATATTCCTGGATCTGCTCCGGATCGGCGTGATCGACCGGGAAGACTTCCGAAAGATTGCCGTTGATGATCGCACCGCGCGGCAGTTTCAGGCTCGCCTCGCTGTAATCGTTGGCATGTTCCGGCACGTCGCCGTAGGCGAGCACATTTTTGCCCGAAAGCCCGCCGCCATAGAGCCAGTCCTTGTAGAAGGAGCCGATCGCCATGATGTCGGGTATATAGACCTTGTCGTTGAACTCGATGAGCTGGTCGATGATCGAGGTGACGTAGTTCAGCCGCTCCATGTTGATCGCGCCCACGGCACCGGTGCCGTCGACATTGATCGGACACGGCACGCCGCCGACCAGCCAGTTCGGATGCGGGTTCTTGCCGCCGAAGATCGTATGGATCTTGACGATCTCCTTCTGGAAGTCGAGCGCCTCCAGGTAGTGGGCGACCGCCATGAGGTTCGCTTCCGGCGGCAGCTTGTAGGAAGCGTTGCCCCAATATCCGTTCTTGAACGGGCCGAGCTGGCCGGATTCGACGAACTTCTTGAGCCGCCCCTGGATGTCCTTGAAATAGCCGGGAGAAGAAAGCGCCCAGTCGGAGACGGACTGCGCAAGCGCCGATGTCGCCTTCGGATCGGCCGAGAGCGCCGAGACGACGTCGACCCAGTCGAGTGCGTGCAGGTGGTAGAAGTGCACGATGTGGTCGTGCACCTGCAGCGCCAGCTGCATCAAATTGCGGATCGAGTTGGCATTCTCCGGAATGCTGATGCCGAGCGCATTTTCCACCGCACGCACCGAGGTGAGTGCATGGGTGCCGGTGCACACGCCGCAGATCCGTTCGGTGAAGGCCCAGGCGTCGCGCGGATCGCGGTTCCTCAGGATCACCTCGATGCCGCGCCACATGGTGCCGGTCGAGACGGCGTTGCGGATGACGTTGTTTTCGTCGACGTTCACCTCGACACGCATGTGACCTTCGATGCGGGTGACCGGGTCGACCACGATGCGCTTTCCGGTATTGTCGAGCGTGAAGCCGTTTGGCGTCTGGATTGTCATGGATGGTACCCTCCCCTTATGCGTCGGTCTTTTCGCGGCTCTTGGCGGTGACCCGCTTGACCGCGGTGATGCCGGCATGGGCGACGATCGCCGCACCGACGACGCCGGCCGCCGTCCTGCCGATCTGGTCGGCATTGGCCTCGACGCCGAACTGGTTGATCGTGGTCAGGCGGTCGTAGAAGCTGCCTTTGTCCCAGAAGCCCTCTTCCGAACAGCCGATGCAGCCGTGGCCGGACTGGATCGGGAAGGAGACGCCGTTGTTCCAGCGGACCGTCGAGCAGGCATTGTAGGTCGTCGGGCCCTTGCAGCCCATCTTGTAGAGACAGTAGCCCTTGCGTGCGCCCTCGTCGTCCCATTCCTCGACGAACTGGCCGGCGTCGAAATGCGGACGGCGGTAGCACTTGTCGTGAATGCGCTGCGAGTAGAACATCTTCGGGCGGCCCTGCCGGTCGAGTTCCGGAAGCTTGCCGAACGTGGTGATGAAGGTGACGACGCCGGTCATGACTTCGGCAATCGGCGGACAGCCCGGAACCTTGATGATCGGCTTGTCCTTGATGACCTTGTCGATCGGGGTGGCCTGCGTCGGGTTCGGCTTGGCCGCCTGCACACAGCCCCAGGAGGCGCAGGCGCCCCAGGCGATGATCGCCATGGCGTCTTCCGCCATCCATTTCAGCTTTTCGACGAAGGGCTTGCCGCCGTCGATGCAGAACATGCCATCCTCGTTGAGCGGCGGATTGCCCTCGACGGCGAGAATGTACTTGCCCTTGTACTTTTGCTTGGTCTCCTCGAGGATTGCTTCGGCCTGGTGGCCGGCAGCCGCCATGATCGTGTCGTCGTAGTCGAGCGAGATCATCGACAGCACGACATCCTTCACCAGCGGATGGGCCGAGCGGATGAAACTCTCCGAGCAGCAGGTGCATTCCAGACCGTGCATCCAGATCACCGGAACACGCTCCTTGGTCTCCAGCGCCTCCTCCATCGCCCTGGCGCCCGAGGGACCGAATCCGAGGCTTGCCGCCGTCAGCGAGCAGAACTTGGTGAAGCTCCTGCGCGTGATGCCCTGGCGGCGTATGACATCATAGAAGGTTTCCGTTGCGGCCATTGATCTCCTCCAGCCTTCCTAGCCCGAGCGGCCTGTCGCGCAATTGCGACCCGCGCCGCGTCTCTTCGTGAAGCTGCGCCGGGCCCGGAGCCTTGGGAGCCCACTTGCCAGCACATACCCGCTGCAGAACAAGGGCGGGCTACGGACTCTAAGGACAGCAAGAAGCAGACCAGATCGAAGCTCTTCGAGAGAGCTTGATCCATCAAACTGAAATCACTGGAGATTCTTTACTTTGCCCGAGGCGAGCAACGTGCTCGTTACGTCCGCCCCCGTCGGCAGGTGTTCACGGGCTTGTCAACGGTGGAAAGCCGATGACCGCCCCTGACGAATATCAATGGGCGGTGCAGACCATGCAGGGGTCGAAGGAGCGGATGACATGCTGGAGGGCGGCCGACTTCGCGCCGAGCCCACCGGTATCGAGCCCGGAAAGCGCGCTTTCGAGAGGTCCCGGCACGCCGGCGGCATCGCGCGGAGAGAAGTTCCAGGTGGTGGGTGCGATAATCTGGTAGTGGCTGATGCGCCCTTCGCTGAGACCGACCCAATGGCCGAGCGCGCCGCGGG
Source organism: Ciceribacter thiooxidans (assembly GCF_014126615.1). Lineage (NCBI taxonomy): Bacteria > Pseudomonadati > Pseudomonadota > Alphaproteobacteria > Hyphomicrobiales > Rhizobiaceae > Ciceribacter > Ciceribacter thiooxidans. Next base: position 1,819,495 of record NZ_CP059896.1, read on the forward strand.
CCGCCTCGACGAGGCCAGCCGCCGCGGCATCGTCCGGCAGGGCAAAATGCGCGCAAAATTCCTCCTTCAGCCGTAACTGCCGACACCAGCCCTGGCTCGCGTGCACGAGGATCGCCGCCTCCAGGAGCCGCGCGACAATCCGCGTCCGTACAGAGGTTGCGCCGCCTTCGGCAATCAGCGCGGCGACCAACGGATGACCGGAAACGGCAAGGCGCGCGGCAGCACCGACCTCGGCCGGACGGCCGGAAAGCCGCGGCGCCTTGGCCCAGGAGTAGGCATTTTCCTTCTCCGCCTCCGGCAGCGTCTCGGCAAGTGCCGGATCGGCACTCGTCGGCGCAAACCATGCACAGGTTGCGTCCTCGGAGATCGCCGCGACGTCGAGCGGCGCCAGCGCCCCGCCTGCCGACGCGACACCGCGTTCGAAGAAGGAGCCATTCGCGTCGTGATAGGCGCCGAAGGACAACAGCGGGCCCGGCCCTCTCCCCATGCTTTCGAGGCCGAGATCGGCGGCAATCGTCAGGAAGAACGGAAAATCGCCCCGCGCCCGCTCGGCATAGCTCGAGAGCTCCGCCGGTGTCTCCATCGCGAGTATCTCGTCGAGCGAAACGCCGAACACCGTCTCCTCGAGAAAGACCTGAAGTTCGCCGAGGATCGCGGCAAGCTGCACTCGTTCGCCAACGTCGATCGCCCGCGTCGTCCCGCCGGGCTGGAAGGCGAGCGAATGCGGCCACTTGCCGGCGATGATCCCCATCACTTCGAGAAGACGACGGCGGCGCGGCAGGAAGGCGGCGGAGCCGCTGCCGCTCACGGCCTTGAAACGGGTCGCGGCCTGCTCGAACCAAGAGCGCCGGGCATATTCGGCGCGGGCGAAATCCGGCATGAAGAAGAGATAGAAGTGCGTCAGGTGATCGGCGATGTTTTCCGCCGCATGGGCGATATTGGCGGCGACATAGCCATTCGGCGCAGCAAGCCCGCCCGCCAGATTGCGCAGCGCGGCGGCCGCGGCGATCGACTGCGACACCGAACAGATGCCGCAGATGCGCGGCGCGATCACCAGCGCGTCGAGACCCGGACGGCCGGAAAGCAATTGCTCGAAACCGCGATAGAGCGTCGTCGTCACCTCGGCCCGGGCGATGACGCCGTCCTGGATGTCGAGCGCGACTTCGAGGTCACCCTCGACACGGTTGAAGGGCCCGGCGATCACCCGCGTCATTCGTCGTGCCCGCCTCGCCGCGGATCGCGGACCACCCGGTCCGAGGTCGCGTTCTGCCGGACACGATCCGGCGTTGCCGATTTCGACAGCGCGGCGAGCGCCACGAACCATGCCTTCGGCATGTCGAGCGGCAGGCCGACGGGAATGCCGCCCACCTTCGGCGTCTTCAGGAAATCCTCCGTCTGCTCGAAGGCGGGTGACGTGCAGGCCACGCACGAGAAGCCTCCGTGGGTGCAGGAGCCGCCGCCGTTCCAGCTGCGCTGGTTGCAGTCGCCGACCGCCTGCGTCGCCTTGCAGCCGAGATGCTCCATCAGGCAGCCGAGGTCGGAGAGCTTTTCGGCGCTCGCCTTGAATTCATAGTATTCGTTGCGTTCGCAGCCATGATGAGCGAGCGTCTTGGCGAAGAATTTCGGCCGGCCGAGGCGATCGAGATCGCTCTCGTCGAAATCGCCCATCTGCAGCGCCGCCAGCGTCTCCATGATCCAGCCCGGATGCGGTGCACAGCCGGCGACGTTGATCACCGGCAGACCGGAGCGGGCGCGAAAATCCGGCCCGAGCACGCCACCCAAGATCGAACCTTCGTATTGCAGGCCGGATGCTTCCGCAGGGTCCGGTTGCGCGGCGTGGACGCCGCCATAGGCGGCGCAGGTGCCGACGGCGATGCAGTGGTCGGCAAGCGGCGCCAGCTCACGAACCCAGGAAAGCATGGTGCGGCCGGTGCCGGCGAGCCGGTTATAGAGACCGGTGCCGTTCGGCCCGCGCAGGATCGAGCCTTCGATGCAGAGGAAATCGAGCGGCGTGCGTCCGGCCGCGACGTCATCGAGGATGGCGATCGCCTCCTCCCCGCTCTCCTCGCTGAGGGAAGGATGCCAGAGGAGATTGATACCGAAATTCTGCAGCTCGCGCACCCAGCCGCGCGCGCCGTGGTCGAGCACCGACATGGTGCAGCCACCGCAGCTTCCAGCCTGCAGCCACAGGAGATTGGTCATTCGGATGCGCCGTCCTGCTCTCTCGCGATCCGTCATGTTTGACACCTCGTCCGCGGCCGGTCAACGGGACGACGGTCTCCGTGCCGGCCTCGTCGTGTCAGGGTTGCTCTGCTGCGCCGAGGATCCAGTCCCGGAAGCGCATCATCGCCGGCGTCTCCGTTCGCGACTGCAGCCGCGTGAGCCAGTAGCCGCCGATCGTCACGGCGGCATCGAAGGGCCGCCGGATCGTTTCCGATTGCAGCAGGCGGGAAAACATCGCCGGCGGGGCGAGCGCGATGCCGGCCCCCTGCAGCGCCGCCTCCATCATCGCAAGGGAGGAGTCGAAGACGATGCTCCCCGAGACGGGCATGGTCTGGCGCAATCCGGCCGCCTCGAACCAGCGCGGCCATTCGTCCGCCCTGTAGGAGCGCAGCAACGTGTACTTGAAGAGATCGGTGGGTGTCTCCATCTGCTCGGCGATCTCCGGGATGCAGAGCGGCGAAAGCGGTGCCTCCGTCAAGGGTATTGCGTCCACACCGTGCCAGGCCCCTTCCCCGAAGCGGATCGCGTAGTCCAGCCCCTCCGCCGCAATGTCCACGCGGTTGTTGTTGGTCGAAAGCCGCAGGTCGATGAAAGGATTTTCGGCACGGAAGCCGGCCAATCGCGTCAACAGCCAGCCGACGGCGAAGGTCCCGACCGCTCCGACGGTGAGTACCTCGCGACGATGGCCACCCTCGAGACCCTCGAGCGTTCCGGCGATCCGGTCGAAGGCGTCACGCAGCGACGGCAGCAACGTCTCGCCTTCCTGTGTCAGCATGAGCCCGCGGGGAAGCCGCTTGAAAAGCGTGACCTTCAGCTGCGTCTCCAGGCTCTTCACCTGATGGCTGACGGCCGCCTGGGTCACGCAGAGTTCGATTGCCGCTCTGGTGAAGCTCAGGTGCCGCGCGGAAGCCTCGAAGGCACGCAGCGCGTTCAGGGGAAGATGCGGACGGACCATCGGATGACAATACTTTTTCTAATGACTCCTGCAAGTTAACGTCGTTTGGGCGCCGAGCGCAACCCGCCTATACCTGAGACGCTCCTTCACCTTCCGTCGTCGACGAGCGGAAAACTATGCCTCGCGGGAGGTCGAACGCAGAGCCTTGACGCAGATCCCATGACATGGCCGGCCGCAGCGATACGCGGCGAAGCCACAGCCAGAATATAAGGAGATGAATTGCCATGAGGAATTCTCTTGCCGCCAGATCGATCGCTCCCGCCACCATTGCCGTATCGATTCTCGGCACGTGCGCCGTCGCCAAGGCAGATGACATCGAGAGCCGGCTCCGGCGCGCGACCGACGAGGCAATCCGGCCGATCATGAAGACGTACAAAGTACCGGGCATGGCTGTCGCGGTGACCGTCCAGGGCCGCCGCTATGTCTACAATTACGGTGTCGCCTCCCTGGAGAGCGGGAAGAAGGTCGATGACGCCACGCTCTTCGAGATCGGCTCCATCAGCAAGACCTTTACCGCGACACTGGCCTCCTATGCGGGCGAAACAGGGGCCCTCTCGTTGTCCGACAGCCCCGGCAAATATGTACCGGATCTTGCCGGCAGTGCCTTCGACAAGGTGAGCCTTCTTAACCTTGCCACCTACACGGCCGGCGGCCTGCCCTTGCAGTTTCCCGACGACGTCACGCAGAAGAACATGATTGCCTACTATCGGGACTGGCATCCGGATCACGCGCCGGGAACCCACCGGCGCTACTCCAATCCGAGTATAGGCCTGTTCGGCTATGCGGCCGCGGCGAGTTTGGGGACGCCATTCGACGACCTGATGCAAGACAAGCTCTTTCCCATGCTCAAGCTTTCCAACACCTACATCCATGTGCCGAAGGAGCGGATGCCCGATTATGCCTACGGTTACTCGAAGGCCGGCAAGCCGGTCCGCGTCAAACCCGGCGCCATGGATTCCGAAGCCTACGGCGTGAAGACATCCGCCTCCGACCTGATCCGCTTCGTCGAGGCGAACATGGACGGACGGGGCCTGGACGAAACCCTGCAGCGCGCCATCGCCGCCACCCACACGGGCTACTACCGCGTCTCGGGGATGACGCAGGGTCTCGCATGGGAGATGTATGACTATCCTGTCGAAGTCGACACGCTGCTTGCCGGAAACTCTCCGGAGATTTCCTACAAGAGCAACGTGGTCGAAGCGCTGGAGCCCCCGGCCGAACCACGCACGAACGTCTGGATCAACAAGACCGGCTCTACCGGCGGCTTCGGAGCCTATGCGGCTTTCGTCCCGGAGCGGCGGATCGGTATCGTCATCCTTGCAAACCGAAACTATCCGATCCCGGATCGCCTGCGCGCCGCCTATCGCATCATGACTGCGCTCGACGGACCGACCGACTGAAGACGGGCACATGTAAAAAGGGGCCGCCCGACGGGCAGCCCCTTCCGTATCCTCACTGAGGAATTGATTACTCGGCGTCGCCTTCGGCAGCCTTCTTCTTCGGGGCCGCCTTCTTCTTCGGAGCGGCTTCCTCGCCTTCGGCGGCGTCTTCGGCCTTGGCAGCAGCCTTCTTCTTCGGGGCTGCCTTCTTCGCAGGCTTTTCAGCGCCTTCGGCTTCGTCGTCGGCGAGCAGCTCTTCTTTGCTTACCTTCTTGTCGGTGACGTCGATTTCACCGAGCAGGTGGTCGACCACCTTCTCTTCGAAGATCGGCGCGCGCAGCGAGGCGGAAGCGCCCGGGGTCTTGCGGAAGAAGTCGAGGATCTGCTTTTCCTGACCGGGGAACTGCTGCAGCTGTGCATAGAGAGCGCGCTGCATTTCTTCCTCGGTTACTTCGACACCGGCCTTTTCGCCGATTTCGGAGAGGACGAGGCCGAGGCGGACGCGACGCTCGGCGAGCGTGCGGTATTCGTCACGGGCCTTCTCTTCGGTGGTGTCTTCATCCTCGAAGGTCTTGCCGGACTGGGCGAGATCGGTGTTGATCTGGCGCCAGATGTTTTCGAATTCGGCTTCGACCAGGCGCGCCGGGGTTTCGAACTGGTACATCTCGTCGAGCTGGTCGAGGATCTGGCGCTTGACCTTCTGACGGGTGACCGAGCCGAACTGGCTTTCGATCTGGCCGCGGACGACCTCCTTCAGGCGGTCGAGCGATTCGATGCCGAGCTTCTTGGCGAGTTCGTCGTCGAGCGTGATTTCACCCGGAGCGGCGACTTCCTTGACGGTGACGTCGAAGGTCGCTTCCTTGCCGGCAAGATGCTTGGCCGGATAGTCTTCGGGGAACGTGACGGTGATGACCTTTTCGTCACCGGCCTTGACGCCCACGAGCTGGTCTTCGAAGCCGGGGATGAAGCGGTTCGAGCCGAGAACGAGTTCGGCGTCGGTGTCGGTGCCGCCATCGAAGGCAACGCCGTCAACCTTGCCGACGTAATCCATGGTGACGCGGTCGCCGTCGGCGGCCTTGCCCTTCTTGGTTTCGTAGCTGCGGGCGCTTTCGGCGATCTTGCGGATCTGGTCCTCGACTTCGCCTTCTTCGATGTCGACGACTTCACGCACGACCTTGAGGCCGGAAACCGGCTTCAGCTCGATCGGCGGAATGACTTCGTAGGAGAGCGTGAACTCGAAATCTGCCTCAGCGTTGAGGATCTTGTCGGCTTCGGCCTCGTCCTCGGTCATCGTGACTTCGGGCTGGGTCGCAGACTTCTCGCCGCGCTCCGAAAGGATCGCGCTCGGCTTCTCGCGGATGATCTCGTTGACGAGTTCGGCCATGATCGACTTGCCGTAAACCTTCTTCAGATGCGACATCGGCACCTTGCCGGGGCGGAAGCCGTTGATACGGACCTTGTCCTTGGCATCGGCGAGGCGCTCATTCATGCGCTGTTCCATGTCCTTGGCCGGAACGACGACCTTGATTTCGCGCTTCAGCCCTTCAGCGAGCGTTTCGATAACCTGCATGTTTTTACCTTCATGTCGTGGCGGCCGTGCTCGGACAGCCGGTGGTTTTCATTGAGCACGACGCCGGAATTCTTCTTTCCCGGGCGTGGCTGGTACGCAATCTTCAAGCATTTTGCCAGGCAAAATGGCGCAAAGGGTGACAGGAACGGCTGTTTCGCCCCTCCCGGCAACCCGCGCGGTAATCCTGGTGCGGGTAGAGAGACTTGAACTCCCACGCCTTGCGGCACCAGAACCTAAATCTGGCGTGTCTACCAATTCCACCATACCCGCGTCCAAAAGAACCGCATGCTGCCTTCGCGCATGGCCCCTCCGGAGCGCGCGTCTCTATATCACCCGTTTCCGTTCGCGCAAAGGAAAAATGACGGCCGGCCTCGGGGCCCTTGTCAGTAGAGCGGCTCCTCGTAGGCAGGGATGCCGCGCACCCTGAGTTCCCGAATCTGCGCCTGCCCTCCGGCGCCGACACGCGCTGCGACCGATACCTCGTCGTCGTTGCGCGCATCCTCGATCGGCCTGCCCTCGCCCTCCGGCACGTAATAGCGCTCGATGCCGTAGTCGACGCTGATTTCGCCCTCCTTGTCGTCCGGAGGCGTATAAAGACGGAAGCGCTGCGTGCGCAGAACCACCGACCCTTCCGCCGGCGGCAGATCGCCGAAGGCGGCCTCGGCAACCGTCCAGTAGCCGTCCGGCCCCGGCCTCAGCCGCACGTTCATCCGCGTCCAGCTTCCGGGCGCCGGCCAGTCGCCCTTGACGAGGGAGGCGGGAATCCGGGACACCTCGTAAGACAGCACGACATAGTCTCCGCGCAGAAGATCACGCGGATCGACCGGCACCGTCTTCAGGACCACCTCGGTGCCGGAGCGCAGGATCGCCGCACGGTGCTCGACCATGTAGAGCAGGACGGCGGTAAAAAGGGCCGACACACCTGCGGCAACGAGAAGATAATAGCGGCCGCCTGGGGTTCCGGTTGCGGTGTTCATCGGCCGGCCTCCTCGGCTCTGCGGGCAAAGAGTTTTTCCATACGGACGACGACGAAGGCGAGTACTGCGACCACCAGGCCCGAAAGCAGGAAGAAGCCGGAGGTACCGAGCATGGAATCGATCGTCACGAAGGAGAGATAAAGCACCTCGCCGGCAAAGACCGTGTAGGCGAGATAGCGTACCGCGCCATTGTCACGCCCGTCGAACGCCAGGGCGAGCAGCACGAAGGCGATGGTCGCCGACGCGAGCACGGCAAGCCGCCCCCCGGCATCATACTCAAAATGAAGGGCAACAAGGCCGAGTACTGTGAGCGCACACGCATAGAAGGCCGGCGCCGCTCCCGCCCGGCGCGCTACCGCCTCCAGAGGAGAGCCCTTCACCGTTAACGCGACGAAGGCCAGTGTCCCCAGCAGTGCATAGACTACGGCCGGCCAGACTTCCTCGCTCAGGCCATAGAGCCAGCCGAGCCAGGAAAGACCGACGAGATAGGCAAGATGGCGGGCGCGCTCCGCGCCGGTTCGATAGACGAGCGCCAGCACGATGACGGCGCAGGCGATCGGCGACCAGCCATAAAGCCAGTCCCATTCCCAGTCGAACTGGTCGACAATGGCAAAGGAGACAGCGAAGGCGAGAAAGCCGGCGGCGACCGTCACCGCTGCGGAGCGGAAGAGGAAAGCCGAGACCACGGCGCCCGAAAACCAGAGCAGCATGGCATCCGCGGTGTCGCCGGACAGATGATAGAGTTGCCCGATCAGAGCGATCGCGCCGCCGAAACTCATCGTGCCGAGCACCAGGGCCGCACCGCCCAGACGATCCGCACCGCGGCCGAAGGCGACGCCTGCGGAGAGATGGAAGACCCAGACGAGGGCAACGACGGAGATTACCTTGGCGCCGCGGGGGATTTCCTCCCAGTTCGCCGCGATCAGCAGCAAGATGGAGGCGGAGATCAGCAGCGCCGCCAGCATGGTCAGCACGCCGCCGACGCTGAAGCCCGATCTGCGCTGGTCGTATTCGGCGAGCATCGCATCGGCGGCGGGACGAGCCAGCAGCCCCTTGTCGACCCACAGATCGAAGTCGCGTTTCAGCCTTCCGCGATACATCGTCTCCCCCTCGATTTCCTCGATAACCTGCGCTGCCTTGCCGCATATCGCCGCGTCGCGTTTCGTGGCACTCTGATTTGCGAGAGTGGAAATGACAATGCCCTTTCGAGGGCCTTTCGCGACGCTCTCGTTGGCCATGCGCAGATTGCATGCCTTCCATGAGAATATTGCACTGCACAAAGCGAAGTCGGCGTACTATATTCAAGCCATAGAGATCGCGCTTGAGGCGCCCCGAAGCGACCAAGGGATCTCGACGAAATTCGGTGCCACACACTCCTCCTCCCAGTGTCGCACCGATAAGACTGGCGGCACTCCTCCTCCCAGTTGCCAGTCACCCAAAATGACGCTCACCGGACCTCCTCCCCCGGTGAGCGTTATTTGTTTTCACCATTCCTCAACCGAACCACCTTTTCTTGCGCCCCTCTTAGGTGATGCAAAAATGGACAGTTAACGATCGGTAAACGGCGCTATCATGCATTTGATGCATGGGTGGCATACAAACTTGGCTCTACATGATTTTGCGACGCAGCATATATTGAGCTCATGAAATCGAAAGCGGCGCCGAGGACGGCCGCCGCAGGAAGTCCAAGGAGACCAATCATGAACTTTGCTCGCTCGCTTACCAACTGGCGCAAGTACCGTCAGACCATCAACGAACTCGGCCGCATGTCGGACCGCGAACTGCGCGACCTCGGTATCGGCCGCGAAGACATCCGTCGCGTCGCCCGCGACGCCATTGCCGGCTGATTTACAGCCGCTTCCAATCCGGAAGAAATGAAAGGCCTCCCCTCGCGGGAGGCCTTTTTTCGTCTTCGCCGGGCGACGGAACGATCATCCGCGCTCCGACGTCGTGCCGGTTTTCTGAGCCTCGCCTAAATTCTCGCCATGCTTTGCACATTTGCATAGCAGTCGCTCGATTTTTGCACTGCACAATATTGTTTTACGAGCGTATAAAAGGCTCAATCGCTGATGCCAAGGACGGCATGAACAGCGAAATCAATGTCCCGAGGAAACGACCATGAACCCGATCCGCTATGCCAAGAACTGGATGAGCTACCGCCGCACGATTTCCGAGCTCGGCAACCTGTCCAACCAGGCGCTCTCCGATATCGGCATCACCCGCTACGATATCCGCAACATCGCAGCACGCTCCTTTCGCTAAGCACTGATGCCGGCCGCTCCGCAGTCGCGGGGCACCACGACATGAAGAAGACGCCGAACGGCACCGCATGGTGCCGTTTTTGATTCGTGGCGATTGGAACCGTGGGCGCCGCGTGATAAGCACCCCGCATGACGAAGACAGAGACCCTCTCCCCCATCCATATCGTCGGCGGCGGCCTCGCCGGTTCGGAAGCGGCCTGGCAGGCGGCCCAGGCCGGCGTGCCGGTGATCCTGCACGAGATGCGCGGCGTGCGCGGCACCGATGCCCACAAGACCGACGGCCTTGCGGAGCTCGTCTGTTCGAATTCCTTCCGGTCCGACGACGCCACCTCCAATGCGGTCGGCGTCATCCATGCCGAGATGCGCCTTGCCGGATCGCTGATCATGGCCGCGGCCGACCGGAACCAGGTCCCGGCGGGGGGTGCACTTGCCGTCGACCGAGAAGGCTTTTCCGCCGCCGTCAGCAGCGCGATCGAAGGCCATCCGCTGATCACGGTGGTCCGGGAGGAAGTTGCAGGCCTTCCGCCCGAGGAATGGGGCTCGACGATCGTTGCGACCGGCCCGCTCACCTCGCCTGCGCTCGCCGAAGCCATCCGCCTACAGACCGGGGCAGATGCCCTCGCCTTCTTCGATGCCATCGCGCCGATCGTCCACCGCGAGTCGATCGACATGAACGTCTGCTGGTATCAGTCGCGCTACGACAAGGTCGGACCAGGCGGAACCGGCAAAGATTACATCAACTGCCCACTCGACGAGGCGCAGTACAACGCATTCATCGACGCGTTGATCGCCGGGGACACCGTCGGGTTCAAGGAATGGGAGGGCACGCCCTATTTCGACGGCTGCCTGCCGATCGAGGTCATGGCGGAGCGCGGCCGCGAAACGCTGCGGCACGGGCCGATGAAGCCGATGGGCCTGACCAATGCGCATAACCCGACGGTCAAGGCCTATGCCGTCGTCCAGCTACGTCAGGACAACGCACTCGGCACGCTCTACAACATGGTGGGCTTCCAGACGAAACTGCGTTACGGGGCCCAGGCCGAGATCTTCCGGATGATTCCGGGCCTCGAAAACGCGGAATTCGCTCGCCTCGGCGGCCTGCATCGCAATACCTACATCAATTCGCCGGTCCTGCTCGACGAAACCCTGCAGCTCAAGAGCCGCCGCGGCCTGCGGTTCGCCGGCCAGATCACCGGCTGCGAAGGCTATGTCGAGAGTGCATCCATCGGCCTGCTTGCCGGCCGCTTCGCTGCGGCCGAGCGAAAGGGTGAGCCGGTCCGCCTGCCGCCTGCAACGACGGCCATGGGTTCGCTCCTCAATCACATTACAGGCGGCCATATCGTCACCGACGAGGAACCGGGCAAGCGGTCCTTCCAGCCGATGAACATCAATTTCGGCCTGTTCCCGGAGCTGGAGCCCGGCTCGATCACCAAGCCCGAAGGCGTGAAGCGCTTTCGTGGCAAGGACAAGACGATCATGAAACGCCAGCTGATCGCCGCCCGGGCAATCGCCGACTGCAAGTGCTGGCTCGAAAGCGTCTGACTGCCGTTCCCGTCAGCCTTTGGCGAGCGAGCCGTCCGCGTCTTTGCGGGCGCTTGCGCTGACGTAGTTGCCGAGCAGCCAGAGCGAGACCTCGGCAGCCTCGGCCGCGGACGTAAAGACGAACTCGCCGTTGTGGAATGGAGCGTCCAGAAACTCGATCGACAGCCCGCGGCCGTTCGGCAGGTCTCGCACCCTTACCGTGCCCGGCTCGATCAGGTGGCAGGCAAAGTGACTGCGCATATTGCGCATGAAGCCGGTCTTGTTGTCGTGAAGACGGACGAAGACGGCCTTGCCGTCCGCAGTCGCGCGCAGATTGCGGATTGCTTCGTTGGGAAAGGCACGACCGAACTGCAGGATCGCTAGGCCGGTATCGTGGGACTCCTCGCTCGTCGCCTGCCGCGCCACGCGCGTCGCTCCGACGGCGAAAAGTGCCAGCAGTCCAAAGATCACCATCCACGTGACAAGCGTCACATCCGCCTCCCTCTTCTCATCCCGTTCGCTCGAGCGACGATGCGAACAGTTCCGGCGTATCTCGACGTCGCGATAGGAACGGCTCTAGCAGCCGAGGCTTGCGCGAATTTGGCCGCCTCAGACCCGCCGCCAGACCGCCGCCCACATGAGCAGCAACTGCCGACGCCATTGTGGAGCTCGAATCTCTTCCTCGAAGACGCATGCTGGCCTTCTTACGGCGCGATCGAGCACAGGCCCGACCAGCGCCACCGGCAGATAGGTCGGCATGATCGCAGCAGGCAATGCGCCGCCATCGCGGACTTTCGCAAGATGCTCGCGACCGAGGCCGGCAAAGGCTTCGACGGCGGCGGACATCCGCGGGTGATCCTCGCCGGCAAGAAATCCCTCGCGATCGAGGCCGACGGCGTTCAGGATTTCCACGGGAATATAGAGCTGGCCACGCGCTCTCGTTCGCGGCAGAAGCAGGATCGCACCGGCGACCGCCTGCGCCACCCCGGCATGGCCGGCGCGTTCGGCACAGTTCGCCGCTTCCTCGGGCGCGAGTACCAGACTTGAAAGCTGTATCAGAGCGGAGGCCGTGTCTCCGGCATAGCCCTCGAACATGCCGCGGCTCTCGATCGGGTCGTCGTAGAGATCGAAGATGCGGGCGTCGAGCATCCGCAGCAGTGCCTCGACCGGCAGGTCGTGACGCCGGATGGTCTCGAGAAGAAGCGCACCGAGCGGATTGCCCGCCGTCTCGCCATGTTCGACGCCGGACACGAGATCACGCCAGTACTGCAGCCGAACCTCGCCCGGAAGCGGCTCGCGCACCACGTCGCGGATTCTCGCAAGTTCCGCGTTGAAACCGTAGAGGGCAGTGAGCCCGGCGCGCTTGTCGGCGGGCGACAGCAGCGTCGCAAGGTAGCGATCCCGATCGGTATCGCGCAGGCCGGCGAGGCAGATGGCTTCGTTGTCCGACATCGCCTTTTCCCAAGAGAACTCGTATCAGACCGCGATCAGCGCGGCGGCCACGGCCCGTTGTTCGGCAAGCATGATGTTGTAGGTGCGAACCGCCGCGCCCGTCCCCATCGGATCGCTCGCGACACCACGTTCCCGGAGCGCTGCCTTGAGGTCGGCAGGGATCGGACGCAGGTCCTTCCCGGTTCCGACCAGCAGCACCTCGATGCCGGCGGCCTCCTCCAGCACGCGCCGGAAAGCCTCGACGGAAAGCGGATCGCCTTCCGCCATCTCCCAGCCATATATGCCGGAAGGCAGCAGAAGCAAGGAGCCGCGGTGGGACATATCGGCGAAACGGAAGCCGCCATTACCGTAGGCATCGATCGGAGCACGTCCGGGGAAATGCGCCTCCCGCATAACGATACCACGATTGGCCGGCGCCTCCGCCACCGCGATCAGGCCCCTGCCTTGCCGGCGGGCAGAATCTCGCCTTCGGCGCCCTTGTCCTCCTGCTGGAAGCTTTCCGGACGCAGCTTGAAGGCAATCAGGACCGGCGCTGCCATGTAGATGGACGAGAAGGTGCCGATCAGCACGCCGAACAACATGGCGAGCGTGAACGACGCAATGACCTCGCCGCCGAAGATGTAGAGCGCTAGGAGGGCGATCAGCGTCGTCGCGGCCGTCAAGACCGTGCGCGACAGCGTCTGGTTGATCGAGGCGTCGATCAGCACGTCGAGCGGCATCTTCTTGTAGCGCCTCAGGTTCTCGCGCATACGGTCATAGACCACGACCGTGTCGTTCAACGAGTAGCCGATGATGGTCAGGATCGCCGCGATACTCGTCAGATTGAACTCTATGCCGGTGACGACGAAGAGCCCGAGGGTGAGGATCACGTCATGCAGGGTCGCGATGATCGCGCCTGCCGCAAACTGCCATTCGAAGCGGAACCAGATGTAGATCAGAATGAGCAGGAGCGACACGCCGACGCCGATCGTGGCATTCGCCGTCAGGTCGCTCGAAACGGCGGGCCCGACCACTTCCACACGACGGAACTCATACTGGTCCTGAAGCTCCTGACGCACGAGCGAGATCGCCGACTGCTCGGCGTTTTCGCCGCCCTCCTGCGACTGCAGACGAACGAGCACGCTCGACGGATCGCCAAACCCTTGCGCCTGGATTTCCCCGAGGTTGAGCTCGCTCAGCCGTTCGCGAATGTCGCCGATGTCGGCCGCCCCTTGCCGTGCCTTGAGCTCGATCAGCGATCCACCCTTGAAGTCGATGCCGAGGTTCAATCCGACCACGACGAAGCCGATAAGCGAAGCTGCGATGAGAGCGCCTGCAGTGGCGAAGGTGAACTTGCGGATCGCCATGAAGCGGATGTTCTGGGTGTCGAACATGCCGGTGCGAATGCTCTTCGGCAGGTGCTTCGGCCGACGCCAGCGGAACCACATGGCCATCAGCCACTGGGTCATCGTGAAGGCGGTGAAGACGGTGGTGACGATACCCACGGCAAGCGTGACCGCAAAGCCGCGAACCGGGCCGGAACCGAGGAAGAACAGAACGACAGCGGCGATGAGGGTCGTCAGGTTGGCGTCGACGATGGTAGCGAATGCCTTCTTGAAGCCAACGTCAATCGCCTGCGCCAGCGAACGGCCGTTCTTCACCTCTTCGCGGATGCGCTCGTAGACGAGGACGTTCGAGTCGACCGCCATGCCCATCGTCAGAACGATACCGGCGATACCCGGCAGCGTGAGCGTCGAACCAAGTGTCGTCAGGGCTGCGAAGATCATCGTGATGTTGGCAGCGAGTGCGATATTCGCCATCACACCGAACGTGCCGTAGAAGGCGAGCATGAACAGGACGACCGCAATCGCGCCGATCACCGACGCGTTCAGGCCGGCGCTGATCGAGTCCGCACCGAGACCGGGGCCGACGGTGCGTTCTTCGACGACCGTCAGGGTCGCGGGCAGCGCACCCGCGCGCAGCAGCACGGCAAGGTCGTTTGCGCCTTCGACGGAGAAGCCGCCGGAGATCTGGCCGGAGCCTCCGACGATCGGTTCCCGGATGACGGGCGCGGAAATCACCTGATCGTCCAGAACGATCGCGAAGGGCCGGCCGACATTCTGTTGCGTCGCCTGCGCAAAGCGCTGCGCGCCCTTGCTGTCGAAGCGGAAGGAAACGACCGGCTCATTGGTCTGCTGGTTGAAGGTCGCCTGCGCATCGACGAGGTTTTCGCCGGAAACCAGTGACCGCTTCTCGACGAGATAGGGTACCGCCGGATCGTCCATGGAATAGAGAACCTCGGAGGAAGCCGGCGGGCGTCCGTTGATCGCCTCTTCGACCGGCATGCTGGTATCAACCATATGGAAGGTGAGCTTGGCGGTCTGGTTGAGAAGCGATTTCAGGCGCTGCGGATCGGTGAGGCCGGGAACCTGGACGATGATACGGTCCTCGCCCTGGCGCTGGATCAGCGGCTCGGTGGTGCCCAGCTCGTCCACACGACGGCGGACCACCTCGATCGACTGGGTCAGGGCCGAGGCAGTGCGATAATCGATGCCCGCATCAGTGAGGTTGAGACGCAGAAGCCCGCCCTCGCCCTCCGTCATCGTGACTTCCTGCACGGTACCGCCGGTCAGGCCACCGACGCTGACAGCCTGTGTCAGCGGCGTGAGCGCTTCCTTTGCCGCCTCGATCTTGTCCGCATCGGTGATGCGCACCTGAATCTGCTGACCGACTCCCGAGAGACCGGTATAGCGAATGCCCGCCTCACGAAGGCTGTTGCGGATGTCGCCGACGGTCGTCTCCAGCCGTTCCTTGATGATATCGGCCTTCTCGATCTTCAGCATGATGTGGGAGCCACCCTGAAGGTCGAGACCGAGCGTGACCTTCTTCGAAGGGACCCACGACGGAAACGACGCGAGCTGCTCGTTGCTGAAGAAATTGGGCATGGCGATCACCACGCTCACCGCGACGGTGAGCCAGATCAGGATCGTCTTCCAGCGGGAGATATACAGCATGAAACTCTCGAAATCAGATTATGACAACCGTTGGCCGTGCCTCTCGGGGCGCCGCACGAACGATCAGGATGCCGCGTCGGCCTTGACCGGTTCGCCCTTCACGCGAACTTCCGCGACGTAGCTGCGCAGAACGCGGACCTTCACGCCGTCGCCGATTTCCACGTCGAGTTCCTTGTCGTCGACGACCTTCGCGACCTTGCCGACGATGCCGCCACCGAGCACGACCTGGTCGCCACGCCGGATGGAGGAAAGGGTTTCCTCGCGCTTCTTCATCTGCTGGCGCTGCGGCCGGATCAAGAAGAAGTACCAGACGACCATCAGCGGCGCGAAAAGGAAGAGCATCTCGAGACCGGAGCCGAAGCCGGTTGCGCCCTGGGCTGCTGCGTCCTGCGCGAATGCCTGCGTAATGAACATGGAAAAAAACTCCCTAGAGAACAAGGCTTGCCGGCAACCGCTGCTGCCGCTTCAGGTCGCCGGAATATAGTGGCGAGCCAAGCGATTGCAACAGAAACGGCGACCGTGCGTACCGATTCAAGGCGTCTTACCCTTTCATGCCGCAAAAGGCCATGCTACCGCCCGGAAAAAGCGGACATAGCCGCAGCCGTCTTCACCTTCGCGAGGAAACAGTCATGGCCGAGGAACTCAACCTCCTGATCCTGAATGAACTGCGCCGGCTGACGGTCGCCGTGGAGCGGCTGGCAGGTCCTGCCCCTGCACAAAACGACTGGGATGCCGCCGACTGTTTCGTCTGGGTGCCGCCACGCAGCCATCTGCAGCCGGTTCCGCGCCCCAATCGAGTCGCACTGTCGCTCATCCGCGGCGTCGATCACGTCCGCGACATCCTGCACGAGAACACGCTCCGCTTCGCAGAAGGCTTTCCGGCCAACAACGTCCTGCTCTGGGGCGCACGCGGCATGGGCAAGTCGTCGCTGGTCAAGGCCGTCCACGCCGACGTCAAGGAGGCCACCGGTATTTCGCTGAAGCTCGTCGAGGTGCACCGTGAGGACATTTCCTCGCTACCCGTCCTCCTCGAGATGATGAAGGCGGCGCCCCACCGGGTGATCGTCTTCTGCGACGACCTTTCCTTCGATCACGACGACACCGCCTACAAGTCGCTGAAGGCTGCGCTCGATGGCGGTATCGAAGGCCGCCCCGACAACGTGCTCTTCTACGCCACATCCAACCGTCGCCACCTACTGCCGCGTCACATGATGGAGAACGAACAGTCGACCGCGATCAACCCCTCGGAAGCGGTCGAGGAAAAGGTCTCACTCTCCGACCGCTTCGGCCTCTGGCTCGGTTTCCACAAATGCAGCCAGGACGACTACCTGACGATGATCGACGGGTACGCGGAACATTTCCGCCTGCCGCTCGACCGCGAGACACTGCATGCCGAAGCGCTCGAATGGGCGACCACCCGCGGCGGCCGCTCCGGTCGCGTCGCCTGGCAGTACATCCAGGATCTCGCCGGGCGGCTGCGCATCACCATGGAACGCGGCTGACAGGAACGAAAAAAGGTCCGGGATGCCGGACCTTTTCTACGCTCTCCTGGTACGCAATACCTATTCCAGGAAGGTCATCGGATTGACCGGGGTCGCATCCTTGCGCACCTCGAAGTGCAGCAAGGGGCGCTTGGCGCTGCCGCTCATGCCGGAGGTCGCGAGTTGCTGGCCGCGCTGGACCTTCTGTCCGCGCTGGACCTTCAGCGCGTCGGCGTGGCCGTAGACGGTCACGGTGCCGTCATCATGGCGGACGAGAACCGTGTTGCCGAGTTCCTTGAGACCGTTGCCAGCATAGATGACGACGCCATTTTCCGCGGCCTTGACCGGCGTGCCGGCGGGGACAGAGATGTCGATCCCGTCGTTGCGCTTGCCGTCGACGTTCGCGCCGTAGCCGGCGACGACCGCACCCGTGACCGGCCAGCGGTACTTGCCGATCCCGGTAGTCTCCGGCGCTTCCTCTTTGATCGTTGCCGACGCGACCTCGCCCACGGTCCGGGTGGCATCCGGCGGCTGGTAGGCGACCGGCGTCGCCTTCTTCTTGCCGGCGGCAGGGACCGAAGCCGTTTTCAACGTCGCATCGGACGGGTTGGCGGCGGCGACCTTCGTTGCGACGGCAGATGTCGCCCCCGCGGCCGGAATCGTCAGCGTCTGACCGATGCGGATATTGGCCGAGGAGAGGCCGTTCGCAGCCTTGAGGGCCTCGATCGGCGTGCCAGTCGCCCTGGCGATCTTGGTCAGCGTGTCACCCGGCTTGACGACATAGCTGCCGCCCTGCCCGGCTCCCGCAACGTTCTTGCCGGTGGCGCCCGACTGCTGAACCTGGAGCTTTTCGCGACTGCCGGGGGTATTCGGCAGGACGGCAACCTTCTGCTCCTGCTGAGGCAGTTGCGTCGGCACCTTGCCCTTCTCCGGCAGGGAAGCGACGTCCGCAGAAGCGCGGGCCGCATTACCGCCAAGACGCGGGATAATCATCAACTGCCCCGGGGCGGCGTCGGATGCCTGGCTGAGGCCGTTCGCCTTCAAGATCGCAGCTTCCGGCACACCGAAACGCTTGGAAAGCGTGGCAACCGTCTCGCCGGGACGGAGAGTGACGCGGGATTCGTTGGCGGTAGCCCAGTTGCCGGCCGGCGGATTGCTGCCGGTGGCAAGGTCGTCCCCGACCGCCTTTTGCGCCGTCTGCGCGGCAGGGAAAGGCTGCGCCATCGCCTGCTGCCGTCCGGCACCAGCCGTCGGAGCGGCAAGCTCCGCACGCTGCACGGCGACCGGGGAGCTCGCCATACGGGCAGCCGATCCCGAGGTCGAGGGCTGCGCCGGATAAGGCTGGCCGAGTGCCTGCTGGCGGGTATTGTAGTCCTGCTGGTATGACGGCTGAGCGCTCGCCACTTCCATGCTCGGCGTCGGATGCGCGGCTATCCCTACACCGCCATCCCCCCGCTGGGGAATCGAGGCGGTCGTCAACGTGTCCTGGGAGAAGACGGAACTGAAGCGGGTCGCATCGGAACTGCATCCGGCAGCGACGCTCGCCAGCAGCATCGCACTTGCGATCCGGACGATAGGCAGTTCGGTTTTCAGCGACGAATTTTCACGCATAACTCGACCCACAAAATACTCAACTGGATGTGGGATGATTAAAGCGCGTTAGTGTTACCGCCCGGTTAACTGACGAGAATCGCGGTGAACTATTTGGCAACGACACGTTGTCGCGTGCGCGGACGCCGCTCAGAGATAAGAGGCAATCTTGGGCACGAGCGGCAGGTAAGGCACCTGGAAGAGGTCCTCGCGCTCGAAACGGCTGCCGGTCTTCGTCAGCCGTACCATCATGCAGGTGTCCTCCGCCACCATCAGCGGAGCCAGGAAGACTCCGCCAGAAACCAGTTGCTCCGCGTAGAAACGCGGCATGGCCGGAAACGCTGCACTCGAAAGAATGCGATCGAAGGTGCCCTCACCCGGAAGCCCGTTGCTGCCGTCGGCCTGACGCAGAACGACATTGCGGATACCGAGCTTTTCGAGCCTGCGTTGCGCATCGGCGACCAGCGTCCTGTAACGGTCGATCGAGACGACGCGCTCGGTAAGCCTGCCGAGCACGGCTGCCATAAAGCCGCTGCCGGTGCCGATGTCGAGCACCCGCTGTCCTGGCTTGACGTTCAGCCGGTCGAGGAGGCGCAAAGCAAGATCGGCACCCTCCATGAACGCGCCGCAATCGATCGGAATGGTGCGGCTGGAATAGGCCTGGTCGGCGAATTGCGGCGGCACGAACGCCGAGCGCGGGGTCTGTTCGACGGCGGTCAGGAGGTCAAGGTCGGAAATCCCCTCGGCGCGCAGGCGCAGGACCAGAGCGGCAAAGCCTTCCTTTTCGACCATCGCCGATTTCAATCGTTCACCCCGTATCCAAGCGCCTTCGCGACCCGATCCTGCGCACTGTAGTCGGTCAGGTCGAGCTTGAGCGGCGTGACCGAAATCCTGTTGTTCTTGACCGCGTGGATATCCGTGCCCTCACGGAAATGCCCCTGCCGTTCGCCGAAGCGCAGCCAGTAGTACGGAAAACCACGGCCGTCCGAGCGCTGCTCGACCGTCAGGCCGAAATCGAGCTTGCCCTGCGAGGTGACCGAGATCCCCTGCACCTCCTTCGGCGCACAGTTCGGAAAATTGACGTTGAGCAGCGTATCCGGCGTCATCTCGGCCGCCATCAGCTTGCAGATGAGATCAGGAGCGAGCGCTTCTGCGTTTTCCCACGGTATGTAGCGCGGCCCTTCGGGCGTATAGGTGTAGCTCTGGCTGAGCGCGATCGAGCGTACGCCCTGGAGCGTCCCCTCGATGGCACCGGCAACGGTGCCGGAATAGGTCACATCGTCCGCGAGGTTCGACCCTGCATTGACGCCCGAGAGCACGAGGTCTGGCTTTCTGTCCATGACCTCACGGATGCCCATGATGACGCAGTCGGTCGGCGTTCCGCGCAGGGCGAAATGCCTGTCGGAGACCTTCCGCAGGCGCAGCGGTTCGGAAAGCGTCAGCGAATGCGCAAGCCCGCTCTGGTCAGTCTCCGGCGCGACGACCCAGACGTCGTCGGACAACGTAAGGGCGATACGCTCCAGAACCGCAAGTCCTTCGGCGTGGATGCCGTCGTCGTTAGTGAGCAGAATGCGCATCCGAACCTCGTTCCCGTCAGGCAGCCTTCTCGATCCGCTTCAGACCACCCATGTACGGCAGCAACGCGTCGGGGATCGTGATCGAGCCGTCCTCGTTCAGGTAGTTTTCCATGACCGCGATAAGGCAGCGTCCGACCGCAACGCCCGAACCATTCAGCGTGTGGACAAAGGTCGTCCCCTTGTCGTCCTTGCCGCGATAGCGAGCGTTCATCCGCCGCGCCTGGAAGTCGCCGCAGACCGAGCAGGAGGAAATTTCACGATAGGTGTTCTGGCCCGGAAGCCAAACCTCGATGTCATAGGTCTTGCGGGCCCCGAAGCCCATGTCGCCGGTGCAAAGCGTCATTGTGCGGAAGTGCAGTCCGAGCCGCTTCAACACCTCTTCGGCACACGCCGTCATGCGCTCGTGCTCGGCAATCGAGCTCTCCGCATCGGTGATCGAGACGAGCTCGCACTTCCAGAACTGGTGCTGGCGCAGCATGCCCCGCGTGTCGCGCCCTGCGGAACCCGCTTCCGAACGGAAGGACGGCGTCAGTGCCGTAAAGCGCAGTGGCAGCTTCTCCTGTTCGAGGATTTCGCCCGAAACCAGGTTGGTCAGCGTCACCTCGGCGGTCGGGATCAGCCAACGCCCGTCGGTGGTCTTGAACAGGTCCTCGGCAAACTTCGGAAGCTGGCCCGTGCCATACATCGCCTCGTCGCGCACCATCAGGGGCGAGGAGACTTCCGTATAGCCGTGCTCGGTGGTGTGGAGATCAAGCATGAACTGGCCGAGCGCACGTTCGAGCTTCGCCAGCTGACCGGTCAGAACCGTGAAGCGCGCGCCCGAAAGCTTCGCGGCGCGCTCGAAATCCATGTAGCCCAGCGCTTCGCCGATCTCGTAGTGCTCTTTCGCGGCATGGTTCCAGGTCGGCTTCTCACCGACGACCCGCTTCACCACGTTGCCGTGCTCGTCCTGGTCGACGGGCACGTCGTCCAGCGGAATGTTCGGAATGCGCGACAATGCGTCAGTGAGTTCGGCCGAAACCTGCCGCTCCGCTTCTTCGGCAGCCGGCATCGCATCCTTCAGATGTGCCACTTCCGCCTTCAGCTTCTCGGCAAGCTCCATATTCTTCTGCGCCATCGCCGCGCCGATTTCCTTGGAGGCGGCGTTGCGGCGCGACTGCATGTCCTGCAGACCCTGGACGACGGAGCGGCGCTTCTCGTCGAGCGCAATCAGACTTGCCGCCTGCGGTTCCGCACTGCGCTTTGCCAGCGCCGCGTCAAGAGCCTCGGCGTTTTCACGGATCCATTTGATATCAAGCATTGTCGTTCCAGGTCGTGTTGTCTTGGTCGGGCGAGAACGGTTTCGTCGGCACCGGCCCCGCATGTCCGGAGCCGGCGTCTAAAGGAATACTGCCGGCGCAGCTCAAACGTTGCCGGCGCCCGCGGATTCGTCCGCCTCGACCACAGCCGTGGCAGCGCGCTTGCGCTCCACGAGTCGCGCAGCATAGATCGCCACCTCGTAGAGAAGGATCGTTGGCAGCGCAAGACCGATCTGGGAGACCGGATCGGGCGGAGTGAGGACCGCGGCAATCACGAAGGCGACCACGATAAAATACTTGCGCTTTCCGGCAAGCCAGGCGCTTTCGAGCAGGCCGACCCGCGCCAGCAAAGTCGTCACCACAGGCAGCTGGAAGACCAGGCCGAAGGAGAAGACCAGCGTCATGATGAGGCTCAGATATTCCGATACCTTCGGCATCAGCGAGATCGCGATGCCGTTCTGGTCCGGCGCCTGCTGCATAGCCAGGAAGAACCACATCACCATCGGCGTGAAGAAGAAATAGACCAGCGCAGCACCGATCAGAAACAAGACCGGCGACGCAATGAGGAACGGCAGAAACGCCTGGCGCTCGTTCTTATAGAGGCCCGGAGCGACGAACTTGTAGATCTGCGCGGCGATGACCGGAAAGGCGATGACCAGCGCACCGAACATGGAGACCTTCACCTGGGTGAAGAAGAACTCCTGCGGTGCCGTATAGATGAGCTCCGCCTTCGAGACGTCGAGGCCGGCCCAAATGACCGCCCACTTGTAGGGAACGACCAAGAGATTGAAGAGATCCTTGGCGAAGGCGAAGCAACCGATAAAGGCGACAAAGAACGCCACGAGCGACCAGATCAGGCGCGTGCGCAATTCGATGAGGTGTTCGATCAGCGGCTGCGGCTTGTCTTCGAGATCGCCGCTCATTGACTATCCTCTTTCTTCGCAGTGCGCGGCTTGCGAGCGGCGGGCTTCGCCCCCGCTTCGGTCTTCTTCGAAGCCGGTGCCGCCCGTTTGGGGGCCGCCTTCGCGGCAGGCGCGGCCGTCGCCTGCTCGACCTTCGGCTTGGCTGCCCTTTTGGCGGCTGGCTTCGGCTTCCCCTCGTCCACGGGGGCCGGGGCGGTCAATTCCGGCGGAACGCCGCTGACAGGCGCCGGCATTGCCGGAGCTACCGGCACGGCGACACTTTCGCTCGCCGTCGTTTCAGCCGGCGCTTCCTTCGGCTTCACATCCGGAGAGGTCGCCTTCTGCAATTCACTCTTTATCTCGTTGCCGGCCTGCCGCAGCGGGTTGACGGCATCGCGAAGCGCGTTCGCAGGGTTGAGGCTTCGGACATCGCTGACCGTCTGCCGCAACTCGTCGAGTTCGGCCTCACGCAAAGCCTCATCGAACTGCGCGCGAAATTCGCCCGCAGTCTTGCGCAACCGCGAGGTCATCTTTCCGAACGCCCTAATCATCGGTGGAAGGTCCTTCGGACCGACCACCACGATCAGAATCACGGCAATGACCAGCAGTTCGGTCCAGCCAATATCGAGCATAAATCAGGCTCCTGAAGCCATCGCCCCTCGTGTGCCGACTTCCAAGCGATCACCGTCTGCGGCCAGCGTCGAGCGAATACTTGAGATCGCAAGGAAGACTGGCAACATTTCGGCACTAGCGCTGTTGAACTCGATGTCCGGTGTAGAGGCAAGCCGCAAACGCCGCAACGAACTTCAAAATCCATCACACCAGGAAGGACCGCGTGTACCCGGCCGGGACCGGGTTACTTCGTTTCGTCGGCCTTGTGCTCGACGGTCTTGCCCGGAGCTTCAGGGGTATCGTCGTCGGCCATGCCCTTCTTGAAGCTCTTTATGCCCTTGGCGACGTCGCC
Organism: Ciceribacter thiooxidans; assembly: GCF_014126615.1. Classification (NCBI taxonomy): domain Bacteria; kingdom Pseudomonadati; phylum Pseudomonadota; class Alphaproteobacteria; order Hyphomicrobiales; family Rhizobiaceae; genus Ciceribacter; species Ciceribacter thiooxidans. The sequence goes on from NZ_CP059896.1 coordinate 1,842,638, forward strand.
CATCAGTTCCGGAATCTTGCCGCGGCCAAACAAGAGCAGCACGATCGCCAGAACGATCAGCCAGTGCCACATGCTAAAAGAACCCATTACAAACTCCCTCGGTTTTGCGTAACCTCGATGTAAGATGTTTACGCATCTTTTTCAAATGCCAAAATGTCTCGCGGATCGACCTTCACGGTCACATCCTTGAGGCCCGGTGGCAAGAGATCAGCACGGATTCGCGCACGAACCGGCTGCTCCCGTCCGGGAACTGCAAGCGTCAGCATCTCGACCACGCCGAGAAACCGCCGCGACACGATGCGGGCCGGGATCGGACCGCCTTCCGGCAGCACATGCACGCCCGACAGGCGCACCGCGACGGAAACATCACGCCCTTCCGGAATCGTTCCTGCGGAGGCGACACCGAGCGGCGTCTCCACCGCCCCGTTCCTGACGATACCGGAAAACTCGTTGATCTCGGAAAAGAAGGCCGCCGCAAAGAGGTCCTTCGGCCGCCGGTAGAGATCATCCGACGTCCCGACCTGAACCAGCTTTCCATCGCGCAGAAGGGCGATCCGGTCGGCCATGCGCATGGCTTCCTCGGCATCGTGAGTGACGACGACGGCGGTTGCACGCGTCTCCCGCAGGATCGCCAGCGTGTCGGCGCGGATCGTATCCTTCAGGCGGGAATCGAGGCCCGAAAACGGTTCGTCCATCAGGAGCACGCCCGGCCGCGGTGCGAGCGCCCGGGCGAGCGCCACGCGCTGCTGCTCGCCGCCGGAGAGGACATGCGGATACTTATCCGCATAGTGGGCGAGACCGACACGCTCGAGCGCCAGCATCGCCTCGGCCCTCGCCTCGCCGGACGGAAGCGCTGTGAGGCCGAAACGAACGTTGTCGATCACGCTCATATGGGGAAACAGCGCGAAATCCTGAAACATCAGGCCGATGCCGCGCTGCTCGGGCGGCACGAAACCCGACGGCCCCGCCACCTCGCGCTCGTTGAGGAGCAACCGGCCGGAGGTCTGGACCTCGATGCCTGCGGCGATACGCAGCAGGGTCGTCTTGCCCGATCCGGAAGGACCGAGCAGGCAAAGTACCTCACCCGCCTCTGCGGTCAGCGACACGCCGCGAATGGTTTCCTTGCCGTGATAGCTGTGACGGATGTCCTCGAAGCTCAGGCGGGCCGCAAAAGTCACGCCGGCCGTGCGCCTGGCGCTGCCTCGCGGTGCGATTGCCGTGTTCGAATTCATTCCACCGTCCGAGCGGCTGCGCTCTTTGCCGTTACGGCGGCCTTCCGGCTGCCCGCAAATCCGGGCGCAACCCGTTGCAGTTCAAAACATGACCCTAATCGTCCGGTTCACCACCCGGAGTCAAGAGGCCAAGTTCCTCGAGATCGAGTTGCGTGATCGGATCCTCGTCCTCGGTCAGGTCGTCGCCGATAGCCGGAATGGCAATGTTGAAGTTGGCAGGGATGCGGCCGGAGAGCAGGCCCGCCCCCTTCAGCTCCTCGAGGCCGGGCAAGTCGCGAAGCTCCTCGAGCCCGAAATGGTCGAGGAAATCACGTGTGGTGCCGAGCGTCACCGGACGGCCCGGCGAACGCCGCCGGCCGCGAAAACGGACCCAGCCAGCCTCCATCAGCACGTCGAGCGTTCCCTTCGACGTCTGGACGCCACGGATTTCCTCGATCTCGGCGCGCGTCACCGGCTGGTGATAGGCGATGATTGCCAGGACTTCGAGTGCGGCGCGGGAAAGCTTCTTCGCCTCGCTTTCCTCCTTGCGGATGACGAAGGAGATGTCGGCTGCGGTGCGGAAGGCCCAATGGTCGCCGATCTGCACGAGGTTCACCCCGCGGCCGGCATATTCGACCTTCAGCGTCTGCATCAGTGTCGTTACGTTCGTGCCGCGCGGCAGGCGATCCGCCAGAAACTTCTCCGAAACAGGCTCGGCGGACGCGAACACCAGTGCTTCCGCAATCCTCAGAGCCTCGCGTGCCGCTCGGTCGCGTTCGGGTGTGAATTCGTGGTCGTCGCCGAGATCCAACCGCTCCTCCTGCAACGCCTCCTCCATGACCCTACTCCGACGATGCGAGCTCGGCGGCCCGTGGCCCACCGCGCATGTAGATCGGCGTAAAGGCGCCCTCCTGACGGATTTCGAGGCGACCTTCGCGGACAAGCTCCAGCGAGGCCGCAAAGGCGCTCGCGATCGCCGTCACGCGTTCCTCGGGCGTCGTCGCATAGCGCAAGAGGTACTGGTCGAGCGTCGTCCAGTCGCCGATCTCGCCAATCATGCGCGTCAATATGGCGCGGGCGTCGGCGAGCGACCAGACGCGGCGCCGTTCGATCGTCACCTGGGTGATCGACTGACGCTGGCGCAGCGCCGCATAGGCGGTCAGCAGATCGTAGAGCGTCGCCTCGTAGGTGGATTCGATCCGCGTCGGCACATGTTCGGGGGCGCCGCGCGCATAGACGTCGCGACCGAGGCGGTTGCGATTGATGAGGCGCGTCGCCGCTTCGCGCATCGCCTCCAGCCTCTTGAGGCGGAAGGCGAGCGTTGCCGCCATCTCCTCGCCCGAAGGACCGTCGTCCTTCGCCTGTTGCGGGATCAGGAGGCGGGACTTCAGGTAGGCGAGCCACGCCGCCATCACCAGATAGTCGGCCGCCAGCTCGATGCGGATGCGCCGGGCGGTCTCGATGAATTCGAGATACTGTTCGGCGAGCGCCAGAACGGAAATCCGCGAGAGGTCGACCTTCTGGTTGCGGGCGAGATAGAGCAGCAGGTCGAGCGGGCCTTCGAAACCCTGTACGTCGATGACCAGCGCCGGCTCGCCGGACAGGCGTTCGGACTCGGCCTCCTGCCAGAGCTTCTCCATCGGCGTGGCGGCGGACGCTCCCTGCCCTCCGGTTCGCTGACGGTCGGCCGGGGCCTGTCCGGGGCGGCCGTTCATGCCGATGCCCTCAGGCTCTCGAATTCGTCGCGGAGTGCGACCTCATCCGCCTCTCCCACGAAGGTCAGCGCCGCCTCGACAGCAGCAGCCCGCTCACGCGGCCTGCCGGCGAGCGGCGGAACCTGCGCGGCCACTGCCCGCATTTCCTCCATCACGCCGTTGCAATGAAGGACGATGTCGCCACCGCCCGCGACGATCGCTGCCGCCCTTTCGCCAAGCGTGCCCTTCAGCGCATTCATTGAGGAGTCGTCGGAGATCAGCAGGCCCTCGAAGCCGATGCGGCCACGGATGACATCTTCGATGACCTTGCGCGAGGTCGACGCCGGATGGTCGGGATCGATCGCGGTGTAGACCACATGGGCACTCATCGCCATGAGTTCGTTGCTGAGGCGCTTGAACGGTGCGAAATCGTGCGCTTCGAGTTCGGAAAGAGGCGTCGCTACCACCGGCAGTTCGTGGTGGGAGTCGGCCATGCCGCGGCCGTGGCCGGGAATATGCTTCATGACCGGTAGTACGCCACCGGACTTCAGCCCCGCCGCTGCCGCTTCGCCCATTTCGCCGACGGTCACCGGATCGGTTCCGTAGGCCCGGTCGCCAATGACGTTACTTGCCCCCTCAACCGGAACGTCGAGTACCGGCAGGCAGTCCACATTGATGCCAAGCTTGAGAAGATCGACGGCGTGGAGCCGCGACATCAGCCAGGCGGCACGCAGCCCCTGGCTGCGGTCGCGGCGGTAGATGTCGCCGAGCACCGCGGCGGAAGGATAACGCGGCGCGATCGGCTCGCGGATGCGCTGGACGCGACCACCTTCCTGGTCGATCAGCACCGGGGCGTTACGGCCGCCGACGGTTTCGCGCATCTCCGCCACCAGATCGCGGATCTGCGAAGGCTCGGAAAGATTGCGGGCGAAGACGATGAAGCCCCAGGGCTGTTCGTCCCGGTAGAAGGCCTTTTCATCGGCGGTCAGCTTCAGGCCGCTGCAGCCCAGGATCATCGCTTTGTTGTTGCTCATGCCCGAATCATAAGTGGCGCAGGTGAAAAGCCGAAGCGCCACGCAAGGTCATGCACAAGAAAAATGGCGGAAACACGGGGTTTCCGCCATCCTATCATGGATTTTTCGGGTTCGGACCTTACTTCGCCACCAGGCAGGTGCCGCCGGCCGCCCTGTAACGCTCGCAAAGGGCAACGGCTTCATCCTTGCTCCCGCCTGCGATCCGGACCCGATAATAGGTTCCCTTCCCGGCAATCTCCGCCTTCTTGATCTCGTAGGCACGGCCGCCGATCACGCCGGAGAACTTCGCCGAAAGGTTCTTGTAGGATTTCTCGGCATCGGCTTCCGAAGGCAGCGAAGCGATCTGGATCACGTAGCTGCCGGCCGGCACCGCCGAGGCGGGAGAAGCCGCCGCGGTTTCTACCGGCTTCACGTTGCCGCGTTCGGTCACCGTGCTCACCACGTTGACCGGCTGTTCTGCCGGGCGTGCAGTCGGAACCGGCGCGGAGACTGCGGGAGCGGCGGTCGTCGCCGCAGGCGCAGCTTCCACGGGCGCCGCAGCCGTTTCGGCCGCAGGCGTGACCGCGCCGGAGGTGGCCGGCTGCGCCGTGGTCGGAGCCGCGAGTTCGGCAGCGGCCTGCTGGTTCGCCGTGTCTGTGGGTACTGCGGGTGCGAGGGGGGGCTGGCCGGCGGGTTCGGCAGTCGGCGAAGCGAGTGCCGAGGCCGTCGGCGTCGTCGTTGCCTCGGCTGCCGGCTGCTCGACTTCCTGCGCCACCAGCGTTCCATCGGGACGGACGATCATCGTGCGCACCTTGCGCGGCGTGATCGTCACGGGATCGCTGGTGTTGCCCGCAGCCTGCTGGTCCGCAGACTGGTCGCTCGGCAACAGTCGCGGGTCTTCCGTTTCGCCGACCGGCGTCGGCATGGCATCGGGCTCGTTTTCACCCTCGAGTGGCAGCGTCTCCGGAATCAGCGTCTTCTGGACGACATCGACCGGCTCCTCGCTCGACGAGATCAGGCTCGGCTGCTTGGGATCGTCGACGGCGGCGCCGGCAACCCTGTCGTAGACAGCCTTGTCCTGGTTCGGCACGGTCTTGCCGCCCTTGTTCTCCGGGACCACCTTGACCGGTTCCTTGTCCGCGGCGATCACGACCGGCTCACCCGAGCCGAGAACGGATGATTCCGACCCTGTCATCCAGGCATAGAGACCACCGCCGGCCAGGAGCACCAGCACGCCGGCGGCGGAGGCCGCCAGGAGCCGGGCGCGGGAAGGCCGCGGTTCGTCATAATCGATCTCTTCGGCGGTCGATTGAAGCGGAATGCGGTTGACGGCGCCGGCAAAACCCTTCTCGCCCTCGTAGGAGCGCTTGAGGTCCTGTTCGAGGGCTTTCTCGAAAGCCTCGAAGTCATCGGCGACAGCTGGCGCAGCGGCCGTGACCGGGGCCGCTGTCGGTGCGGCCGCAGGCGCAGCGGTGGCCGGAACCACCGCGTCGCTCAGCAGCGTCGCCAGCTCGGTGTCGATGTCGAGCTCGTAATCGTGGCGTGGGGCAACCGGTTCCTTGTGTTCGTGGACCGGAATCTCCGGCACATCCAGGGTCGCGATCGTTTCGGGATTTTCGTCCTGCTCCGCAATCTCCGAGAGGTCGAAGGGCAGTTCTTCATCCTCGGGCATTGCCGGCGCAGCGACGGGCGCTGCGACGGACGAGACTGTTGCCGCAGCTTCTGGCGCGACCGCATGCCTTTCGGCTGCAACGGGCGTCGACGGCGGCGTTATCACGGCAGCCGCCTCGCCACGAAGACTTTCGGCGGTGGCCGGCTGTTGCGGTTCGGGTTCGATCTCGAGATCGGAGAAGTCGAGTTCGATGTCATCAAGATCGAGTTCGAATGCGCCATCGGCAAAAGGATCGAATGCATCCTCATCGATGGCTGCCGAGGGCGCGGCGACCGGTGCCGCCGAGGGTTCGACAGCAGCCTGAGGAACCGATCCGGACCGGTCCTCGTCGGCGGCGAATTCGTCTGCAAAGGAGAACGAGAAATCGGGCTCTGCCCGCGCGGCCGGTGCGGAGAATTCAGGCGAGCTCTCCGGCGAGGCCACGGCCGGAGCGTCATAGCTCGATGCGCCTTCAGGAAACACGTCGAAGTCAGACACGGGCAGTGGTTGCTGTGCGGGCGTATTGCCGGACGCAGCGCGTTCGATCGTCTGCAGACCGGTACCAGACATCCAGTTCGATGTCTCGACCGGGGTCAAGCGCGGCGCCTCGTCCACCGCTGCGGCAACAGGCTCTTCGCGCTCCATCGCGAAAGATGGCTCCACGCGCGGGGCGGAAGGCTGCGGAACATGGAAGTTGGCAAGCGGCAATCTCAGGCGCGGCTCCGCGTCGCCCTTCGGCCAGACCGGCTCTACCGGAGCGGCGGACACCGCCATCTCGAGTTCGTCGGCGAGGTCGGAGGACATCGTCTCCGCAGCCTCGGGAACGAAGGCCTGCTCGGCACTGCGGAACGTTTCCTCGGCCTCAGCAAGCACGGCCTCGTTTGCGCCTGCCGTATTCAGGTCGAGTTCCTCGCCCTCGTCGATCGCATCGAGAACCGGTACGGACTCCTCGACATCGGGAGCAACATCGAGCGGCGCCATCACCGGCTCGACCTGTGGAGTTAGCGACTGACCACGATCGTAATTCTCGAACTCCCGCAGCAGTTCGTCTTCCAGGCTGAACGGCGCATCGACCGGGGCAACCGGCGCGGCAGGGCTTTCGACGACCTGCGGTTCACGCGGCACGTCGCGAGCGGCGGGCGGCTCGAAGCCGACAATCCGGGCCAGTTCCGCCAACGGATCATCGTCGGCGAAGTCTTCACCGCCCAGTCGACTGTTGAATGCGGCTTGTTTCTGTACCATTACCTAGTTCCACTCACTAACGCGACTACACGCCATGCCAGTGCTTTGTGGGGAAATGGTGACAATACTATCGCATTTCAACCGGAGCATCAGTGCCCGTAATGGTCAGTCCGGACTTCAGAACAGAGGCGACAGCACGCACCAGCCCAAGCCTGGCGATGCTCAATTCTCGGTTTTTATCGTTAACAAATCGTAATTCCGGCTGATCCTTGCCTTTATTCCAGTGCGCGTGGAAAGAACTGGCGAGATCATAGAGGTAAAACGCGACGCGATGGGGCTCCTGCGACTGTGCCGCAGCTTCGATCACGCGCGGATATTCGGCAAGTTTTGCAACCAACTGCAGCTCGGCGGAATCCTCGATCCTTCCCTTCACCGCAGACGACAGGTCGAGCCCGTCGAAGTCGAGATCGGGGAATGCTTCCTTCGCCTGGCGGAATACCGACATGCAACGGGCATGCGCGTACTGTACGTAGAACACCGGATTGTCCTTGGACTGTTCCGTCACCTTGGCAAAGTCGAAGTCCAGCGGCTCGCTGTTCTTACGGTAGAGCATCATGAAGCGGACGGAATCGCGGCCTACCTCTTCGACGACGTCGCGCAGCGTCACGAAGTCTCCAGACCGCTTGGACATCTTCACCGGCTCGCCATCGCGGTAGAGCTTGACGAGCTGGCAAAGAAGAACGGTGAGCTTGGTCTTGCCGCCGGAGATCGCCCGTGCGACCGCTTCCAGGCGCTTGACGTAACCGCCGTGGTCGGCGCCGAGCACGTAGATCATCTCGTCGTAACCACGGTCGAACTTGTCCTTGAAGTAGGCGACGTCCGCGGCAAAATAGGTATAGCTGCCGTCGGACTTCATCAGCGGCCGGTCGATGTCGTCACCGACCTCGGTGGACCGGAAAAGCGTCTGTTCGCGATCCTCCCAGTCCTCCGGGAGCTGCCCCTTCGGCGGCGGCAAGGTTCCGCGGTAGACGTGCCCCTTGAAGGTGAGATCGTTGATCGCCGTGCGGATCGACGCCGCACCATTGGCGTGCAGCGTGCGCTCCGAGAAGAACACATCATGATGGACGTTGAGTTCGGCCAGGTCGTCCCGGATCATCGCCATCATGGCGTCGATCGCCTTGTCCTTGACGATCTGCAACCACTGCTCTTCCGGCATGTTATGGAGCCTGACGCCGTATTCCTCCGCGAGCGCCTTGCCGACGGGAACCAGATAGTCCCCCGGATAGAGGCCGGCCGGAATCTCGCCGATGTTCTCGCCGAGTGCCTCGCGATAGCGCAGGAATACGGAGCGGGCCAGAACGTCGATCTGCGCACCGGCATCATTGATGTAGTATTCCTTGGCGACCTCGTAGCCCGCGAACTGCAGGAGATTGGCGAGCGCGTCGCCCACGACCGCGCCGCGGCAGTGGCCGACATGCATCGGACCGGTCGGGTTCGCCGAGACGTATTCGACATTGACCTTGTGGCCCGTGCCGACCGACGAGCGCCCGAAGTCGGTTCCTTCAGCGATCATAGCGGAGAGCAACCGCTGCCAGTAGGCCGTCGACAGACGGATATTGATGAAGCCGGGGCCTGCGACCGAGACTTCGGAAATGTCTTCGTCTTCCTTCAGCTTTTCGCAGATGATCTCGGCCAGGGCGCGAGGATTGGTCGACAGCGGCTTGGAAAGCACCATCGCGGCGTTGGTTGCGGCATCGCCATGGCTCGCATCGCGCGGCGGCTCGACGACAATCCGTCCGAAATCAAGCGAAGAACGCTTTTCCTTCACGATTTCCAGTGTTTCTAGCGCGTTCTTAATTCTTGTTTCGAAGTCAGCGAAAAGATTCATCTTCATTTTCCACGCCGGAAGCTTCGAGCTCCGGTTATGTAAAGGGGAATTTGCTGGCCGCTGCCTACCGTAAATCGGGAGTCCGGTCAAACAGACGGCGGTGCGCGTTGACCGCGTAGGTGTCGGTCATCCCGGCCAAATAGTCACCCACGTGGCGAGCTTTTGCAGGTTCATCCAGCCCGGCGATGTGATCGACCCAATAATGGCTGCTCATCAGCGACGGATCCCGCATGTAGGCCTGGAAAAGATCGGTGACGATCTGGGCCGCGCCGGCGCGGATGCGCATGATATCGGGATGACGGTAAATGCGGCTGAACAGAAGGCGCTTGATCTGCCGGTCGGTCTCGGCCATCCCCGCGGAGAAGGTCGCGATTGCGCTGTCGGCGTGGCGGACATCCGCCGCACATCCCGGCTTGACCTCCCGCAGACGTTCCTGCGCGACGGAAATCACGTCCTCCACCATGCGGGTGATCTGTCGGCGGGTGATCTCGTGGGTGAAGCGGCTCGCCTCGAGTCCCGGATAGAGCCCGTGCACTTCGGCCATCAACCCTGCGAGGAACGGCACATCCTCCAGCATCTCGAAGGTGAGGTAGCCGGAGCGCAGGCCGTCATCGATGTCGTGGGTGTTATAGGCGATATCGTCGGCAATCGCTGCCACCTGCGCCTCGAGGCTGGCGAAGGTATCAAGTTCCAGGTCGTGGAGTTCGCAGTAGTCGCGGATCGGCTTCGGGACGGGTCCTCGCGTGCCCTGCCCCTCCGGCGTCAGGAGCGGCCCGTTGTGCTTCACCAAACCTTCGAGCGTCTCCCAGGTGAGGTTCAGCCCGTCAAATTCGGCATAGCGACGCTCGAGTTTCGTCACGATCCTCAGCGACTGAGCATTGTGATCGAAACCGCCATAGGGCTTCAGCACATCGTGAAGCGCGTCCTCGCCCGTGTGCCCAAAAGGCGTATGGCCGAAGTCATGTACCAGCGCCACGCCCTCGGCGAGGTCTTCGTCCAGCTTCAGGGCTCTCGCCAGCGCACGGGCGATCTGGGCGACCTCGATCGTATGGGTGAGCCGCGTCCGGTAATGATCGCTGTCTGTGCCGATAAAGACCTGTGTCTTATGCTTCAACCGTCGAAAGGCCGTCGTGTGGACGATGCGGTCACGGTCGCGCTGGAAGTCGGAGCGCGTCGGACTGCTCACTTCGGCAAACAGCCGCCCGCGCGACGACCAGGGGTCGGAGGCATAGACTGCCCGCTCCCCGGTACCGAAACCCAACACAGTCCTGTCAATCGTCATCGTCCGTTCCGTCTCATCCCCATTGACGCCCGTTGCCCGCCTTCATACCTATAGCAGACGATCCCGCAAGCAAGAGAGCGCGGCGGGAGCCGATTTGCCGGCAAAATGGAGCGGACGGACCCGCTTCCTGCCGACTGCAGGGATCAACAATCGATTTTCCACGGGCCTTGAACCCGTCAGGAGGACAAATGAGCGAATCGACCGTCACCCTTTCTGACGCCGCGGCGAAAAGGATCGCAGCCGTGGTTGCCGCCGAAGAGGACAAGCGCGCCCTGCGCGTCTCCGTCGAGGGCGGAGGCTGCTCCGGCTTCTCCTACAAGTTCGACCTCGAGGGGGCGCCGGAGTCCGACGACCTCGTCATCACCAAGGACGGCGCGACAGTCGTCATCGATCCGGTCTCGCTGGTCTACATGACCGGTTCGGAGATCGACTTCGTCGACAACCTGCTCGGTCAGTCCTTCCAAATCAAGAATCCGAACGCCGTGGCCAGTTGCGGCTGCGGGACCAGTTTTTCGATCTGATTTCGCCAATACTGCGGTGAAAACCGGCCGGGCTCTAACCCGGCCGGCTGTCGTCGTCAGTGACCTCCATCGCCGGCCATGGCAGCTTTGCGCACTTCCGCTTCGCTGGCGGAAGAGGTGCCGTTGAAGAAGACATTCAGCACCACGGCCGAAATCGAGGCCAAAAGAATGCCGGAATCGATCAGCGGATGAATGCCATGCGGCATCCACTGCTTGAAGTTCGGCGCGACCAGCGGGATCATGCCGACACCGACGGATACAGCGACGACGAAAAGATTGTTGCGGCTGGTCTTGAAGTCCACGCCCGAAAGGATCCGGATCCCCGTCGCGGCGACCATGCCGAACATCACCAAACCGGCGCCGCCGAGCACGACGGTCGGCAGCGATTCCACCAGCGCCGCCATTTTCGGAAGCAGACCGAGGATGATCAGAATCAGCCCGCCCGCGACGCAGACGAAACGCGACCTGACGCCGGTGACGCCAACGAGGCCGACATTCTGCGAAAAGCTCGTATACGGGAAGGTATTGAAGATACCGCCGATCAGCGTGCCGAGACCATCGGAGCGAAGGCCCGCCGCCAGCATAGGCTGGGTTACCGGCTTCCCGGTCATCTCACCGAGGGCCAGAAACATGCCGGTCGACTCGATCATGACGACAAGCATGACGATGGTCATCGTGACGATCAGGACGGGATCGAAGATCGGCATGCCGAAATGAAAGGGAAGGACCGGCGCAAACCAGGCGGCATTCGCCACCTTGTCGAAAGTCATCATGCCGGTGGCCGCGGCAAGAATACCCCCGATGACGATGCCGAGGAGCACGGAAATATTGGCGACGAACCCCTTGGCGAAACGTGCGATCAACAGGATCAATACCAATACGACGGCCGAGACAGCAATCCCCGACAGGGGAGCATAAGCCGCATTGGGTATACTCGCCGCAAGGCCGAGCTTCGGCGGGACTTCGGGGACCGCGCCGGCACTGGTCGCTGCCAGGGTCTTGATGTCCTCGAGCCATTTGGCGTGCGCCGGATCGACAAGGCTTGGCGCCGTCGGTCCGAACGGATTTCCGAAGATCCAGTTGATGCCGATCCGCATCAGCGAAACGCCGATGATCAGGATGATCGTGCCGGTTACGACCGGCGGGAAGAAGCGCAGGAGGCGGCTGACCAGCGGTGCGATCAGCATGGCGACGATGCCGGCACCGATGATTGACCCGAATATCAGGCGTGCGCCATCGGCACCGCCCGAGATATTGGCCATCGAGACCATCGGACCGACCGACGCGAACGTAACGCCCATCATCACCGGCAGGCGGATGCCGAACCACTGGGTGACGCCGAGCGACTGAATCAATGTAGCGATGCCGCAGGCGAACAGGTCTGCGGAGATCAGAAAAGCGACGTCTTCCGGCGGCAGTTTCAACGCGCGTCCGATAATCAACGGTACGGCGATGGCACCGGCATACATGACAAGAACGTGCTGCAGACCGAGTGTCGCGAGCCGCGACATCGGCAGCACTTCGTCGACAGGATGCGTCTTCGTACTGACATTTGGCATGAGTAGTGTCCCCTTTTTTGCGGACGTTTGTCGCCCGGCGCTGCTTGCCCCGAATGGAGCGTCCGCCGGCTCGCCCTCCCCAGGAGCCGGTCAAGGAAGAATGGAGTGTCGTCATGGAATGTCAAAGGGGCCGCAGCCGGCAATGCACAAAAGCCGGTGGCAAAATTCGCCCTGTCGTCTATGAAGAAGGGAAGACGAAGGGAAGCAATCCATGAAGATCGCCACTTGGAACATCAACGGGGTGAAGGCGCGCATCGCAAATCTCTGCGAGTGGCTGAAGAGCTCGGCGCCCGACATCGTTTGCCTCCAGGAAATCAAGTCGGAAGACGCCAGCTTTCCCAGGCTGGAGATCGAAGCGCTTGGCTACCACGTGGAAACGCACGGCCAGAAGGGATTCAACGGGGTAGCCCTGCTCTCGAAGATGAAGCCGGACGAGATCAACCGCGGTCTGCCCGGCGATGATGGGGACGAGCAGGCACGCTTCATCGAAGGCGTGTTCTCGGTCAAGGGTGGGGCATTGCGCGTCTGCTCGCTCTACCTGCCGAACGGCAATCCCGCGGACGATCCGGTAAAATATCCTTACAAACTCGCCTGGATAGAGCGGCTGAAGGCGTTCGCCGAAGACCGTCTCGCGCTCGAGGAACCGCTGATCCTCGCCGGAGACTACAACGTCATCCCCGAGCCCTACGACTGCCACGATCCGCGGGTCTGGGCGGGCGACGCCCTCTTCCTGCCGCAGACGCGCGAAGCATTCCGCCGGCTCGAACATCTCGGCCTCGTCGACGCGGTGCGCGCCACAACCGACGAGACGAAGCTTTATTCCTTCTGGGATTACCAGGCCGGTGCGTGGCAGAAGAACAACGGTATCCGCATCGACCACCTTCTGCTCTCACCGGAGGCGACCGACCGCTTCCGGGCCGCGCAGATTGAAAAGCACGTGCGGACCTGGGAAAAGCCATCCGACCACGTACCGGTGTCAGGCTGGTTCGATTTCGAGGCAGCCTGAGGGCAGCCATCACTCCGGTTGGTGGTAAATCTCCGGAGCGAGCGCAATCGCGACGCGACGGTCGTCCTCGCTGGCAAGAGAAAAGGCCTGCTCCTGCAGGTCCTGCATCCAAAGACAGTCGGACGGGCTGCACTTGTCCAGCGCCGCAGTCATGAAGGCGAGCCCGCGGGCGCTCTGGCCTTCCTGGAAAATCAGGTTGCCGAACACTGCCATCGCGCCAGGATGTCCGCTCTTGCGCGCCAGATTGAGCCACTTCTTGGCCTGCTGGATGCTGGTCTTGCCGCCCTCGCCCGACAGCATCATCCTGGCAAGCTGGAACTGCGCCTCCGGGACGCCGAAGGTCGAGGCCACCTGGAAATAGAGCTGACGCGCCTGAGCCAGATCGATCTTGACCGGGCTGCCGGGAATCCCCTTGCGATAGTAGCCGGCCAGTGCCAGCAACGCATTGACGAAGAAGCCGGTGTCCTCCGAACCGGGCTCGACACCCTGGCTTGCGATCTCGGCGTAGATCTTGAACGCCTCGAAATCGTCCTCGACGACGCCGTCGCCATCCGCATACATATTGGCCAGCGCCCAACGAGAACCGGTATGACCCTTCTCGGCGGCATAGCGGTACGCCTCGACAGCCTCCTGCTTCTGGCCATTCTTGTAAGCCTTGAAGCCGAACTTGAAGAGGTCGAAGGGTCCTGACTCCTTGGTCACGCCGGCGTTGATATCGAACGCGTGGCCCGCCGCTGTCCCGGCCAGGACAAAAAGCAGCGAGGAGAACAGAACCTTACCCGGATATTTCCAGTCTGGCGTTTGCATGATTGCGTATTTCTTCCACATCACCACATACGACGGTAGCCTTCGAGGCCTCGTCGGGCTCGATTTACCTTGTCCGTGAAACAATTGTCCGCGACGCTGGTGAACATACCGTTCACCGTCACGCCTCCTCTGGCATGCTTTGCTTTGCCAGGCATTGAGCGGTCATCGTCGACCTTCATCAAGGTAGTTTGTATTTCGGGCAAGACTGCGGCTGTGGTCGTCGCGGGCGCCAAAAAACTCAAGGCGCGATCCCTGGATACCGATCTTCTCGGCGCATCTGCGGGATTCAGAAGGTTTTCTGCGGCTACAAGGCTCATGTCTTACTCAACCGACGAACTACGCAACACCCAACTCAAGCATTCGTCAGGACATCGCTGCGCTCAGTTTGTGGCGGGAAATGGACAAAATCCCCGGATCTCCGGCACCCCCGCAACGATAGGGAAAATGTTGCAGATTCATCACAATCGATCGACTGCCACGAACTTACAAAACGAAAAGCCCGGGCGAACCGGGCTTTTCAATTTCAACGAATGCGCTCTCAGAAAGTGATCCGGTAGGAACCGGAAACCGCGTAGGCCCAATCGCCGTTCGCCGTGGCATTGTAGCTCGCACCGTCCGCCAAGGACTGGCTGCCTTCGGTCAGGTAGCTGACAGCGCCGCCGAAGCGAAGCTCGCCGGGACCGGCCTTGACCGAAACGCCGGCAGCGACGGTCCAGGTGTCGGAGTAGATGTCTGCACCAGTGCCGACGCCGCTGTCCCAGGTGACATTTACCGTGCCAGCGAACTGTTCGTTGAACTTGTGGGCGACGCCGGCCTGAAGCGTCCAGCCGTCCTTCCAGTTATAAACGTCCTGCTGGGGCGTGTAGCCACCCGGCGCGAGCGGATTGCCGACGCTGTAGTCGAGGGTCTGCAGAACACTCCAGTCTGTCCACTTGACCGAGCCGTAAACCAGCCAACCGGGCGCGACACCCGTCTGCAGGCTGAGCTTCAGCGACTGCGGCAGCGTGCCACTACCGAAGGCGTCCTGCAGTCCGAAAGGCGCGATCGCCGGATCCCAATCGAACGAGCCCTCATCGGCATCGTGCTTGACCTTGGAGCGATACATCAACTGCGCACGCATCGCATATTCCGGGATGTCATAGGCGACACCCAGGCGATATCCGAAGGCTGCGTTATCCTCGAGCTTCAAATCGCCGCGATATGCGTTCGCGGTGTACTTAAAGTCCTGCAGGAAAACGCCACCGAGGAAGTGGATACGTCCCTTGCCCGCCTGCGCACTCACATCGCAGGTCGCACCATATTCGTTGGTGATGAAGTCCTTGTGGCTGGCGCCCGCGCCGCCGCTGAGCAGGCTTGCCGTTTGAGCCTCCGGGCCGTAATCCGCGTCGGCCCCGAAAGGCTGCGTGTAGGTGAAAGCGCAGCCAAGATTCTCCGACATCTGGAACTTCGCAGCGAAGCTCGGAATCCAGTAGTCGTTGCTATAACGGTCATCGGTGGCTGCGGCGCCGGCGATGGTGTCAAATTTGCGGTGCGGCGAGACGTAGATGACGCCGCCCCGCGCCACATACGTGCCGTCCTCGAACAGGATGTCCGTGTCGGCTTCACCACGGCTGAAGCCACCGGCATTCGCCACGGACGCCAGAGCGCCGAAACCGACTGCGAATACGACGCCGGATTTAAAAAATTGCTTTGCCATCTCTCTCCCCACTCCAAGGCATAACGACTGCCTGCATTCTAATCACAGGCTTCGATATCACAACGTTACCAAGTGAACGGCCACAACCATTGAGGAGCCTGCAAATTTACGTAAAATACTGACGCGCACGTAAGAAATCGGACACCAAAGAAAATAATTCCCCACAATAGCCTTTCTTCACGCCACATTGGTATATTTTTCCAATGCGCATGCGGTCTGTTGCGCCCGAAGCACACTCACACATTTGTGAAGCCATCGTCCGAGCAGCGCTTCTCGAAGCGCTTCGAGGCACATTTTCCATGCCGAATCAAATTGATATGAAGAAGCCGCAGGCCTTTCGGCATGCGGCTTCGCAAAAATGCACAGGAACCCGGAGACTCGCGGAAGGTTGCCGTGACTCAACCGGCCTCCGCCAAACGCTTCAGAGCGGTATCGAGGCTCGCGCGCTGGATCTCCAGTTCGCCGTAGCGTTCGCGTTCGGCGGCGACGACATCCGGGTTGGCGTTGGCGACGAACTTCTCGTTGGCGAGTTTCGAGGCGATACGGTTCATTTCCTGTTCGACCTTGGCGATCGCTTTTTCCAGCCGGGTCCTCTCCGCGCTGATATCGATGAGACTTCCGAGCGGCAGGCAGGCGGTCGCCTCACCGACGACGATCTGCGCGGCGCCCTTCGGAGCCTCGGCGGCAAGCGAAATGCTGTCCACACGCGCCAGCCGCTTGATCGAAGCCTCGTGACGCCGCAGACGCTCCTGGGTGACGCCATTCGCCGCGACGACGACGAGCGGTGCAACGGCTCCGGGCGGCACGTTCATCTCGGCGCGCGCCGAGCGGATACCGGAGACGAGATCGACCAGCCAGTTGATGTCGCTCGCAGCGCCCTCGTCGGCGAAGTCGGGTGCCGGCCATGCTGCGTGGCAGAGCAGCGTTTCCCGCTCCCTGCCCTCACCGGCCGTGTGTGCCCAGAGTTCCTCCGTGATGAAGGGCATGAAGGGATGCAGGAGCTTGTAAGTCTCCTCGAGCACGTAGGCGGCGCAGGTCTGTGCCTCCTTCTTGGCAATCTCGTCGTCGCCCGAAAAGACCGGCTTCAGAAGCTCTAGGTACCAGTCACAGAACTGGTTCCACACGAAACGGTAAAGGGCGCCCGCCGCATCGTTGAAGCGGTAGTTGGCAATCCCTTCCGTCACCTCGCGCTCGGTCCGCGCCAGTTCCGTCAGGATCCAGCGGTTGATTTCGAGCGTCGTCGTTTCCGGAAGAAAATGCGGATCGTTCGCCGCGCCGTTCATTTCGGCGAAACGGGTCGCGTTCCAGAGCTTGGTGCCGAAATTGCGGTAGCCGGCGATACGCGCCGGGTCGAGCTTCACGTCGCGGCCCTGCGCCGCCATGATGGCGAGCGTGAAACGCAGTGCATCCGCGCCGTATTCGTCGATCAGCTGCAGCGGATCGATGACGTTGCCCTTCGACTTCGACATCTTCTGGCCGTTCTTGTCACGAACCAGCGCATGCACATACACCGTATGGAATGGCTCGACCGGCGTGCCGTTCTCGTCCTTCATGAAGTGCATTCCCATCATCATCATCCGGGCGACCCAGAAGAAGATGATGTCGAAACCGGTGACCAGCACGTCGGTCGGGTAATACTTGGCGAGCGCCTCGGTCTTCTGCGGCCAGCCGAGCGTCGAGAACGGCCACAGCGCGGAGGAGAACCATGTGTCGAGCACATCCTCGTCACGCGTCAGGATCTCGCCCGGTGCGAAATTCTCGAGCTTCTCCTCGACCCAGGCCTTCCACGGACCTTCGTGGGAAATGTAGTGCTGAATGGCGGCGTGCAGCGCCTCCTCTTCCGTCTTTTCGACGAAGACCTGGCCATCCGGACCGTACCAGGCGGGAATCTGGTGCCCCCACCACAGCTGCCGCGAGACGCACCAGGGCTGGATATTCTCCATCCACTCGAAATAGGTCTTTTCCCAGTTCTTCGGGACGAACTTCGTGCGGCCTTCGCGAACGGAAGCGATCGCCGGCTTGGCAAGCGTTTTGGCGTCGACATACCACTGTTCGGTCAACCGTGGTTCGATCGGAACACCGCCGCGGTCGCCATGCGGAACCATGTGCTTGTGTGGCTCGATCTTGTCGACCAGTCCCTCGGCCTCGAGGATCTCGACGATCTTTTTGCGGGCGGCGAAGCGGTCGAGCCCTTCCAGTTCGGACCAGACCATCTCCTGCTCGCGGGTCGGTGTCAGTCCTTCGAGGAAGTCGTCATTGCCGACGATACCCACCGTCGCGTCGACGTTCAGGATGTTGACCATGTTGAGGCCCGCGCGCTTGCCCACCTCGAAGTCGTTGAAGTCGTGGGCCGGCGTCATCTTGACCGCACCGGTTCCGGCAGTCGGGTCCGGATACTCGTCGGCGACGATCGGAATGCGGCGCCCGACGATTGGCAAGATCACGTGCTTGCCGACGATCTCCTTGTAGCGCGCATCGTCCGGATGGACGGCAACGCCGGTGTCGCCGAGCATCGTCTCCGGACGGGTCGTCGCGACGACCAGATAGTCGCGCGTCTCCCATTCCGCCGGATTGCCGTCTTCGTCGAAGGCGACCGGATGCTGGTAGGTGACGCCATCCTCGAGCGGATATCGCAGGTGCCAGAGATTGCCGTTCACCTCGATCTGTTCGACCTCGAGGTCGGAGATCGCCGTCAACAGTTTCGGATCCCAGTTGACGAGACGCTTGTCCTTGTAGATCAGCCCCTCCTTGTAGAGGCTGATGAAGACCTCGATGACGGCTTCGGAGAGCCCCTCGTCCATGGTGAAGCGTTCGCGCGACCAGTCGCAGGACGCACCGAGGCGACGCAGCTGGTTGAAGATCAGGCCACCGGATTCGTTCTTCCATTCCCAGACCTTCTCGACGAAGGCCTCACGGCCCATCTCGCGCCGTCCGGGAAGCTGCCGCTCCATCAATTGCCGCTCGACCACCATCTGCGTGGCGATGCCGGCATGGTCCATGCCCGGCTGCCACAGCACGTCCTTTCCGCGCATGCGCTCGAAACGGATCATCACGTCCTGCAACGTGTTGTTGAGCGCGTGGCCCATGTGCAGCGAACCGGTCACGTTCGGCGGCGGGATGACGATGGTGAAGCTGTCCTCGCCCGGCTTGGCATTGGCGCCGGCGCGGAATGCGTCAGCATCCTCCCAGGCCTTGGCGATTTTCGGTTCGACTGTCGTGGCGTCGTAGGTTTTTTCGAGCATTTCCTGACCAAACCCAGAAAGCGTTGAAGGGATCAACACGATTGATGTCATTTAAGCGGTAAACCGGACGGGGCCGCCAGTGTCAACAAGAAAGCCGCCCCGGACACCGGAGCGGCCTGTCTCTAACTTCGTCGAGAGAACCGTCAGCGACGCGGGCCGCGCGCCACCCGTTCGATCTCCTCGCGCACCAGCCGTTCGACGAGCGTCGGCAGATTATCGTCGAGCCATTCCTGCAACATCGGACGGAGCATTTCTTCCGCCATCTCGTCGAGGGAGCGACGCTGGCTGCCGTCGATCGCCTCGGCGAGTTCGCCGAAGGAACGGGCGACGTGTTCGTGCGTCTCCGCCGAAACCAGCGCCTTGCTTTCGGTGTCCGTCGACGGAGCGGCCGGCTCCGGCGCCTCGACGATCGCCTCTGCCCGCACATCCGTCATGACGAACGTTTCGGCCGCCGCGGCGGCATTCGCGGACGCTTCCCGCTCCGGCTCCACCTGCGGGACGGACGAGCGAAGTTCGGCCATCCGGCTGGTCATAACGGGGCTGACCGACGACGAAGCCTCGACCGGGCGACCGGCCACGGGTTCGCTCTGTTCGACCCGCTCGCTGGACGAGCGGACCCGGGCGGCCAGATCGGCAAGGGAAATGTTCTTCGGGGCAGGCTTTTCGGCCGGTTCGACCGCCTGGACGGATGCCGCCCCGCGATCGTTTGCGGCATGCATGGCAGGAGCCGCTTCGTCTATTGCCAAAGCGAGATCGTCGTCCTCGTCTTCGTAGACCGGCGGGAGGGAGGTCGAATCCAGCTTGGCGCTTTCCGGATCGTTGCTCTCGATGATCCGGCGGATCGATGCCAGGATCTCTTCCATCGACGGTTCACGCGCTACGCTTGGCTGAGCCATGTTCTTCCCCGTTTTCCCTGAAGATTCAATTGTCGGCACGGCGACCGATCATTGATTCGTCTCACCTTAGGATACTCCTGAGGTGAAAAAAATCACGCCGCAGGCTCGCTTCGGCGTGATGCACAGGTTTATTCGGGAAGAAACGACCTCAGCGGCCGTCGACGGTGCGCAGGCCGATCCACTTGTCCTTGACGGCCTCGTAGTGCACCTCGGAACGATATTCGGCGACCTGAAGCCCCTGGCTCTGGATCGTCAGCTTGCCGGATGCGGCGAGGACCGAATAGCTCGCAACGACCGCGTTGCGCTGATAGCTGACAAGGCTCTCCTTCGCCTGAAGCACGGTATCCTGTGCATTCAAGACGTCGAGCGTCGTCTTCTGCCCGACATTGCGTTCCTCGATGACACCCTGGAGAGCCAGATTGGCGGCACTCAACTGCTTGCGTGCGGCCGAAATCGCCGCAGTTGCGGCCTGCATCTGGGCATAGGCCGAGGTGACCTGCTGGCGTACCGCCGCGCGCGCCGAGTCGACCATGATTCGCTGTTCGCCAAGTGTCTCCTTCGCCTGACGGATGCGGCCGAATTCCGCCCCGCCCTGGTAGAGCGGCACCTTCAGCTGCGCGGTGATCGAAGCGCTCGAATAATCCGTATCGCTGGCGCTGGTATTCGACGTCGTATGGCGACCGACATTACCCTGGATGACCACGCCGGGAAGCAGCATGCCTTCCGCCGACTTCACCTGATAGCCGGCAGCGTCCACCGAGTGCAGGGCGGCAAGGACCGACGGATGTTCGCGGATTGCCGAGGCGACCGCGTTATCGAGGCTCGACGGCAGCGCCTTGCTTGCCGGATTGGGCTGCCTGATCCCGGAGGGCATCTCGCCGACGACCTGCACATAGGTCGCCTCGCTCTGCTTCAACTGGGCGATCGCCGCGGCGAGAAGCGCCTGCGCACCGGCAAGCTGTGCCTCTGCCTGGCTGACGTCGGTGCGCGTCCCCTCACCCACTTCGAGACGGGCATTGGCCGCGTTCAGCTGCTCCTGCAGGAAGGCGAGGTTCTGCTTGCGGATGACGACGATCTGCTGGTCGCGGGCCACGTCCGCATAGGCCTGTGCGGCGGCAAGCAGGATGGAGATCTCGTTGGCCTTCAGATTTTCACGGTTGGCGAAAACGCCCGATTCCGCCGCGCGTACATTATTCAGCGTCTGGAATCCGTCGAAGATCATCTGCGTGATCGAGAGGCCGACATCCGTCTGGTTGTAGTCGTTGGTATAGCCGGACGGCATACCGCTCATGTGACCGACAGAAATCTGCGTCGCCGAGGCCGTGGCCGCAATCTGGGGCCGCATGCCTGCCTTGGCGATCGTGACGTTTTCATCGGTCGCTCTCAAGCGTGCCCGAACGGCGTTCAGATCCGGGTTGTTCTCATAAGCCTTTGCCATGGCACCGAAGATCGTTTCGGCGGCGGCCATTCCCGGCATCAGCGTCAGGATGGACGCCAGAGTGGCGGCAGATACGGTCTTTCGAATGAACGACACGGGCATCAACTCCAAATTTTTCCGCTACCGCGATGCAATCCTCAACCGAGATCATGACCTCAGTACCGGACTGTCGCGGAAGCTCCCCCCACCTAGATGACCCGGCGCTCGCAAAGCCGCAACCCGGGCGGCCCGCTCACAAAAAGAAAACCGATGCGACGTTGCCAAAAAACAACATGCCGCATCGGTTCGATCAAAGGCAATTCGGGATGGCAGCGCCATCCCCTGCCAATATGTCGCAGGCTCGGATCAGAATACGAATTCAGCAGCCTTGCGGAAGCCCGGCAAGGGCTTCACCGAGGTGTTGAAATACTCGCTGAAGGAGGAAACGCCATGGGCGCGGACAAACAGCCGTGCACGGGCTGCGTTGCCGTAGCCGACGACGGCGACGAGTCGACCGCCCTCATGCAACTGCGCCAGCAGTGCTTCGGGCACTTCCTCGACGGCGCCGTTGATGAAGATAACGTCGTACGGTCCTTCGCCGGCATAGCCCTGCTCAAGATCGCCGGTGACCACTGCCACATTGTCGTGACCGAGTTCCGAAAGCGTCGCAGTGGCGCTGGCGGCCAAGGCCTCATCGCACTCGACGGCGACCACCGAACCGGCAACCTGCGAAAGGATCGCGGCAGCATAGCCTGCGCCGCAACCGATCTCGAGAACGACGTCGTCCTTTGTAATGGCCGCGAGCTGAACCAGTTTCGCGAGCGGCGACGGTTCCATGATGTAGCGGGGCGGGTTGCCGTCCCTGGCAGGCGCGATCTGCAGGTCCTCGTCGATATAGGCCAGCGGCTTCAGTTCAGCCGGCACGAAGGCCTCCCGCGGTACCGTCAGGAACGCCGAAAGCACGGAGTGCGACGTCACGTCGGTCGTGCGTATCTGGTTGTCCACCATCTTGGTGCGTGCAGCTTCGAAGTCCATCATGATTGTCGTCCCACTTGCGGCCGGGTGTGTGTCTCTCGGCGTGTCTTAATTGCAGGAAGGGCCGCTTTCAAGGCTTCCCCTTCTGGATCAGGGGAAATCGCGACGAACTGCCGACGAAACCCCAAACAAAAGGTGGGAAGAGCCGGCAAGGCCGGAAAAAACAAAAGCCGGTTCGGATACCGAACCGGCCTTGCTTTCAGCAAATCTGCTGATGAAACTGGCTCCCCGGGCCGGATTCGAACCGGCGACCTGTCGATTAACAGTCGAATGCTCTACCGCTGAGCTACCAGGGATCACCGCTCGCCGCGGCGTGAGGGGGCTAATACAAATGCTTGCTCGATTTGCCAAGCGGTTTTTTCAAAAAAATGCCGTCCCCTTGTTCAATTCTCCTCAGCACCCATCTTTTCCCCAGGCGGGACAAGGTTTTGGCACCTTTCCGTGATATGGGTAGCGAATGGCCGAGAAAAAATATCGTATCGACAGGGAGAGAGGTCGCCTGATCCTCGGGAAGCTGGAGATGCCTTTCCCGCGTTCGCGCAACGGGAGGGTCGCGGTGGGCTCCGGCCTGGTCGCCGGCGGTATTCTCGGTTTCCTCCCGATCCTCGGCTTCTGGATGATTCCGCTGGGGCTGCTGATCCTCTCCCAGGAACTGCCCTCGGTACGCCGGCGCCGGCGCAAGGCGGCGATCTGGTGGCGAAAGCGCTATCCACAGGTCAACCGCGCGGGCCGCTGAGTCCGGAGCGAATTTTCCGGCGCCGACGATGCGGGCGACAAAAAAACTTGCGCGCGCGGCGCTTCCCCCTTGCACTCGTCTTTGATCCGTTCTAAACGCCCGTCACCACTCGCTTTTACAGCACGGATGGCCTCGTGGCGGAGTGGTTACGCAGAGGACTGCAAATCCTTGCACCCCGGTTCGATTCCGGGCGAGGCCTCCACCGCTCTCCACATTATCATTTCGCCGCAAGCCCGCGCGGGCCGGATTCGGTCTGTCGCGTTTCTCACGTCTTTCGTGCCGATCCGCACCTCTCGCGGAACCTTCCGACTGTCAACGCGTTTGGCGGTGCCGGCGTGCGCACCCCCCTGAGGCGCGGCGGCAAAAAACGGCATCGTTCCCCGCTTCCTCCCCCGGGAAGCGGGGTTTGCCATTGGCGGGTTCCCGCGCAGATAAAAAAATCATCCGAGCTGGAACAAAGAAGGCGGCGGCGCGTTTGTCGCGATCGCCGGGCCGCGCCATCCACTTTGTGCGGTCCTGCGAGGTTGCTCCCAGCCCGGTCTCTACTCGGAGACGGAACAACTTGCGGCGGGTACGAACCCGCCGCATTTTTCTTTTCTCGCCGGTTCGCGAAGGATGCCCTTCGGAACAATCCCTGTCCGCGGCCATTCTTCTCCGGAACCCTGCGAAGGAGAAAACGATGAACCAGCTCATCTATCTTGTCGGCCTCGTCGTCGTGGTGATCGCAATCCTGTCTTTCTTCGGCTTCGCCTGAACAGATGCTCGAGGCCTAGGCTGTTCGCTCCGCGTCCCGTATAAGATGCCGGCAGCAGCGACGGGCGAGACGGCAGATGCAGGATCCAGGCGACACACCGGTCATACTCTGGTTCCGCAAGGACCTGAGGCTCGGCGACAACCGCGCGCTCGTCCATGCAGCCGCGACGGGGCGGCCGGTGATTCCCCTCTATATCCATGAGCCGAACAACGGGCCGCTCGGCCGCGCGCAGTGCTGGTGGCTGCACCATTCCCTTGTCGCCCTCGGCCGCTCGCTGGAAAGGCTCGGAAGCAGGCTCATCCTGCGTAGTGGCCCTCCGCAAGCCGTTCTCTCGACACTGATTGCAGAAAGCGGGGCGACCGAGGTGCTCTGGAACCGGCGTTACGACCCCGATGGAATCGAATCCGATTCGGTTCTAAAGGCTGCGCTTCGCGGCGACGGGATCACCGCCCACAGTTTTTCAGGCCAGTTGTTGCACGAGCCGTCGCGGATGAAGACGGGTACCGGCGGCTTCTACCGTGTCTACACGCCGTTCTGGCGCGCCTTCGAAAATTCCGGAGAACCCGAGGAACCACTCCAGCCGCCGACCGCCATGCCCGCCCCGGACGTATGGCCGGACACGGAGACGCTCGACGATTGGCGCCTCCTGCCGACGACGCCGGATTGGGCCGCCGAGTTCCGCAACGTCTGGACGCCCGGAGAAGTCGGCGCCCGAAGGCGGCTCCAGGATTTCGTCAGCGGCGGCCTTCAAGGCTATGCCATCCGACGCGACTTTCCCGCCGAGCCGCATGTCTCCATGCTCTCGCCGCACCTCGCACTCGGCGAAATCTCCCCGGCGCAGATATGGCACGCGACACGCGGGCTTGCCGGCGATGTACCCGTGGAGGACGTTACGAGTTTTCGCAAAGAGCTCGTCTGGCGCGAGTTCAGCTATCACCTGCTCTTTCACTTCCCGGAACTGCCACGGCGCAATTTTTCGGAAAAGTTCGGCGGTTTTCCGTGGCGCAGCGATCCAGACGGCCTGCGGCGATGGCAGCGCGGCGAAACTGGCTACCCGATCGTCGATGCCGGCATGCGGCAGCTCTGGCAGACCGGCTGGATGCACAACCGCGTCCGCATGATCGTCGCCTCCTTTCTGGTCAAGGACCTGCTGATCGACTGGCGGGAGGGGGAAAGCTGGTTTCGTGACACTCTCGTCGACGCCGATCCGGCGTCGAATGCCGCGAGCTGGCAATGGGTCTCCGGTTCCGGAGCGGATGCCGCCCCCTTCTTCCGCATCTTCAACCCGGTCAGCCAGGGCGAAAAATTCGATCCCGAGGGCGCCTATGTGCGAAAGTTCGTGCCCGAGCTCGCGCGCCTCGACACCCGCTACATTCACCGGCCATTCGAGGCACCGGCCGCAGTCCTTGCCAAGGCCGGCATCGACCTCGGAAAGACCTACCCGCAGCCGGTCGTTGACCACAAGATGGCGCGCGAACGGGCGCTCGCAGCGTTTCGCGGCCTCGCCGTTTCATCGTCCGGATAGTCCGCGCCTGCCGCGCGGGCACTCGAAGCACGGTTTTTCTATACCCATGCGCCGCAGGGGAACCGAATTCCTTGTCTTATTCACCTTGAGATTTGAAAAGTCGCTTCTTAATCTTCTGACAAAGAGAAGGCTCATCCCATGGCATTTCATCCCTCCGTCCTCGAGGCGATCGGCAATACGCCGCTCATTCGGCTGAAGAACGCCTCGGAGGCGACCGGCTGCACCATTCTCGGCAAGGCGGAGTTCCTGAACCCCGGCCAGTCGGTCAAGGATCGCGCCGCGCTCTACATCATCCGCGATGCCGAGCGGAAAGGCCTGCTGGCGCCCGGCGGCGTCATCGTCGAAGGCACGGCCGGCAATACCGGCATCGGGCTCACACTGGTCGCCAAGGCGCTCGGCTACCGGACCGTCATCGTCATCCCGAAACCCAGAGCCAGGAAAAGAAGGACGCACTGCGTCTGCTCGGTGCCGAGCTCGTCGAGATCCCGGCCGTTCCCTACAAGAACCCGAACAACTACGTGCGGCTCTCCGGCCGCCTTGCCGAACAGCTGGCGAGGACGGAGCCGAACGGCGCGATCTGGGCGAACCAGTTCGACAACACGGTGAACCGCGACGCCCATGTCGCGACCACCGCGAGGGAAATCTTCGCGCAGACGGACGGCAAGGTGGACGGTTTCATCTGCGCCGTCGGCTCGGGCGGCACATTGGCCGGCACCGCGGCCGGGCTGCGGGAACTGAAGCGCGACGTCAAAATCGGCATCGCCGATCCCGAGGGCGCCGCCCTCTACGAATACTATCGGAACGGCGAACTGAAGTCCTCCGGCTCCTCGATCACCGAAGGTATCGGCCAGGGCCGCATCACCGCCAATCTCGAAGGCTTCACCCCCGATTTCGCCTATCAGATCCCCGATTCGGAAGCGCTGCCGATCATCTTCGACCTCGTCGAACAGGAGGGGCTATGCCTCGGCGGCTCGTCGGGCATCAACATCGCCGGCGCCATCCGCCTTGCCCGTGAGCTCGGTCCGGGGCATACCATCGTGACCATGCTCTGCGACTACGGCAACCGCTACCAGTCCAAGCTCTTCAACCCCGCCTTCCTCGCGTCGAAGGCCCTGCCGGTCCCCGGCTGGCTCGAGATGCAAGCTACGTTTGAGCTGCCCTTCGAGGCCGCGTAAGGGAGAAATCATGCCGACCACCGCTCTTTATCGCGACGACTTCTATCTTTCGACCTGCGAGGCGGTGGTGACGGCGGTCAACGGGGACGGCAGCATCGAAACCGACCGGACCTGCTTCTACGCGACCTCGGGCGGCCAGCCGGGCGACACGGGTTTCCTGGAGCGCAGCGACGGTTCGAGGATTGCACTCGACGTGACCCGGCACGGCGCATCGAAGGACATCATCCTTCACATACCGTCGGAAGGGCAGGATCTTCCAGCGGTCGGGGAAACGATCGTCATGCATGTCGACTGGCCGCGCCGGTACAAGCTGATGCGCATGCACACCGCCTGTCACCTGCTCTCCGTCGTCTGCCCCTTCCCGATCACCGGCGCCGCCGTCGGCGAGGACGAATCGCGGGTGGACTTCGACATGACCGAGACGATCGACCGCGACACGGTGACCGGCGAACTGATGCGGCTCGTCGCCGAGAACCATCCGATCTACCTGCAATGGATCACCGATGAGGAACTCGCCGCCAATCCGGGCATCGTCAAATCGAAGAACGTGCGGCCCCCCGTCGGAATGGGCCGGGTGAGCCTCGTCTGCATCGGCGAAGACTCCGCCGTTGACAGCCAGCCCTGCGGCGGCACACATGTTTCCGAGACCCAGGAGGTCGGGGCGATTCATATCGCCAAGATTGAAAAGAAGGGCAAGGAGAACCGCCGGTTCCGCATCCGTTTCGGAACGCCGGACGCCCTTGCCTGACGGCAACGGGAGAAAACCATGCCTGCGGAGAAAAGCCGCTTCGTCGTATCCGCCGATTGGGTGGAAAAACAGCTCGGCGCGCCCGAATTCAAGATCGTCGACGCGTCCTGGTACCTGCCCGCCCAGGGTCGTAACGGTGCGGCCGAATACGCGGCCGGGCACATTCCCGGCGCGGTCTTCTTCGACCAGGACGTCATCGCCGACCAGACGACGGGGCTGCCGCATTCGCTTCCCTCTCCGGAACTCTTTGCCGAGGAGGTCGGCAAGCTCGGCATTTCGGCGACCGACACGATCGTCGTCTATGACGGCCCCGGCATCTTCTCCGCACCGCGCGTCTGGTGGATGTTCCGCGTCATGGGTGCCCGCAACGTCTACGTGCTCGACGGCGGCCTCGATGGCTGGAAGGCGGAAGGCCGGCCGCTCGAGACGGACCTGCCCGAACCGGCACCGGCCAATTTCGCCACCAGTTTCCAGCGCGATCGCCTGACCTCGTTCGAGGAAATGCAGGAGATCGCCGACAACGGCTCGCGTCAGATCGCCGATGCGCGACCGGCGGGACGGTTCACCGGCGACGAACCGGAGCCGCGCGAGGGTATGCGTTCGGGGCACATGCCCGGCGCCCGAAGTGTGCCGGCGCTTTCGCTCTCCGAGGGCGGACACCTGAAGGACCTCGCCAAGCTTCGCTCGATCTTCACCGACGCCGGGATCGACCTCACGAAGCCGGTCGTAACAAGCTGCGGCTCCGGCGTGACGGCGGCAGTGATAACGCTCGCGCTC
The DNA here is from genome assembly GCF_014126615.1 of Ciceribacter thiooxidans. Lineage (NCBI taxonomy): Bacteria > Pseudomonadati > Pseudomonadota > Alphaproteobacteria > Hyphomicrobiales > Rhizobiaceae > Ciceribacter > Ciceribacter thiooxidans. The sequence continues at coordinate 1,870,453 of NZ_CP059896.1, forward strand.
GAATCGCTCGGCCATCGCGAAAACACGCTCTATGACGGTTCCTGGTCGGAATGGGGCGGACGTTCCGAAACGCCGGTCACCACCGGCCCCGCCGGACCAGTCGCATCGAGGGCACACGGCCCGCTTCGCGCCCATGTTACGCGGCTCGAAATGACCGCGCCGCCGAAGACGAGCCTGCCCGTGCCGGTCAACATCCAGACGGCGATCATGCGGGCGGTCGAAATTCCCCTGCCCTTCTACCGCTTCCTGCAGCGCCAGGTCGGCGGGCGCTGGCATTGGCATGCGCGGTTGCGGATGAACGACGCCGAGTTGCGCGCGATCGTCCACGACCCGAAGGTCAGCATCAACGTTCTCTACGTCAACGGAGCGCCTGCCGGCTTCTTCGAACTGGCGCAGAAGAACGACGACGTCGTGGAGCTGTCCTATTTCGGCCTGATGGAGCACGTGCTCGGCATGGGTCTCGGCAAGTGGTTCCTGCTGCAGGCGCTCTATCTCGCCTGGCAGAACGATCCCAAGAAGGTGACGGTCACGACCAATACCCTCGACCATCCGCGCGCCCTGCAGCTCTACCAGCGCTTCGGCTTCTCGCCGGTCGAAACCTTCGACGCTCTCGTGGAGCCGCTCACCGAGGAAGAACTGCTTCAGATGATCCGCCGGGACGCGGCCTCTCCGTGAGGCCGCGCCCGTCGGTCATTCGGCCTTGTTCAGCAGATAGTCGGCGATCAGCGTCATGTGCATCTGCGCGAGCTCGTAGCAATAGGTGAGCTCGCGTTCACCCGGATGCCAAAACGCATTCGGCTGGCCGCACGCCTTGGCCGTGATACGGATGCCATCCTTCAGGTTATAGCTCTCGGCGAACACGTCCCGCACGACCTCGAGCAAGCCTGCCGACTGGATCATCGAGGCATAGGCCGCGAGTTCTTCATCGGCGACCTTCTCATAGGTCACCTTCATGTCCGCCTTCTTGCCGTCGGTCCTGTTGTAGGGTGCGAGCACGCTCATCCAGCTCTGTGCAGTCTGGACGTATTCGACCGCGCACTCCTCGCGCCGCTCCTTCGGGTAGTCGATCGAGTCGGCGAACTGCTTGAAGCCCTCGGCATCGTTGCCGACCATCATGCACACCATCTGGTAGGCACGCTGCTCGTCGAGCCCGTGGCTGTCCCAGAAAGCGAGCTCGTCGCCGTTCTCGGTGCTCTTGTCGCTCGCGAGGAACCAGCCGTCGGCCGAATCGGTGATCGCCTGGTCGAGCGTCTCGTCATGAGCCTCGAGAAGCAGGATCGACGACAGCGCGTCGACGGCGTCTTCCTCACGGCCGAGAACCGGCACGCCGAGTTCGGAAACCAGCATGTGGCCGGCTTCGTGGAAAAGAACGAAGATCGCGTTGCCGGTGACGAAATTGATCGTCTCGGTCATCTGTTCGTCATTGAGCTTGCCGAGATCGAGCACCTCTTCCGATCGCGCAGCATGAGGCATCGCGAACGCGACGCAGGCAAGCGCCGCACACATAAGTTTTCTGAGCATAATTCCCCCGAATTCTACAGCCCCGATTACTTTGCATAGTGCATCCGGGCACGGGGCGGCAATCTGCGGAAACAACCAAATTTGGGCCGAATTTTCCGCAATCCGGCAGGAAACGGGTGGTTCGGGAACGTCCTCGGCGGAAAATGGTGCGATCGAAAGGAGACACCATGTCCATGATCCGATTTTCCGCCTTACCGTCCACCATTGCGGCCTCCTATCGCGAGGGGGAAGCCGACGCCTATGGCCTCGCCCCGGAACGAAGCGTTTCCGATGGCGACGGCGTTCCCTGCCGCCACTGCCTGCGTCTGGTCGGTGCCGGCGAGCCTTACCTCATTCTCGCGCACCGTCCCTTCCCGCACCCCAGCCTTATGCGGAGACCGGGCCGATCTTCCTGCATGCGGAGGCCTGTGAACGTCACGACGGCGGAGAGGCGCTACCGCCGATCCTGCGGCACCCGAGCTACATCCTGCGCGGCTATGGCGACAACGACCGGATTGTCTACGGTTCCGGCGCCGTCACCCCGCGCGAGGAGATCCGGCAATATGCCGCCAAGCTTCTCGAACGGGAAGATATTGCCTACGTGCACGTCCGGTCGGCCACCAACAATTGCTACCAGTGCCGTATCGACAGGGCATGAGCGGAAACGCGAACGACCGGCCAGAGACTGGCCGGTCGTGACACATGCAGCGACGTTCCGCGGTTCTTACGTCACGGAATGCTCGCCGAGGCGCAATCTTACATTACGCCACGTTAAGGACCATTTCCGGCGCGTGCATCTCGTAGCCGAGCGCTTCCGCGACCGGACGGTTGGTGATGCGTCCGCGGTGCACGTTGAGGCCATTGCGCAAGTGACGGTCTTCGGCGAGAGCGCGCAGGCCGCGATCGGCGAGCGCAAGGCCGTGCATAAGCGTAGCGTTGTTCAGGGCCTCGGTGGACGTGACCGGCACGGCGCCGGGCATATTGGCGACACAGTAATGAACCACACCGTCGACTTCATAGGTCGGATGCGAATGCGTCGTCGCATGCGAGGTTTCGAAGCAGCCGCCCTGGTCGATCGCAACGTCGACGATGACGGCACCCTTCTTCATGCCCGAGAGCATTTCGCGGGTGACAAGCTTCGGCGCAGCGGCACCCGGGATCAGCACGGCGCCGATCACCAGGTCGGCGGCGAAGACGGCCTGTTCGAGGCTGTCGATCGTCGAGTAGAGGGTGCGGACGCGACCGGCGAAGATGTCGTCGAGCTGGCGCAGGCGCGGCAGCGAGCGGTCGATGATGGTGACTTCGGCGCCGAGGCCGGCGGCCATGCGCGCGGAATGCAGGCCGACGACGCCACCGCCGATGACGGTGACCTTGCCCGGAAGCACGCCGGGAACGCCGCCGAGCAGCACGCCGCGGCCGCCATGGGCCTTCTGCAGTGCCGTGGCACCGGCCTGGATCGCCAGGCGACCGGCGACTTCCGACATCGGAGCCAGCAGCGGCAGGCCGCCGCGGTCGTCGGTCACGGTTTCGTAGGCAACGGCGGTAACGCCGGATTCGAGCAGACCCTTCGTCTGCTCCGGATCGGGAGCGAGGTGCAGGTAAGTGTAGAGGATCTGGCCTTCACGCAGCTGCGTCCATTCCGACGGCTGCGGCTCCTTGACCTTCACGACCATGTCGGCACGAGCGAAGATGTCCTTGGCCGAACCGACGATCTCGGCACCGGCAGCAATATAGGCACCGTCGTCGGCGCCGATACCGCCGCCCGCGCCCGTCTCGATCAGCACCTTGTGACCGTGCGCCACGTATTCGCGCACGGCACCCGGGGTCAGCCCGACGCGGTACTCGTGATTCTTGATTTCCTTGGGGCAGCCTACCAGCATTTTTGTTCCTCTCTTGCGGCGTTTATCGCCTCGGGTGATTTGACCCAAGATTTGAAACACCGAAGGCGCAAAATGTCCTTGCAAATTTCGATTTTGAGCATCATTAATTTCGCGCATTATTGCGCGTAAAAATGAATTCATCGAAGGATATTCGAATGCAGGAACTGGATGCGATTGATCTTGCGATTTTGAAAGCGCTTCAGCAAAACGGTCGCATGACCAACGCGGAGCTCGCCGAGAAGGTCGGACTAAGTGCTTCGGCCTGTTCGCGGCGCCACGACATCCTTGAGCGATCGGGGGTGATCAGCGGTTATCACGCGCGGCTGTCGAATAAGGTACTCGAATATAAGATGATCGCAATCGTGCACATCTCGCTTTCGGGCCAGTTCGCGAAAACACTCTCCGATTTCGAGGCTGCCGTAAAGCGCTGTCCGAACGTCCTCGTCTGCTATCTGATGTCCGGCGAATACGACTATATCCTCCGCGTCGCGGCCAAGGACCTCGAGGACTACGAGCGCATCCATCGCGATTGGCTGTCTGCCTTGCCACATGTGGTCAAGATCAACTCCAGCTTTGCTCTCCGCGAGATCATCGACCGGCCGAATGTCGGCCTTTGATGCATATAGCGACAATTTTAACGACAAGATTCAACGACCGGCAAAGAACTCCTCCTAAGGTTGCGTTTAAGGACAACCTTTTCGGGGAACCATGACGAAATCAAACCTGAATATGGAAACACGGCGGGCATCGCGGCAACGCTGTCGGGTCGACAGCAAGGTGAAGTATCTGCAGCAGGAAGCCAATGCGCGGATGGTCGACGTCTCGCGAACGGGTCTTGCGCTCGAACTTGCGACACCGCTCCACGCCGCCGCCGGCAGCGTCGTGCAGATCCAGAACGACCACCTCGGTCTGATCGAAGCCACCGTACGCTGGCGCAGGGCGAGTCGTCTCGGCGTCGAAGTCATTAGCACGAGCAATACGCTCGCACAGATGTCGGCTTACTTCCGGCACTTCCACAAAGAAGTCCGTCCGGTTCTAACCCGCTGATCGAGCGGAAAAGGCATACCGTCGCTGAAGGATCACGGGGCACTTCGCACGGAGCGACGGCCCCTGTCCTCCGTGTCTCGCCGCTGCAAACACCGCAGCGGCCACAACCGACACATGCCTGTCATTTTCCGGATGCACTTGTGCCTAAACGGCTCTAGTCTTGCCCGTCGCAAGGGCAGCCACCGGAGGAAGACCCCACATGTCCCTGTCTGATCTGCATCCCATTTCGCGCCGCAGTCTCCTCGGGGGCTTTGCAGCGACCACCGCTCTCGTCGTCCTCCATCCTTTCGCCGCCCGGGCGAACGGCAACCAGGCCCACCTGCGGCTCATGGAGACGACGGACATCCACGTCAACGTGATGCCCTACGACTACTATGCCGACAAGCCGAACGACACAATGGGGCTTGCCCGCACCGCGTCGATCATCGATTCGATCCGCGCCGAAGCCGGAAACTCGATGCTGATCGACAACGGAGACCTGCTGCAGGGGAATCCGATGGGCGACTACATGGCCTATGAAAAGGGCATGAAGGCCGGCGATCTGCATCCGGTCATCAAGGCGATGAACGTGCTTGGCTACGAGTGTGGCACGCTCGGCAACCACGAGTTCAACTACGGCCTGGAGTTCATGTTCAACACGCTGGGCGGGGCGAACTTTCCGATCGTGTGCGCCAATCTCACGAAGGGCAAGCTGGCCGAAGATCCGACGAAGGACGAGCTTTACTTCAAGCCCTACACCATTCTCGACCGCAAGATCAGAGACGGCGCCGGCAACGAAAACCCGATCCGCATCGGCTTCATCGGCTTCGTGCCACCGCAGATCATGGTCTGGGATGCAAAGAACCTCGAAGGCCGTGCACAGACCCGCGACATCGTCGATACGGCGCGGGCCTGGATCCCGGTGATGAAGGAGGATGGTGCCGACCTCATCGTCGCGCTTTCCCACTCAGGCATCGACGGGCACGGCCAGAGCGACCGCATGGAAAATGCGTCGCTCTATCTCGCCGGCGTTGCCGGCATCGACGCGGTCTTCACCGGGCACCAGCATCTGGTCTTCCCCGGCCCGAAGACCTGGGACGACGTGCCGGGCGCCGACCCGATCAAGGGTACGCTGCTCGGCAAGCCGGCGGTGATGGGAGGGTTCTGGGGCTCACATCTCGGGCTCATCGACCTCCTCTTGGAGAAGGACGGCGCAAGCTGGCAGATCGTCGACTTTACCTGCGAAGCACGTCCGATCTACCACCGCGACGACAACCGCAAAGTCGTCGCGGACGTGTCCGACAAGCCCGAGATCATCGCGTCCGTCGCCACCGAGCACGAGGCTACGCTGCAATATGTCCGTACATCGGTCGGCAAGACGTCGGCGCCGCTCTATTCCTATTTCGCGCTCGTGGCCGACGACCCTTCGGTGCAGATCGTCTCGAATGCGCAGACCTGGTACATCCGCGAAATGCTGAAGGACTCCGAATACAAGGACTATCCGATCCTTTCGGCGGCGGCGCCCTTCAAGGCCGGCGGACGCGGCGGCCCCGACTATTATACGGACGTCGCCGCCGGCGACATCGCGATCAAGAATGTCGCCGACCTCTATCTCTACCCGAACACGGTCCAGGCGGTGCTGGTGACCGGCGAGCAGGTCAAGAACTGGCTCGAGATGTCGGCCGGCATGTTCAACCAGGTGGAGCCCGGCGCGAAGGACGCACCGCTCCTCAACCCGCACTTCCCCTCCTACAATTTCGATGTGATCGACGGCGTCACCTACCAGATCGATCTCGCCCAGCCGCCGAAATATGACGGCGACGGCAAGGTCATCAATCCGGAGGCGAACCGTATCGTCAACCTGCACTTCGGTGGACAACCGATCGATCCCGGCCGCAAGTTCGTGGTCGCGACCAACAATTATCGTGCCGGTGGCGGCGGAAAATTCCCGGAGATCGCAGCCGACAAGGTGATCTTCGTCGCCCCGGACACTAACCGCGACGTCATCGTCCGCTACATCGTCGAGCAGGGCCAGATCAATCCGTCCGCCGACGGCAACTGGTCCTTCGCCCCGAACAAGGGCGCGACAGCGCTGTTCGAGACCGGACCGAAGGGTCGGCAATATGCGAAAGACGTCAAAGGCGCGAAGATCGAGGATGCGGGCGACGGAGCGGAGGGCTTTGCGAAGTTCCGCCTGATTCTCTGACCTAGGGACGCGGCGCCGGACGCGGCTTCAGGCGCCGCTGTCCGGCCGGCCTTCCGTGCGGTTGCGGCCTGCATTTTTCGCGCGATAGAGGCGGTTGTCGGCCGCCGCAAGCAGGCTGGTGAAGTTCGCTCCGTCTTCCGGTGCCGTCGCGACGCCGATACTGACCGTCACAGCCCCGCCGCCATGGTCTCGGACACCGACGGCGATCTCCTGTCGCATGCGCTCCGATATCAGCAGTGCGTCGGCGTGATTGGCCTCCGGCAGGACGACGACGAATTCCTCACCGCCGTAGCGAAACAGCAGGTCGCCGGTTCTGGTGCCGCGATGCAGTTCGTCGGCCACCTCGCGCAACACGCTGTCTCCGTGAAGATGGCCGAAGCGATCGTTCACCGCCTTGAAATGGTCAACGTCGACGATCGCGACGCTGAGCGGCTTGCGACGCTCGGTCGATTCCCGCAGCAGGCGCGGCGCCTCGATCTCCATCCGTCCGCGATCGAAGGCGCCGGTGAGAACATCGCGACCCGTCCGCGCCAGCAGGTCCTCGTAGCGCTCGCGGAATGTCAGGTCGGTGAAGACGTCGCGGATCGGGCGGCGCGCCAACACCATGCCCGGATCACGAAAGACCATCTGATAAAGCGCAAACATCGCCGAATAGAGAACCGCCGCCGCCATCTTCGCTTTCCACCCACCCCAGAACACGGCCGCGGGGGCATCGTAGAGATAGGCGAGCAGACCATAGAAGCCGATCTGGTCGAAGGTAAGCACGAGCACGCTGCTTGCGGCGACCCTGGTGATCGTCGGCCCGGGGAGGATCCGACCGATCCGCTCGTAGAGCAGGATGATCGCCAGCGAGTCGATGTAGAGAAGGGCCGTCCCCCAAAGCATCAGCAGCCCCATCTCGCGGAGAAAAGCCACGTCCGCCGTCTGTCCGGGCGTCAACGACACCGTGTGATGGAGCAGCAGGAACTGCGCGATGACGAGCGTTACGGCATTGCCGATGAACAGGCCGTAGATAGGCTGACGAACGGTTGCAGCGTCCTCCTTGATATAGAGCATCAGGATCATCACCAGCTTGCCGGCAAAGAAGATCGACGAGCCCGGCGAGACGATGCCGATCGGCAGATCGACGTAGAAGACAGCAGCCAGATACGTCTCGACGAAATGCATTACGCCGAGCGCAGTCAGAAAAACGCCGAGCCCGATCCGGTGACGAAAATGAAGGAGCGTGGTCAGCAAGGTGAAGTACAACACCGCCTCGACCACGAAGAGCGCAAGATTCGTGCTCTGGTTCATCCCCGTTTTGCCCCCTTGTCCCGACGCCTTCAGCCGAGCCGCGCGGTTGCCATGCAGCACCGCTCCGGCGAATGCACCGCGAGTCGCTATACCCTAGCGTACTTCTGGATTTGAAGATCGTCTCGGCGCAAGCCGCAAGACGTCAAGAACGTCCGAATCCCTCGACTGTTTTGCGCAAAACCGCCGCTGCGATCAAAGCAGGAAAAGGCCGAGGGATCGAATGCCGGCCGTCAGACCGGGCGCGACTTGACGCCATCCGCAAAGAGGCCGGCGCCGTTCTGATCGATGATCTGGCGTGCCTTGCGGAAGGTGCATTCGAGAGCATCATCGGCGGAAGTGAAGACGTCTGCCCGGATGAATGTGCGTTCCAGCGTTTCCCCGTCGACCACCTTTTCGATTCGCCCGGCCAGGCGATACTGGCTTCCCTCACGAATCGGAGCGGCGTGGATTGTGCAACCGGCATGAGCCTGAGGTTCGGCCGTCGCCGTCGGGGCAGGCTTGTCCTTCGACGCGCCGGAGAAGGCCGAAAAGATGTTCGAGAAAAACGATGCCATTTGTTCTGGTTAGCATATCCGCGCGGCATGAAGAAGACCCCGACCACCGAAATGCCGGATTTGCAGAGAGGCTCGTGGCGAATTCGCTGCGGGAGACATCATGATTCGCATCACCTCGGTCGCCGCGTCGCTCGTGATCGCCCTCCTCTGGGGCGTGAACACCAGCCTGTTTTCGCGCTTTCCCGAGGGAGGGGCGCCGCGCTTGCTCGCCCATCGCGGACAACACCAGATCTTCGACCGTGAAGGGCTCACCGCCGAGACCTGCACGGCAAGCCGCATACTTCCCCCAGAACATGCACTCCTCGAAAACACCATTCCGTCGATGCGTGCCGCCTTAGACGCCGGCGCCGCCGTGGTCGAGCTCGACGTGCACCTGACGCCCGACGGCAGCTTCGCCGTCTTCCACGACTGGACGCTCGACTGCCGAACCGAAGCGAGCGGGATCACCGAGGAAACGCCGATGGCGCGACTGAAGCAGTTGGACGTCGGATATGGCTATACCGCCGACGGCGGCGCGACGTTCCCCTTCCGTGGTCATGGGATCGGTATGATGCCGACGCTGACCGAGGTTCTCGAAGCGCTGCCGGAGGGTCGCTTTCTTGTCAACTTCAAGAGCCGCCGCGCCGAGGAGGGCGAGACACTGGCAAGGCTGCTGAATTCAAATCGTACCTATCGCGCGGCGGTGTTTGCCGTCTACGGCGGCGGCGAGCCGACTGAGGCCGCCGTCGCGGCGGTGCCGGGTCTCGAGGGCTACAGCGCCCGGAGTGCGAAGGCATGCCTGGTCGGCTATCTGGCACTCGGCTGGAGCGGCTACATGCCCGAGGTTTGCCGCAACACGCTCGTGCCCGTGCCGGTCAATTACGCCTTCCTGCTGTGGGGCTGGCCGGAAAAATTCTACAACCGCGTGCAGGCGGCCGGCTCCGACGTCATTCTGCTCGGAGCCCACGAGAAAGGCGACACCGGCAGCGCCGGGATCGACGACGTCGAAACGTGGAGCATGGTTCCCGTCGGCTTCCCGGGTTTCATCTGGACCAACCGGATCGAAAAGGCCCGCGCCTATGCGGAGGAGAGCGGCTTCTGTTCCGGGGACAGCGGCGGATGCCGGTTCGGCACCCTGCCCTCCTCTCCGGTCAGATGATGAGGTTGGCGAGGATTTCGTTCTCCGTGATGTCCTCGAAACCGAGCCCCGCCCCTTCGAAACGGCCGACGAGCTCCTGGAAATTCCGCCGGTCTCTCGTCTCGATGCCGATCAGGATGGAGCCGAAGTTGCGCGCCGACTTCTTCAGGTATTCGAAGCGCGCGATGTCGTCGTCGGGGCCAAGCAGGTTCAGGAAATCACGCAAGGCACCGGGTCGCTGTGGCAGCCGAAGGATGAAGTACTTTTTCAGTCCCGCATAGCGCATCGCCCGTTCCTTGACGTCCGGCAAGCGTTCGAAGTCGAAATTGCCGCCGGTGACGATCGCCACCACGGTTTTACCTTCGATCACCTCGCGCGGCAGCAGTTCGAGGGCGGCAATCGACAGCGCACCTGCCGGCTCCAGCACCACGCCTTCGATGTTCAGCATATCGGTGATCGTGACGCAGATCGCATTTTCCGGCACCACCTGCACCTGTTCGGGCGCGAAGTGCTTCAAGGCCGCAAAATTGAGATCACCGATCCGTGCAACGGCCGCGCCGTCGACGAAATTGTCGACCCTGCCAAGCGTCACGACCTCACCGGCCTCGAGACTCTTCCTGAGGCTTGGCGCTCCGGCCGGTTCGGCAAGCAGAAAGCCTTCCGATGGCAAGGCGTCGGAGAGATAGCCGGTAATCCCGGAAGACAGACCGCCCCCGCCGACCGGGATGGCGACGAGATCGAGCTTTTCACCCTCCGGCAATTGCTCCTCGACCTCGGCGGCGACGCTCGCCTGCCCCTCGATGATGTCGGCATCGTCGAACGGCGGCACCATATGACCGCCGATCGCCTCCACGTGTTCACGGGCAGCCGCATAGCACTGGTCGAAGATATCGCCGAAGAGGCGGATGGTGATGAATTCTCCGCCGAAGATGCGGGTCTTGTCGATCTTCTGCTGCGGGGTGGTCACCGGCATGAAGACCACGCCCGGTACGCCGAAATGGCGGCAGACGAAGGCGAAGCCCTGAGCGTGATTGCCGGCGGATGCGCAGACGAAGGTGGTATTGCCGCCGCCAGCGGCGATGACCTTGCGGAAGAAGTTGAAGGCACCGCGGATCTTGTAGGAACGAACCGGCGTCAAATCCTCCCGTTTCAGGTAAATCCTCGCCCCGAGCCTCGCGCTCAAGTGCTCGTTGAACTGCAGGGGAGTTGCCGGGAAGATCTCCCGCATGGCTTCTGCGGCCGCCCGCACGTCGTTGCGCGTCACGTCATCCATCCATTGAAAAATTACACTTCTCCCGCTATGGCATATGCCCATTGCGGAGACAAAGGTTCTTTCCGCGGCACCGCGAACGGGAACGCCCTCATTGAACGTCAGCCTTTTCCGCTTCTCGATATACATCGCCGCCATCTGCGGTCTTTATCTGTCGACGGCGATGCTCGTCCCCGCGATGGTAGATCTCTACTACGGCCATTCCGACTGGCAGATCTTCGCGCTCTGCGCGTTCATGGTGGGCGGCCTGTCGCTCATGACGGCAATGGCCACGCGCTGTCCGCCCCCCGTCTTCACGAAGCGGCTCGGCTTTCTGCTCGTCAACCTGCTGTGGACGGTCTTTTCGGTGGTCGGCGCGCTGCCGATCCTGCTTTCGGGGCAGGTCACCGGTTTCGCCCAGGCTCTGTTCGAATCGGTTTCGGCGGTCACGACCACCGGCTCCACCGTGATGGCCGGGCTTGACCATATGCCACCGGGCCTCCTGCTCTGGCGCTCGCTGCTGCAATGGCTCGGCGGCATCGGCATCGTGGCCCTGGGCCTGTTCGTGTTGCCGTTCCTGCGTGTCGGCGGCATGTCCTTCTTCAAGATGGAATCGTCCGACATCGCCGACAAACCGTTCGCGCGTCTTGCGAACTTCACCCGCGCCTTCTTCGCGATCTATCTCGGGATAACGCTGCTCTGTACGATTGCTTACGACTTCGGCGGAATGAGCCACTTCGATGCGATCAATCATGCACTGACGACGGTCGCCACCGGCGGCTTCTCGACCCACGACGCCTCGTTCGGCTATTTCAGAAGCGGTCTCCTGCTGTGGATCTCCACCTTCTTCATGACCGTCTGCAGCCTGCCGTTCTCGATTCTGATCGTCTTCATCGTGCGGGGGCGCCTCGACTCTTTGCGCGATCCGCAGATCGGCGTCTTCATCGCCTATCTCAGCGCCTTTTCGGTCGCGACTGCAGTCTACAACCACTTTGCGAACGATGTGGAGTTCGCGTCGGCACTCACCCATTCCTTCTTCAATTTCTCTTCGGTCCTGTCGACGACCGGCTATGCCAGTCAGGATTACACCCAGTGGGGGCCTTTCGTCGTGATGGCCGCATTCTTCGCCACCTTCATGGGCGGATGTTCCGGCTCGACCGCCGGCGGGATCAAGTCCTACCGCTTCGTCATCCTCGCCAACATCGTGACGATCGGATTGCGAAAGCTCGTCTATCCCAACGCCGTCTACTCCGTCCGCTACGGCAGCCAGACCGTGGATGCCGATACCCAGCGTACGGTCTTCCTGTTCTTCAGCGCCTACCTGTTCCTGTGGGTCGTCGGCTCGATGGCGATGAGCGTATTCGGATACGACCTGCTGACGTCGACGTCCTCGGTGATCACCGCTCTCTCGAACGTAGGTCCGGGGGTCGGCGAAGTCGTAGGTCCCGCCGGCAATTTCTCGACGATGAACGAACCCGCACTGTACGTTCTGTCGCTGATGATGTTGCTCGGACGTCTCGAGGTCCTGACCGTCCTCGTGCTCCTGATGCCGACCTTCTGGCGCGGCTGACGACAGCCCCTTGACTGCCGGACCGTTTGGCAGAACTCTCGAAATCATCGGGACGGGAGGGGCTTTTCAAATGTCAAGTTTTCGAAGGGGAAACCGCCGACGGTTCCGCCGCATCTGCGGCGTTTTATGTGCGTCGCTGCTTGTAGCTTTCCCGGCGGTCGCCGGTCCGCTGGCCGAGGCTGCGAAGGTGGCCGAGGAGGAGGCCGCCGCCGGCGACGCGGTTGGTGCCTACGAGACGATGACCGAAGCCGTCGCCGACTTCGCCATGGCGCTTCCCTTTACAGTCAAGAAGGCGGTCTTCGTCACCTGAAAGCCGGCGGCCTATGGCGCCTATGAAGCGAAGGCGGACTCGACGTTTAAGACCGGAGAGCCGCTCGTCACGTATCTCGAACTCGTCGGCCTCGATTGGAAACCCGTGGAAGGCGGCAAGCACCAAGCCAACTTCATGGTCGATCTCGCGATCACCGATGCCGCAGGCCAGACTCTCGCCTCTCAGGAGAATTTCGGAGACTTCACGTTCACGGGCTTCGTACGGAATCAGGAAATCTTCACGGATCTGACGCTGGACGTCAGCGGTGCCGACCCCGGCGACTACGTTCTGCGCTATACGATCAAGGATACGATCGGCGGCAACACCGCGAGCGTGGAGCAGCCCTTCACGCTTGCTGCGCAATAGGAAGCCATGGCCGCCAGACTCAATTGGTGCGGACGACGGGGGTCGAACCCGTACGGATCGCTCCGAGGGATTTTAAGTCCCTTGCGTCTACCAGTTTCGCCACGTCCGCGCGGCTTCTGTTTCAACGAGTTGCTCGCAATCGTCAAGGGTGCCCGCGGCGATTGCGATCTTCTGTGCCTGCGCTCGCATCAATCCTCGAAAGAGACGCCGAGTTCGGTCGGCGTGCGCCAGCGCACAGCGCAGTTGTGACGTTTGCCGTCCTCGAAGTTCAATCCGAACGAATCGGGGATGCCTGCGGTGGACGGGAGCACCAGCTTGGCGCCGCCCGGCGAGAGATTTCGCGCCATACAGTCCATCGTCGAGAAACCGTTGTTGAAGACGATGCGCGCTCCCTTGAGCGAGCGCAGGCGTGGCTCGGTCCTATTGTCGTCCATCGCGTTCCATCCCCTGCCGAGAAACATGCAATATCACGCAAGAATCATACAACGGCCGGAAGATTGCGTCAGTACAAATTGTTATCCAGGCAAACGAAAAAGCGCGGGAACGAGTCCCGCGCCTTCAACGTCGAACGACTGAAAATCAGGCGAGCTTGGTCGCGATGCGTGCCACATGCACACCTTGGTAACGAGCGGCCTCGAGCTCGACTTCCGAAGGCTGGCGCGAGCCATCGCCGTCCGTGATGGTGGAGGCGCCGTAGGGCGATCCGCCCTTCACCGCCTCGACGCCCATCTGTCCCTGGAAGGCATAGGGCAATCCCGCGACCACCATGCCATGGTGCAGGAGGGTCGGAATGAATCCGAGGATGGTCGATTCCTGGCCGCCATGCTGGGTGGCGGAAGAGGTGAAGACCGAGCCGACCTTGCCGACCAGCGTGCCATTGAACCAGAGGCTACCGGTCTGATCCCAGAAATTGCGCATCTGCGAGGCGACGGTGCCGAATCGCGTACCCGCGCCGACAATGATTGCATCGTACTCGGCAAGTTCATCGACCTTGGCAATCTCGGCCTTCTGGTCGAGCTTGAAATGGGAGGATCTTGCAACGTCTTCCGGAACGAGCTCCGGTACCCGCTTGACGGTCACCTCTGCACCGGCCGACTTCGCGCCTTCTGCAACGGCGTACGCCATGGTTTCGATATGGCCGTACGACGAATAGTAAAGAACCAGGACCTTTGCCACGAAATGTCTCCTTCGTTGTGGGCGATCACCCTTTTGCTGGTCTCCATTTAGCACTCAGCGCCGCCGCGGAAAGGTCGCGGCGGCGAGACGCTGTGTTCACTATCCGCCGCAGTGATGTCTGCGACCGATCTTCTCAAAGGAGGTGCGACCCGCTAGACAGGGAGTAATCATTTCCCAACGGACGATCTCCATGACCGATGACATCAAGACGGCCGCCATGCTCGCGATCGGCGACGAACTGCTCTCCGGCAGGACGAAGGACAAGAATATCGGCCATCTCGCGGATGTTCTGACGCTTGCCGGGGTCGACCTGAAGGAGGTCCGCATTGTCGGTGACGAGGAAGACGCGATCGTCGAGGCGCTCAATGCGCTGCGTGCGCGGTACGACTACGTTTTCACCTCGGGCGGAATCGGTCCCACTCACGACGACATCACTGCCGATGCCGTCGCGAGGGCATTCGGAGTTCCCTGCACGCACGAGGCCGAAGCGATGCGACTGCTCGGCGAGATGTATGCGCGCAGAAACATGGAATTCAGCGCGGCGCGCCAGCGTATGGCACGGATGCCGGAGGGAAGCCGTCACATTCCCAACCCGGTATCGACAGCACCCGGATTCATCATCGGCAACGTCTACGTGATGGCCGGCGTCCCGCAGGTCTTCCAGGCCATGGTCGACAACGTAATTGCCACGCTGCCCGCCGGTACCCGTGTCCTCTCGCGGGTTGTCCGCTGCCCCTACGGCGAGGGCGATATCGGGACGGCGCTCGCCGTGGTACAGGGCGCTCACCCTTCGACCAGCATCGGCTCCTATCCCAAGTTCGACGGCGAGCGGTTCTCGACCGAACTTGTCGTGCGCTCGCGAGACGAGATCGCCCTCGACGCAGCGGCATCTGCGATCTCGGCGATGATCGAGAAAATCGCTGAACAAAAACAGACGGTTCAGGCGGAGCGAGGACACCCGGCCGAGCCAGTCTGACCTGTTCTTTTCTTCGTGTCGTGGATTGACCGAAGTCAAGGAACCGCGCCACAATCGCCTGCATAGAATTCTGGTGCGGGACTCTCCCGTGTCACCGCTGAGGAGGCAATCATGGCGTACAAGACCATTCTCGCTGTCCTGGATACCCCCAAGGACGCGCGGCAAATTACCGAATTCTCCCTCTCCATCGCCGATCGGTTCGGCGCGCACGTTATCGGCCTCCATGCGGAAGCCATTGCCTCCGTACCGCTGGTGGCGCCGATGGAAATTCCGGATCCTGCAACGGTCCAAGCGCTGCAGGACATGGCACACGACGAGACAGTGACGATCGAGCAGTTCTTCCGTGACCGTTGCGCGCGGGAAGGCGTCTCCTACGAGTGGCGAAGTTTCTTGTCCTCCGCCGGCCTCGGCGCCGCCTCGCTGGTCGACAGCGCCCGCAGCTGCGATCTCGTGATCGCCGCCCAGGGAGATGAAAGCATCCTTTCCGAAAGCCGTGCAGAGCTGGAGCACTTCCTGTTCGAGAGCGGCCGGCCCGTCCTGCTCGTCCCCTACATCTTCAAGCAACCGAAACCGATCAAACGCGTTCTGATCGCCTGGAACGGTTCGCGCGAAGCTGCGCGGGCGACGTTCGACGCCCTTCCCTTCCTGAAGGGCGCAGATTCGGTCGAGGTCTTCTCCGTAGAGGCTCCCGAACAGAGCGGTCGCTCCACCACGGTTGCCGGCGCGGAAATCGCCGCCACGCTCGCCCGCCACGGCATAAACGTAACCGTTTCGCAGGTGGCATCGGACGAGATGCCCGCTCCCGCAGCCATCGAAAACCGTCTGTCGGACAGCAGCATCGACCTTCTCGTCATGGGCGCCTACAGCCACAAGCGGTGGTGGGAGACACTCTTCGGCGGCGTGACCCGCACCGTGCTCGATTCGATGACGGCGCTCACGCTCCTCTCCCGCTGAGCGGCTGGCGCGGCGCCCTTGCCATGCGCCGGCAAAACCCGCTAATAGCAGCGGTCAAAGACGAAAGCCCCCGGGGGCGACATTCGCGCGGCGCCAACCGCGCGAATCGTGTTTTTGGCCTCGCGCCGACACGACGATGGTCGCTTCCAGCCCGGCACGTCCGACAACCCGCCGGACCTCCGGCGCCTAACCGAACGTCTTGCGGAGTCCTCGAATGTCCCTCCCCGATAAAGCCTTTCCCGTTTCCTGGGATCAGTTCCATCGCGATGCCCGCGCGCTTGCCTGGCGCCTCGCCGGCCTCAACCAGGAGTTCCGCGCGATCGTGTGCATCACGCGTGGAGGGCTTGTTCCTGCCGCGATCATCTCGCGCGAGCTCAATATCCGCCTCATCGAGACGGTCTGTATCGCCTCTTACCATGACTACGCGAGCCAGGGCGAGATGAACGTCCTGAAGGGGATAACGGCCGATCTGACGGAGAACGGCGGAGAGGGCGTGCTCGTCGTCGACGACCTGACGGACACGGGAAAGACCGCTTCCGAGGTGCGGGCGATGCTGCCAAAGGCGCATTTTGCCTGTGTTTACGCCAAGCCAAAGGGAGTCCCGACGGTCGACACGTTCGTGACCGAGGTCAGCCAGGACACCTGGATCTATTTCCCCTGGGACATGGGCTTCACTTATCAGGAACCAATCGCCAAGGGCCACAGGGGCTGATTTTTCCAGAGCTGAAAAGTAAGAAGCGCCGGCGAAGAAAACCGCCGGCGCTTCTGTTTTTTCGGTTCGCCCAGCCCGCGGATCGTTAGATCACATGAAAGTCTTGGTAGGTCAGCGCCAGGCCAGCCTTCAGGTGTGCGAACAACACCCTGCCGCCGGCGGCACTGCCGTTCGAGTCATAATAGAGGTTGCCGGTGTCGGTCTCGTAGATGATCCGGTCGTTGGAATCGTGAGCGACACCTGCGGTGCTGGCGAAGAAGGCGGAGGAAGCGAGCGTTCCGGTCGTTGTCAGTGCCTTGAACACCGCGTTTTCGAGCCAGATCGTATCATCCGCGACCGAGAAATCGGTGATCGTGTCGACGTTTCTCGACGAGTTCAGCGTCGTGTTGAAGACAAACGCATCCGCGCCGGCTCCACCCATCAATTTGTCGTTGCCGACTCCACCGTAAAGCCGGTCGGCGCCTAAACCGCCACTGATGGTGTCGTTACCGCCAGCACCGTTCAGGACGTTGTTGCCTCCGTTGCCTTTCAGAATGTTCGCCAGCCCGTTTCCTAAGCCGTTGATGTTTCCGGAGCCGGTGAGGATGAGGTTTTCGACGGAGGTGTAGGATCCCAGCGATATACTGACTGACGCATGAATCTTGTCCACGCCACCCGCGTCAATAATCTTGTCCCCCCTGTCCGACATAACATAGATATCGTTTCCGGTACCGCCATTTAGGGTATCCGCCCCACCGCGGCCATCAAGGACATCGTTCCCCGCGCCGCCGGTCAGAACGTTCGCCGCTGCATTGCCATAGATCCTGTCGTTGCCCGAACCACCGATCGCGTTTTCGATGATCGTTCCGCGGGCGATACCGAGATTGCCGACAAGTCCGGCGGTATCGGAATAAGTCTCGGGATTGAGATCGATCCGCTGCGCGACCTTCACCCAACTGAAATCGATGGTGTCCACGCCGCCGGTATCAACGATCGTCGCCGCAATGGGGTCACCGTTTGCGAAAGAGCTGTAATTATACGTCGTATTTCCAGAATTGATGGCAGTCGTGCCGTAAAGATCGCGGATTGCCAGTACGTCGGCGATCATCGGCGTGATGATCCAGGCGAAGCTCGCATCGACGTAGGTGTTATCGTCCTGGGAGAAGTACGACATGATCGTCGCCTGCCAGGAATCATTCAGGTAAGCGTTGTCGACTCCGTAGGTAGCATTTCCGTTATAGGGACCTGCGTGTCCGAGGCCGAGCGCATGCCCGATCTCGTGAATGTAGGTCTGCATCGAGTAGGTGTCTTTCGTCAGACCGTAGTAGTTGATCCAGTCGGTCGAGATGTTGACCTCGGACGAAATGATCGTGTTGCCACTGGTCGTAGAGCTCGACCACGCCTCGTGACTGCCGGCATCGTCGAAGGTGATCTTTGCGGAGCCTGTCGTGTAGGAGAACTTCAGCCCCGAGGCGGCGGTCCACGCCGCGAGCGCCCATTTGGCGAACTGCTGGCCAGATGCCGTCAAGGCCGTGATATTGACGGTGATGGTGCCGCCGGCGTTGACGTCGAACGCGCGCCAGCTCGCACCTTGCGAATTCCAGTAGCCGTCCGTCAGATAGGAGGCAATCTGGTCGTTGGTGAAGACCGGCAGCGCGGCCTTCGTGACGGTTCCGGCAAACGAGGTCGAGAAGGCGGCAAACACATCGTTTACCTGGTCGGACCCGTCCTCATCGGTCGAAGACGCGTGGCTTGCCGAACGGGAGCCGGCGTCCGTGACCTGCAGGTCATAGCTGCGTTCATGCATCTCGAAAGCATCAACGCTATTCAGGCTCCTTGACATATCTTCTTCCCCAATCGTCAAAGCCGGTCGAAATCAATATCCGATACCTGCACCAGATCGCGCGCGAACTTCGCAATCGTCCGGGCGTTCAGAGCGGCATCCGAAATGCTGGTGCTGATGGTCGGGCCATGCACAAAGCCGCCGTTGGATTTCCCCATCCAGGAAAGCCTGCCGGAAATCCGCCGCTCATCGAGTGCGATGATTTCGAGCCTTACGGTAGAACCGGCCGGCGGCGCGTCCAGACGCTTGCGCGCCTCGCCCTCGACGGAAGAACAGGCCAGCCGGAAATTCTCCGTCATGGCAACGCCTGTCGCCGCCTGACATTCGAAAACGAGTGATTCGGCGCCAGCACTGCTAGCCATCGACGTGGCCACGACAAACGGCAATAGCGTCCCGATCCTCTTCATAATCCAGTCTTGCATATCAGGCTGCCACCTTACGAAACAGCCTTTAGCAGACCGTAAATGCGAATATTCTCGCATGCGTTGTGTCGTTAACGCATTCGCGCAGCTCGTGCAACTACAATACTCTGCTATCGCAAGATATCGACGCGATCGTGGATATCGTGCGTCGAGAACGTGACGGCGGGCCGCCCTTTGGCCCCTGCCGGCGTCGGACCGTGCAGAAAACACAAGTGATTCCATCAAGATCGCCGGTTTCCCCGTTTTCCACAGGTGAACACACAAGATGTGGTGTTAACCATTTCGGGGCAAACCAGCCCTTGACGGAATCGCCCGTTTCAAAGTTAATACATTCTTATGTTGCGGCGGCGGCTGGACCGGGATTAACGAGACCGGTTCGTTCCAGAAAAATCGCGATGCGAAGCGAGGGAGCAGTTCACATGACGTGGGCGCAACCTGTGGGCATTCGTGCGCGAAATTTTCCGCCTAAATGCGACACGGGGACTGGCGGAAATAAACTGTTAATACTATATTTAGTGTTTGCAGCCACATTCACCACAAGATACAGGTCGATCATCACGGGAATGATTCACCTGAACGATATGAAGCGAGACCGGCTGCACGCGTCGAACCGAGTGGCCGGACGGGATTTGTCGCGCCGTCTGGCGCCGAACAACGAGGGACGAAGGCAGATGCGCATCGAACGCCGATTTACCAAGCCGGGTCAGTCGCCCTATGCGGAGATCGAATTCCGCAAGGCGGTGAGTGAAATCAAGAATCCGGACGGCTCGACGGTCTTCCGGGCCGCGGATATCGACGTGCCGGCGCAGTTCAGCCAGGTCGCGACCGACGTGCTGGCGCAGAAGTATTTCCGCAAAGCCGGCGTTCCGAAGATCGTCAAGAAGGTCGAGGAGAACGATGTTCCCTCCTTCCTCTGGCGGTCTGTTCCGGACACCGAAGCGCTGAAGGCGCTGCCGGAGAAAGAGCGCTACGGCGCCGAAACCGACGCCCGTCAGGTCTTTGATCGTCTCGCCGGCACCTGGGCCTACTGGGGCTGGAAGGGCAAGTATTTTTCGTCGGAAGAAGACGCCCTCACCTTCCGCGACGAACTCGCCTACATGCTCGCCACCCAGCGCGTCGCGCCGAACTCTCCGCAGTGGTTCAACACCGGCCTGCACTGGGCCTACGGCATCGACGGTCCCGGCCAGGGCCATTTCTACGTCGACCCGTTCACCGGCAAGCTCGTCAAGTCGAAGTCGGCCTATGAGCATCCGCAGCCGCATGCCTGCTTCATCCAGTCCGTCGAGGACGACCTCGTCAACGAGGGCGGCATCATGGATCTCTGGGTGCGTGAAGCGCGCCTCTTCAAATACGGTTCCGGCACCGGTTCCAACTTCTCCTACCTGCGCGGCGAAGGCGAGAAGCTTTCGGGCGGCGGCAAGTCCTCCGGACTGATGAGCTTCCTCAAGATCGGCGACCGCGCGGCGGGCGCCATCAAGTCGGGCGGCACGACGCGGCGCGCCGCCAAGATGGTCGTCGTCGACATCGACCATCCCGACATCGAGGAATACATCAACTGGAAGGTCAAGGAAGAGCAGAAGGTGGCCGCCCTCGTCACCGGCTCGAAAATGGTCGCACGGCACCTGAAGGCGATCATGAAGGCCTGCGTCAACTGCACGGCCGACAACGACGCCTGCTTCGACCCGAACCAGAACCCGGCGCTGAAGCGCGAAATCCGCGCTGCCAAGAAGGACCAGGTTCCGGAAAGCTACATCAAGCGGGTCATCCAGTTCGCCCAGCAGGGCTACAAGGACATGGAGTTCAAGACCTACGACACGGACTGGGATTCGGAAGCCTATCTCACCGTCTCCGGTCAGAACTCCAACAACTCCGTTTCGCTCAAGGACGACTTCCTGCGCGCCGTTGAAGACGACGGCGAATGGAACCTGACTGCCCGCAAGGACGGCCGCGTCATGAAGACGCTGAAGGCGCGCGACCTGTGGGAGAAGATTTCCTACGCCGCCTGGGCGTCGGCCGATCCTGGCCTGCACTTCAACACGACGATGAACGACTGGCACACCTGCCCGGCCGCCGGTCCGATCCGCGCGTCGAACCCGTGCTCGGAATACATGTTCCTCGACGACACGGCCTGCAACCTCGCCTCGCTCAACCTTCTGCAGTTCAAGGACGCCAAGACCGGCAAGATCGCAATCGGCGATTATGAACATGCCGTGCGGCTGTGGACCGTCGTGCTCGAAGTCTCGGTCATGATGGCGCAGTTCCCGTCGCGCCAGATCGCCGAACTGTCCTACGAATACCGCACGCTCGGCCTCGGCTACGCAAACATCGGCGGCCTCCTGATGTCGTCAGGCATTCCCTACGACTCCGCCGAAGGCCGCGCCATCTGCGGCGCGCTGACCGCGATCATGACCGGCGTCTCCTATGCGACGTCCGCCGAGATCGCTTCGGAACTCGGCCCCTTCCCGGGCTACCAGCCGAACCGCGACCAGATGCTGCGCGTCATCCGCAACCATCGCCGCGCCGCCCATGGCATTTCCGAAGGCTATGAGGGCCTGTCGGTCGACCCGGTTGCACTCATCCATGCCGATTGCTCCGACCCGGCGCTCATCGCCCATGCGACCGCCGCCTGGGACAAGGCGCTGGAACTCGGCGAAAAGCACGGCTACCGCAACGCTCAGGTTTCGGTTATCGCCCCCACCGGCACGATCGGCCTCGTGATGGACTGCGACACCACCGGCATCGAGCCTGACTTCGCGCTGGTCAAGTTCAAGAAGCTCGCCGGCGGCGGCTACTTCAAGATCATCAACCGCGCCGTTCCGGAAGCCCTGCGCACGCTCGGCTACTCCGAAAGCCAGATCGCCGAGATCGAGGCCTATGCGGTCGGCCACGGCAACTTCAACCAGGCACCGGCCATCAACCCCGGCACGCTCAAGGCCAAGGGCTTTACGGACGAAAAGATCGAGGCCGTCAACGCCGCGCTGAAGAGCGCCTTCGACATCAAGTTCGCCTTCAACCAGTGGACGCTCGGCGCCGACTTCCTGAAGGAGACGCTGAAGGTCACCGACGAGCAGCTTTCCGACATGAGCTTCAACCTCCTGGAGCATGTCGGCTTCTCGAAGAAGGACATCGAAGCCGCCAACATCCACATCTGCGGTGCGATGACGCTGGAAGGCGCCCCCTTCCTCAAGGCCGAGCACCTGCCGGTCTTCGATTGCGCCAATCCGTGCGGCAAGATCGGCAAGCGTTACCTCTCGGTCGAAAGCCACATCCGCATGATGGCGGCCGCCCAGCCGTTCATCTCGGGTGCGATCTCCAAGACGATCAACATGCCGAACGAGGCGACCGTCGAGGATTGCGGCAGCGCCTACATGCTCTCCTGGAAGCTCGCGCTGAAGGCGAACGCGCTCTATCGCGACGGCTCCAAGCTCTCGCAGCCGCTCAACTCGGCGCTGGTCGAGGACGAGGAAGACGAGGATGCCATTGAGGATCTGATCCAGCAGCCGGCCGCCGCCCAGGCGGTGACGGTCACCGAAAAGATCATCGAGCGCGTCATCGAGCGCGTCACCCGTGAACGCGAAAAACTGCCGAACCGTCGCCAGGGCTATACCCAGAAGGCGACCGTCGGCGGCCACAAGGTGTATCTCCGCACCGGCGAATTCGGTGACGGCCGCATCGGCGAGATCTTCATCGACATGCACAAGGAAGGGGCCGCCTTCCGTGCGATGATGAACAACTTCGCCATCGCCATCTCGCTCGGCCTGCAATACGGCGTGCCGCTCGAGGAATATGTGGAGGCCTTCACCTTCACCAAGTTCGAGCCGGCCGGCATGGTCATCGGCAACGACGCGATCAAGAACGCGACGTCGATCCTCGACTACGTGTTCCGCGAACTCGCCGTCTCCTATCTCGGCCGCCACGACCTCGCCCATGTCGACACGTCGGACTTCTCCAACACTGCGCTCGGCAAGGGCATCAAGGAGGGCAAGACCAACCTCGTCTCCACCGGCTGGACCCGCGGCTACAAGCCGACGCTGGTCGGCGGCACGGGCATCGACCGCTCGCTCGCCGAACCGAAAGGTGCCTCGACCGCCGCTCCCGCCAAGGCTTCGGCCGGCGGCAACGTGACGGCCTTTGCCGGCTCCGCCGCCCGCAAGCTCGACACGACAGTGGCGATCTCCACCTCCGAGATCGTCTCCTTCAAGCGGGACTACGAGGAACGCGCCGCCGAGCTCGCCGAGGAAATCGAGGCCGAGACGGTGGCCGACGAGGTGGGCCAGGAAAAGACCGCCCTCTTCTCCGACAAGGCCGCCGCCGACGCGGCATCGGCCAAGGCGGAAGCGAAGAAGGTCGAGGCCGAGCGCCGCATGCGCTCGATCGCCCAAGGCTACACCGGCAACATGTGCTCGGAATGCCAGAACTTCACCATGGTGAGGAACGGCACGTGCGAGAAGTGCGACACCTGCGGGGCGACGAGCGGGTGCAGCTGAGGGGAACTTTGAATAATAGCGGATTTCAGCCCGAGGATTTTTCTTCGGGCTGGAGTTCAAAGAAGAACAAAACGAGATTCCAATTTGCGTGTGTTTGAAATAGCAAAGCCGGAGTCAACGACCCCGGCTTTGAATACCGCGAAAAGGCCGAAGCCCACGCGGGGCAATGAGACTCGCATCCCCTGCCTGTAGCACGGTTAGTATATGGGGTTTCGTGTCTCAGAGTCGAGGTAGCTTTGGCAATTCGGAGTCATAGGAGATAAATATGGCACGAAATACCGGAAATGACTTCAGGCGTGGCGCGATCACGGGCCGTACACAGTTCGAACGCCCTGACGGGCACTTTCAGAAAAGGGACGAACGAACTGGTCACTTCATGGAAGTGAAGCAGTCTGAAGGGAAATTTAAGGGCGTCGCGATGGAACCAGACGGTCGCGATACCGAAAACTCCTAAATTGCACCACGCGGGCAATTTCGTGCCATCGGAATTGCCCGTAGTGCTCAACGTGTTTCATCAGCCGCCGCCCGTCCTCTCCTCTTGTGGGAGAGGTAACAAAAATCGCGATCTTAGCGTCAGCTAAGTCGCAGATTTTGTTGGTGAGGGGTAAGACGGCGGGCATGACACACACACCCGCACCTGCAATTTCCAGGCACTTAGCTCGCGCTAAGATGCTGAAATTGCTCCATCTCGCACAGGTTGACAGTGGATCCTCGGGTCAAGCCCGAGGATGACGTAGACCGTGGTTGCGCCGGTGGCGAAGGTAACGTCTTCTGTTCGCAGAGGTGTCGGCAGGGGGCGCCTGCGCATTCAGCCAGAGGTGTCATCCTCGGGCTCGACCCGAGGATCCACGACCAAGTCCGAGCTTCGAACGGCAACGAAACGGTGCGATACGCCCGCCGCCGCCTCTACCACGAAAGCGAAGAGAACACCGCCGCTGCCCGCTACCTGAATTTCGGGGGAGGACGCCGACCGCAAGCGCTTTGACCGAAGAGCCCGTTGCTTTGGACCCGAATTCCTCATGCCATATTAATGTTCCTATCCTTCCTTCTAATGCACGCGGAGCACCGCGGCCGCGGTTCACATGGCCCCGGAAGAATGGGGAATACCCCAACCCGTCACGAAGAAGGTGGGAAACACGACAACGGAGGTTCCAATGAAACATCTTGCGCGCGTTGCGGTCTGCACCGCCGCTCTCGCCGTCGCATTGGCGATGCCGCCCGGGGGCGGCTTCGGCTTCGTCGACCAGGCGCTTGCCGGCAACGGAAACGGCAACGGCGGGGGGAACGGGGGCGGACATGGCGGCGGCAACGGTGGCGATCACGGCGGCGGAAACGGCGGTGGCCAGGGCAGCGGTCATGCCTCCGACAAGTCGCGGAACGGCAATGCCTACGGCAAGCTCGACACCAGGCCGGCGAAGGTGAAGGAAACGGAGACCGAAACGTTAGGCGCGGAGGAGCTCGGCCCGCTCAACGCCGCCCACGCCTCACCGGTCGCGCGCATGTTCGCCTCGCCAAATTCGGCCGTCGGCAAGGTGGCGACCTATCAGCAAGCCCGCGCCGCAGCACTGACGCTCGAAGACCCCGCCGCCCAGACCGCCGCCCTCGACGCCGCGGTCGATCAGCTGGAGGCAGGTTTCGGTCTGACGCTCACCTCCGACCAGATCGACGAGCTGAACGCAATCCTCGATTCGCGCTGAGTCCGTCGACTTCCTTCGCCCTCTCCTTACGGACAGGAGAGGGCCGCGGCATTCGGCCGGAAAGGCCGCAACCGGACGCGATTGCGGCCGCATGCGCCTTGAAACCTTCGCGCGAATCAAGAGACGATCGCGCTTCCGTTTCACAACAGGGCCTACCATGTCTCTTTCCTTCGACATCCGCATGGCAGACGTCGATTTCGCGCGCATGGACGTCTGCGAGAGCGAGCACTGGCAGACCCGGCTCCATTTCAACCAGAGCTATCTCGGGCGCTGCCTCGTCATCGCGAAGCGCGTGTCTGACACCTCTCTCGCCACCTGCAGCGACGAGGAATACCACGATCTTCGATGCGTCCTGCAGCGCTATGAGCGCGTCGTCGGGGCGGCCTTCCAGCCGGCGCGCTTCAATTATACGCAGCTCGGCAACGAGTGGCCGCAGCTCCACGTTCATGCGATTCCGCGTTACGACACGCCACGCCAGTGGAAGCACTACGCCATTTCCGATACCCGCTACCACCAGAACCCCTCGCCCAAGCCGCCGCCGCCGGTGCCGCTCGAGGAAGCCTATGCGATCGCCGCCCATCTACGGGCGCTGTTTGCCGCGGACGGTGACGCCGTCGGCCGGCTCCCCCTTGAGAATGCCGCAAAAGCGTCCTAGATCAAGGTGAGTGACGGAGACGGCGCATTCGATCCCGATGCATCGTCCTTCGCGGAGATCTGGCCTGATGCGGCAATTGCGCGATTTCGGGAGAATGGCATGGCTGGTGCTGCTCGTTGCGGCCGCGCTTGCCTTCGCCGGTGCACCCGGCGCCAGTGCGCACCAGACGAACTGCGGCAGTGTCATGACCGTCGTGGCCGACGGCGCTCACCAGCACCATCATACAAACTCCGGCGGTACCACCGCCGCAAAGGCGGCTGCGGTTCCCTGCTGCACGACGGCCTGCCCGCTCTGTGTTTCGGCAGCCGGTCCTGCCGGCGTTACCCGCCAGACAGCGGCCTTCCTCCATCTTCGGTTTGCCGAACGCCAGTTCGGCCTTTCCGGCAGCGAGCCTTCCCCGGATTTAGAACCACCACGAACCCTCGCCTGATCGATCCGCCAGCCGCGTCCCAGCGGCGGCATGTCCCCACATGCATGGATGAAACTGCTGTCGGCCACACCGACGCAACGATCAGGAGAAAAAGATCGTGTATCGCCGTAAATTCCTTAAGACCCTCGCCCTCGGCACCGCCGCGGTCGGGTTCGCCCCTTCCTTTCTGTCAACCTCCGCACGGGCGGCCGCCGATCCATCAGCGAAGCGGCTTGCCGTCACCAGCCGCGTGCTCGACGTCAACGGCAAGCCGGCCAAGGTCTTCGGGCTCGTCCAACCGGACGGCACGCCCGGCCTCACGCTCGACGCAGGCGCCGATTTCGACGTGCTGCTCGCCAACGAAACCGCCGAGTCGACGCTTATCCACTGGCACGGGCTCACCCCGCCCTGGGCCTTGGACGGCGTGCCGGACAATCCGGCCGCCCTGCTGAAGGCTGCGGAAACCCGCCGCTATACCTTCCCCGCCGGCAGCGGCGGAACGCACTGGATGCACGCCCACACCCTGCAGGAACAGAACCTGCTCGCCGCACCGCTGATTGTCCGCCGCCCCGAGGAAGCGGCAAGCGATGAGCAGGAGGTGGTCATCCTTCTCCACGACTTTTCATTCCGGTCGCCCGAAGAACTCCTCGAAGAGTTGAAGGGTGGTGACGACCACGGCACCGACCAGATGGGCGGGATGCCGATGGGCGGAATGTCCGGCATGGGCCATATGGGCCACGGCATGGGTGGTTCCATGGGTGGTGGTTCCATGGGCGGCGGCTCCATGGGTGGCATGGCGATGCCCGGCATGGGCGGGATGGCCGCCATGGACCTCAACGACATCGAGTACGACGCCTATCTCGCCAACGACCGCACCTTGGACGATCCCGAAATCGTCCAGGTCGAGAAAGGCGGACGGGTGCGACTGAGGATCATCAACGGCGCCACTGCGACCGCCTTCACCATCGACACAGGCGAGGTGCTCGGCCGTCTCGTCGCGGTCGATGGCCAGCCGGTGCAGCCGATCGCCGGCACGCGCTTCCCGGCCTCCATGGGCCAGCGGCTCGACATCGTGGTCGAGCTGCCCAAGGAGGGCGGCGCTTTCCCGGTGCTCGCCTTGCGCGAAGGCTCGACGAAGCGGACCGGCATCGTGCTCGCGAGTGCCGGGGCCTCGATCGGCAAGTTCGCCGGTGACGGCGAGGAGACCGGCCCCGTGCTCGATCTGGCACTCGAACAGCGGCTCAGGGCCGTGACGCCGCTCGACAAGCGCCCGCCCGCCCGCAGCTACCGCATGGTGCTCGGCGGTGACATGGCGAGCTACACCTGGTCGATCGCCGGCGCCGAGGCGCTTGCCGTCGGCACCGGTGAGCGCATCCGCTTCGTCGTGCAGAACATGTCGATGATGGCGCATCCGATGCACCTGCACGGTCACCACTTCCAGGTGACGGCGGTCAACGGCGTCACGATCGCAGGAGCGCTTCGCGACACCGTGCTGCTGCCGCCGATGGCCGAGGTCGCGCTGGAGTTCGACGCCGAAAACCCCGGACGCTGGCCCTTCCACTGCCATCATCTCTACCACATGGCCTCGGGCATGATGGCGTTCGTCGCCTACGACAATGCCTGATAGAATGCCCGGGCGAGGTTACACCTCGCCCGGGTTCCGACCTTTAACGCAAGGAGGCAATCGTGGCTGAAGAGCACCACCACCATCATCACGGTCATGACCACAAGCCGGCCGGGCAATCTGCTCATCACCCTCATGAATCGGGCGGAACAGTACCCCCTGCACCGGATGCCTCCGGCAAGGGCGGAACCGTCTACACCTGCCCCATGCATCCGCAGATCCGCCAGCTCGGTCCCGGCAACTGCCCGATCTGCGGCATGGCGCTGGAGCCGGAGACGGCGACGCTCGATTCGGGCCCGAGCCCGGAACTCCTCGACATGCAGCGACGCTTCTGGATCGGACTTGCGCTCGCGCTGCCGGTCGTGCTGCTGGAGATGGGACAGCACCTCTTCGACCTGCATATGCTGATCGAGCCGACGACAGGCTCCTGGATCCAGCTGGTGCTGGCGACGCCGGTGGTGCTCTGGGCGGGTTACCCCTTCTTCGAGCGTGGCTGGGCTTCGCTGGTCTCGCGCCACCTCAACATGTTCACGCTGATCGCCATGGGCACAGGCACGGCATGGATCTACAGTGTCGTCGCGACCGTCGCCCCGTCTGTGTTCCCCGCGACCTTCCGTTCCGGTGACGGCGCGGTCGACGTCTATTTCGAGGCGGCCGCGGTGATCACCGTGCTCGTCCTGCTCGGGCAGGTGCTCGAATTGCGGGCACGCGAACAGACGGGCGGTGCGATCCGCGCGCTCCTCGATCTCGCGCCGAAGACCGCCCGGAGGGTGCGCAGCGACGGGACAGACGAGGACGTGCCGCTCGACCTCGTTGCGGCCGGCGACAGGTTGCGCGTCCGTCCGGGCGAGAAGGTTCCGGTCGACGGTGAGCTTCTCGAAGGCCGCAGTTCCGTCGACGAATCGATGATCACCGGCGAATCCATGCCGGTCACGAAGGAGCCGGGCGCCAAGCTGATCGGCGGCACGATCAATCGCACCGGCGGCTTCGTCATGGAGGCTCGCCGCGTCGGACGCGACACGGTACTCTCGCAGATCGTCCACATGGTCGCCGAAGCGCAGCGCTCGCGGGCGCCGATCCAGCGGCTCGCCGATGACGTTTCCGGCTGGTTCGTGCCGATCGTCATTCTCGTCGCGCTTGTCGCCTTCGGCACCTGGATGACGATCGGGCCGGAGCCTCGCTTCGCCCACGGCCTCGTCGCGGCCGTCGCCGTTCTCATCATCGCCTGCCCCTGTGCCCTCGGGCTTGCGACACCCATGTCGATCATGGTGGGCGTCGGGCGTGGCGCCGGCATGGGCGTTCTGATCAAGAACGCCGAGGCGCTCGAGCGGATGGAAAAGATCGACACGCTCGTCGTCGACAAGACTGGCACGCTGACCGCCGGCCGCCCCGAGGTGGTCGCGACTGCCACCGTTCCCGGCGTCGAGGAGACCGAACTCCTGCGGCTGGCCGCAAGCCTCGAGCGGTCGAGCGAACACCCGCTGGCGGCCGCGGTGGTGAACGCCGCCGAAGCCCGCAAGGCCGCGCTCGCCGATGCGCAGGACTTCGACAGCCCCGTCGGCCGCGGCGTGACGGGTACCGTCGAAGGCCACAGGCTGATCATCGGCAGCCACCGGATCATGGCCGACGAGAAGATCGATGTTTCGGCCCTGACGGAGAAAGCGGAGGAACTGCGCGGCGAAGGCGCGACGGTGATCTTTACCGCCGTCGACGGCCGGTTGGCCGGTCTCTTTGCAATCGCGGACCCGATCAAGCCGACGACGCCGTCCGCCGTCAGCGCACTCCTTGCGGAAGGCGTTCGCGTGGTCATGCTCACCGGCGACAATCGCACCACCGCGAACGCCGTCGCCCGCAAGCTCGGGATTACCGAGGTGGAAGCGGAGGTCCTGCCGGAACACAAGAGCGAGATCGTCGCGCGGCTGCGCAAGGAGGGCCGCGCCGTGGCAATGGCGGGCGACGGCGTCAACGACGCTCCGGCTCTTGCCGCCGCCGACGTCGGCATCGCCATGGGAACGGGAACCGACGTCGCGATCGAAAGCGCGGGCGTCACCCTCCTCAAGGGCGATCTCGAGGGCATCGTCCGGGCGAGGCAGCTGAGCCGCGCGACCATGCGTAACATCCGCCAAAACCTCTTCTTTGCGTTCATCTATAACGCGCTCGGCGTACCCGTCGCGGCGGGCGTGCTCTATCCCGCCTTCGGCCTCCTGCTGTCGCCGATCATTGCGGCGGCGGCAATGGCACTCTCCTCCGTCAGCGTCATCAGCAATGCGCTGCGCCTGCGGAGCGCACGGTTATGACCTACGGCGGCGGCCGTCAGCAGGAGAGCGAGAACGCAATCTATGCCCATTCGGCCGCCGTCGACCTGGAAATCGCGGCCACGCCCGAAGATCTGTTCGACGCGCTGGACGATCCCACGCGCCTCGGCCGTCACATGCGAAAGCCGTCGTTGATGATGCTCGGCGGCTGGATGCGCTACCGCCTCGACGAGGGGCAGGGCCGGGCCATCGGGTCGGGGATCCGGATGGACGGGCGCTTCGCTTTCCTCGGTCTTGCCGTGGACGAGGTGGTGATCGAGCGTCGACGGCCGTTTCGGAAGGTGTGGGAGACGCGTGGACGTCCTCGCCTTCTGGTGATCGGCGATTACCGGATGGGTTTCGACATCGCGCCCGCCGGGGAAGGATCACATCTTCACGTCTTCATCGACTATGACGATCCCGGCACCTCCCTGGGGCGGTTCGCCGGGTCGCTGTTGGGGCCGATCTACGCCCGCTGGTGCGTGCGACGGATCGCCGAGGATGCGGCCGATCTCGCCAAGTCTCCGAAAGCAGGCATATGAATTGCCATGACCGCGTTGTTCCCAGGACGCCGCACGCGGTAAGATCGCGCCGGTGATTCCCGTCGCCGGCGCGTTCCCTCCCCTGAAACGAGACTTTCCATGCAAAGCCCCGTCATCGATGTCGTCGTCAGCGACACGCCGCCCGAGGACCGTGATGCGGTGCTTGCGGTACTGCGCACCTACAACCAGGCGCAGACCGGGCGCGTCCGCGCGGCCGATTTCGCCGTGCTGCTGCGTGACCCGGAAACGGAGGCGGTGATCGGCGGACTCTACGGAGAAGAGAGCTATGGCTGGGGCTTCATCAAGTATCTGGTGGTGCCGGAGAACCTCCGCGGGCTGAGTCTCGGCAGCCGGCTGATCAAAGAAGCGGAAGAGATCGCCCGCCGGCGCGGGTTCGTCGGGGTCTGGCTCGACACCTACGACTTCCAGGCGCGGCCTTTCTACGAGAAGCTCGGCTACGAGGTCTTCGGCGAACTCGAGGGCGGTGACGGCGCTCGTGGCCAGTTCTTCCTGAAGAAGCGTTTTTCCTGATCGTCTGCCGGGGGAGCAGACTGCCTCCCCGGCGCACCGCCGTCAGGCGCTGTACCTGTTTTCCCGCCAGTTATACCAGTTGCGGATACGCAGGTGCGGCGCGATCACGCGCGAGACGAACGGGGTCAGCGCGAATGCGAGCACGATGACGGCCGGCAGCAGGTATTTCGCCTGCTCGTTCAGGGCCGGAACGGAAAGAACGGTGACGGCGCCGACTCCGAACAGCACGGCGTTGACCATCATCCCTACCATCGCAGTGATGAACAGATCGGTTTTCATGATCGCCTCCTCGGCCCACGGGGCCTGTCTGACTACATGTACCGGCTCAACGCGGGGCGGACACCGATGGTTCCGGAAGCGACGGAGTGGACATCGTGCGGTCAGGCCACCAATCCTTAACCGGCAGGCCCTAGAGTGTGTTGCAAAGCAGTGACTGATGCGAGACTTGCATGCCGAACCCGACCTTCCGCTTTACCCACTACGACCTCAGTGAACAGCCGGCCGGTGCGATCATCGAGGTGACGCTGAACGCCGTGAACAACGTGCGCCTGATGACGGCGACGAACTTCCAGCGCTTCAAGGAGACCCTGGACTTCAAATATGTCGGCGGCGTCGCCAAGAAATCGCCGATCCGGTTGACGATCCCGGAAGCTGCACATTGGCATCTGATCGTCGACATGGAAGGCCATCACGGGCTGGCCGATTCCTCCGTCCGCATGATTGCCTCGCCGTCCCGCCAGCAGCGCCAGCAGAAGGCGTCGTAACCTGCGATCAACCGCCGCCGCGCTCGCGGCGGAGCTTGGACCACCAGTCGAGACGCTTGCGGATCTCCCGTTCGAAGCCACGTTCCGGTGGATCATAGAAGGTCTTGCGGCCCATCTTCTCCGGGAAATAGTCCTGTCCGGAAAAAGCGTCCGGCTCGTCGTGATCGTAGCGGTAGCCCTCGCCGTAACCTTCCCCCTTCATGAGCTTGGTCGGCGCATTCAGGATGTGCTTCGGCGGCAGCAGCGAACCATTCTCCTTGGCCACGCGCATCGCCGATTTGTAGGCGGTGTAGACGGCGTTCGACTTCGGCGCCGTGGCGAGATAGACGCAGGCCTGTGCAAGCGCCAGTTCTCCCTCCGGTGAGCCGAGGTAATCATAGGCATCCTTGGCGGCGTTGCAGATCACCAGCGCCTGTGGATCGGCGAGACCGATATCCTCGACGGCCATGCGGACCAGACGCCGGCCGAGATAGAGCGGGTCCTCGCCGGCGTCGAACATCCGGCAGAGATAGTAGAGTGCGGCATCGGGATCGGAGCCGCGCACCGACTTGTGGAGCGCCGAGATCAGATTGTAATGGCCGTCCTGCCCCTTGTCGTAAACGGGCGCGCGCCGCTGCACGATACGGGTCAGGCCCTCGGTATCGAACACCTCGTCCTTGCGGGCGGCACGCCAGACTTCCTCGGCAAGCGTCAGTGCCGCCCTGCCGTCGCCATCGGCCATGCGGATGAGGCTTTCCCGGGCTCCGCCGTCGAGCGGCAGCGGCTTGCCCTCCACCGCCTCGGCGCGCGTGAGCAGCGTCTCGAGACTTTCTTCGTCATGGGGTTTGAAGGTCAGTACCCGGGCGCGGGAAAGAAGAGCGGCGTTGAGCTCGAAGGAGGGGTTCTCCGTGGTCGCGCCGACGAGGATGATCGTGCCGTCCTCCATGACCGGCAGGAAGCTGTCCTGCTGGGCGCGGTTGAAGCGATGGATCTCGTCGACGAAAAGCAGCGTCTGGCGGCCGTTCATACGTCGGGTCCGCGCGGCTTCGAAGACCTTCTTGAGATCCGCGACACCGGAGAAGATCGCCGAGATCTGCTCGAAGGCAAGACCCGCCTCACCGGAGAGCAGCCGGGCGACGGTGGTCTTGCCGGTGCCGGGCGGTCCCCAGAAGATCATCGAGCCGAGCGAGCCGCTGTCGATCATCCGGCGCAGGACGCCGTCCTCCCCCGTCAGATGCTCCTGTCCGGTCACCTCGGCAAGCGAGGTCGGGCGCAACCGGTCAGCAAGCGGCCGCTTCGAGGCGACGGTGTCTGGAACCTGCGGAGCAAAGAGATCGTCGCTCATCGGAACAATTGCCTGATACGCTCGCCGTTGCGCTCGATCTCCACCCGCCAGATGCCGGGATCGGAGGCGGCCAACGCCTCCATGTCGGCGCTCGACGCGATGTCCGTGCCATTGACGGCAATGATGATGTCGTGGGGCTGGAAGCCGAGCCGGGCTGCGATCGAACCGCCGTCGATGGCGGTTATGACGACGCCGGTGAGTTCCGTCGGCATGTGCAGTTCGTAGGCGAGCCGGGGCGACAGATTGGCGACGGTGGTACCGGCGAACGGGCTGTGACCGCCGATCGCCCTTTCGTCGCGCGGACGGGTTTCGGGTGCCGCCGCCAAGGGAAGGCTGATCTCCTTTTCCGACCCGTTATCCTTGACCGTCAGCGTCACCGAGGTCCCGAGACCCGCCGTCGTCAGCCGGTAGCCGAGTGCATCGGGATGCTCGACGGGAACACCGTTGACGGCGGTCACCACCTGTCCGGGACGCAAACCAGCCTTCGCGGCCGGTCCGTCCTCTACGACGCGGACGACCAGCGCGCCGCGCGGCCGGTCGAGCCCCAGCGCCTCGGCGACATCCGAGGTCACGGCATCGAAGGAGGCGCCGATATAGGGGCGTTCGAAGCTGACATCACCCCGTTCGGCGGCGGCCAGGAAGACCGTGACGAGATTGGCGGGGATCGCGAAGCCGACACCGTTCGACCCGCCGCCCTTGGAGAAGATCGCCGTGTTGATGCCGATCAGCTCGCCGTTCATGTTCATCAGCGCGCCGCCGGAATTGCCCGGATTGATCGCCGCGTCGGTCTGGATGAAGAAGCCGAAGTCGCCTTCCGTCACCTGATTACGGGCGAGCCCCGAGACGATGCCGCTCGTGACCGTCTGGCCGACGCCGAAGGGATTGCCGATCGCAAGCACCAGATCACCGACCTCGATCGCGTCGGAATTACCGATCTTCAGGGCCGGCAGGGGCTCGCGCGCATCGATCTTCAGCACAGCGAGGTCGAGGCGGTCATCCTTCAGCACCACCTTGCAGGGGAACTCCCGTCCGTCGGCGAGCGCGACCTTGATTTCGTCGGCACCGCCGATCACGTGGTTGTTTGTGACGACGATCCCCTTGGAATCGACGATGACGCCCGAGCCGAGCGAGGTCTGTTTCTCGCTGCGGTTCGGCATGCGCTGGCCGAAGAACTGTTCAAAGAACGGGTCACCGGCGAAGGGCGACATGCGCCGCTGCACCATGCGTTCGGCATAGACATTGACGACCGAGCCGTGGGTCTCGCGTACGAGCGGCGCGAAGGAGAGCTGCATCTCGGCCTGCGAGCGCGGCAGGACCTTGGCCGCCTCCTGGGCGGAAACAGAAAACGGCGACAGCAGAGCGAGCGAAAGCGCCGAAACGGCAGCGAAGCGGAGCAGGCCTTGCATGGGAGACTCCCGATAGAATTACAGAATGGCTTTTAGTGCGGAGCGGACCGGAAGGAAACGGCAAATCGCCCTCTCCGGATTCCCACAATTAGCCAGCCATGGCGCATTTCCAAGGCCAGCGACATTACAACTCGGTCATGTTCCCGGATAGCAGGCTCCTCTCCGTTCCGGAGCACCGTCCGTCGACCCGGCGCATAAGCCGCTGATTGAATTGCGCTTTATCAATTCCAACCAAGGGCGTTCAGGTAGTTGTCAGGAAGCCCGTCTAACTTTCGTCGGGACGAACCGATTCCAAGGGAACGAAGATGGCCGACCAGTCACCGCCGAGGGACACCCGCATTACCGTATGGGACCTGCCGGTCCGCGCCTATCACTGGGCCCAGTTCCTTCTCGTCACGGTCGCCGCCGTTACCGGCTTCCTTCTCGGCGGTCGGTGGATCGAGCTGCATGTCTGGGCCGGCGCGGCACTCGCCGCCCTCCTCGTCATCCGTATCGTCTGGGGCTTCGCTGGCAGCACCTATGCACGCTTCTCGACGTTCCTGCCGGCGCCAAGAACGGTACTCTCGCATGTCGGCGAGCTGAAATCGGGAACCGCTCGTCCCCATCTCGGGCATAATCCGCTCGGCGCCCTGATGATCCTCGCGCTTGTCGCCGTGATCACCGGCCTCGTCATATCCGGCACGATCGTCTTCGGCGGCGTCTTCAAGAAGGGGCCGGGCGCCGCCCTCTTCTCCTTTGCAACCGGGTTCTCGGCGCGCGAGATCCATGAACTGCTCGCCCTGGCACTGCTCGGCCTGGTCGGGCTGCATATCGCCGGCGCGCTCTTTGAAAGCCGGCGCACAGGTGAAAACCTGACCCGGGCGATGGTGACGGGGCGCAAGCGGCTGGAGCCCGGCATCCACCAGGAAAGGCCGATTGCCGCCCGGCCGCTGGTGGCCTTCGTCACGCTACTCGTTCTGTTCGGTGCGGCAGTGCCGCTCGGGCTCTCGCTCGCAGCCATACCCCCTTCAGGCATGCCCGTAGCGCAACTCGATCCCGTCTACCGCCAGGAATGCACCGCCTGCCACATGGCCTATCATCCGAGCCTGTTGCCCGCCGCCAGCTGGCAGGCATTGATGGAAAACCTCGACGACCACTTCGGCGAGGATGCGAGCCTCGATCCCGAAACGGCGTCGACGATCACGGCATTCCTGACCGCGAATGCCGCCGAGACTGCCGACACCAAGCCGGCCAACGCCTTCCGCCGTCTCGATCCGGCATCGCCGTACGAACTCACGGCCACACCGTTCTGGAAGCGCATGCATGGCGAAATTCCGGACTCCGTCTTTTCGGCAAAGCCCGTGAGCAGCAAGGCGAACTGTGCCGCCTGCCATCGCGATGCCGAGAGCGGTGCCTTCTATCCAGCCAATATCAACATCCCGAAGGAGGACTTGAAATGAAGAAGACAGCGACGATCCTGCTGTGCGGCCTCGGACTTCTTGCGGCAGTGCCGGCAAAAGCTGACCCTGCGCGCGACGCGATCCTGAAGGACTATGCGACCGCTGCGGGCGTCACCTCCTTCTCTGCCGAGGCCGGCAAGACGTTGTTCCAGGCGAACCACACCGGGGGCAAACCAGACACGCCGTCCTGCACGACCTGCCACACCACCGATCCGCGCCAGGCGGGCAAGTCGCGGGTCGGCAAGCCGATCGAGCCGATGGCCGTATCGGCCAATGCGAGCCGTTTCACCGATGCCGCGAAAGTGGAAAAATGGTTCCGCCGCAACTGCACCTCGGTCCTCGGGCGCGAATGTACCA
Source organism: Ciceribacter thiooxidans (assembly GCF_014126615.1). Classification (NCBI taxonomy): domain Bacteria; kingdom Pseudomonadati; phylum Pseudomonadota; class Alphaproteobacteria; order Hyphomicrobiales; family Rhizobiaceae; genus Ciceribacter; species Ciceribacter thiooxidans. The sequence continues at coordinate 1,907,115 of NZ_CP059896.1, forward strand.
CCGAGGAAAAGGGGAATATCATCACCTATCTGTCCAGCCTCTGACCGGAGATTTCCGATGACGATGACACTGAAATCCGCCCTCAAACTGGCGCTCGTCGCCGCCGCCTTCTCGGGTGCCGCCATGCTCGGCCCCGCTTTCGCCGATGACGACGAAGGTGGCGAAGGCGGCATTCGCGCCGTCACCAACGAGACGGCGAAGGCCGAGTGTTCCGCCTGCCACATGGCCTATCCGCCGGGGCTGTTGCCGCAGCGCTCCTGGCAGGCGCTGATGGGCAACCTGTCGAACCACTTCGGCGAGGATGCAAGCCTCGACGAACCGGTCCGCAAGGAAATCGAGGACTATCTGGTCGCCAATGCAGCGGATGCAGGTGGCGGCTCGATGCGCGGCCTCAAGGCCGACCAAACACCGCTGCGCATCTCCGAACTGCCGTGGTTCACACGCGAACACGGCTCCAAGCTCATCGCCCGGGCGAAGGCGAACCCGAAGATCGGTTCGATATCGAACTGTGCCGCCTGCCACCGCGGCGCCGAACAGGGCTATTTCGAGGACGACTGATCAGAAACCAAAAGGCGCCGCCTTCCACGTCGGCGGCACCGAACGCAGGGCCCGCCGACGCGCTCCCGCCGGCGGGCCTTGTGCATAGAGAGATCAAGAGGTCTCGCGGCTGGACAGCCGGACGTGACGACGTTCCATACCGTTACGCCATCTACGTCGCTAATTAGTTTTTTCGCGAAATATCTATTCAATCACTTACTTGCCGGACACTCGCCACTGGCGTCACTGGCATGCCTGTCCTCGCGACTTGACTGACCCATAACTCTACGGTTATAGAAAAATCCATAGCCAACGAGTTATCGATTTCCATGCCGAATGCACACGATCTCCTTTTCCGAACCCTTGCCGACCAGACCCGCAGGGCCATCTTCGAACGGCTCTGCCGCGAGGGAGACCAGACTGTCGCCGCGCTGACGGCCAAGGCTGGCGTCTCGCAGCCGGCGGTATCGAAACATCTTGCGGTACTGAAACGGGCGGGGCTTGTGAGCGATCGCCACCAAGGACGTCAGACCCACTACAGCGCCCGGATCGAAGCCCTGGCGCCGCTGGTCGACTGGACGAAGCAAATGTCCGGCTTCTGGCACACCCGCTTCGACGAGCTCGAAGACCTACTCAGGAGGATGGACCAATGACCACTGCCGAGACTGCAACGCGCTCCGTCGTCGTCGAGCGCGAACTTCCCTTTCCGCCGGAGAAAATCTGGCGCGCGCTGACGCAGCCGCATCTCATCGCCGAATGGCTGATGAAGAATGAGTTCAAGCCGGAGACCGGCCACCGCTTCAGGCTGGAAGCCGACTGGGGCTCAATCCACTGCGAGGTCCGCACGGTCGAACCGAACCGGGCGCTTTCCTATACCTGGGACGCCTACGATCTCAGGAGCGTCGTGACCTGGACCCTCACCCCCATGGAGAGTGGCACGCATCTGCGCATGGAACAGACAGGCTTCAAGCCAGACCAGCCGCGCTACTACGGCGGAGCGAAAGCCGGCTGGCCGCAGTTCATCGACAAACTCGAAGCCGTCCTCGAGCGGCTGGACTGACGTCAGCACGCAACGCCCGCCCGACCTCCGTTACGAAGGAGCAGAGCATGACCTGGAATGCCGGAATACGCCAATTTCACCGCTGGACGTCGATCATCTTCACCGCGACCGTTGCCGCGAACTTTGTCACGATGTCGTTCGGCGAGCCGCCTGCCTGGGTGACCTATTCGCCCCTACCGCCGCTCTTTGTCTTGCTGCTCAGCGGCCTCTACATGTTCGCCCTGCCGTATTTCGGCAGGCGTCGGCGCGCGGCGGCGTAAAGCAGAAAGAACGCAATCATCTTTGCTGCAAATAAAAAGCCGCCGACTCCCGCCGGCGGCTTTCCCGTTTCTGTCCGTAGAAGCGGCTTCCAGCCCTATTCCGGCAGGATGCGGACTGCACCCTTGTCGGCGGAGCTCGCGAACGCGGCATAGGCCTTCAGCGCCGTCGTCACGTTGCGCTTGCGCGGGGTCGACGGTTTCCAGCCGGCCTCGTCCTGTTCCGCGCGGCGGCGGGCGAGCTCGTCGACGCTGACCGAAAGATTGATCGTGCGGTTCGGGATGTCGATCTCGATGGTGTCGCCGTCGCGAACCAGGCCGATCGTGCCGCCGTTTGCCGCTTCCGGCGAAACGTGGCCGATCGACAGGCCCGAGGTGCCGCCGGAGAAGCGTCCGTCGGTGATCAGCGCACATTCCTTGCCGAGACCCTTCGACTTCAGATAGCTCGTCGGATAGAGCATTTCCTGCATGCCGGGGCCGCCCTTCGGGCCTTCGTAGCGGATGACGACGACGTCGCCGGCGACGACCTCGTTCGACAGGATCGCTTTCACCGCCGCGTCCTGGCTCTCATAGACCTTGGCCGGACCGGTGAACTTCAGGATCGACTCGTCGACGCCTGCCGTCTTCACGATGCAGCCGTCCAGCGCGATGTTGCCCTTCAGAACGGCGAGGCCGCCGTCCTTGGAGAACGGGTGTTCGACCGAGCGGATGATGCCGTTCTCGCCGTCGGTATCGAGCTCCTCCCATCGGGCACTCTGGGAAAAGGCCGTCTGGGTCGGGATGCCACCCGGCGCGGCCTTGAAGAATTCGCGCACCGTCTCGGAATTCGTGCGGGTGATGTCCCAGCGATCGATCGCGTCGCCGAGAGAGGCGGCATGGACGGTCGGGCTGTCGCGATTGATAAGGCCACCGCGGTCGAGCTCACCGAGAATGCGCATGATGCCGCCCGCCCGGTGAACGTCTTCCATATGGACGTCGTTCTTGGCGGGCGCCACCTTCGAGAGGCAAGGGACCCGGCGCGACAGGCGGTCGATGTCGTCCATGGTGAAATCCACCTCCGCCTCATGGGCAGCGGCGAGAATGTGCAGCACCGTGTTGGTGGAGCCGCCCATGGCGATGTCGAGCGCCATGGCGTTCTCGAAGGCGGCCTTGGAAGCGATGGTCCGCGGCAGGACAGTGGAATCGTCCTGCTCGTACCAGCGGCGGGCGAGGTCGACGATCAGATGACCGGCCTCGACGAAGAGCCGCTTGCGATCGGCATGGGTGGCGAGCGTCGAGCCGTTGCCGGGCAGCGACAGACCGAGCGCTTCCGTCAGGCAGTTCATCGAATTGGCCGTGAACATGCCCGAGCAGGAGCCACAGGTCGGGCAGGCGGACTGTTCGATCGCCTTGACGTCCTCGTCGGATACCTTGTCATCGGCGGCAGCGACCATCGCGTCGACGAGGTCGAGCGCATGCTTCTTGCCGTGCAGGACGACCTTGCCGGCCTCCATCGGTCCGCCGGAAACGAAGACCGTAGGGATATTGAGGCGCAGCGACGCCATCAGCATGCCGGGGGTGATCTTGTCGCAGTTGGAGATGCAGACCATGGCGTCGGCACAGTGGGCGTTGACCATGTATTCGACGCTGTCGGCGATGAGTTCGCGCGACGGCAGCGAATAGAGCATGCCGTCATGGCCCATGGCGATGCCGTCGTCGACGGCGATCGTATTGAATTCCTTGGCAACGCCGCCGGCCGCCTCGATCTCGCGGGCGACCAACTGGCCGAGATCCTTCAGGTGGACGTGGCCCGGAACGAACTGGGTGAACGAGTTCACCACCGCGATGATCGGTTTGCCGAAGTCGGCATCCTTCATGCCCGTCGCGCGCCAGAGACCGCGCGCGCCCGCCATGTTGCGGCCGTGGGTCGTGGTTCTTGAACGATAAGCTGGCATCGGTGGTTCCTCGGATCTGTCCTGGTTGCTTTTCCGGGCGCGCGCGGCAATCAAGTGCCGATCTCATGCGCATACCTATGGATTTCCCCTGTCCTAGTGCAATCGGGGGAAAGTGTCACTATCAGCATACCCCAAAACGGTACGCCTGGCACGACTGGCCGGTTTCCTCACGAAATCGTGGCTCGACGTTTCTTTTCACACGACTGAAACTCTGGTCCAATTTCCTGCGTATACTCTTCAGGAACGCAACAGCTACGAGAGAGCAGAGCCATGTCATCCTATCGTCCGCCCAGGATCGCCGCGAGCGAGATCACCCCGCCGGCGCTCTACATGAGCCGCCGGGCGCTGATGGCGACGGCGGGTGCAGGACTTGCGCTCGCCGCCCTGCCGAAATCGCTGCGCGCCGCGCCTTTGGCGGCAAAGCCCAGCGACTACAAGGTCGACGAGACGGTCACCTCGAAGGAGGACGCGACCAGCTATAACAATTTTTACGAATTCGGCACCGACAAGACCGATCCGATCCGCTATTCCGACGATTTCAAGCCGCAGCCATGGCGGGTGGAAGTGGGCGGGCTGGTCGCCAAGCCCACCGTCTTCGGCATAGACGACATCATGAAGGACTTTCCGATGGAGGAGCGCGTCTACCGGATGCGCTGCGTCGAGGCCTGGTCGATGGTGATCCCGTGGATCGGTTTTCCGCTTTCGGCCCTGCTCGACAGGGTTGAGCCGCTCGGCAGCGCCAAATACGTCGCCTTCGAGACGGTCGTTCGGCCCGACGAGATGCCCGGCCAGCGCGGGCTCTTCCAGCCGCTCCGCTGGCCCTATGTCGAGGGCCTGAGGCTGGACGAGGCACGCCATCCGCTGGCGATCCTCGCGACCGGCCTTTACGGCGAGACGCTGCCGAACCAGAACGGCGCGCCGCTCCGCCTCGTCGTGCCGTGGAAATACGGCTTCAAGGGCATCAAATCGATCGTCCGGATCACGCTCACCGAGAAGGAACCGCCCTCCACCTGGAACCTCTCGGCACCGCACGAATACGGCTTCTACGCCAACGTCAATCCGGCGGTCGACCACCCCCGGTGGAGCCAGGCGACGGAACGACGGATCGGTGAAGGCGGCGGCCTTTTCGGCGGTGCCCGGCGCGAAACCCTGCCCTTCAACGGCTATGCGGACGAGGTCGCCGGCCTCTACGCCGGCATGGATCTCGCGAAGTATTATTGATGCCTGCCCTCCCTGCCCGCTACCGACCGCTTTCCGTCTGGGCGCTCTATGCGATCGGCCTCACGCCCGGCCTCTGGACGTTCTACCTTGGGGTTACGGCCGATCTGGGCGCCGATCCGGTCAGGACCTTCGAGCACTTCCTCGGTCTCTGGGCCCTGCGCTTCCTGTGTCTGACCCTACTCGTCACGCCGGTTCGCGATCTATTCGGCATTAACCTAATTAGCTACCGGCGAGCATTGGGGCTGCTTGCCTTCTGGTACGTGCTTGCGCACTTCACCGTCTACCTGACCCTCGATCGCGGGATGATCCTGACCTCGATCGCCGGCGATCTTGCCAAGCGGCCTTACATCATGCTCGGCATGGCGGGGCTCGTGATGCTGATCCCGCTGGCGCTCACCTCCAACCGCTGGTCGATCCGCAGGCTCGGGCCGCGTTGGACCACGCTGCACCGGCTCGTCTACGTCATCGCCGCCGCCGGCGCGCTTCATTATGCACTGTCACTGAAGTCCATCACTGCCGAGCCGGCCTTCTATATCGCGGCAGTCGGCATTCTTCTCGGCTATCGGCTCGTGCGGCCGACGCTGATGAGCCGGAAGCGTCAGCGCAAGGCACAATTCTCAGCGAGAGCCTAAGGTCGCCGGCCGGGCGCACGGTCGGTCGAGACGCTTCAAGGTCTCGACGGGCGTCTCGCCGTAGTGCGTTCGATACATCCCGGAGAAGCGCCCGAGATGGAAGAAGCCCCACCGCATGGCGATCTCTGAAACGCCGCCCGGTGACGATCTGGTGTCGAGCAGTTCGCGGCGGGCGCCGTCGAGCCGCGCCAGACGCAGCCACAGCGACGGCGGCATGCCGACGGCATCGAGAAAGGCGGAACGCAGGCGTTCGAGCGGCACGCCGAGATGACAGGCAAGCGACGGTAGCGTGACCGGTTCGCCCGGATCATCCGCAATGTGCCGCTCCACCCGCCGGAACAGGTCGAGCGAGGCGCGCCGGCTGGTGAGCCGCTTGCTGTGCTCGTCGAAGGCGGCCCAGAAGTCCAGAAAACGTTCGGCAAGCAGGTCCGGCAGAACCCGTTCGAGATCGGCGGACGGCCGTCCCTCCAGGGCTCCGAAGCCGAGCAGGCAGGAGAGCCAGTCGCCGAGTGCCTCGTCGGCCGGCGAACGGGTCCGCGAGCGGACGGACGAACCTCCGGTCGAAAGCCCTATCGCCTCGACCGGCAGCGTAAGGCTGATGAGGTCGCTCTCCTCGCCCACGACGGTCATCAACTCCGTTTCGCCCTGACGCAGCGCAACCATCGTGCCCATCTCGTGATGACCGTTGACGCGCCAGCCACCCTGCGCCGTGATCGGGAAGATAAAGGAGAGCTTTCCGGCCGGGCTTCTGGTCTCCTGCGCAACCGACGGAGCGATACGCTCGCGGCTGATCACCGCATCGCCGACCGCCATCAGTTCGAAGGAGGCGCCATAGGTCCCGCGGCTCACCTGCCGATAGCTCTGCACCCACTCGCCGTCGCAGGCGTCGTGTTCACTCGCATCCCGGAGAGACTGTCGCTCGTAGAACATCGTCCAACCATCGCCTTGCGATCCGGGTTTGCCCGGAAAACAGGCAGAAATCATCACACGAAGCGGATAGCCAGTCCACCCGTAGATGCCCTACCCCTTATGGATCGATAAAAAAGGGGAACTTCCGACATGCAGAAACGAGTTCTTTCGGCCGTGATCCTGGCCGCTCTCGCGATACCCGCACTCGCCCGGGCGGACGACGACAAATGGCTGACACCGACCATGGTCGACGCCCGTGCGGCGATGATGACGCCCGAGCTTTCCTTCCTCACCTTCCAGCACATCGACTCTATCTTTGCGACGAGACCGGTGCAGGCTGGCGACAGCGTCTGGGCGCTGCCCTCCGAACCGCGCGCTATCGGGGAGAAATTCGCGCTCGGCGATCAGTCCCTGCCGCTCGAAGACTTCCTCGAGAAGACCGCGACCAACGGGCTTTTGGTGATCCGCGACGGCAAGATCGTGAACGAGATCTACCGCAACGGCCTCAACGAAAAGGGGCACCACATCTCCTTTTCCATGGCGAAGTCGATGCTGGCGACGATGATCGGCATCGCCGTCTCCGAGGGCAAGATCAAGAGCATCGACGACAAGGTCGTCGACTACCTGCCCGACTGGAAGAGCTCGGCTTACGCCAACGTCTTGATCCGCGATCTCCTGATGATGCGCTCGGGCGTTGCCTGGCTGGAAGTGTATGAATTCGGCAGCGAGACGCAGCTGACCGAAGTGCACAACAATTCACTCGTCGCCTACAAGTACCGCTGGTGCGACTATGCGAAGGACCGCGCCAAGACCGAGCACAAGCCGGGAGAGGTCTTCAACTATTCGACGCTCGACACGTCCGTTCTCGGCTGCGTCCTCGAAAAGGCGACCGGCATGAAAGGCGCGGACTATCTGAGCGAGAAGATCTGGAAGCCAGCCGGCATGGAATCGGACGCCTTCTACATGCTCGACGGTCCGGACTCCGTCGGCCGCGAGTTCTTCGGCGCCGGCATGAATGCGGCGCTGCGCGACTACGGCCGCTTCGGCCTGATGATGCTCGATGACGGCAAGGCGAATGGCCGGCAGGTCATCCCGGCAGACTGGGTGAAACAGTCGACGGTGCCGGATGCGACAACGGAGCCCGCGAGCAAGGATGACTGGCTCGGCTATGCCTATCAGTGGTGGACGGTGCCGGGTTCGGACGCCTACGCCGCAATCGGCCTCTTCAACCAGTTCATCTATATCGATCCGCCGAGCAGGACAGTGATCGTCAAGCTCGATTCGCCGGCCGATCCGCTCGGCTTCGAGAAGGAGAACATCGCCTTCTTCGAGCAGATCGTCAAAAACCTCGCGAACTGAGGTGCAACTCAGCAGGGCCGGTCGTTCCGGCCCTGCGATGCGCATTCAGCCGGTCAACCAGGCCGGTGGTGCATCCGGGCTGCGGCCGAGGACAGCCGCCTCGACGCATCCTGCAAGGCCGGCAAAGCGCACCTCCTTGCCGCTCAACCCCGGACCGTAATGGGCGTATTTGCCGGAATTGGTGAGAATCAGGCGCGCCGCCGGCGGTACGATCGGCGGCATCACCGTGCACCAGCAGGCATCGCGAACGAACGTGACGCCGAAAGCTTCCAGCTCGGCGGCAATGCCATTGTCGGCGATCCTTTCGTAAGTGGAACGGCTTGCCGTAACGGTAAGTGCCACGCCGGGATGTTTTCTCCGCCCACGGCAGAGTTCGGCGAGACGCCGGCATTCCTCAGCCGAAAAGTGCGGATTGCCGAGCGCGACCAGGTCGACCGGCTCGCCGGCCACCGGATTGAAGCTCCGCCAGACCGCCAGCAGGTCCGCGTGCGACACGGTGAGCACGGGCAGCGTTGCGCCGCCCGTGGCGGCCTGAAGCGCCGGCGCCTCGGGCGTCACCCCGACGATGTGGAACATCGGCGCGGCGGAGGTCGTGGCGAAAGCTGCGCCGAAGGCCTTCAGGTCGTCGCTGCTCGGCGCGGCCGTTTCCAGTCCCGTCAGGACCGGTATGGTGTTCGGCGCGAGCAGACCGACCTGATAGCCGAGCAGCGGCCAGAAACTGTCGTCGCAGCCGGCCATTGATTCGACGTCGACGATCAGCCGGGCCTTGCGGTTCTGGTCGATATGGCAGCCGGCATAAGGCGCGCGTCCGGTGAGCGCGATACAGATGTCGAGAAAGTCCGGATACTTCATCGTGCGTGCGCCGAGCACGCTGTTGGCATAGACGACGGCATTGGATTCCGCCCAGGCGATGTCCTCGCCACGATGCGGAGCGTCGTTAAGCTGGTAGGGTGCGCAGGTGAAGGTCGGGGCCGCTCCCATACGGACATAGGCGTCGGCAAGAGCGCTTGCGGCCTGCGAGCGCGCGGGATCCGTTCCCTGCTCGCGCCAGCGCGCCTGATCCACCGAGATCGCATTGAGCGAGGTCGGAACGACGACGCGACCGCCCCAACCGGCAAGTTTCTCGGCGAAATCGAGGCTCGCAGGACCGGTATAGATACAGCCGTCGACATGGACCTGCGCCACATTGATCAGGCGCTCCGCCCCTTCGAGCCGCGCCATTCGGGTGACGATCCGCATCGCAAGGCTGGTTGCGCGGGGAACGGACGCTGAAAGCAGATCGCGATCTTTTTCGGTAAGTGCCAATCGGTCGACGGATGTGGCGAGTTCGCCGCCGCGCACCGGTGTGGCGTCTGGCTCGAACACAGAACCGCTCCCGACACACAGGCTCTTCCGTCCCTCGAGACGGACGAAATCCTGCGGATCGAGCACGGCTATCGGAAGAGAACGGCCATAGACCTCTTCGGCGACGATCACGCCGAGGGTGAGGATGTCCTCGCGTTGCGAGAACACCATGGCAGCGGGCGCCAGTCCGTTGACGATCAGTTGCAGCAGCACCGCACTGCCCGTGCAGGACCCACGACCGCCCGGCATTGCCGGCACGGCACCGGCGAGGCAAAGCCCGTGAAGTGGATGGGCATGGTCGATGACGACGCCGGTCTCCGGATCGACCCCGCCCCAGAAGCTCAAGGCAGTCTCAGAGAAAAGAAGCGGCCCTTCCGCCCTGCCCTCGACCAGCATCGCCGCGGGCGCCGCGAACGCCTTACCTTTCTCGTCCATGGTGGCCTCCCCTGGTGTCGTCATTCTCCACCTCATAGCACTCAGGCAAGACGCGGCAAGGAACCAACCATCCGGCCAATGTCGGCCGCCATCAACACGCTGCAAGCGATCGGCAAAAAAGATTCATCACCCATGTCGATTTCTGCAACACTCGTTCGTCATGGTGTCGGGCATGCCGAGGCGGCCTTGGTTCAACAGAGGAGAAGAACGATGCGTGTAATGGTCATGGTCAAGGCGACGACAGACAGCGAAGCAGGCGTCATGCCGTCCACCGAACTGCTCGAAGCGATGGGGAAGTACAACGAGGAGCTGGTCAATGCCGGCATCATGCTGACCGGCGAAGGGCTGAAACCCTCCTCCAAGGGCAAGCGTGTCGCGTTCGACGGTCCGGGCCGCCGTGTGATCGACGGCCCCTTCGCCGAGACCCGCGAACTGGTTGCCGGCTACTGGATCTGGGAGGTCAAGGACATGGACGAGGCGGTCGAATGGGTCAAGCGCTGCCCGAATCCGATGCCGGGACCGAGCGAGATCGAAATCCGTCCGGTCTATACGATGGAGGACTTCGCCGAATCGCTGACCCCGGAAGTGCGCGACCTGCACGAGCGGACCGAGGAACGGCTCGCCGGGCGTGAAGCCGGCAAATCTTGAGCCACCAGCGAAAGGAAAATGTCATGGAAAAGATGATCTTCGTGAACCTGCCGGTGCGGGACCTGACAGCGGCGACCTCGTTCTACGAGGCGTTGGGCGGCACGCGCAATCCCGGCTTCTCCGATGAGCAGACGAGTTGCATGATCTTTTCAGGCGCCATCGGCGTGATGCTGTTGACGCACGAAAGGTACGCTACCTTCACCAGCCGTCCAATCGGTGATGCGCGAACCGAGAGCCAGACGCTCATCGCCCTCAGCGTCGAAACGCGCGACGAGGTCGACCAGATCGTCGAGAAGGCCGCCCACGCCGGCGGCAAGGCCGATCCGAACCCAATGCAGGACCACGGCTTCATGTACAGCCGCTCGGTGGAGGACCCCGACGGCTATGTCTGGGAGATCCTGTGGATGGATCAGGCGGCCGCGGCGGGAGGACCTCCCGGCGAATGACGCCCAAGCTGCGTTGACTGGGCTGCGGGAGCCTCCATAATCCGTTCATGGAGGCTTCCGACACACATCGCGTGGCAGAGACCGTCTTTCGCATCGAGCGCGCCCGGCTGATCGCCGGTCTCAACCGCATGGTACGCGATGTCGGCTTCGCCGAAGATCTGGCCCAGGAGGCGCTGGTCACGGCGCTTTCCGAATGGCCGAAAACGGGCGTGCCGCAGAACCCGGCCGGGTGGCTGATGGCGACCGCCAAACGGCGCGCCATCGACATCTTCCGCCGCCGCCGGATGCAGGCACAGAAGCACACCGAAATCGGTCATGATCTGTCGCTCGAGCGGGATACCACGATCGAGGAGGTCGAGGCCGCCATGGATGATGATATCGGCGACGAACGCCTGAGCCTGATCTTCACCGCCTGCCATTCGCTGCTCTCCGTCGACGCCCGGGTGGCGCTGACGCTCAGGCTGATCGTCGGGTTGACGACGGAGGAAATCGCCCGTGCCTTTCTCGTCGGCGAAGCAACGATCGCCCAGCGAATCGTGCGGGCGAAGAAAACCCTCGCCGGGTCTGGTCTCACCTACGAGGTGCCGCGCGGTGAGGACCGCGACCGGCGTCTCACTGCTGTACTCGAGGTCATCTACCTTATCTTCAACGAAGGATATGCGGCGAGCGCCGGCGACGACGCCATGCGGCCGCAGCTCTGCGCCGAGGCGATGCGGCTCTGCCGCATCCTCTCGGGCCTTGTACCCGACGAACCGGAGGTTCATGGCCTCTTGGCGCTGATGGAGCTGCACGCCTCGCGGTTTCCGGCCCGCACAGGCGCCGATGGCGCGCCGGTCATGATCACCGAACAGAACCGCGCCCGCTGGGACCGTCTTCTCATCCAGCACGGGCTGGCCGCACTCGGCCGGGCCGAACGGCTTGGTGGGGCGGACGGCCCCTATGCGCTGCAGGCGGCGATCGTGGCCTGCCATGCCCGGGCGCCGCGGGCCGAGGCCACCGGCTGGCGACAGATCGCTGCGCTCTACGACCGGTTGAGCCGCGTCATGCCCTCGCCGGTCGTCGATCTCAACCGCGCCATTGCTCACTCCATGGCCTTCGGGCCGGAGACGGGCCTCGAACTGCTGGCGCCACTGGAAGCCGAGCCGGCGCTGCAAGGCTATGCCGGAATGCCGGCGGCACGCGGCGACTTCCTGCTGCGCGCCGGGCGACGGGCGGAAGCGAAGGCGGCCTTCGAAAAGGCCGCGCGCCTCGCCGGCAATGCCGCCGAGAGACGATTCCTGACCGCCCGCGCAGCGGCCTGTGGCGGCGGCTGACGCAATGCTCTCTTACGCGGGGATATAGATTCGCTCCCGGACATGCTTCAGCGAAGCGACGATGGTGAAGGTCATGATGACGAGCAGCGTCCATGAACTCCATTTGCCGAGATGCACCGTGGACCACGCACCGATCTGGTTCGGATAGTGCCAGACCGCGAAGAAGGTCGAGATGTTCTCGGCGAGCCAGATGAAGAAGCCGATCAGGATGAAAGCGAGGATCAACGGCATTTTCCGGTCTCGGTCGAACGGGCGAAACACGACGGTCGCACGCGCATAAAGTCCGATCGCGAGTGCGGCAATGTACCAGCGGTAGTCGCCGATATAATGATGGGTGAAGAAGTTAGCATAGATGGCGACCGCCACCAGCGTCGCCATCCAGTAGGGTGGGTGGTGCTGAACCCGGACGTCGAGCAGGCGCCACGCCTGGATGACGTAACTGCCGACGGCGGCATACATGAAACCGGAAAAGAGCGGTACGCCGAACAGCTTGGTATAGGCGAAATCAGGATACGCCCAGGACTGGATCGCACTTGAAGTCTTGAAGACCTCGAGAACAAAACCAATCACATGGAAGAGGCAGATGGCCTTCAATTCATCCAGCGTCTCGAGCCGCGTCCATATCATCCAGGCCTGGATGCCGAGCGCGATGACGAGAAGCAGGTCATAGCGTGGAATGTCGAGGAGGCCGGCGCGCGGCGTCACGAAGATCGAGACGAAGAACAGTCCGGCAAAGAAGCAGGCGCGGGCTTCCTTGATACCGAAGAGCAGGAATTCCACCGCGAAGCGCCTGACCCCGTTGAGTTCGGGAGCCGGTGCGAGCTCCATCAGCCGGCGGTCGAAGCTCTGCGGAAGGGCTGTGGGGCGGGCCTGTAACGTCGTCATCGAATCTCCCATCCGTCAGGGTGTTGCCTTATCGGCGTGCCCAACTAGAAAGACCGAATGGGAAAAATCAAGGCATGCACGCAATTACGAGTGAAGAGACTGGCTGTCGCCGGGATAGTGATCGTGGCCGGACTTGTGCTGCGGCTCACCGGCTACGAGGCAGGCTTGCCCTACCCGCTCGTCAAGTACGGCGGCTCGGGGCTGTGGGGTATGATGGTCTTCTGGCTGGTTGCCGCACTGCTTCCCGACCGGTCCGTTCGCCGCGTTGCTGTTCTCGCCGGCGTCGTCGCCGTAGCGGTCGAGCTCATCCGTCTCTATCACACGCCCTGGCTCGATGCCTTCAGGCTCACGCTTGCCGGTGCCCTTCTCCTTGGCCGGATTTTCTCCGTCTACAACATTCTCGCCTATCTGGCGGGAATAGCGGCCGCCGCCCTCATCGATCAGCGGCTTCTCCTCCGCGAGGCCGCGGCGGACTAGAACGCAAGAAGGCCGGAGGTTTCCCTCCGGCCTTTTCAATCCTTCCCTTACGGGCAAGAAACTTACGCTGCTTCAGCTTCGGCTTCAGCGGCGACGCGGGCCTTGTCAGCTGCGCCCTTGGCGTCGACATCGCGTTCAACGAACTCGATGACGGCCATTGCTGCGTTGTCGCCCTGGCGGAAACCGGCCTTCATGATGCGCAGGTAGCCGCCGTTACGGTTGGCGTAGCGGGTGGCGATCGCATCGAAGAGCTTGCGGACGGCGTCCTGGTCCTGGATCTGCGAGATGGCCTGACGACGAGCGTGCAGGTCGCCGCGCTTGCCGAGCGTAACGAGCTTCTCGACGATCGGGCGAATTTCCTTCGCCTTCGGGAGGGTCGTTACGATCTGCTCATGGGTGATGAGCGAAGCAGCCATGTTGGCGAACATCGCCTTGCGGTGGCTGGCGGTGCGGTTCAGCTTGCGGCCGGCTTTCTGGTGGCGCATTGCTATTCTCCTTTAAGTGCAGGCTCTGTCTCAGAGGCTGCCGTTTCCTGACACATACGGGCAGTCGCCCGCAGTTTGACTGGAAAAGGCAGAGATGAACCTGCCTTTTTTGTTTCTTAGTACTGGTCTTCGTAGCGCTTGGCGAGATCTTCGATGTTTTCCGGCGGCCAGGCGGGCACTTCCATACCGAGGTGCAGGCCCATGGAAGCCAGGACTTCCTTGATCTCGTTGAGCGACTTGCGACCGAAGTTCGGTGTGCGGAGCATTTCCGCTTCCGTCTTCTGGATCAGGTCGCCGATGTAGACGATGTTGTCGTTCTTCAGGCAGTTCGCCGAACGGACCGAAAGTTCGAGCTCGTCGACCTTCTTGAGCAGCGCCGGATTGAAGGCGAGCTCGGTGACGGCCTCTTCTTCGACTTCCTTCTGCGGCTCTTCGAAGTTGACGAACACGCCGAGCTGGTCCTGCAGGATGCGGGCAGCGAAAGCGACCGCGTCCTCACCTGTGACCGAGCCATCGGTTTCGATGGTCATGGTCAGCTTGTCATAGTCGAGAACCTGGCCCTCACGGGTGTTTTCGACCTTGTAGGACACCTTCTTGACCGGCGAGTAGAGGCTGTCGACCGGGATGAGGCCGATCGGAGCATCTTCCGCGCGGTTGCGCTCGGCCGGAACATAGCCCTTGCCGTTGTTGACCGTGAACTCCATGCGGATCTCGGCACCCTCGTCGAGCGTGCAGATCACGTGGTCGGGGTTCAGGATCTCGATGTCGCCGACCGTCTGGATGTCACCGGCGGTGACGACGCCCGGGCCCTGCTTGCGCACGACCATGCGCTTGGAATCGTCGCCATCCATCTTGATGGCGATTTCCTTGATGTTGAGCACGATGTCGGTCACGTCTTCCCGGACGCCCGGGATCGACGAGAACTCATGCAGCACGCCGTCGATCTGGACGGCAGTGACGGCGGCGCCGCGCAGCGACGACAAGAGAACGCGACGCAGCGCGTTACCGAGCGTCAGGCCGAAGCCGCGTTCCAGCGGCTCAGCAACCAGCGTTGCCTTCGTGCGACCGGACGAGGTGAACTCCACCTTGTTCGGCTTGATCAGTTCCTGCCAATTCTTCTGAATCATGTTTTTACCTTCCGTTCGTTGCCACCATCCAATCGTGGCAACCGAGCATTAGAAGCGTCGAGAAGGGCGCACCGGCGCCCGTCGACTGGATGAATAATGATCAGACGCGGCGCTTCTTGCGCGGACGGCAGCCGTTGTGCGGGATCGGCGTAACGTCGCGAATCGAAGTGATCATGAAACCGGCGGCCTGCAGAGCACGCAGCGCCGATTCGCGGCCGGAACCCGGACCGCAGACTTCGACTTCGAGCGACTTCATGCCGTGTTCCTGCGCCTTCTTGGCGCAGTCTTCCGCTGCGATCTGAGCAGCGAACGGGGTCGACTTGCGCGAACCCTTGAAGCCCTTGGCACCGGCCGACGACCAGGCAATCGCATTGCCCTGCGCGTCGGTGATGGTGATCATCGTGTTGTTGAAGGTCGAGTTGACGTGTGCAACGCCCGACGAGATATTCTTGCGCTCGCGACGGCGAACGCGGGTGGCTTCCTTGGCCATTTTATTACCTTTCTTGATCTCTTCGCCGCCGTAGTTCCAGCGGCTCCACCTTGAAGACAATAGGCAGTGGGCAGTAGGCTCTCCCTACCGCCTACTGCCCAAAGCCCGTTGCCTGCAAATTACTTCTTCTTACCGGCGATCGCCTTTGCCGGACCCTTGCGGGTACGGGCATTGGTGTGCGTGCGCTGACCGCGAACCGGGAGGCCGCGGCGATGACGCAGGCCGCGGTAGCAACCGAGGTCCATCAGACGCTTGATGTTCATCGCGGTTTCGCGACGAAGATCACCTTCGACCTGATAGTCGCGGTCGATCGCTTCGCGAATCGCCAGAACTTCAGCGTCCGTCAGCTGATGAACACGCTTTTCAGCCGGGATACCGACCTTCTCGACAATTTCCTGTGCGAACTTCGGGCCGATCCCATGAATGTAACGGAGCGCGATTACTACGCGCTTCGCGGTCGGGATGTTGACGCCAGCGATACGTGCCACGCCTATTCTCCTTGCGTTCCAGTTGCCATCCGGCAAGTGGTGTCTGGTTTACGCAGCCAAACAGGCCGCGCGTTCAAATTCGGGTCCTCAACATGTCAAAACGATCGAACCCGGTCCTCCGTGCGGAAGAACGCGCCGATCGCTTACATGTCGCGAGTTGGCGCGCTATTTAGCGGAATCAGTCGACAAAAGCAACTGTTCCGGTAAAGATTCTTGAAGCCTCGTCAGCCCTTCACGGTTGCGAGGATCGCCTCAATGTCCGCGGTGACGGCATCCATGTCCTTCATGCCATCCACGGATTGCAGCTTGCCCTTGGCATAGTAGTAGCCGATGAGCGGCGAGGTTTCCTTGTAGTAAGCCTCGAGCCGGGCCTTCATGGTCTCGGCATTGTCGTCCGGACGGCGCTTGAACTGCGTCGATCCGCAGGTGTCGCAGACACCCTCGACCGTCGGCTTCTTGTCGGTGTCGTGATAGACAGTCCCGCAATTGCCGCAGGAATAGCGGCCCGAAACGCGCCGGACCAGTTCCTTGTCGTCGACCCGGAGCTCGACGACCACGGAAAGATCCAGCCCCTTGTCCGCGAGCATCTTCTCCGTCGCATCCGCCTGTACGAGCGTGCGCGGAAAACCATCCAGAATGAAACCGTCGGCACAATCCGGCTGATCGATTCGCTCCGAGACGATGGCGATCACGATATCGTCCGAGACCAGCTTGCCCGCGTCCATGACGGCCTTGGCACGCTTGCCCACCTCGGTCTCCGCGGCGACCGCTGCACGCAGCATGTCACCGGTCGACAATTGCGGAATGCCGTGCTTCGCGACGATACGCTGGGCCTGGGTGCCTTTCCCCGCACCCGGCGGTCCCAAAAGGATAAGTCTCATCGTCCCCTCTTTCCTCCACGCAACTTCGACTTCTTGATCAGGCCCTCATACTGCTGGGCAATCAGGTGGCCCTGAATCTGTGCTACAGTATCGAGGGTGACGCTGACAACAATCAAAAGCGAAGTACCACCAAGGGATAATGGAACGCCGGTGCGGGCGACCAGGATCTCGGGGAGGATACAGACGAAGACGAGGTAGATCGCGCCGACCACGGTGACACGCGTCAGCACGTAGTCGATGTATTCGGCGGTACGCTCGCCCGGACGGATGCCGGGAATGAAGCCGCCATGCTTCTTCAGGTTGTCCGCGGTGTCCTTCGGGTTGAAGACGATCGCGGTATAGAAGAAGGCGAAAAAGGCAATGAGAGCGCCGTAGAGCACCATGTAGAGCGGCTGGCCATGGCCGAGCGCCGCGACGACGGTGGTCGCCCAGGAGGGCAGCGTCGAGGTGCCGGAGAAGCCCGCGGCAGTCGCCGGCAGAAGCAGCAGCGAGGACGCGAAGATCGCCGGGATGACGCCCGAGGTGTTGAGCTTCAGCGGCAGGTGCGAGGTGTCGCCCTGGAACATGCGGTTGCCAACCTGACGCTTCGGATACTGAATGAGCAGACGGCGCTGCGCACGCTCGACGAAGACGATCAGTCCGATGACGGCGATCGCGACCACGATGACCGTCAGGATGAGCGCCGTCGAAAGGGCACCCGTGCGGCCGAGTTCGAGGGTCCCGGCGACGGCGGACGGAAGGCCCGCGGCAATACCGGAGAAGATGATGAGCGAAATGCCGTTGCCGATGCCGCGCGAGGTGATCTGCTCGCCGAGCCACATCAGGAACATGGTGCCGCCGAGAAGCGTGACCACGGTCGAAAGGCGGAAGAACAGGCCGGGATCATTGACCAGGCCCTGCCCGCTCTCCAGCCCGACGGCGATGCCGTAGGCCTGCAAGGTGCCGAGGAGAACGGTGCCGTAGCGGGTGTACTGGTTGATGACCTTGCGGCCCTGCTCGCCTTCCTTCTTCAGGTTCTCGAGCGCCGGGACGACGGACGTCATCAACTGCACGATGATCGAGGCCGAGATATACGGCATGATCCCCAGGGCGAAGATCGCCATGCGCTGCACGGCGCCGCCGGAGAACATGTTGAAGAGGCCGAGAATACCGCCGGCCTGCCCCTTGAAGGCGGCCGCATAGGCTTCGGGATTGAGACCGGGCAGCGGGATATGCGTGCCGAGACGATAGACAAGAAGCGCGGCAAGAGTAAACCACAGCCGCTTCTTCAGATCTTCCGCCTTCGCAAAGGTCGAAAAATTGAGATTCGAGGCCAATTGTTCCGCTGCAGAAGCCATGAAATTCTCCGCGTAACCCGATCCGGAGCGCGCACTCCGGAGGTTATTCACCAAATCGTTTTCAGAAAACAGGGCGCGGCATGATTGCGGAGAAACCGCTCGCCTCACCTTGTTTTCCAGAATCTCCCGGAAGACGAAACAACGTCACCCCTTCTGAGGATCGTGAGGCTCACATATGGGAGCAAAATCGCCCGGTGTGAAGCACCCCGGGCGATCAAATCGTACTTATTCAGCGGCTTCCGCAGCTGCGATGAGCAGCTTGATCGAACCGCCGGCCTTCTCGATCTTTTCGATCGCGGCCTTGGAAGCGCCGGCAACCTCGAGGGTGACCTTTGCCTTCAGTTCGCCGTCGGAAAGAACGCGAACACCGTCCTTCGGGCGACGGATGACGCCGGCAGCCTTGAGGGCAGCAGCATCGATCGTTGCCTTCGGATCGAGCTTCTTGGCATCGATCGCGGTCTGGATGCGGCCGAGCGAAACGGTCACGAATTCAGATGCGAAGATGTTGTTGAAGCCGCGCTTCGGCAGACGACGGTAGATGGGCATCTGACCGCCTTCGAAGCCGTTGACGGCAACGCCCGAACGAGCCTTCTGACCCTTGACGCCGCGACCACCGGTCTTGCCCTTGCCGGAGCCGATACCGCGACCAACGCGGATACGGTCCTTGGAGGAGCCTTCGTTGTCCTTGATTTCATTCAGTTTCATGGTGACTTCCTCCGTCTCACTTCTCGTCGACGACGCGAACGAGATGCTGGACAGCACGGATCATGCCACGAACCGAAGGGGTATCCTCCAGTGTGCGGACCCGGTGCATCTTGTTGAGGCCCAGCCCGATGAGCGTCTTGCGCTGGACTTCCGGGCGGCGGATGGGCGAGCCGATCTGTTCGATCGTGATCGTCTTTGCTTCAGTCTTCTTCGTAGCCTTAGCCATGGTTCAGACTCCTCTTATTCTTCAGAGGCGTTGCCGGAAGCGGCACGGCGAGCCTGGAGCGTGGCATACTTGAGGCCGCGCTGAGCTGCGATGTCCTTCGGGTGCACCTGGTGCTTCAGGGCGTCGAACGTGGCGCGAACCATGTTGTACGGGTTCGACGAACCGGTCGACTTGGCGACGACGTCGTGCATGCCGAGCGTTTCGAAGACGGCGCGCATCGGACCACCGGCGATGATACCGGTACCAGCCTTGGCGGAGCGCAGCAGAACCTTGCCGGCGCCGTGGCGGCCGTTAACGTCGTGATGCAGCGTACGGCCGTCACGCAGCGGTACGAAGATCATGTCGCGCTTGGCGGCTTCGGTCGCCTTGCGGATTGCTTCCGGCACTTCGCGTGCCTTGCCATGGCCGAAACCGACCCGGCCCTTCTGGTCGCCAACGACGACGAGGGCTGCAAAGCCGAAACGACGGCCGCCCTTCACCACCTTGGCGACGCGATTGATGGCGACCAGCTTGTCTACGAACTCGCTGTCGCGCTCTTCACGGTTCGCACGATCATCGCGCGAACCACGCCTGTCCTGTGCCATTGTCCTGTTCCTTTTTCTTTTCCGGGTGCAATCGGCAGATTACGAAAAAATTTCGCCCTGCCCTTGCGGGTCATGGGACGAAATCGGGGAAACCGGCTAATGCCGGAAATCCGCCCGGACTGCAAGTCCGGGCGGAAACTCTCAAATCAGAATGCCAGACCACCTTCGCGGGCTGCATCGGCGAGAGCCTTGATGCGGCCGTGATAGATGAAGGCGCCGCGGTCGAAGACCACTTCCTTGACGCCGGCCTTGACGGCACGCTCGGCGACGAGCTTGCCGACGGCAGCTGCGGCTGCGACATCCGCGCCAGTCTTCAGCGACGAGCGAAGACCGGTGTCCAGGGTCGACGCGGCAGCCAGCGTACGGCCGGCGACATCGTCGATGATCTGGGCATAGATGTTCTTCGACGAGCGATGAACCGACAGACGCGGACGGCCATTGGCCACCGCCTTGATCTGACGCCGTACGCGATTGGCACGACGAACCAGTGCTTCTTTTCTGCTTGCCATTTCGCGCGTTCCTTACTTCTTCTTGCCTTCTTTGCGGACGATCCGCTCTTCGGCATACTTGACACCCTTGCCCTTGTAGGGCTCAGGGCCGCGGTATTCGCGGATCTCGGCAGCGACCTGACCGACCTGCTGCTTGCTGATGCCGGAAACCACGATTTCCGTCGGCTTCGGAACGGCGATCGAGATACCGACCGGCGGTTCGTAGACGACGTCATGGCTGAAGCCGAGCGCCAGCTGCAGGTTCTTGCCCTGCATGGCGGCGCGGTAGCCGACGCCGTTGATCTCGAGCTTGCGCTCGTAGCCGTCCTTCACACCTTTGAAGATGTTCTCGATCATCGTGCGGGACATGCCCCACTTCGAACGAGCATCCTTGGTGTCGTTGACCGGCTGGACGACAACGGCGTTGTCTTCCAGCTTAACGGAGATTTCGTCGTTAGCGACGAAGAACAGTTCGCCCTTCGGACCCTTGGCGGTGACCTTCTGGCCATCGACAGTGGCCGTGATCCCTGCAGGAACCTGAACGGGCTTTTTACCGATACGAGACATTTTTGAAATCCTGTCTGTTCGCTCTGGAGATCCCTGCCCTGTCTTAGAAGACCGAGCAGAGAACCTCGCCACCAACGTTCTGTTCGCGAGCCTGGTGATCGGCCATCACGCCCTTCGGAGTCGAAAGGATGGTGATGCCGAGGCCGTTCGCGACCTGCGGAATGGACTTAACCGAGACATAAACCCGGCGGCCCGGCTTGGAGACACGGCCGATCTCGCGGATGACCGAAGCACCTTCGTAGTACTTCAGTTCGATCGTGAGTTCGGACTTGCCGTTGTCGTAGTCGACCTGGCTGTAGCCGCGGATATAACCTTCGGCCTGCAGGACGTCGAGAACGCGGGCACGGAGCTTGGAGGCCGGGGTGGTTACCGACGCCTTGCGGCGAGCAGCACCGTTCCGGATGCGGGTGAGCATATCGCCCAACGGATCAGTCATCGTCATTTATCCGTCTCCTTACCAGCTCGACTTGACAATGCCCGGCACCTTGCCGAGGTTGCCCAGCTCGCGAAGCGCGATACGCGACATCTTGAGCTTACGGTAGAATGCGCGCGGACGACCGGTCACTTCGCAACGGTTGCGAATGCGGGTCTTGGAGCCATCGCGCGGCAGTTCTGCCAGCTTCAGGGTTGCCTTGAACCGCTCTTCGATCGAGAGAGACTGGTTCATGATGGTTGCCTTGAGAGCGGCGCGCTTGGCGGCCTGCTGGGCAACGGTCTTGCGGCGGCGCTTGTTCTTTTCAACTGCGCTGGTCTTCGCCATATGGAAGTTCCTCTTCTACGCTCGTCGTTACGGTTACTGACGGAAGGGGAAGTTGAACTCTTTCAGAAGAGCCCGAGCTTCGTCGTCCGTGTTTGCCGTCGTGCAAACGATGATGTCCATGCCCCACATCTGATCAACCTTGTCGTAGTTGATCTCAGGGAACACAATGTGTTCCTTGATGCCCATGGCGAAGTTGCCACGGCCGTCAAAGCTCTTCGGGTTCAGGCCCCGGAAGTCGCGAACGCGCGGCAGCGCGATGTTGATCAGGCGGTCCAGGAATTCGTACATGCGGGCGCCACGAAGAGTAACCTTCGCGCCGATCGGCATGTTTTCACGAACCTTGAAGCCGGCGATCGAGTTGCGTGCCTTGGTGATGACCGGCTTCTGGCCGGCGATCGCCGCGAGGTCGGCGGCAGCAATGGTCGGCTTCTTGGAGTCGCCGGTAGCTTCGCCCACGCCCATGTTGATCACGATCTTGTCGATCTTCGGGATCTGCATTTCGTTGGCGTAGGAGAAAGCCTCCTGCATGCTCTTGCGGATCCGGGAAACATATTCCTTCTTGAGCCGCGGCTCGTACTTTGCCTCAGCCATCGATCACATCTCCCGAACGCTTGGCCACACGCACCTTCTTACCGTCGACCACCTTGAAACCGACGCGAGTCGGTTTGCCGTCCTTGTCCATGACGGCAAGGTTGGACAGATGCACGGAAGCTTCCTTGCTGATGATGCCGGCTTCCTGGCTCTGGGTCTGACGCTGATGGCGCTTGACGATATTGACACCACGAACGACCGCACGGTCTTCCTTCGGCATCACCTGAATGACTTCGCCGGAACGACCCTTGTCCTTACCGGTGAGTACGACGACCTTGTCGCCCTTACGAATCTTTTGCATCGCTTGTCGCTCCCTTACAGTACTTCCGGAGCCAGCGAGATGATCTTCATGTGGTTCTTGGCGCGAAGTTCGCGCGGAACCGGTCCGAAGATACGGGTGCCGATCGGCTCTTTCTTGTTGTCAATGAGGACGGCAGCGTTGGTGTCGAAGCGGATGACACTACCGTCTGCACGGCGGATATCCTTGGCGGTACGAACGACGACCGCCTTCATCACGTCACCCTTCTTCACGCGGCCGCGCGGGATCGCTTCCTTGATCGAAACGACAATGATGTCGCCGACCGAAGCGTACTTGCGCTTGGAACCGCCCAGCACCTTGATGCACATGACACGACGTGCGCCGGAATTATCCGCCACGTCGAGGTTAGTCTGCATCTGAATCATGTCAGGTCGCCTTCTTGTTGTACCGGAACGGTTGGGCGCAAAGCCCCCTATTCCGGCTCATGATAAATCTCGATTTTCGCGCGGGAGGATATTGTCAAGGCGGTTTCCCGTCGAGGGACCTTCCCTGCGCTCAAAGCAAAAGAACGCTCGCTTTCCGAGCGTTCTTGCGCCGATGTGGTGCTTCATACAGATTTTTGCGCAAGGTGCAATACCAAAGCGCAAATCTCCGTCGATCACGCGTGGGCGGCTACCACCGTCCAGCGCTTGTCCTTCGAAATCGGCGCACATTCCTCGATGGAAACGACATCACCGATCTTGTACTGATTGCTTTCGTCGTGAGCCTTGTACTTCTTCGAACGACGAACCGTCTTCTGGAGGAGCGGGTGAGCGAATCGACGCTCAACACGAACCACCACGGTCTTGTCGTTCTTGTCGCCGACGACGACGCCCTGCAGAATGCGTTTAGGCATATTATTCTGGTCCTTTAGGCCTTGGCTTCCGCCGCCTTCTGGCGGGCGATGGTTTTCACGCGTGCGATGTCCCGACGGACTTCCTGGATACGCGAAGACTTTTCAAGCTGGCCTGTCGCCTTCTGGAAGCGCAGGTTAAACTGCTCCTTCTTCAGCTTGGCAAGCTCATCATTCAACTGGTCGGCGCTCATGGCGCGAACATCTGCGGCTTTCATCGGCCTGATCCTCACTCTGCAATGCGCTGAACGAAGCGCGTCTTGACCGAGAGCTTGGCTGCGCCGAGACGCAGAGCCTCGCGGGCGATCTCTTCGGAAACGCCGTCGATCTCGAACATCATACGACCGGGCTTGACCTTGCAGGCCCAGTATTCGACGGAACCCTTGCCCTTACCCATACGGACTTCGGTCGGCTTCGCCGTGACCGGAACGTCGGGGAACACACGGATCCACACACGACCGGCGCGCTTCATGTGGCGCGTGATGGCGCGACGAGCCGCTTCGATCTCGCGAGCGTTGACGCGGTTCGGTTCCTGAGACTTCAGGCCGAATTCACCGAAAGCCAGATCGAAACCACCCTTGGCGACGCCCTTGATGCGACCCTTGAACTGCTTGCGGTACTTGGTACGCTTTGGCTGCAACATTTTCTTACTTCTCCGAGCTTATCTTTCGCCAGCGTCTATCAAGCGTTCTCGCGACGCCGCTCGCCGCGTTCGCGGCTTGCCGGACCCTGCGAGTCGCCTTCGAGCGCACGGCGCTCAGATGCCATCGGATCGTGCTCAAGGATTTCACCCTTGAAGATCCAGACCTTGATGCCGCAGATACCGTAGGCGGTTTCTGCTTCGGCGGTGCCGTAGTCGATATCCGCACGCAGCGTGTGCAGCGGAACGCGACCTTCACGGTACCATTCGGTACGGGCGATTTCCGCGCCACCGAGACGGCCGGCGCAGGTGATCTTGATGCCTTCGGCGCCAAGACGCATGGCCGACTGGACGGCACGCTTCATCGCACGCCGGAACGCGATACGACGTTCCAGCTGCTGGGCGATCGACTGAGCGACAAGCGTCGCGTCGATTTCCGGCTTGCGCACCTCGACGATGTTGAGGTGCGTTTCCGAATTCGTCATCTCCGAGAGCTTCTTGCGGAGCTTCTCGATGTCTGCACCCTTCTTGCCGATGATCAGACCCGGACGAGCCGAGTGGATCGTGACGCGGCACTTCTTGTGCGGACGCTCGATGACGACCTTGGCGATGCCGGCCTGCTTCAGCTCCGACATCAGGTAGGAGCGGATCTTCAGGTCTTCATGAAGCAGCTTGCCGTATTCGGCGTTGTCGGCGAACCAACGGCTGTCCCAGGTACGGTTGATGCCGAGACGGAAACCGATCGGATTGATTTTCTGACCCATTATGCGGCCTCCTCAGTGGCTTCGACTTCCCGCACGACGATCGTCAGGTGCGAGAACGGCTTTTCGATGCGCGATGCGCGGCCGCGGCCACGAGCGTGGAAACGCTTCATGGTGATCGACTTGCCGACATAGGCTTCCGCAACGATCAGCTGGTCGACGTCGAGATCGTGGTTGTTCTCGGCGTTCGCGATGGCCGATTCCAGCGTCTTCTTGACGGTGCCGGCGATACGCTTGCGCGAGAACTCGAGGTCGGCGAGCGCGCGGTCAACCTTCTTGCCGCGGATCATCGCGGCAACCAGGTTGAGCTTCTGGGGGCTGACGCGGAGCGTGCGCGCAACGGCTTGCGCCTCGTTATCCTTCAGCCGACGTTCGGCTTTTGCCTTGCCCATTTCTTACTTCCTCTTCGCTTTCTTGTCCGCACCGTGACCGTAGTAGGTCCGGGTGGGAGCGAATTCTCCGAACTTGTGTCCGACCATGTCTTCGTTGACGCTGACCGGAACGTGCTTGCTGCCGTTGTAGACGCCGAAGGTCAGACCTACGAACTGCGGCAGGATCGTGGAGCGACGGCTCCACATCTTGATCACTTCGCTACGACCGCCTTCGCGAACCTTCTCAGCCTTCTTGAGAAGATAGCCGTCAACGAACGGACCTTTCCATACTGAACGAGCCATTAATGACTACCTCTCTTACTTCTTCTTCAGGTGGCGGGAGCGCATGATGAACTTGTCGGTCGACTTGTTCGAGCGCGTGCGCTTGCCCTTGGTCGGCTTGCCCCACGGGGAAACCGGATGACGGCCACCGGAGGTGCGGCCTTCACCACCACCGTGCGGGTGGTCGACCGGGTTCATGACGACACCGCGGTTATGCGGGGTCTTGCCACGCCAGCGCGTGCGACCAGCCTTGCCGTCGTTGATGTTGCCGTGGTCCGGGTTGGACACGGCACCGATCGTCGCAAGGCAGGAGCCGTGCACGAGGCGCTGCTCACCCGAATTCAGGCGAAGGATCGCCATGCCGGCGT
Organism: Ciceribacter thiooxidans; assembly: GCF_014126615.1. Taxonomy (NCBI): domain Bacteria; kingdom Pseudomonadati; phylum Pseudomonadota; class Alphaproteobacteria; order Hyphomicrobiales; family Rhizobiaceae; genus Ciceribacter; species Ciceribacter thiooxidans. The sequence continues at coordinate 1,932,874 of NZ_CP059896.1, forward strand.
CGCGGCCGACCAGCTGAACGTAGGTGCCTGCAGAGCGGGCGATCTGACCGCCCTTGCCCGGCTTCATTTCGACGTTGTGAACGATCGAGCCGACCGGGATGTACTGCAGCGGCATGGTGTTGCCGGGCTTCACGTCTACAGCCTTGTCGGACGCGATGACCTTGTCACCGGCGGCGAGGCGCTGCGGCGCCAGGATGTAGGCCTGCTCACCGTCCGCATAGGTGACGAGAGCGATGAACGCCGTACGGTTCGGGTCGTATTCCAGGCGCTCGACGGTGCCCTCGACGTCGAACTTGCGACGCTTGAAGTCAACCATACGATAGGTGCGCTTGTGACCGCCACCGATGAAGCGGGCGGTGATGCGGCCGAGGTTGTTACGACCACCGCTTTTGGTCAGACCTTCCGTCAGAGCCTTGACCGGCTTGCCCTTGTAGAGGGCGGAGCGGTCGACGATGACGAGCTGACGCTGGCTCGGCGTGGTCGGATTGAAGTGTTTCAATGCCATTGTTCTTGTTCCCTACCTCAGACGCCCGTCGACACGTCGATGGACTGACCTTCGGCGAGCGTTACGATCGCCTTCTTGACGTCCTTCTGCTTGCCGGCGAAACCGCGGAAACGCTTGATCTTGCCCTTGCGCAGCAGCGTGTTCACGGCCGTGACCTTGACACCGAAGAGCGATTCGACGGCAGCCTTGATTTCCGGCTTCGTGGCGCTCTTGGCGACGTTGAACACAACCTGGTTCTGTTCCGAAACCATGGTCGACTTTTCGGTGATCGACGGAGATACGATCACATCGTAGTGGCGAAGATCAGTCATTTGAACCGCTCCTCCAGAGCTTCAACCGCAGCCTTGGAAAGCACGAGCTTGCCGCGACGCAGGATGTCGTAAACGTTGATGCCCTGAACCGGCAGAACATCGATGTTCGGGATGTTCTGGGCAGCGAGCTTGAAGTTGCTGTCGATTTCGGCGCCGCCGATCACGAGAGCGTTGGTGAGGCCGAGCGAGGCGAAGTTGCCGACGAGAGCCTTGGTCTTGGCTTCGGTCGCGACCAGCTGATCGACGATGATCAGCTCTTCAGCCTTGAGCTTGGCGGAGAGAGCGTGACGCAGGGCGAGCGCACGAACCTTCTTCGGAAGATCCTGGGCGTGGCTGCGGACGACGGGGCCGTGGGCCTTACCACCGCCGCGGAACTGCGGAGCGCGAGCCGAATGGTGACGAGCGCGGCCCGTACCCTTCTGCTTGTACATCTTCGAGCCGGTGCGGGAGACTTCCGCGCGACCCTTCGCCTTGTGCGTGCCCTGGCGCTTGTTGGCAAGCTGCCAGCGGATCATGCGGGCGATGATGTCCTCGCGCGGCTCCAGGCCGAAAATTTCATCCGACAGGGAAACCTTGCCGGCGTCTTTGCCCTCGAGGGTCTTGACGTTCAATTCCATTGGTTTGGCTCCCTTACTTCGATGCCGACTTAACGGCGTCGCGGACGATGATCCAGGAACCCTTGGAACCGGGAACGGCGCCCTTCACAAGGATAAGACCCCGATCTTCATCGGTCGAAACGACTTCAAGGTTCTGCGTGGTGACGCGCGTCTGACCCATGTGACCGGCCATGCGCTTGCCCTTCCAGACACGACCCGGATCCTGGTTGGAACCGGTCGAACCGTGGGCGCGGTGCGAGACAGACACACCGTGCGTAGCGCGAAGACCGCCGAAGTTGTGACGCTTGATGGCGCCGGCGAAACCCTTACCGATCGTGGTGCCGGTCACGTCGACCAGCTGACCCGCGGCGAAGTGGCCGGCAGTGATCTGCGAACCGACGTCGATCAGGTTTTCTTCCGAAACGCGGAACTCGACGAGCTTCGCCTTCGGTTCGACGCTGGCAGCAGCGAAGTTGCCGCGCATGGCCTTCGACGTGTTCTTTACCTTGGCAGCGCCGGCGCCCAGCTGGACGGCCGTGTAGCCATTCTTTTCCTTGGTGCGGTGAGCGACAACCTGAACATTGTCGAGCCGCAAAACCGTTACCGGGATATGCTCGCCGGCGTCGTTGTAGACGCGGGTCATTCCCACTTTCTGTGCAATCACACCTGAACGCATCAGTTCGTTCCTCTTGAGAGTCGTGTCGGGGTCTCAACGACCCTTCCTTGCCTCTTTGTTTAAGGATTCCTGCAAAGCCCTTCCGGACCAGGAGGTTTCCCGTTTCGAGAAGTCGTTGGCAGGTCTTGCCACGTACCTTCCTTGTTATTTCGGCTCTCGCCGGAATCTCTTCTTAAAGCTTGATCTCGACGTCTACGCCGGCAGCCAGGTCGAGCTTCATCAGCGCGTCGACGGTCTGCGGGGTCGGATCAACGATGTCGAGCAGCCGCTTGTGCGTGCGCATCTCGAACTGTTCACGGCTCTTCTTGTCGACGTGAGGCGAGCGGTTGACCGTGAACTTTTCAATGCGGGTCGGAAGCGGTACCGGACCGCGGACGCTTGCACCGGTACGCTTGGCGGTCGACACGATCTCCCGCGTGGAGGCATCGAGAACCCGGTGATCAAACGCCTTCAGGCGGATGCGGATATTCTGGCCGTTCATTCGACTTGTCCTTGTTTCTTTTCTTGCGTCCCGCGTACGCAGAGACAGTGAATTACCAATTGCTGGCCGGCCCCTGATTTTCAAAAATCACAGGGACACCGAAGGTGCCCCTGTCACTTGTAAGCATGAGGTGCCCTGCCCGCCCCGATCCGAGAAAAACAGACCGGAAAATTGCAGCGCAAAAACCGGACGAAGCAAATCACCGTCCGATTCTGATCTAGGCCGGCGACATACACTGCCGCCGGCAATTCGTCAATCGATTACTCGATGATCGAGGCGACGATGCCGGCGCCGCGTGCAAATCGCGCTTGCGCGCCATTTGCACCACTTCAATGCGTCGGCAGCTTTCGGCCTCGCGATCGATTACTCGATAATCGAGGCGACGATGCCGGCGCCGACGGTGCGACCGCCTTCGCGGATAGCGAAGCGCAGCTTTTCTTCCATCGCGATCGGAACGATCAGCTCGACTTCAACCGTCACGTTGTCGCCCGGCATGACCATTTCCGTGCCTTCCGGAAGCGACACGATGCCCGTCACGTCCGTCGTGCGGAAGTAGAACTGCGGACGGTAGTTCGTGAAGAACGGCGTATGACGGCCGCCTTCTTCCTTCGTCAGGATGTAGGCCTCAGCCATGAACTTCTTGTGCGGCTTGACCGAACCCGGCTTGCACAGGATCTGGCCACGCTCAACGCCGTTGCGGTCAACGCCGCGCAGCAGCGCGCCGATGTTGTCGCCGGCCTGGCCCTGGTCGAGCAGCTTGCGGAACATTTCAACGCCCGTGCAGGTCGACTTGATGGTCGGACGGATGCCGACGATCTCGACTTCTTCACCGACCTTGATGATGCCACGCTCGACGCGGCCGGTCACAACCGTACCACGGCCCGAGATCGAGAACACGTCTTCGATCGGCATCAGGAACGGCTGGTCGATCGGACGTTCCGGCGTCGGGATGTAGGCGTCGACGGCATCCATCAGAGCGCGGATGGCGTTCTCGCCGATTTCCTTGTTGCTGTCTTCGAGAGCAGCAAGAGCCGAGCCCTTGATGACCGGGATTTCGTCGCCCGGGAAGTCGTAGGACGACAGAAGTTCGCGAACTTCGAGCTCGACGAGTTCGAGAAGCTCGGCGTCGTCGACCTGGTCGACCTTGTTCAGGAACACGACGATCGCCGGAACGCCGACCTGGCGGGCGAGCAGGATGTGTTCGCGGGTCTGCGGCATCGGGCCGTCGGCAGCCGAGCAAACCAGGATCGCGCCGTCCATCTGGGCGGCACCGGTGATCATGTTCTTGACGTAGTCGGCGTGGCCGGGGCAGTCGACGTGCGCGTAGTGGCGGTTCGCCGTTTCATACTCGACGTGCGCCGTCGAGATCGTGATACCACGAGCCTTTTCTTCCGGTGCCGCGTCGATCTGGTCATAGGCCTTGAATTCACCGAAGTACTTGGTGATCGCCGCCGTCAGAGACGTCTTGCCATGGTCAACGTGGCCAATCGTGCCGATGTTAACGTGCGGCTTCGTGCGCTCAAACTTACTCTTTGCCATTTTCGGCTCTCCATTCTTTCATCTCCCGGAGGGGAGAAATTCGTTAAATGTTCAGGTTTTGGGGTATTCCGGTCACTTCTGACCGGAATACTTGGCCTGGATTTCCTGGGCGACGTTGCTCGGCACGGGAGCGTAGTGGTCGAACACCATCGAGTACTGCGCGCGGCCCTGCGACATGGAGCGCAGGCTGTCGACGTACTTGAACATGTTCGCCAGCGGAACGTGCGCGTTGATGACGATGGCGATGCCGCGCTGCTCCTGGCCCTGGATCTGACCACGGCGGGAGTTGAGGTCACCGATGACGTCACCGACGTAGTCTTCCGGCGTAACGACCTCGACCTTCATCATCGGTTCGAGGAGCTGTGCACCAGCCTTGCGGGCTGCTTCACGGAAGCAGGCGCGCGAGGCGATTTCGAAGGCCAGAACCGAGGAGTCGACGTCGTGGAAGGCACCGTCGATGAGGGTCGCCTTGACGCCCAGCATCGGGAAGCCTGCCAGCGGACCGGAAGACAGAACGCTTTCGATACCCTTCTGAACGCCCGGGATGTATTCCTTCGGAACGGAACCACCGACGATCTTCGACTCGAACTTGAAGTCTTCGCCTTCCGGGTTCGGTTCGAAGATGATCTTGACGCGCGCGAACTGGCCGGTACCACCGGTCTGCTTCTTGTGCGTGTAGTCTTCTTCACAGGTCTTCGTGATGGTTTCACGATAGGCAACCTGCGGAGCACCGACGTTGGCTTCGACCTTGAACTCGCGACGCATGCGGTCGACGATGATGTCGAGGTGAAGTTCGCCCATGCCGGCGATGATCGTCTGGCCGGATTCCTGGTCGGTCTTGACGCGGAACGAAGGGTCTTCAGCAGCCAGACGGTTGAGCGCGAGGCCCATCTTTTCCTGGTCGCCCTTAGACTTCGGCTCGATCGCGATCTGGATAACCGGTTCCGGGAATTCCATGCGCTCGAGGATGACCGGCTTCAGCGGATCGCAGAGCGTGTCGCCCGTCGTGGTTTCCTTGAGGCCGGCAAGAGCAACGATGTCGCCTGCGAAGGCTTCGTCGATGTCTTCACGCGAGTTGGAGTGCATCTGCAGCATGCGGCCGACGCGCTCGCGCTTGTCCTTGACCGTGTTGAGAACAGAAGAGCCCTTTTCGAGCTTGCCCGAATAGATGCGGCAGAAGGTCAGCGAACCGACGAAGGGGTCGTTCATGATCTTGAACGCCAGCATCGAGAGCGGCTCGTTATCGTCGGGGTGACGCTCGATTTCCGCTTCGGTCTTGACGTCGATACCCTTGATCGCCGGAATGTCGATCGGCGACGGCAGGAATTCGACGACGGCGTCGAGCAGCGGCTGAACGCCCTTGTTCTTGAAGGCCGAGCCGCAGAACATCGGGAAGAACTTGACTTCGATCGTACCCTTGCGGATAAGCGCGCGGATCGTGTCGTTGTCGGGCATGTTGCCCTCGAGATAGGCTTCCATGGCGGCTTCATCGAGTTCGACGACCGTTTCGATCATCTTCTCGCGCCATTCTTCAGCCCTGTCCTTCAAGTCGGCCGGGATTTCGACGATGTCCCACTGCGCGCCAAGCGATTCGTCGCGCCAGACGAGAGCGTTCATCTCGATCAGGTCGACAACGCCCTTGAAGTCGTTTTCAGCGCCGATCGGGAGCTGGCAGACGACGGCGGTCGCGCCGAGACGGGTCTTGATCATCTCGACGGAGCGGTAGAAGTCCGCGCCGATCTTGTCCATCTTGTTGCAGAAGATCATCCGCGGAACGTTGTACTTGTCCGCCTGACGCCAGACAGTTTCCGTCTGCGGCTCGACGCCGGCGTTGGCGTCGAGGAGAGCGACAGCACCGTCGAGAACGCGCAGCGAGCGCTCGACTTCGATGGTGAAGTCGACGTGGCCGGGGGTGTCGATGATGTTGAAGCGGCGCATCTTGCCGTCGCGACCCTTCCAGAAGGTCGTGGTCGCAGCAGACGTGATGGTGATACCGCGTTCCTGCTCCTGCTCCATCCAGTCCATGGTCGCAGCGCCGTCATGGACTTCGCCGATCTTGTGCGACTTGCCGGTGTAGTAGAGGATGCGTTCGGTCGTCGTGGTCTTACCGGCGTCGATATGAGCCATGATACCGAAGTTGCGGTAGTCTTCGATTTTATATTCGCGAGCCATGATGGACTGCCTTTCAAATATCGATCGGTTCTGATTACCAGCGGTAATGCGAGAACGCGCGGTTTGCGTCAGCCATCTTGTGCGTGTCTTCACGCTTCTTGACCGCACTGCCACGGTTGTTGGCAGCATCCATGAGTTCGCCGCAGAGGCGATCGACCATGGTGGTCTCGTTGCGCTTGCGTGCAGCAGCGATCAGCCAGCGGATGGCAAGAGCCTGACGGCGCTCCGGACGAACATCGACCGGGACCTGGTAGGTCGCACCGCCAACGCGGCGGGAGCGGACTTCGACATGCGGCGCGACATTGTCGAGCGCCTGATGGAAGACGGCCAGCGGCTCCTGCTTCAACTTGCCCTGAACGGCGTCGAAGGCACCGTAGACGATGCTTTCAGCGACCGACTTTTTGCCGTGAAGCATGATGGCATTCATGAACTTCGTGACGACGAGATCACCGAACTTCGGATCCGGGTTGATCTCACGCTTTTCTGCACTATGGCGACGGGACATACTTCTTGTCTCTCAACTGTTAAGGCGCCTTATCACGCGGAGAACCTCGCGCAGCGCCGAATTCCAAACGAAAACCGAATTACTTCGGACGCTTCGCACCGTACTTGGAACGGCGCTGCTTGCGGTTCTTGACACCCTGGGTATCGAGAACGCCGCGAATGATGTGGTAACGGACACCCGGAAGGTCCTTCACGCGGCCGCCACGGATCATGACGACAGAGTGTTCCTGAAGGTTGTGGCCTTCACCCGGAATGTAGCCGATCACTTCGAAACCGTTGGTCAGACGGATCTTGGCAACCTTACGAAGTGCCGAGTTCGGCTTCTTCGGGGTCGTGGTATAAACGCGGGTGCAAACGCCGCGCTTCTGCGGGTTTTCCTGCAGGGCAGGAACCTTGTTACGCTTTACCTGCGCCTGACGGGGCTTGCGGATAAGCTGGTTTACGGTAGGCATACAACCATCCCTTATAAATCTTGTCTCTCAAGCCCTTCCGGGCCGTTACTTTTGCCATTTCCGGCGACGGACACACCCTATCCTCATGCGCAAAATGTGGCCCTACCCGCTCTTCGCGGATGGACCACAATGATCAGAGGACGCATCATCGACGCGTCATGTATGCAGCATTTGTATCTTCAAGTGCGTTTTAGACCCTGTTTGAGGTGAACTCCGGAACATGGCGTTCCGAAAAGCCTAACCTCACATGGGTTCCGATGTCGGGCGTACTACTGTTTTCACCTGCTGACGTCAAGTCACAATCGCAAATTATCGGGTCGGCAGGCCGCCGTTCCGGCCATTTGACGGCGCGGACCAACGATATATAGCACCCCCCTGGCGATTTTGCATGGGCCTCGTAATGAAAATCGGCTAGAAACGACAAACATCCTCCAACCCTTCGCACGGGCTCTTCCGCTCCCGCGCGATTCGATTCCCGACTCAGGAAAGAAGACCGAGATGGCCCACAATCCGGACAACGACAACAATTTCGACACGCCGATGGTCTTCATCATCATCGCCAAGGGCTATGAAGAGGAAGGCGGCGAAGGCGTCGACCTTCACATCCTGTTGCGCGCGCCCGACGACGACTCCGCCGTTCGCGAGGCTCTGAACGCGCTGTCCGAAGAAGGCTTCGTGGAGGCCGATCTCGACCAGATCGGCATGATCAACGACGCGCCGGACGAAGAGCCGCACGCCTCCGCCTATCAGGGCGCGCTGGAAGGCGAGATCGCGATCATCCGCTTCAACTGAAAGCCGCGTGCTCGCAGCACCGCAGGGGCCGCCGGACATGCCGGCGGCCTTTCTCGTCTGTCGACAGGTCTATTTCTTGACGATCTTCCCGTTCGGCCGCGGCGTCGCGTCCGTCTCCGGCGGCAGGACCGGCACGCTCACCTCCGGCATCCTGCCGGTCAGGGAATTGAGGAAAGCAACGATTTGCGTCACCTCCTGATCGCTCAGTTCCTGCCCGAGCTGCGCCGTGCCCATGATCGCCACCGCCTGCTTCAGGTCCCAGACTTTCCCGGAGTGGAAATACGGCGCCGTCAGCGCGACGTTGCGGAGCGGAGCCGCACGGAAGACGTAGGAATCGTCCGCCGTGTTGGTAATCGCGAAACGCCCCTTGTCGTTCTGCGGCAGCACGTCCGCGCCCGGTTTTTCGACGACGCCAAACGGGAAATACCCCTGCCCGCCCACATTGATGCCCGTGTGACAGGAGGAACAGCCCTTGTCCATGAAGAGCGCGAGCCCCTGCTTCTCGTCCGGGGTCAACGCCTCTTCGTCGCCGTTCAACCACGCGTCGAACGGTGCCGGCGTAATGAGCGTCGCCTCGAAGGCCTCGATGGCCCTGGCGAAATTGTCGAAGGTGACCGGATCGGCTTCGCCGGGAAAGGCCGCCTTGAACCACTCGCCATAGTCCGGCATGGACTTCAGCGTCGCAACGACGTTCTCCGGCGTGTTCGCCATCTCGACGCCCGCCTGCACCGGCCCCTTGGCCTGCGCCTTCAGGTCCTCCGCCCGGCCGTCCCAGAACTGGGCGATATTGAAGACGGCGTTCAGCGCCGTCGGCGCATTGCGCGGCCCCTTTTGCCAGCCGTGGCCGATCGAGGTCTCCAGATTGTCGTCGCCGCCGGTCGCTAGGTTATGACAGGAATTACAGGAGAAGACGCCGGACGCGGATACGCGCGGATCGAAGAACAGCGCCTTGCCAAGCATGATCTTGTCCGGCGTGATCGGATTGTGAGCCACCGCCGGCGTCGTTGATGGCAACGGCTTGAAGACCTCGAGCGAGCGCGCACGAATGTCGGGAACAGCGTCGGCGGCCATGGTCGAGGTCGCAACCAGAAGGGCCGAGACGGTAGTCGAAAGCTTCTTCATGGGGAGTCTCCATTCGGTTTCGAACACCCCATAGTTTAGACTTATTCTAATAATGCACCTTGCGATAGATCAAGGTCGATGTGCGCCACCCGCAGATGCAAAAGACCGCCCGGATTGCTCCGGGCGGTCTCTTCATGTTCGAAATGGCGCGACGGTTATTCGCCGGCCGGGAGGTTCTCGCCAGCGGCGAGGTCCTGCAGCATCGGGGTCGCGACATCCGCACCGGTGCCCTTCTTGCGTTCCTCGAGGATGAGGTCGTCGCGCGAGGTGGCGATGCGGCGGATCTGCGTCATCGTTCCGCCGGTACCGGCCGGGATCAGGCGGCCGACGATGACGTTTTCCTTGAGGCCCTGCAGCGTGTCGGTCTTGCCGGCGATCGCAGCTTCCGTGAGAACCTTGGTGGTTTCCTGGAAGGATGCGGCCGAGATGAACGACGGCGTCTGCAGCGAGGCCTTGGTGATACCGAGGAGGACAGGCTCGCCGTATGCCGGCTTCTTGCCTTCCTCGATCAGGCGATCGTTTGCGTCTTCCAGCTCGATGCGGTCGACATTGTCGCCGACGATGTACTGGCTGTCGCCCGAGTCCGTGATTTCGACCTTCTGCAGCATCTGGCGAACGATCACCTCGATGTGCTTGTCGTTGATCACAACGCCCTGCAGACGGTAGACTTCCTGGATTTCGTTGACCAGGTACGAGGCCAGAGCCTCGACGCCCTTGATCGCCAGGATGTCGTGCGGAGCCGGGTTACCGTCGAGGATGTAGTCACCCTTTTCGATGTAGTCGCCATCCTGAAGATGGAAGGGCTTGCCCTTCGGGATCAGGTACTCGACCGGCTCGACACCGTCTTCCGCCGGCTCGATGATGACGCGACGCTTGTTCTTGTAGTCGCGGCCCAGCCGGATCGTGCCATCGATCTCTGCGATGATGGCATGGTCCTTCGGACGACGGGCTTCGAACAGTTCGGCAACGCGCGGCAGACCACCGGTGATGTCCTTGGTCTTGGCGCTTTCGAGCGGCGAACGGGCGAGAACATCACCCTGGGAGACCTTCTGGCCGGGTTCGACCGACAGGATCGCATCGACCGAGAGCTGGAAGCGGGCTTCCCCGCCACGCGACAGCTTGAGCACGTTGCCGGCGACGTCCTTGATGACGATCGCAGGCTTCAGGTCGGCGCCGCGCGGGGTCGAACGCCAGTCGATGACCTGACGCTTGGTGATGCCGGTCGACTCGTCGGTCGCTTCCAGAACGGAGATGCCGTCGACGACATCCTCGAAGTGTACGATACCTTCGACTTCCGTCATCATCGGGCGGGTGTATGCATCCCACTCGGCGAGACGCTGGCCGCGACGGACCTTGTCACCATCGTCCACGAAGACCTTCGAACCGTAGGCGACGCGCTGCGAAGAGCGTTCGACGCCGCGTTCGTCGAGGATCGTGATCGCCAGGTTGCGGCCCATGGCAATGAGATTGCCTTCGGAGTTGCGCAACATGTTGCGGTTCTTGATCGCGATCGTACCTTCGTACGACGCTTCGAGGAACGACTGGTCGACCACGTTCGCGGTGCCGCCAAGGTGGAAGGTACGCATGGTAAGCTGGGTGCCCGGCTCACCGATCGACTGCGCGGCGATGACACCGACGGCCTCACCCATGTTGACCGGCGTACCGCGAGCAAGGTCGCGGCCGTAGCAGACGGAGCAGACGCCCGTCTGAACTTCGCAGGTCAGAGCCGAGCGAATGCGGATCGACTGGATGCCAGCCTTCTCGATCTCGACGACATCGGCTTCCATGATCATCTTGCCGGCATCGACGATACGCTCACCCGTGACCGGATGATCGATGTCGTCGAGCGCGGTACGACCCAGAACGCGGGCGCCGATGGAGGCCACGACCTGGCCGGCGTCGACGATCGCCGTCATGGTCAGGCCCTTGTCGGTGCCGCAATCGACCATGTTGACGATGCAGTCCTGCGCCACGTCGACGAGACGACGGGTCAGGTAACCGGAGTTCGCGGTCTTCAGGGCGGTGTCTGCAAGACCCTTACGGGCACCGTGCGTCGAGTTGAAGTACTCGTTCACGGTCAGGCCTTCCTTGAAGTTCGAGATGATCGGCGTCTCGATGATCTCGCCCGACGGCTTGGCCATGAGGCCGCGCATGCCGCCCAGCTGGCGCATCTGGTTCGGAGAACCACGAGCACCCGAGTGGCTCATCATGTAGATCGAGTTCATCGGCTTCTGGCGACCGGTCTCGGGGTCGAATTCGACCGCCTTGATGCGGGCCATCATTTCTTCCGCGACCTTTTCGGTGGCCTTGCCCCAGGCGTCGACGACCTTGTTGTACTTCTCGCCCTGCGTGATCAGGCCGTCGTTGTACTGCTGCTCGTATTCCTTGACCAGCGTTTCGGTGTCACCGACGATCTTCGCCTTGGTTTCCGGAATGATCATGTCGTCCTTGCCGAACGAGATGCCGGCGCGGCAAGCATGCGTGAAGCCGAGCTGCATGATGCGGTCGCAGAAGATGACCGTGTCCTTCTGTCCGCAATGGCGGTAGACCGTGTCGATCATCTTGGAGATGTTCTTCTTGGTCATTTCCTGGTTGCAGATGTCGAACGGCACGTTGACATTCTTCGGCAGAAGCTCGCCGATGATCATGCGGCCAGGCGTGGTTTCATAGATCTTCGAAACCGGCTTGCCTTCGGCATCGACGGTCTTGAAGCGACCACGGATCTTGGCGTGCAGCGTGACGACCTTGTTTTCCAGAGCATGGTGCAGCTCGCCCATGTCGGAGAAGGCCATGCCTTCGCCCGGCTCGTTCTGGTTCTGGATCGACAGATAGTAGAGGCCGAGAACCATGTCCTGCGACGGCACGATGATCGGCTGACCGTTTGCCGGATGCAGGATGTTGTTCGTCGACATCATCAGCACGCGGGCTTCGAGCTGGGCTTCGAGCGACAGCGGCACGTGAACGGCCATCTGGTCACCGTCGAAGTCGGCGTTGAAGGCCGTGCAGACGAGCGGGTGCAGCTGGATCGCCTTGCCTTCGACCAGCATCGGTTCGAAGGCCTGGATGCCCAGACGGTGCAGTGTCGGTGCGCGGTTCAGGAGAACCGGATGCTCGCGGATGACCTCGTCGAGGATATCCCAGACTTCCGGCTTTTCCTTTTCAACCAGCTTCTTGGCCTGCTTGACGGTCGAGGAGTAACCCTTGGCGTCCAGACGGGCGTAGATGAACGGCTTGAACAGTTCGAGCGCCATCTTCTTCGGCAGGCCGCACTGGTGCAGCTTCAGTTCCGGCCCCGTCACGATAACCGAACGGCCGGAATAGTCGACGCGCTTGCCGAGCAGGTTCTGGCGGAAGCGGCCCTGCTTGCCCTTGAGCATGTCGGACAGCGACTTCAGCGGACGCTTGTTGGCGCCGGTGATGACGCGGCCGCGACGGCCGTTGTCGAAGAGCGCATCGACAGATTCCTGCAGCATGCGCTTTTCGTTGCGGATGATGATGCCCGGCGCGCGCAGCTCGATGAGGCGCTTCAGACGGTTGTTACGGTTGATGACGCGGCGATAGAGATCGTTGAGGTCGGACGTCGCGAAACGGCCGCCATCGAGCGGAACCAGCGGACGCAGGTCCGGCGGGATGACCGGGACGACTTTCATGATCATCCATTCCGGGCGATTGCCGGACTCGATGAAGTTCTCGACGATCTTCAGCCGCTTCATCAGCTTCTTCTGCTTCAGATCCGAGGAGGTGTCGGCAAGGTCCGAACGCAGGTCGCCGGCGATCTTGTCGAGGTTCATCGAGGCGAGCATCTCGTAGATGGCCTCTGCACCGATCATCGCCGTGAACTGGTCTTCACCGTACTCGTCGACAGCCAGCATGTACTCTTCTTCGGAGAGAAGCTGGTGTTCCTTGAGCGCCGTCAGGCCGGGCTCGGTCACGATGTAGTTCTCGAAGTAGAGGACGCGTTCAACATCCTTCAGCGTCATATCGAGGAGCGTCGAGATGCGCGAGGGAAGCGACTTCAGGAACCAGATGTGGGCGACCGGGGCTGCGAGCTCGATGTGGCCCATGCGCTCGCGGCGAACGCGCGACAGCGTGACTTCGACGCCGCACTTTTCGCAGATGATGCCCTTGTACTTCATGCGCTTGTACTTGCCGCACAGGCACTCGTAGTCCTTGATCGGTCCAAAGATGCGCGCGCAGAACAGGCCGTCACGTTCCGGCTTGAACGTACGGTAGTTGATCGTCTCCGGCTTCTTGATCTCGCCGTAGGACCAGGAAAGGATCTTTTCCGGCGACGCGATCGAGATGCGGATCGAATCGAAGTGCTGGGCCGGCACCTGCGGGTTGAAAAGGTTCATGACCTCTTGGTTCATGCCTGTCTCCTTGATGGGGCAAAGAGCCCTCAATTGGGTCACGGTGGCGGCGAAATCCCGGGTTGCCGCTCCGGACCCCTAAATGACAATAACCGCGAAATGCGGCGAAACTCCCCTGCCCCGGCCAGATCCGGAACGGCTGTCCCGGGAGGGGATGGGGTGCGCGGCCTTCGCCACGCACGCCCTTGTCAACCTGTTATTCGGCGGCGTCCGGAAGCTGGCTCCCGTCCTCGGTACCGATCTTCGAGTTCTCGAGCTCGACGGAGAGACCGAGCGAGCGCATTTCCTTGACGAGAACGTTGAAGCTCTCGGGAATGCCCGCCTCGAAGGTGTCGTCGCCGCGCACGATCGCCTCGTAGACCTTGGTACGGCCCGCCACGTCGTCCGACTTGACGGTGAGCATTTCCTGCAGGGTGTATGCTGCACCGTAGGCCTCGAGCGCCCAGACTTCCATTTCCCCGAAGCGCTGACCGCCGAACTGCGCCTTGCCGCCCAGCGGCTGCTGGGTAACGAGCGAGTACGGACCGATCGAACGCGCGTGGATCTTGTCGTCGACCAGGTGGTTCAGCTTGATCATGTACATGTAGCCGACGGTGACCTTGCGGTCGAAGGCTTCACCGGTACGACCGTCGTACAGGACCGACTGACCCGACGGATCGAGACCCGCACGCTTCAGCATCGAGGCGACATCGCTTTCATGCGCACCGTCGAAGACCGGAGTCGCGATGGACACACCGCGCTTGGCTTCTTCGGCGAGCTTGACCAGCGACGCATCGTCGAAGTTCTTCACTTCGTCGTGGGCTTCGGACGCGTAGATGTCCGTCAGTTCCTTCCGCAGATCGCTGATGTCGAGGTGCTTGCGATAGTCCTCAAGCATCTGACCGATCTTCCTGCCCATACCGGCGCAGGCCCAGGCAAGGTGCGTTTCGAGGATCTGGCCGACGTTCATGCGCGACGGCACGCCGAGCGGGTTCAGCACGATGTCGACATGCGTGCCGTCTTCGAGGAACGGCATGTCCTCGACCGGAACGATGCGCGAGACGACACCCTTGTTACCGTGACGGCCGGCCATCTTGTCGCCCGGCTGGATCTTGCGCTTCACAGCGACGAAGACCTTGACCATCTTCATGACGCCCGGAGGCATTTCGTCGCCGCGCTGGACCTTCTCGACCTTGTCCATGAAGCGCTGTTCGAGGCGCGACTTGGATTCGTCGTACTGGGCACGCAGCGCTTCGACCTCGCTCTGGACCTTCTCGTTCTCGACGGCGAACATCCACCACTGCGAACGCGGGTACTCCGAGACGACGGCGTTGGAGAGCTCGACGCCCTTCTTGAAGCCCTTCGGACCGGCGATGGACGCCTGGCCACGCAGCATGTCGAGCAGACGGCCGTAGACATTGCGGTCGAGGATCGCCTGTTCGTCGTCGCGGTCCTTCGCGAGACGCTCGATTTCCTCGCGCTCGATCGCCATCGCGCGTTCGTCCTTCTCCACGCCGTGGCGGTTGAAGACGCGAACTTCGACGACGGTGCCGAACGTGCCAGGCGGCATGCGCATGGAGGTGTCGCGAACGTCGGAGGCCTTTTCACCGAAGATGGCGCGCAGAAGCTTCTCTTCCGGCGTCATCGGGCTTTCGCCCTTCGGCGTGATCTTGCCGACCAGAATATCGCCCGGCTGAACCTCTGCACCGATGTAGACGATACCGGCTTCATCGAGGTTGCGCAGCGCTTCTTCCGAAACGTTCGGAATGTCGCGCGTGATTTCTTCCGGACCCAGCTTGGTGTCGCGGGCCATGACCTCGAACTCCTCGATGTGAATCGAGGTGAAGACGTCTTCGCTCACGATGCGCTCGGACATGAGGATCGAGTCCTCATAGTTGTAGCCGTTCCACGGCATGAACGCGACGAGCGCGTTGCGGCCGAGCGCCAGGTCGCCGAGATCGGTCGACGGACCGTCCGCGATGATGTCGCCCTTGTTCAGAACGTCACCGACGGTGACCAGCGGACGCTGGTTGACGCAGGTGTTCTGGTTCGAACGCTGGAACTTCATCAGACGGTAGATGTCGACACCCGACTTCGACGGATCGAGGTCTTCCGTTGCGCGGATAACGATACGGGTCGCATCCACCTGGTCGACCACGCCGCCGCGACGGGCAGCGATCGCAGCACCCGAGTCACGGGCGACGACCGGCTCCATGCCGGTACCGACGAACGGAGCTTCCGCACGCAGGAGCGGCACGGCCTGACGCTGCATGTTCGAGCCCATGAGAGCGCGGTTGGCGTCGTCGTTTTCCAGGAACGGGATGAGCGCGGCCGCAACCGAGACGAGCTGCTTCGGCGAGACGTCCATCAGATTGATGGTGTCGCGCGGGGAGAGCATGACTTCGCCGGCGTGACGGCAGACGACGAACTCTTCGACGAAGGCGCCGTCGGCGGTCATCTCGGAGTTCGCCTGGGCGACGTAGTACTTCGCCTCTTCCATGGCCGACAGGTATACGACCTCGTTAGTCACCTTGCCGTCGACGATCTTGCGGTACGGGCTTTCGATGAAGCCGTACTTGTTGACGCGGGCGAAGGTGGCGAGCGAGTTGATCAGACCGATGTTCGGTCCTTCCGGCGTTTCGATCGGGCAGATACGGCCGTAGTGGGTCGGATGAACGTCGCGGACTTCGAAGCCTGCGCGCTCGCGGGTCAGACCACCCGGGCCAAGAGCCGAAAGACGGCGCTTGTGGGTGATTTCCGAAAGCGGGTTCACCTGGTCCATGAACTGCGAGAGCTGCGAGGAACCGAAGAATTCGCGAACGGCGGCAGCCGCCGGCTTCGCATTGATCAGGTCCTGCGGCATGACCGTGTCGATCTCGATCGAGGACATGCGTTCCTTGATCGCGCGCTCCATGCGGAGCAGGCCGAGACGGTACTGGTTCTCCATCAGTTCGCCGACGGAACGGACACGACGGTTGCCGAGGTTGTCGATGTCGTCGATCTCGCCCTTGCCGTCACGCAGTTCGACCAGCATCTTGACGACGGCCAGGATGTCGTCCTTGCGGAGCACGCGGACGGTGTCCGGGCAGTCGAGGTCGAGACGCATGTTCATCTTGACGCGACCGACGGCCGACAGGTCGTAGCGCTCGGCATCGAAGAACAGCGACTGGAACATGGCTTCGGCCGATTCCATGGTCGGCGGTTCGCCCGGACGCATGACGCGGTAGATGTCGAACAGCGCGTCCTGGCGGTTCTCGTTCTTGTCGGCGGAAAGCGTGTTGCGGATGTAGGCGCCGACGTTGATGTGGTCGATGCCGAGAACCGGGATCTCGTCGAACCCGGAATCCAGAATCACCTGCAGCGACTTCTCGTCGATCTCGTCTCCGGCTTCGAGATAGATCTCACCGGTCGCCACGTTGACCATGTCCTCGGCGAGATAGTTGCCGTAGAGATCGTCATCGCTGGACTTGAGGGCCTTCAGGCCCTTTTCCTGCAACTGCCGGAGCAGACGCGGGGTCAACTTCTTGCCTGCCTCGACGACCACTTCGCCGGTGTCGGCGTCGATCATGTCGGTGATGGCCTTGGCCCCCTTCAGCGCTTCCGGGCTGAACGGAACGCGCCAGCCGTCAGCGTCGCGCTGGTAGACGGACTTCGAATAGAAGGTCGAGAGGATCTCTTCGCCGTCCATGCCGAGTGCCATCAGCAGCGACGTCACGGGGATCTTGCGGCGACGGTCGATACGTGCATGGACGATGTCCTTGGCATCGAACTCGATGTCGAGCCAGGATCCGCGATACGGGATCACGCGCGCAGCAAACAGCAGCTTGCCGGAAGAATGGCTCTTGCCCTTGTCGTGATCGAAGAACACGCCCGGAGAGCGGTGCATCTGGGAAACGATGACGCGCTCGGTACCGTTGACGATGAAGGTACCGTTGTTGGTCATCAGCGGCATGTCGCCCATGTAGACCGACTGTTCCTTGATGTCCTTGATCGAGCGGGCACCGGTGTCCTCGTCGATATCGAACACGATGAGACGCAGCGTCACCTTGAGCGGCGCAGCATAGGTCAGGTCACGCTGGCGGCATTCATCGACGTCGAACTTCGGCGGTTCGAATTCGTAGGACACGAATTCGAGCATCGAAGCGCCCGAGAAGTCGGTGATCGGGAAGACGGACTTGAAAACGGCTTGAAGTCCCTCGTCGGGACGCCCCCGCGGGGTTCGTCGACCATGAGGAACTGGTCATAAGAAGCCTTCTGAACCTCGATGAGGTTCGGCATTTCCGCGACTTCTGGAATTTTTCCAAAAAACTTGCGTACGCGCCTGCGACCATTAAAGGAAAGGGTCTGAGCCATCGTCGCTCCTTGTCAATTTGTGCATCCGGGCCTGCAACAGACGGAACCTGCTGGCCAGTCAGGTCCGTCAATCAATGGGAAACGTTCAACCTCGTTCCTGTCACCGAACGGCCGGCCGGATTGCCTGGCGGGTCGGGTTGGAACCATCCTCTTGAAGAACCCATTACCCAAAAGCCGTTTTGACGGGCTTTTGGGTAATCTGTTCTCGAGAAACGGCGAATGGGAGAGGACAAAACGTCCCCTCCCACAAGCTGTTCCGATATTACTTGACGTCGACCTTGGCGCCGGCTTCCTCAAGCTTCTTCTTGAGGTCAGCAGCTTCGCCCTTGGATACGCCTTCCTTGACCGGCTTCGGAGCGCCTTCGACCAGGTCCTTGGCTTCCTTGAGGCCGAGGCCGGTGATGCCGCGGACTTCCTTGATGACGTTGATCTTGTTGGCGCCGGCATCGACGAGGATGACGTCGAATTCGGTCTTTTCTTCTTCAGCAGCAGCAGCAGCGCCGCCAGCAGCGCCACCAGCGGCAGCAACGGCTACCGGTGCAGCAGCCGAAACGCCCCACTTTTCTTCGAGCATCTTGGAAAGCTCAGCGGCTTCCAGAACGGTCAGCGAGGAGAGGTCTTCAACGATCTTTGCGAGATCAGCCATTTTACTAGTTCCTTTTGTTCGGTTCGAACTGGTTCGATATTAACAGCGAAAAACCACCTTAGGCGGCTTCGTCCTTCTTGGCGTAGGCCGAGAACACGCGGGCAAGCTGGCTTGCCGGTGCTGCGACAACCGTAGCGATGCGGGTAGCCGGGGCGTTGAGGAGGCCCAGCAGCTTCGCACGCAGCTCGTCGAGCGAAGGCAGGGTCGCAAGCGACTTGACTGCATCCGCGTTGAGAGCGGTTGCCCCCATGGCGCCGCCGATAACAACGAGCTTGTCGTTGGTCTTGGCGAAATCCATGACGACCTTCGGAGCCACAATCGGGTCTTCGCTGTATGCGATCAGCGTCTGACCCTTGAAGAGATCAGAGATCCCTTCCGACTCCGTACCCTGAAGAGCGATCTTGGCCAGACGGTTCTTCGCGACTTTGACGGTGCCGCCAGCAGCGCGCATCTTCGAACGGAAGTCGTTCATCTGCGCGACTGTGACACCAGCATAGTGGGCCACGACAACCGAACCGGAAGCCTTGAAGACTTCGTTCAGCTCCGTGACGAATTCGCGTTTTTCCGCTCTTTCCACTGTCTGTCTCCAGTTGGCAGGACCGATGTCTCGGACCCTGCCGGTTTGCCTTTGCCTCAAGGGATCCTTCAGATCGGACCCCAAGCGACGCTTGAGGATCCTGTCCCCTCGCACTGTCGCCGTCTGGCTCCAGGCACAAGGCACACTAGGCTCGAACCGACTCTTTCAAGACACCACGTGCCTTTCCAAATCCGGGTCTTACCCGTCTCATGCAGACCATGACGATTAAGGCCAAAGCCGCCTGCAATCTCGGACAGGAGTTCCGGGTTTCCCCGGAAATTCCCGGTCCTTTCGGACCGGAAATCACTGTATTCCGGAGCCTCGCGGCTCCGGAAGAATTCTTAGGCCGCAGTGACCGACGACGGGTCGATCTTGACGCCCGGGCCCATGGTCGAGGAGATCGCTACGCGCTTGACGTAGTTACCCTTCGCACCAGCGGGCTTCGCCTTGATGACGGCGTCAGCGAAGGCCTTGATGTTTTCTTCGAGCGCCTTGGCGTCGAAGGAAGCCTTGCCGATACCGGCATGAACGATACCGGCCTTCTCGACGCGGAACTCAACGGCGCCGCCCTTGGAAGCCTTGACGGCACCGGCGACGTCCATGGTGACGGTCCCGACCTTCGGGTTCGGCATCATGCCGCGGGGTCCGAGAACCTTACCGAGACGACCGACGAGCGGCATCATGTCCGGGGTCGCGATGCAGCGGTCGAAGTCGATCTTGCCACCCTGGACGATCTCGACGAGTTCTTCCGCACCGACGATATCCGCACCGGCTGCCTTGGCCTCATCAGCCTTGACGCCACGGGCGAAGACGGCGACGCGAACGTCGCGACCGGTGCCGTTCGGCAGGTTGACGACGCCACGAACCATCTGGTCGGCGTGACGCGGGTCAACGCCGAGGTTCATCGCGATTTCGACGGTTTCGTCGAACTTGGCGACGGCCCGTTCCTTGACCATTGCGATGGCGTCCGACAGAGCGACGAGCTTCGCCGGATCAATGCCTTCGCGGATCTTCTGAATGCGCTTTGCGAGCTTAGCCATGATCAACCTACCACTTCCAGGCCCATGGAGCGGGCAGAGCCCTCGACCATCGCCATTGCGCCTTCGACGTCGGCTGCATTGAGGTCCTTCATCTTGCCTTCGGCGATCGCACGGACCTGAGCCTTGGTGATGGTACCGACCTTCGCACCCTTGCCCGGCGTCTTGGAGCCGGAGGTGATCTTCGCTTCCTTCTTCAGCCAGTAGGTAACCGGCGGCTGCTTCATCGCGAAGGTGAAGGACTTGTCCTGGTAGTAGGTGATGACGACCGGGATCGGCATACCCTTTTCCATTTCCTGCGTGGCGGCATTGAACGCCTTGCAGAATTCCATGATGTTAATGCCACGCTGACCAAGTGCCGGGCCGATCGGCGGGGACGGGTTTGCCGATCCTGCCTTGACCTGCAGCTTGAGCTGGCCTGCAACTTTCTTAGCCATTTCTCTCTGCCTTTCCTTAAGGACCGGTCGCCCGGCCCGAAAATGCCGACTTGCATCGGCGGCTGCGGTTGCGTGGTGCGTCTGAAAGACCCGGCTTCAGGCCTTCATCCTCCCACGCGGAACAGGGCGGATGACCGCCCTGATACTCAGACCTTCTCGACCTGAGAATACTCAAGCTCGACCGGCGTAGCGCGACCGAAGATCGACACCTCCACCTTGAGCCGCGAACGCTCTTCGTCGACATCCTGAACGGTGCCGTTGAACGAGGCGAACGGACCGTCGGAAACGCGAACCTGTTCGCCGATCTCGAACGAGACGGAGGACTTCGGGCGCTCGACACCTTCCTGGACCTGGCCCAGGATGCGCTCAGCCTCGTAGTCCGGGATCGGAACCGGCTTGTTGTCGGAACCGAGGAAACCCGTCACCTTCGGGGTATTCTTGATGAGATGATAGGCCTCGTCGGTCAGATCGGCGCGCACCAGGACATAGCCCGGGAAAAACTTGCGCTCGCTGTCGACCTTGCGGCCACGCCGCACTTCGACCACCTTCTCGGTCGGCACGAGGATCTTCTCGAAAAGATGCTCGAGCCCCTTCTGCCTGGCCTTCTCCTCAATGGATTCAGCCACCTTCTTCTCAAAATTCGAATAAGCGTGGACGATGTACCAACGCGCCGCCATGTCCGTCTCCGCCCGATTAATTACCGACGCTCAGCACCAGGCCGATAAGCCAACCGATGATCTGATCTGCCGAAAAGAAAAACAGCGCCGCAAAAAGCACCATGAAGAGAACCATGGCCGTGGAGATCATCGTCTCGCGACGAGTGGGCCATGTCACCTTGTTCGTCTCGGAGCGGACCTGCTGCAGAAACGCAAACGGATTTGTCTTGGATGCCATCTATTGCCCACGCTTTTACGGCGCGTAAAGCCGACTATGTCAGCCCCACGCACCGCGTGTCTGTTTCACCCTACATAAACACCGATTCCGTATTTCACAAGAGCGAAATCGATATTATGCAAACTTTTGCCGGCCCGCCCGATTGCCTCGGGCGCGCGGTTCTACGTCCTCTTCGAAAGGGACATGGCAGGGGCAGAGGGGCTCGAACCCCCGACCTGCGGTTTTGGAGACCGCCGCTCTACCAACTGAGCTATACCCCTAGACCCGGCACCGGCGCGACATAAAATCGCGTCCTGCGCGCTGGCATGGCGCTCCTTTAAGGTGAGCCGAAACGATTGGCAAGCCTGTTTTTCGCTTTTTCGACAGGCCGGTGCGATCTTTCACGCTCACCAGTGACGCTGCACGCGGGCACCGAAGGTGGCGGAGCTCGAGCGGAACGGATCGGAGATATCGGCAGTGAGGGCGACGCCCCTCAAGAGCCTCTTTTCCATACCGAGATTCGTGTGAGCGGCACGGGTGCGCCCGTCGAGGACGCCGTCCATCCGCAAGGATGTGCCGAGATCGGAAAAATCGACCTTCACCGACTGCCGCGCGACGATACCGACGGAATGTCCCGCAATCGCGCTCGCTTCCACCGCACGGGAAGCAGCAATGTCGATCGCCGGCGTCGCCGACCACTGTCCGGTCTGCGAGAGCGAAAGCGCCTGGCGGCCGATCGCAGGGTCATAGCCTGCGCCGGCGCTCACCTGCCAGGCACCGGAGGCGGTCGCCCCTGCCCCCAGCGCGACGCTTCCCCAAAGGCGGAATGGCACCTCCCGCGATCCATCGCTGCCCTTCGTCGCCGCCGTCATCGTCGTGTCGGCACCGACGCTCGGGGAGAACAGGCCGGACCAGCGAAGGCCGGTGCGAAACTGGAAGGCGCGATCACCGGCCTTCGAGACGTTCCAGATGAGCGGCCGGCCGTCATCGGCACGCGCCGCCGCGCCGAGAGGCAGGCAGCCGAACGCCAGGCAAACGGCAACAGTCGTCGCCGCGGAACGAATCGTCTTCACATCGGGAACCGTGGTTTGTCGGCCGTCGAATGCGCTCGAACCATGCGAGCGCGGCGAAATCACTGATAACTTTCTACCACCACGGGAGCTCTGCCGCAACCCGCAGGCCTGCAGCGCAGCCTTCCTGCCCGCGCATGACGAAGGATTATAAAAAGACGAAAGCCCCGCCGTTTCCGGCGGGGCTCTCCCGGTCCCTTAAAGGAACCGAAACTTACTCGATGATCGAGGCGACGATGCCGGCGCCGACGGTACGGCCGCCTTCGCGGATAGCGAAGCGCAGCTTTTCTTCCATCGCGATCGGAACGATCAGCTCGACTTCAACCGTCACGTTGTCGCCCGGCATGACCATTTCCGTGCCTTCCGGAAGCGACACGATGCCCGTCACGTCCGTCGTGCGGAAGTAGAACTGCGGACGGTAGTTCGTGAAGAACGGCGTATGACGGCCGCCTTCTTCCTTCGTCAGGATGTAGGCCTCAGCCATGAACTTCTTGTGCGGCTTGACCGAACCCGGCTTGCACAGGATCTGGCCACGCTCAACGCCGTTGCGGTCAACGCCGCGCAGCAGCGCGCCGATGTTGTCGCCGGCCTGGCCCTGGTCGAGCAGCTTGCGGAACATTTCAACGCCCGTGCAGGTCGACTTGATGGTCGGACGGATGCCGACGATCTCGACTTCTTCACCGACCTTGATGATGCCACGCTCGACGCGGCCGGTCACAACCGTACCACGGCCCGAGATCGAGAACACGTCTTCGATCGGCATCAGGAACGGCTGGTCGATCGGACGTTCCGGCGTCGGGATGTAGGCGTCGACAGCATCCATCAGAGCGCGGATGGCGTTCTCGCCGATTTCCTTGTTGCTGTCTTCGAGAGCAGCAAGAGCCGAGCCCTTGATGACCGGGATTTCGTCGCCCGGGAAGTCGTAGGACGACAGCAGTTCGCGAACTTCGAGCTCGACGAGTTCGAGAAGCTCGGCGTCGTCAACCTGGTCGACCTTGTTCAGGAACACGACGATCGCCGGAACGCCGACCTGGCGGGCGAGCAGGATGTGTTCGCGGGTCTGCGGCATCGGGCCGTCGGCAGCCGAGCAAACCAGGATCGCGCCGTCCATCTGCGCAGCACCGGTGATCATGTTCTTGACGTAGTCGGCGTGGCCGGGGCAGTCGACGTGCGCGTAGTGGCGGTTCGCCGTTTCATACTCGACGTGCGCCGTCGAGATCGTGATACCACGAGCCTTTTCTTCCGGTGCCGCGTCGATCTGGTCATAGGCCTTGAATTCACCGAAGTACTTGGTGATCGCCGCCGTCAGAGACGTCTTGCCATGGTCAACGTGGCCAATCGTGCCGATGTTAACGTGCGGCTTCGTGCGCTCAAACTTACTCTTTGCCATTTGAATGCTTCCTATGATCGTAAATGG
The DNA here is from genome assembly GCF_014126615.1 of Ciceribacter thiooxidans. NCBI lineage: Bacteria > Pseudomonadati > Pseudomonadota > Alphaproteobacteria > Hyphomicrobiales > Rhizobiaceae > Ciceribacter > Ciceribacter thiooxidans. The sequence continues at coordinate 1,956,783 of NZ_CP059896.1, forward strand.
TTGACCCGGCAAACGGGTTTAGTGCCGCCGTTTAAGGCTTTCGCAGCAATTGCGCAAGACCTATTTGCTCTGCGCGGCAAAGGCCGCGGCATGGGCGATCCGGATACCGTCTCGCCTGCGCAAAATAGACCGAAACAGCCGGCCGGCACCGGCGACAGACCGGCAAACACGCGAGTTCGGGTTGTGGGTGCGATTTGGAGCGGGTAGCGGGAATCGAACCCGCGTATTCAGCTTGGAAGGCTGCTGCTCTACCATTGAGCTATACCCGCGGTGTTCGATCCGATGTCGGAATGGTGGAGGGAGTTGGATTTGAACCAACGTAGGCTGAGCCAACGGATTTACAGTCCGTCCCCTTTAACCACTCGGGCATCCCTCCAGTCTCCGACCGGATCAAGCGACCAAGCTTTCTCCAGATCCTCGGAGCGATGCCCCCGTGATCTGCGGCGGGTATATGACCGCCCTGCCGGTCGATGTCAACACGATGTCAGGGGAATTTTGCCGAAATTTTTCCGCGCCTCGCAAAAACGCCGCCGCCGCCGGGCACCTCTATCCGCCGCAAGACTTCGTCGCTATAAAGCCGCATGGCCAAAGACACTTCCAAAGACAGATCCGCCCGCGACAGCCACTATGCCACCTTGCGCCGCCAGGTGCGTGACGCCAAGCGCGAGAGGGGAGAAATCCCCACCCCGGCACCTCAGAAGCGGAAGAAATCCGCCGAAGGCTGGACACCGCCGCAGCTCGCTCCCGAGCAGGTGCTGCTCTACGGCCTGCACACCGTCCGTGCCGCTCTCGACAACCCCGAGCGCAAGCTGATCAAGCTTTCGGCGACGCAGAATGCGCTGGTCAGGCTCGAAATCTCATCTGTGGAAAACCTCGGAATTCCGTTCGAGACGGTGACGCCGCAGGACCTCGACAAGATCCTCGGTCCTGAAGCGATCCACCAGGGCGTGATGCTGGAGACCCGGCCCCTGCCCGTCCGACGCCTGGAAGCGCTGAAGGAAAGTCCGCTCCTGCTCGTGCTCGACCAGGTGACGGACCCCCACAATGTCGGCGCCATCATGCGTTCGGCGGTTGCCTTCAATGCCGGAGCGGTGATCACCACCCAGCGCCACAGCCCGACCGAATCGGGCGTGCTGGCCAAATCGGCCTCGGGCGCCCTCGAACTCATCCCCTACATCCAGATCACCAATCTCGCCGATGCGCTCGGCGAACTGCACCGCCTCGGCTTCTATTCGATCGGTCTCGATTCGGAGGGGCCGGCCCCGCTCGAAGGCACCTTCCGCGGCGAGAAGATTGCGCTCGTGCTCGGTTCGGAAGGCAAGGGCCTGCGCCAGAAGACGCGCGAAACCGTTAATGCGCTCGCCCGGCTCGACATGCCGGGGGCGATCAAGTCGCTCAACGTCTCCAATGCGGCAGCGATCGCGCTCTACGCCTCGCGGCAGTTCCTCGCGAAGGCTGCGTCCTAGTCGGTGTCTTCCGCTCGGCAGACGAGCGGTGCCGTCCCCGGCACCGTGAGGGTCGCATCCTCGCCCCTGCCCCGCAGTTCGACACCATCCGCCTCGTATCGGAAGCCGTCGCCCGAGATCGCGACCGGGAGATCGTAGGCCTTGCCGTCCGGGAAGCGCACATAGGCCGTATCGTTCTCGAAACGCACGGTGAACGTGCTGCCGTTCTCACACATGTAGACGGCCGTCGGCACGTCCTCGGCAATAGCCGGCACCGCCGGCACGGCAAACGCGACCAGTCCTGCAAACACGCGCAAACGTCGGATCATGGGAGCCTCCTGCAACTCTGACGATCATAACGCAACGAGGCACGCGGGACTACGACAAATGTCAAGAAGGGCGGAGAGCGGAAGCGGGCGGCAAAGAATGGCCCTGAGAAAAATGGTGCCCCCGGCAGAAGTAGAAGTTACTTTATGTATCAATAACATAAGTAGGTTCGTCAGGGGAAATCTGACCATTGATTTCCAATCGCTTTTCGAACGGTACCCCTCACCCTATGTGTCGGTGCGCCATGGCGTATGAGCTTACTCCACAAGATCACCAGGTCGTGTGGGCGTTCGGCGATCTGGTCATGGGCCGCGTCGATCTGCCGGGCGCCATACTCAAGAGAAACCTTGATGCCGGGGCGATTTACGATCTCTACATCCTCCTTCAAGAGGCCGAGAAACAAAGCTCGGACGCCATCGTCCGGCTAGGCTGCGAACCTCGCTCGTCCAGCGCCAAATTGGCGGCGGCCAAAGAAGCTCGGGTCACTCGAATAGGCCGCATTCTCTGCGGCTATCTTCAATCTGAAGAATCTTTCGATGCCATCTCATCGCGACATCATCTCTCTGCGCGCGACCGAGAGTTGACGGTCGCGCTGCTCGTGGACCGCCACCGACGGATCGGGCGTGCGCTGCGGACCATGTTCGACGTTTCCAGGGCCAACGAGAAGCTGGACTTGCAAAACAGCTATCAGGCCTCTGCGGCGGTGGATGTGAACTTTGCCGAGCGCCGCCGGCTCGCGCGGAACGCCAACCACGTTGCCAAGCTAAAGGGCGGACGAGGTCTGCAGCTTCGGACCATCATGAAGAAATTCAATCTCAGCGTCGACGACGCGCTTGCGGTCGTCGGACGCGGCCGAGACGGGAGACCGGCACGTGACTAGGACAACAGAAAGAATGGTTCCCGTCGTCGTCCTCGATATGCTGGCGGAGCGGGTAGCGCTTGATCGCGTCTATTCCTCCGGGGACTTGCCGCTCTCCCTGGTACCGGAAGATATCCCGGAAGACTGGCGCAAATTCCTGCCGTTCGACCGTCTGCAGCATGGCCACCGTCGCGTTCACAAGATGCTGCGCAACCCGCCCGGCGGGCTTTCCGTCATCATGAAGAGGGTTCGGTCCGATGGTCCCGCAAAAGGGCGAAAGATGCTGCATTCGGTGGAAGTCGTTGTGGTTGGTGGCGACGGCGAGCCGCGACGCGGAAAGGGGAAGATCGATCCAACGGCCATCGAATATTGCGCAGGTCTCGACCACTCGGACACCGATAACGCCAAACGGCTTCTCACCTATCACGAGGGGAAGATCCTCGTCATTGCGCAGGACAAGGCGAAAGAGCCGATGCTTGCAGTGTGGGACGGCCGCAAATGGGACTATAGGCAGGGGCGCGAAAAGGCGACCTTGCTGGCCCAGGAGATCGGCGACCTTATCCAGATCGAGGCGACGCACCTGAAACCCGACAAGGATTGGCAGGAAGCGATCGACGAGGCCAAACCGCACAGAGAGATTGCCGAGGAAGACCGGACGGGCGACCAGAAGAAGACCGTCGCGAAGGCCGACGAGGCGCTTGCGGAATATGCCAAACGAGTGAAACGCCGACGGGAATTCGGCGTGTCGAGCAAGAACTCGCAGCGCGTCTCCTCCATGCTGAAAATGGCGTGGCCGCACGTACTCAAGAGGCCCGACGAATTCAACGCTGATCCTCTCCGTTTTGCCTGCCAGAACGCCACGCTGACATTCAAGCCTGTTCACTCTTCGGATGGTTCCGGCACCTGCCAGTATGTCCGCCTAGAGGTATTGCACGGACATCGGTCGGAACACCTGATCACGCAGCTTGCCAATGCGAGCTTCGATCGAGACTCGGAATGCCCGGAATGGATAGCCTTCCTTGAGAAGGTGCTTCCTGACCCTGAAGTAAGGCGGCTTGTGCAGGTCGCGTCGGGGCTCGGCCTCGTGGGCGTGAAGGTGCAGAAACTCTTCTTCCACTACGGCGCAGGGGCGAACGGCAAATCGGTCTACATGGAAGTGCTGGCGCGGCTCCTGGGTGACATGGCGGTCACCCTGCCGGCGACCTCTCTCATCGGGGAGAGCGGACCAGGCGGCGGGGCGAGCCCCGACCTCGCCCGCCTCTACGGCTGCAGATTCCTTCGGGTGAAGGAGCTTCCGGAAGGTGAGGACCTGAAGGAAAACCTGGTCAAGGAGCTGACCGGCGGCGAGACGATCACGGCTCGCGATCTGTTTGCGGGATACATGGATTTCGAGCCGCTCTTCGTCGCAATGATGAGTGGGAACGGATATCCGCGCATCAAGGGAACCGACGAAGGTATCTGGCGCCGAATGTCCGTCGTCCACTGGCCTGTGAAGATCCCCGACGCCGAGCGGCGCGAATTCGAGGAGATGATGGCGATGTTCAAGCCGGAATATTCCGGCATCCTGAACTGGCTCATCGAGGGCGTTGCAATCTTCCTGACGGAAGGCCTCGTCATTCCGGAGGCGGTGCGCGGGGCGACACAGGAGTATCGTGACAGCCAGGACCCGACAGCAGCCTTCGTGGCGCGGTGCATCGTCGTGCGGCACGGCGCGGAGATACCCGCAGGCGAGCTTTATGATGCCTATGCGCGGTTCGCCGAGGCGGAGCGCGGTCGGCCGATCTCCAACAATGCCTTCGGCCGGATCGTCGCCCGCAAGTTCACACGGATCAAACGGCGGGACCGCTTCGTCTACACCGGAATTGCCCTGTCGGACGAGTTTTCGGCGCCACGGCCGACATACGGCGATGACGAGCCCTTTCCGGAGAGTGGCCTTTGAGCTCTTCCTCTCCGGTCCCGCAGGAAATCGAACCGTTCGAGATCGCGGCGCTGCGGCGGCTTCGGGACCATCTCGACGAAGGCAAGGACCTCCCCGAGGATTGCCGCTCTTTCATCGTCGACCGGCTGGACGACTACCTCGGACGGCGGGGCGAGACATCGCTCGACAAATCGCTCGGCCTGCGCCGTCATGGCGGCATTTCTCTGGAGCGGGAAGAGCGTCTTCGATGGCGTGACCAGGCGCTGAGCCGTCTGTGGCGATCATGCGAGCAGTTCCGCGAACACCCGCCGATCGCGGCGGCGCGGCTCATGGACCTCTCTGCCACCTCCTATGAGACCAGACGGTGGCCGCGCGAGCGCAGAGGGGCGCCGCCGCCTGCCGAGCCTGCCGCGACCTGGTGGGCGATCCTGCAGCGCGGCCTCGCCATCCCAAAGGCCAAGCGGCTGCAATCCATCCTTCAGCGGTACGATTGCCCCTGACCCCCTCCCGCAGTCCGAGCGCCCAACCTCAGAATGAGACCGGATTTCCGGTCTCATTTGCGTTTGAACGTCTCGTTTCCCGTCGCATAAAACGGCGAGATATGTATTCCGCGGTGGATTGTGGCGTATCGTGGTAGGCGGTGGCGGATAGTCGAAATTCGGAATTCAAAAGCGATTTCAGAGACTTGCATCTGGCGTGGTGGATGTGGTGGAATTTTTGGGGGGTATATACATATACGAGAAAAAATAGTGACATTTCCGCTCGGAAAAACTCTCTATGCGTATACGCGTAAAAATCCACCACATCCACCGAACTAATTGAATTATATAGATAATACCCACCACAGAAATCCACCACTACCAACCACAATCCACCACAGAGTGGTGGATGGAATGGATGTTTGATCTGTTGGTCGCCTTGGCGTTGGTCTTGGTTCTCAAGGGCCGTCGGGCACCCCCTGGGTTAGGGACCGTACCCCGTTCCCCACCCCTGCGGGCGGAGAAGCGCCCGATATCCCGCCAGTCTGACCTTTAATTCAAAGCCTAAACTAAACTAAAGCTGCTAAAGGTCGCTAAAAGTCATTCGATTTCAAAGCTGTAGATGGAAATTCAAGGAACCCTTTGGATTTCCCGAAAGGGCTTCCATGGTCGATCCTGCGAAAGGAGACTGTGATGCCCATCAATAAAATCGAACACGGCCGGGCGAGGTTTGCGGCCAGTGTGCTCTCCCAGAGGGGCGAGATCTTCGCCGCACGCCGAGCCGCGTTGGAACCGGCCAGTCACCAGTCGGGCGCATCATCCCCGGCATCGGGTGCTGCACGGTCACACGACACTCCCTCTATGGCGTCGATCGCGGAGTCCTTCTGGTCTCGCCGGAAAGGTGGGAAGTGATGCAGGACACGTTGAACTGCCCGCACGCGCTGGACCTGTCACGGATGCAGGTCCTTGAGCAGAAGGTTCGCGACCTGAATGTGCAGAACCAGGCCGGCGTCGCAAGACATCAAGAGTTGCGTAAGAAACTGCAGAACGCCAACGAGCGTCTGAAGTACAGTGCGAGACAGCTTGACGACGCGCGGCACTACGGAAGTGCGTCGCACGACAATCATTCGACATCACCACACCCGCTGGACATCTCGCAGCTGAAGAGGAAGGTCGAGCAGGCCAGAGCCGAAGTTGCGGATGTCGAGAAGCAGATCAAGGACAATCAGGATGTGCAAGAACTGACTTCCGAGAAATTTAACGCCGCGGTTCGTCTTCGGGATCGGTGCAAGGCGTTCGTTGCCGATCTCGTAGGGTGATTGACATGACGAATATCAGAGAAACGATCGAAAAAAGTCGAGCCGCCTCCCGCGGAGCAATGCAGGAAGTCAGGGAGGGCATATCCTCCATTCGAGCCCGGATCTCGTCGATAAATGACGAGATCAAAAAGATCAGTCGCGCCCATGTTCCGCTCAATGTCGCGACCGCGAGAATTGACGCTCTTGTGAACGAGTTCAAGGAGAAGCAGGCGGAGGCTCTTCCTCTCGCCGAGAGGTTTCTCACCCCGGACTACACAATGCCATCGTTCCGGTTCGACATGATCGCGCTATTTCTGGCGGCCGACAGTGTCGGGGAGCACCTGAAAGCTCAGGTTCGGGAGAAAGTCGAAAGTGCAGGGTCCATCGACGACGCGGAGCGGCACATGCGGCTTGCAGACCTCGATCGCCAGTTGCTCGATTGCGAACTGTCTGAGGAGAGCATCATCAGGCAGGCCGAAGGTATGGGCTTCGACGTCATCCGCCGTCCCGACGCGGACCCGAGAGCGGTACTGGCGCACGACAAGGTTCTGCCATGAGCCCCCGCCCCATGGGTGGGCTTTGTAATGACAGCAACGACAAGGCGGCGAGACCGAACGCGTAGACCAAACGGAGACAAGATAGATGAGCAAACTTTCCGCCTCGCTGGTGGTCGATCTCGTCGACAAGACCGGCGCCAAGACACAGGCCATCATCGGAAACATGAACCGGCTGAAGCGCGCCGAGCGCGACTATATGCTGGCAGATCGGGGCCTCCGGCTCTCCAATCGCGACCGGGCGATGGAACGGATGATGATGGAACAAGCCGCGTTCGAAGAGGAGCGCATCAACCGCATGAAGCTCATGGCTACCCGTATCGGCGCCGGTGTGGCGGTCGCCGGCTACGCCGGCATTCAGGCGTACAAGAGCTTCGCCACCGCCGAACGGCGGATCAACCGCATCCTGGTCAATTCGGATCGCGGAATTTCCGATATCCAGCCGACCATGCGGAAGCTGCAGCAGATTGCCAATGACGCTGCGCTTTCAATCGACGACGTGACCGGGGGCCTCGAACGGCTTGTCGCAACCGGCATGTCTCTCGACCAGGCGCTTACCTTTCTGCCGGCGATAGCGATGACGGCGCAGGCATCCGGAGCGACGATGGACGACGCCGCCAATTCGGCGGCGGCAATGGCTTCCTCGATGAAGATCGGCGGGCGCGACATGCAACTGGCGTTCGACATGCTGGCCAAGGGTGGCAAGCTCGGCCAGTTCGAACTGAAGGAGATGTCTCAATACCTGCCGGAGCTTCTGCCGGCCTTTGCCGCTCTCGGATACGAGGGAACCGAGGGGCTCGAAAAGCTCGTCGCTATGCTGCAGACGGTGCGCATCCAGACGGGAACCAGCGCGACGGCCGCGAACAATCTCAGCAACATGTTCCAGAAGATGACCTCGCCGGAGGTTCGGTCGAAGTTCAAGAAGACCTTCGGCATCGACATCCGCGGAGTGCTGAAGGAGGCGGACAAGCAAGGCAAGGACCTGGTCGACACTCTCCTTGACATGGTCATGATCGCGACGAAGGGCGATCTTAGCAAGCTCGGCGACATCTTCGGGGATAAGCAGGCCATGGACGCCGTGCGTGCTCTCATCCAGTTGCGAGAGGAGCGGAGACGGTTCGAGCAGGAAATTCACAATGCCGCCGGCACGGTGAAGAAGGATAACGAGCAGATCCTCGCCGACAGCGAAACCAAGCTTCAGCGGCTCGCGAACCTCTCGCTGAAACTCGCGCAGCAGGTGGGCAGTGGCGTGGCGGCCATCATGAACCCCGTACTTCAACACACGACCGATACCATCGACGGGGCACTTGAAGAGATCCATGGGCTCTATCAGATGAGCCCGGAAGAGCGGATAACGCACCGCGCCAGGTTCGAGGCCGAATATCGCAAACAGCACCCAGACGCGGGGCGACGGGAGATTAGGGACGCCTATCAGGACGCCATGGGCCGGTACAGCCGCGGCGAGAGCAAGACCTGGGAAGACGAGGTGAACAACATCCACCGGAAGAAGGTGCTCGACAACTATATCAACGGACGCACCCCACAGAGCCGCGGACGACAGAACGCCTCCAGCAGTCTCGGGGTGTCGACCGGCGCCATCCCCTTTCCGTCAGCGCGTCCGGACCCGAGCACGCTTGGCGGGCGCGAACGCACCGGCAAGTTTCCCTCGCATGGCACATATGACGCCAGCGCCTTAGACGATGGCGGGCGGGCGGCGGCAATGGATGAGTTCATCAACGGGCCGGAGAAGCTGATGGACGGCTTCATAAAGGCGAGCAGTGCCGCCTCGGACAATCTGGCCGATGGCGGCAACCGCGCGGCCGACACCATGAAGGCATCGGCCGGACAGATCGGGACCGCGATTGGAACGTCTGCCGCGCAGAGTTTCCTTTCCAGGGTACAGGGATCGCTCGGCGCGCTTCTGCAAAATCCGGGTGGCGGCAGGCCAACGGGGCAGATCGTGAAGGAACAGATCAACGGACAGTTCGTCGACCCGTGAGGCAGGGGCTCTGAAAGTGCTCGTATTGCCGCCCCCCCTGGGTCAGGGACCGTATCGGCCTTCCCCCGCCAGCGGGCGGAAACGGGCCCGGGTTTCTGTCAGACAGACAGGTCGAAAAGTTCGGTTAACGGGGTTAACGGTTAACGGCAGATGGTTAACGCGGACCTAGACCGTATATCGTGCGGGCAACCAATGCGACATCCGGGGATCTTGCGCGAAGCTGACCGTCGCATAAATTCAGAACTTCCCCATCTGGCATTTTTTAGACTTGTTGTTAAACTGCAGTTAAGGGCAGACGTTATAGAGTCTCTTGACTGCAAAGCTATTTTGCGGTAGCGCGCGGCAGATTTTTCTGATGTTTCCTTGATGTTGCCACTTTGCAACATCATATGAATGTCGGTGGTTTTTGCCGCAAAAGCAGGGCGAAGATCTTGCTGCTCGCAGGTTTTGTGCGTAGCGATGCGCGCGAAGAAGTTAGGTGGGCGGAATGTCGCAAGTGGCGTTTCGTTCTCATTGTAGTGGAGAAGGGAGAGCTCCATTGCCGAACCAGAAGGAGTGTATCATGAAGCAGAGCAACCAAAGGAAGCTCCACTCCCTTCTTTTCGAAGAGGGACGTGAGCTTGTTAACATCAAGTTTATGCCCGGAAACGACCGTGGGTTGACGCCTGCGAAGCTGTCAGACGCAGCCGCGCGCGCCATCGGCGACGCCTTGGATAGCGGCTTGGTAAGCCAGCCGCCCCGTACAGGCATGAACAAGTGCAGGCTTGATGCATTTGCCTGAAGCCGTTATCTAGAAAAATCTCGAATCGCAAAAACCCGGATTCGTCCGGGTTTTTTTATGTGCCGGTGGCAGGATGTACCTGAAGAATCTGATTAATGCTGTTGCGTCTCTCGATTCTATGCCGATAGAGGTCGAAGAGCTTACGAAGCATATCATTGCAGCTGGATGCCAAGACTCGATAATATTCCATCCTGTCGATGAAGATCCCGGCGCGTTTCAAGGCTTGTTTTATCAATACACGACGCATGCCGGCGTTTACTCCACGCCCGATTTCGTGACGCTAATTGTCTTCTCCAAGCATCTGCCGTTGGAATGGCAGCGCTTGGTGTGCTGCAAGGAGCTGATCCACGCGTGCGACAGTGATGTGGAGCGAACTAACACTGCAGATGAGGTTGAGGCCCTGCTCGAAAAGGTTCTCGGGCCTTTGACGTCTCAGGATTTCGGCTTGGCAGACCTCATGGCTGCGAAAGACAAGTTGGCTATCTACCAAGCCCTCGCTCTCCTGTTTCCACCAGAGGCGTGGGCTCAGGCATTGGCTTACGTGAAGGCGGCAGACGATGAAGCCGCCGCAGTTGAACGGGTAGCCCGATGGGCGTGCATCCCTAAAGACCTTGTAGCATTCGCCCTGACGGATGATTGGCCGTCGCTTCGAACGGCACTGCTGGATAGCTGGGGCGAGTAGCCTTCTCTCGCGTATCCCGCGAACACCTCTCGACAGTCATCTGTTGGGTTCAGCCTGCATGAAGTACCTGGACGATGTTCACGGCGCTGGCGACGAGACACCACAGGGAAAGCAGGCCTGCCATCATCGCAAGGAATCGTGTCGCTCCCACCGGATCCCTCTTTTCGCTCCCAAGGTCCAGCCAGGTGTCCTTCCGATACATCATCGAGGGGTTGGCGAGACGGGAATAGAGGGTCGCCGCATACTGGAAATTCAGCCAGGCGGCAAAGCCGGCAATCAGTACAAAAAATATCCCGGCAGCATGGAAGGCAACGCTGTCGAGGATGCCGTTGATGCGAGCCGCCTGACCGTTCGTCGCAAGCGTGTTCAAGGCGAAGATTGCGCCGCCGTGAACCGCGAGGCCGGACGCCAGAAGCCATTTGCCGTATTCGACGTTGCTCTTGAAGGAGAAGTCCCGCAGGGCCTTTGCGTCCTCATAGACCTCCCGCGCATGGAGGCGGTAGCGTTCCTTATATCCCTCGTCGGTCCATTCGTGGACCCAATCAGAATCATTCGGGTCGTCGCTCATCGGTTCAATGCCTCGCCTACTTGAAAAGCCTGCGCAGGATATCCCACACGCTGACGGTCGTCCGGTTGTAGACACGGTTTCGCGCAGCGCGCTTCGGGTCAGTCAGCCATCCCCAGCCTCGAGGCGCCTTGAGGCCCGCCTGATGCCGGACCATGCGCTTGACCGAGGTGCGCGCGGCGATGCTCTTTTTCAGGCTCGGCTTGCGAATGCCGAATTTCATGATTTTGCCCCCCTTTTTTACCCCCCGGCCGCGACTACTCCTTGCCGCCCCGGACAATGGTGAACGCCGGCAGCTCGGGAGCGTTGAATTCGGTCACCATAAGGATCTTCATGGTTTCGACGTAGGCGTCTATGAGCGCCCTGGTGTTGTCATCGTCATAGCTTCCGGCGACGGCAATCATCTCGTCGATGCGCTTTCTCGCCTGTTCCTCGAAAAAAGCCTTGAGTTCGCCATCGCCAATGACGTGCCGCAGGATTGTCACCACCGACTTCAGGGCGAGGTTCTCGCCCTCGACCTTGATCAGCCTGGCGTCCATCCGCCCGAGCTGCTCATTCATGTATTCGATTGCATCGCGCTCGTTGTCGAAGGTTGGCATCTGGTCACCCGCAGTGATCTCGACAGGTTTGCTATCGAGAGGTTGTGGAAGGGTTCGACGAGCGGACGACCGAACAGCCTATTTCTTCGTAACTTGATATCCTAAGCGCTCCGCTATGCGCTTCATGATCACCTCGTCGCTCTCGTGCGCTGCCGGCACCGTCCTGTCTGAACTGAGCACCGCCGCCAACTCATCCAGCTTCCGCATCAATGCGTCCGTCTTAGTCGCGAACTCATGTTGTTCAGCCTCAGCCCGGCGCGCGAATTCACCTCGGGAGGCGGACTTTGAGCCCGACTCAAGGTCTTGCTTCGAAAGCTCTTCGTTGATTGTCGCCTCATCCGGAAACGGCACGAGTGCCAATGCATCGTGGCGCTCGATCGTGTCGAGCGCATACTCGACGAGATAATTGATCTCAGCGTTGATCGAGCGATTGTTTTCCTTCGCCGCGGCCATGACGCGCTCTTTCAGATCTTCAGAGATGCGCAGCCGGAAATGGGGATCTGTTTTTGCCATGACGCACCTATGACGCACATTCCGCTTGACATCAATGACGCACAATGCGCTATGTAAGCACAAAGACGCATTGTGCGTCATGGAGAGCCAACATGTCAGCTACACCTATGAGGAAAATTTCTCCTGTGGCGGTGCGTCTGCCGCCCGAGTTTCGGGCACGATTGAGCGAACTTGCGGCCCAAAACCGGCGTTCGATGAACTCGGAAATCGTCGTCTTGCTTGAACGCGCTTTGTTCGACCAATTTGGGGTCCGTAACGACGGCGCTACTTGTAAGCCGGACCAGACGCGAAACTGAGGCCGTGCCCATGAAGCCCAAGAAGCCCAAGGCGCGAGCGCCCAAACTGATGCTGCAGTTCGATGACGTCGATCTGCGCGGCATTCTCAAATGGCGCGACCGGATCGGCCTGAAGACTACCGAAGGCGCGATCAAGCTGGCGGTGAAGGCTGGCATGAGCGCGCTCGCCTACGAGCCGCGGCAGGGTGACCCGGAGGAGACGAGCGCTTTCGTATTGCGCCTCAGCCGGTCGCAGTGGTCGCGTCTTCTGGAGGCATCCAGATCCAACGGACGGTCGATGCGCGAAGAGGCGCTGCACCGTCTTGAGAAGAGTTTCGACAAGCCCAAAAACGAAAAAGGCGGAGCACCGGCCTCAGAAACCCGCTCCGCCCTTTCGAAATCACAACCCGAAAGGTGATGAAATGCAGAATATTGATAGCGCAACTCATACCCTCAATGCAAGCGCCGGCGCGATGAAACGCCGCGTCTTCCTTGCTGCGGCCGGCACCGCCGCACTGCCGGCCGCAGCCTTTGGCCGGGCGATCGCAGTCTCTCCGCAGTCTCCCGGCCTCTCGTCCGAGCTGGCGACGATGATTGCAGATTACCGTGCAACCACCAAAGAACGGGAAGCAATCAACAAACGGATCGGCGTGCTCGTCGAAGATGAACCAAGCGTCATGGTCAGCGTGTCGGAGGTTATGACGAATCCGAGCGATTACTATCCTCGCTGGCGCGAAGAAAAGCTGTACTCCCAATCCGCCTTGGTGAAGGCCTTCCACCACTATTCACACCCTCTGATCCTGGTCAACGAAGCGGCCGGCAAGCGGGTCATTGCCGACGGCGTTCGCGCGGAGGAGCTGATGCGCGAGCGCATGAGCCAGCAGTTGCTGTGGGCGGAAAAGAGTGGCGTCTCGGCCCTGGAGGATAGAGACGGGAGGCTGTACGAGCACCAGAACGGGCTCAGGGATGCGATCTGCAAATTCCCCTGTCGGTGTATCGGTGACGCTATCGCTAAGGCGCATTTCGCCCAGTCGTACCTGATCGACTTCCACAACGAATATTCCGAGGAGCTGGCGAGCATTGTGCGTTCGATGTTGCCGCTGTCGTCCGTGGACGAGCAGGTGTCATCGCTGCGCTCAATGAGCGAGGCACTGAACGCCTCGCCAATTTGACGGGGATTGCGAATTGCCGGGCCGGTTCTCCTGAAGCCCGGCATAGGGATGGGCGACACCTCCGGTCCCATCCAAGGGTGGAAAGAATGTTTGCTGGGATGCATCGTCTTTCTACCGCCCTCCTTTCGAGGCGGGCAAAAGCGTGAAGCGGCACTTCTCCTTGTCGTCGCTTCGTGTGGCGGCCCCATGCTGACAGGCGACGGGGCCGCCCGACACCATCAAGGAATTGAGGAACGGCGAAATGGCGCAACAGGTTGGTTTCCGAAAGTCAGAAGTCCGGCAGTTGGCCGAGATCGCGAGGCGTGACGGCGTCAGAATTGAACTGGAGCGCAACGGCGTCATCCTCCGGGTGGGGCCTGGTACCGATCCAGAGGCCACGTCCGAGAAGAAGAATGATCCCGAAACACTGACATTGATGTGACACCATGCCTCGCAAGCTTCCCCTCCACGTCACGGTCCAGCGGACCCGCCATGGAAAGGTGACGTTCTACTTTCGGGTTGGCAAAGGCAAGCGTATCCGGCTTCCGGCTCCGACAGACCCTAATTTCACGGAATCGTACCGGGCCTGCCTGAAGGGCGAGCCTCTGCCGAACCGCGAGCGCGAGGATCCCCGTACAATCGCTTGGCTGATTGCGCGCTACATGGAAAGCGGCCACTGGCGCACTTTCAAGGACGGAACCCGTAGACAGCGCAGCAACATCTTCAAGATCATCGCCGACAAGGCTGGACGGCAACCTTTCACTTCGATCACCCGAAAGTCGATCGAGGTCACCATGGACTCGAAAGCGGATACCCCCGCACAGGCCAACAATTTCCTCAAAGCAATGGCTGGCCTTTGCGAGTGGGCCGTTCGCAACGAATTCATGGCGAGCAATCCTACGGTCGGGGTAAGGAGACTTGAAATCAAGTCTGACGGCTTCCCTGCCTGGAATGAGGATGACGTCCGGAAATTCTGTGAACGATGGCCCATCGGCACGTCACAACGCCTCGCTCTTGAGCTCGCGCTCAACACCGGACTGAGACGCTCCGACCTTTGCCAGATCGGTCGCCAGCATCTTCGCGGCGGCGTGCTGACAATCAAGACCAAGAAAACTGGCACGGTCGTGACGGTGGAGCTTTCCCAACGGGTGATCGACATTATCGACGCGACACCGACCGGCGATCTTCATTTCCTCGTCACCAGCTTCAAGAAACCGTTCACCGACGCGGGCTTCGGAAACTGGTTCGGCGCTGCCGCCCGCGACGCAGGCATCGAAAAGAACACGCACGGCTTACGAAAACTGTCCGCTACTCTGGCGGCGGACGGCGGTGCGACGGCCCACCAACTGATGAGCCAATATGGATGGGCTACGCCGAAACAGGCGGAAGTCTACACGCGAGGAGCCGACAGAGCGAGGCTCGGAAAGCACTCTTCTAGGATCGTTTCGGAACAAGTCGACAACATCTTTGCCCCTCACCCGGAACCCGGTGAGGGACTGGGGGCGGAAACAATAATCAATTCAAATAGGAGGAAATAGGATGGTGCCCCCGCCAGGACTCGAACCCGGGACCCCCTGATTACAAATCAGGTGCTCTACCAACTGAGCTACAAGGGCATCATGAGCCCGTCGGATAAGCAGATTTTGCCCGGCTGTAAAGCAATTTCTGCGGCGTGGCGACCGACGGACCGGCTGCATTTCGCCGTGGAACCCGGCAGGCAGGGCAGTGAAACACCTTGTCGCTCTCGGTCTTTTTCATGTACCACAGAGCCCGTCACCGAGGGCCCCCGATGTCTCGTTCCTTCCAGTCGCTTTCCTTCATAGCTTCCACCGCACCGGAAGCGCAGGCCGCCCGGCAGGAGCTGATTCGCGTCTATGGAAACGTCGCGGCGGAGGAGGCCGACGTGGTCGTTGCGCTCGGCGGCGACGGCTTCATGCTCCAGACGCTGCACGACACGATGAACACGGGCAAGCTCGTCTATGGAATGAACCGCGGTTCGGTCGGTTTCCTGATGAACGATTTTCACATGGAGAAGCTGCGCGAGCGGATTGAAGCCGCCGTCGAGAATGACTGTCATCCCTTGAAGATGACAACCGAGAGCGCCGACGGAACGGCGTCGGTGGCTCTGGCGATCAACGAGGTCTCGCTCTTTCGCCAGTCCTATCAGGCGGCGAAGCTCCGGGTCATCATCGATGGCAAGGTTCGGCTCGACGAGCTCATCTGCGACGGTCTCATGGTCGCGACGCCTGCGGGATCCACCGCCTACAATCTCTCCGCCCACGGGCCGATCCTGCCGCTGGAAGCGCCGCTGCTCGCACTGACCCCGGTCAGCGCCTTTCGTCCGCGGCGCTGGCGCGGCGCACTGCTTCCGAACAAAGTGAGCGTCGACATCCACGTGCTCGAAGCGGACAAGCGGCCGGTGAACGCGGTCGCAGACCACACGGAGGTGAAATCGGTGACGAGGGTGCAGATCACCCAGTCCGAGGACACGACGGCGCGGATCCTCTCCGACCCCGACCGCTCCTGGTCCGACCGTATTCTGGCCGAACAGTTTTCCAACTAGGGAGGTTTCGGGATGGCTGTACACATCGTCTCCCGCCTGGCCTTCGCCGCACTGGCAATGGCTGCCGCCCCTGCTTTCGCCGGCGATATCGACGAACTTCCGGTCACGGCGACCTTCGTCGTCAGCACCGGTTTCTGGGAGGAGGTCGGCGGTGAGCCGAGCGGAAAGACCGAAGCCAAGAGTACGACCGGCACAGACGACACCGCTGCGGAAGCAACAACGCGCCACGGCTATTACAAGCTCGTCGCCATCCGCCAGCCGGACCGAACGGCCAAGGTCTATCTCCAGCAGATCGCGCTTGACGAGACCGGCCCGCAGGTGGTCGAGAGCGTCGAACTCGAAGAGTTCACGGCGATCAAACCCTATGTCACCGACATCCGGCCGGAGGATTCGACCGGTATCAGTCGGCAGCCCGGGCTCTTTGCCACCGTCTACCTGAAAACCGATCCGGCAGCGACCGAACCAGAAAGCTGGACGGTGCTGATCGACGAGTTCGGTGAGATCAAGATCGAGAAGGCAACGAACTGACCGGCGACACAGGGCGGCAGAAGCTTCCCTCTCAATGCTTTCCGAATGCCCTGAGGAAAGTTCGGACGGCATTACGTGCGAGCCCGTCCAGCTCGCTTTCGGCGATCGGCAGGCCGAGTTGGAGGTCGGCGCGCACGTCACTCATGACGAGTGCCATGAACTGGCGCGCCGCGAGCGACGGATCATCAAGCTGGAGATAGCCGCCGTGGGCGAGCTGCGCGAATCGGGCGGCGAGCGCGGGATATTTGCGTCCCGGACCGTATTCCCGCCAGCTCGTGAACAGCTCCGGATGCCGCGCGCCCTCGAGCGACAGGATACGGAAGAGCCAGCGTCCGCAGTCCTCGCAGATCGCCACCTTCAGCAGCCGCTTGGCGAAGGCGGCGAGATCCGTCTCGATGTCCTTCGGCGTGTCGGGGAAGCTGTCGAGAACGGCGAAAAAGCGGGCGCTGGAGCGCTGCGTGACGTCCTCCACGACCGCCTTGAAAACCTTATCCTTGTCGCCGATCTGGTTGTAGACGGTCTGGCGGGACACCCTGGCGCGGGCGGCGATGGCGTCGATGCTCGCGCTCGAATAGCCGCTGTCGGCGAAGATCGCCGCCGCCGCGTCGATGATTGCGGCGCGCTTGCCCGGTGCGCCGGCGCGGTGACCGTCCGATGATTTTCGATGATCCGTAATCTGATCCATGCCTCACCATAAAGGGGCTTGACGAATTGGACAATTGTGTCCAATAATTTATACATCATAGTCACCGCTCGGCATAGGCCGACGCGTCTCATTCATTCATTCCGCATCAGATTCAACCTCCTCGCGGCCCGCCTGCCGCGGAGCAACGAAGGTTTTTTCCATGCAACAGCAAAACATCAAGGCATCCCTTCCGGTCGTCCTCGGCCTGCTCACTGCCATCGGCCTATTCGCGATCGACATGTATCTTCCTGCCCTCCCCGAGATCGGCGAAGGGCTGCATGCCGGCAGCGGCGCAGTGCAAGCGAGCCTCGTCTCATTCTTCGTCGCCATGGCCCTCTCGCAGCTCGTCTACGGCCCGGTCTCCGACATGATCGGCCGCAAGAAGCCACTTTATTTCGGCCTTTCGCTCTTCTCCATCGGGGCGATCGGCTGCGCACTTTCCCCCACGATCGAATGGCTGGTCGCATTCCGCGCGCTCCAGGGCGTCGGTGCCTGCGCCGGCGCCGTCATCTGCCGCGCCATCGTCCGCGACCTCTTCACCGGTGTCGCGGCGGCCCAGCTCATGTCACGCCTGTTGCTGGTCTTCAGCGTGTCGCCGATCCTGGCGCCGCTCGCCGGCAGCGCCGTGACGCTCGCGGCAAGCTGGCGCGCGATCTTCTGGGTGATGGTTCTCGCCGCCGCACTCGGCGCGGTGCTCGTCACACTGCTGCTTCCCGAAACCCGCTCGGAGGAAGCCCGCAGCCAGAGCAGCTTCGGCAGCGCCCTTGCCTCTTACGGAACGCTTCTGCGCGATCCCTATTACCTCGGGCTCGTCCTCATCGCGTCCTTCGGTATGGCGAGCTACATGATCTACGTCGCCAACTCGTCCTTCGTGCTGATCGAGCACTACGGGCTCTCGCCCAGCCTCTACAGCGTCGTGTTCTCGATGAACGCCGTCTCCTTCATCGGGGCATCGCAGATGAACGGCCGGCTGTCGCGCCGGTTCGGCCTCAGACGACTGATCCGCTTCGCGGTTGCCGGCTTTGCGCTCGCCTCGACAATGCTTTTCGTGGCCTTCGCCTCCGGCTTCGGCAGCCTGCCCGTCCTCTCCGCACTGCTCTTCGTCGCCTACGGTTTCCTCGGCATGGTCATTCCGACGTCGGCGGTGCTCGCTCTCGAAAGTCACGGGCGGATCGCCGGCACCGCCTCGGCGCTCATGGGGACGCTGCAGTTCGTCACCGCATCGAGTGTGATCGGGGTCGCAAGCCTGTTTTTTGACGGCACGGCCATGCCGATGGTGGCGACCATTGCGGCCTGCTCGCTGATGGTGCTCTTCCTTGCCGCACTGACATTGCGGCCGGCGGCGGCAGCCGAGACGGCAGAGGAACGCCTCTGAAACACAAAAGCGGCGGGATTTTCGTCCCGCCGCCTCGCCATTTCTGCAATCTTCCGGAAGTCAGTCGATGTCCGCGACCTCGACGTCGGCGCCACCCGAGATGCGATGGGCCAGTGCCGCCTCCATGAACTCGTTGACGTCGCCGTTCAGAACGCTGTCCGGATCGGTGCTCTCGACGCCGGTTCTCAGATCCTTCACCAGCTGGTACGGCTGCAGCACGTAAGAGCGGATCTGGTGCCCCCAGCCGATCTCGGTCTTCGACGCGGCTTCGGCGTTCGCCGCTTCTTCCCGCTTCTTCAGTTCCGCCTCGTAAAGACGGGCACGCAGCATGTCCCAGGCCTTGGCGCGGTTCTTGTGCTGCGAGCGTTCCTGCTGGCAGGCAACGACGATGCCGCTCGGAATATGGGTGATGCGCACCGCCGAGTCGGTAGTGTTGACGTGCTGTCCGCCGGCACCCGACGAGCGGTAGGTATCGATGCGGCAATCGCTCTCGTTGATGTCGATCTGGATCGAGTCGTCGACCACCGGATAGACCCAGACGGACGAGAAGGACGTGTGGCGTCGCGCGTTCGAATCATAGGGCGAGATGCGCACCAGCCGGTGCACGCCGGATTCGGTCTTCAGCCAGCCGTAGGCGTTATGCCCCTTGACGTGGATCGTCGCCGACTTGATGCCGGCTTCTTCACCTTCGTGCACTTCCAGAACCTCGACCTTGAAGCCCTGCTTCTCGGCCCAGCGGATGTACATGCGCAGCAGCATGTTCGCCCAGTCCTGGCTCTCCGTGCCGCCGGCGCCGGAATGGACTTCGAGGTAGGTGTCGTTGCCGTCAGCTTCGCCCGAGAGCATTGCTTCGACCTGCAGCCGTCCGGCCTCAGTCTTCAGCGCCTTCAGGGCGTTTTCGGCCTCGGTCACGATCTCCTGATCGCCCTCTTCCTCACCCATTTCGATGAGTTCAACGTTGTCGGTGAGCTGCCGCTCCAGCGCCTTCACGCCGCTGATGCTGTCATCGAGCTGCTGGCGCTCGCGCATAAGCTTTTGTGCTTCGGAGGCATCGTTCCAGAGGTTTGGGTCCTCTGCCTTGTTGTTCAACCAGTCCAGTCGTCTTATCGCCTGGTCCCAGTCAAAGATGCCTCCTCAGCAGGCTTATGGCCTGCTTGATTTCGTCGACGACGTTCTCGATTTCCGTACGCATGTGCTTGCTATTTCACCTCGCTGAAAAGGAGCCCCGTGCATAGTGGCGGTCGCCGCTCCTGTAAAGGGGCGGCAAGCACGCGTCCAGCATCTTAGAAGAGACCGCCCGAGCCGGAGGTTACGGCCTCGTTCGCCTGCGGCGACGTGCGCAGGATTTCCTCCGGAGCCATGTAGTTTTCCATGCCTATGACCGAGAAACTGTCGGCCGGACCGGTGCCGGGCTTGAAGGCCTCAATGATGGTATCCGGCTCGCCCTGCACCGCCGCCATACCGGTCTTGCGGTTGATCGCGATCAGGCTCATGCCTTCCGGAATGTGGAACTTGCCCGGCGGCGTTCCGGCGACGGCCGCCTGCATGAAATCGTTGAAGATCGGGGCGGACAGCGAGCCACCGGTCGCACCACGGCCGAGCGGCGCCGGATTGTCGTAGCCAACATAGAGACCCGCAACGAGATCGGGGGTGTAGCCGACGAACCACGCATCCTTCTCGTCATTGGTGGTACCGGTCTTGCCGGCGACGGGGCGGTCGAGCTTGACCTTGCCGGCTGCCGTGCCGCGCGTAATCACCCCTTCCATGATCGAGGTGATCTGGTAGGCGGTCATCGGATCGAGCACCTGTTCGCGATTGTCGACGACCGCCGGCTCTTCCTGATTGTTCCAGCCGTCGGCATTGCAGCCTTCGCAGACCCGTTCTTCGTGGCGGAAGATCGTCTTGCCGTAGCGGTCCTGGATGCGGTCGATGAGCGTCGGCTTGATCTGCTTGCCGCCGTTGGCGAGCACGGCATAGGCCGAGACCAGCCGCAGCACCGTCGTTTCTCCCGAGCCGAGGGACATCGCCAGAACCGGGTTCATCTTGTCATAGATGCCGAAGCGTTCAGCGTATTCCGCGACGATATTCATGCCCATGTCGTTGGCAAGGCGCACCGTCATCTGGTTACGCGACTTCTCGATGCCGAGCCTGAGCGTCGAAGGACCGGCCGAACCACCGCCATAGTTCTGGGGGCGCCAGACCTGGCCGCCCTGCACGATCTCGATCGGCGCGTCCATGATGACCGAAGCGGGGGTATAGCCGTTATCGAGCGCCGCTGCATAGACGAACGGCTTGAAGGACGAGCCGGGCTGGCGCATCGCCTGGGTGGCGCGGTTGAATTCGGACTGTGCATAGGAGAAGCCGCCGACCATCGCGAGGACACGGCCGGTATGCGGGTCCATTGCGACGAGGCCACCTTGAACCTTCGGCGGCTGGCGCAGGCGGTAGCGATCCTTCTGCCCTTCTCCTCCGAGCGGTTCGACGAAGACGACATCACCGGGTTTCAGCACGCCTTCGGGAGACTTCGCAGTCTTGCGGTCACCGCTGGCGGAGCGATAGGCCCAGTCCATGTCCTCGGCCAGGATCTTGCCCGTCCCGCGCTCGGCCGCCACCTTGCCGCCTGCCTCGGTCGCCGGCTGCAGGCCGATATCGACGCGGTCGCTGGAGACGGCGAGGACGACGGCCAGCTTCCATTCCGGAACGTCGCTCAGGCCGGCCACTTTTGCGAGCGGCGTGCCCCAGTCACCGGAAACGTCGATCTGGCTCACCGGCCCCCGATAGCCGCGGCGCTCGTCATAGGTGATCAGGCCCTTTTGCAGGGCCTTGCGCGCGGCGATCTGCATCTTTGGATCGAGGGACGTGCGGACCGACAGCCCGCCTTCATAGAGTGACTTGTCGCCGTAGCGTTCGATGATCTGGCGACGGACCTCTTCGGCGAAGTAGTCCGAGGCGAAGAGGTGGGCACCGGTGCGGCGCAGGGTGACGCCGAGCGGCTGCTTCTTCGCCTCCGCGCCGTCCTCCTTCGAAACGAAGCCGTTCTCCACCATGCGATCGATGACCCAGTTGCGGCGCTCGAGCGCGGCGTTGGGGTGGCGGAACGGATGATAGTTGGAGGGTCCCTTCGGGAGCGACGCGAGATAGGCGGCCTCGGCGATGGTGAGTTCAGTCACCGACTTGTCGAAATAGGTGAGCGCGGCACCGGCGATACCGTAGGCGTTCATGCCGAAGAATATCTCGTTGAGGTAGAGTTCGAGAATCTTGTCCTTCGAATAGGCCTGTTCGATGCGGAAGGACAGGATCGCTTCCTTCACCTTGCGGTCGATCGTCTGGTCCGACGTCAGCAGGAAGTTCTTGGCGACCTGCTGGGTGATGGTCGAAGCACCGACCGGACGCCGGCCGGACCCGAAATTCTGCAGGTTGACGAGAATCGCGCGGCCGAGACCATAGATGTCGACGCCGGGGTGATTGTAGAAATTCTTGTCTTCGGCCGACAGAAAAGCGGCCTTCACGCGGTCCGGGACTGCTTGGATCGGCAGGAACAGCCGGCGCTCGCGCGCATATTCCGCCATCAGCGAGCCGTCATCGGCGTGGATGCGGGTAGCGACCGGAGGTTCGTAGCTCGACAGGACGGCGAAATCCGGCAAATCCCTCGTGAGGTTGGTCAGATAGATCGCGACCACCACCGCGACGGCGAGCGCAAGCACGGAGGCAAGTCCGAAGAAGTATCCAATCAGTCTGATCATAATCGAGCTACCGGCGTTCGCTTTCGGTTCGGCGCGCAATGGCAAACATCGCACATGTCGTCGCGTTTTGCACGTCAAGCGCCTATTGGCAAGACTTCGGGGACGGCCAGGCGACGTTGCGGCTACGCTCCTCGATGCCTCTCCGGAGTAAAGGCGCGATTGTGAGGAAAATAGGGCCGGTCATCGCTTGTCCGCATTCGTTCCATAAGGCTGGCGGCAAAATCCACCTCCGCCTCGATGGTGTCGCGCATCGCCTGTCGCGAACGCTCGCATCACCCACCGTTCGCAAGCACCGGCTCGCGGTAGCGCCTGATCGCGGCGGTCAGCAGTTCGGCGATCTTCTCGCGCCAGCTTTCGTCGAGCAGTACCTTCTCATCGTCCTTGTTCGACAGAAACCCGAGCTCGAGCAGGATCGACGGGACGTCGTGGGCCTGCAGGACACGGAAACCGGCGAAGCGGTGCGGATTGTTGATCAGCGCGACCTGCCCGTCGAAGGAAGACACGACTTGCTCCGCCATCGCCACGGAAAACGCCTGGGTTTCGCGCCGGGTGAAATCGAGGAGGATGTCGGTGACCTCGGCCGGCTCGGCGGCGAGATCGACACCGCCGATGGCGTCGGCGAGGTTTTCCCGCTCGGCCAGCTCGGCCGCCATCTTGTCGGAGGCCTTGTCGGAGATCGTGTAGACGGTTGCGCCGCGGATGTTGTCCTGTCGCAGTTTGTCGGCGTGAAGCGAGACGAAGAGGTTCGCATGGTGCTGGCGCGCGATCGTCACCCGCTCCGACAGCGACAGGAACTCGTCGCCCTCGCGAGTCAGAAAGGCAAAGATTCCCGGCTCCCTCGCAAGGCGTCGCTGCAACGCCTTGGCGAAGGCGAGCGTGATGTCCTTCTCCGGCGTCTTGGTTTCGCTGGCGATCGCGCCATTGTCGATACCGCCGTGACCGGCGTCGATGGCTATCACGAAGGTGTTGCCGGGCACCGGGCTCGACGTTCCGGGCCGATCTCCGCGTGCCGCCGCATCGGAGGCCGGCACGTCGACAACTACCCTTCCGCCGCTCCAGGCCTGGCGCTTGACGAGGTCGTCGAAGACTCCCCTCTTCACCATTTCGGCATCCAGCACCAGGCGAAAACCCTTGCCGGCCTCGTCGGCCTGGACTTCAGCAAGTGCGAGCTGCGCAGGACGTTCGGTCGTCAGCACGATTCGTGCGGACCGGGCGCCGACCGCACCGTAACGGACGTCTTTGAAAAGCCCGCGCGCCTTCAAGTCCTCCACGGGGAAAGCAAACGCCGTGGCGGGCAGATCGACGACGATGCGATCTGGCTTTTCCAGGTAGCGGACTTCAAAGACGGGCTTGCGATCGAGATCGAGCACGATTCGCGTCCGCGCGCGGTCGCCGGCAATTCTCGCGGCATAGGCGAGCACCGGCGGCTCCCGATCTTCGTCGGCGGCCGGCGCCCTTTCCGGTATCATCAGCGACAGCAGCGCCACCATCAGGAAGCCGAGCAACCACGCACTACGGCGCGACCACGGCCGACCGATTCCAGACTGATGCAACACTTGCCCCTTTCAACGATATCACCGAGCCCGCCGCGGCCCGCCCGCACGGGAGAATCACACCGGCGCGCTAAACACCACTAATCCATGGGTATTATGGCACAAATGGGTTTTCCCTTGCTATTGCGGTGGAGAAAACATACAACGCAACCGAGGGATAGAGATGCCCACGGGATAGAATCATCGCCGCGGCTGCCAACCACAATCAGGTTTGGCGCCAGCTTGCCGGACATTCATCCACCGTATCTGCAGCTTTGTCCTGAAACTGGATCACAAGCCGGCACTCGGCCGGTTTCATCTACTGGTGGGCAACCACCAAGCGCTCTTTGCGAGCATTCATCGGGCCCAAGGGCCTATGGCATTGTCGTTTTTGTTCGGTCTTTGATGTCGTTGCAGCAGGTAGTCAGAAACATCAGCGGATTTGGAGCGCCCGGCGCCCCGGAAGCTGTTCAGTTGCTGCTCGCTCACCCCACCGGACGAAGACATCTATATCCGGCGCATCCCCAAGATATCTCTCGCCCGTTCAAGCAGCGTGCGACTCGATCTTGCCGAGAAGGCGCCGAGGAGCACAGCTTACATGGCAGACAAAATGCTTATCGACGCGTCTCACGAGGAAGAGACGCGCGTTGTCGTCGTTCGTGGTAACCGGATAGAAGAATTCGATTTCGAGTCCCAGCATAAGAAACAGATCAGGGGCAATATCTATCTGGCAAAGGTGACGCGGGTCGAGCCCTCGTTGCAGGCTGCCTTTGTCGATTACGGCGGCAATCGCCACGGTTTCCTGGCCTTCGCCGAAATCCATCCCGATTACTACCAGATCCCGCTTGCAGACCGCCAGGCGCTGCTGAGCGCCGAGGCCGAGGAGCACCGCCACGCCGACGACGGCGACGCGGAAAACGAAGCGCCCGTCGCGGCACAGGCGGCAGAAGCCGCCTCCCCGGCTGAAGATAGCGAACCCGTTGCCGAACCCGCGCCGACCGAGGATGCCCCGGTCGAAGCCGCCGAGGAGCCGGCCGCCAAGCCGAAGGCGCGGCGCGCCCGCAAGCCGCGCAGCAAGAAGGCCGCAGACGCGGCTGCCGAGCAGGCGGACGAAGCCGGAACGCAGGCGACGGACGAAGACGGCGGCGACGAAGGCGGGAAGACCATGGCCGCCATGGTCGACATGGACGAAATCTCCGAAGAGGCCGGCGGTCGCCGGGGCCGCGATGACGATTTCGACGATGACGACGACGATCATGTCGAAGAAAAGGAAGAAATCGAATCCGTCGGCGCCGAGGACGCGATGGAAGAGGTTCCGGACCGCGTCGTTCGCAAGCCGCGCAAGCAGTACCGCATCCAGGAAGTCATCAAGCGCCGGCAGATCCTGCTGGTGCAGGTCGCCAAGGAAGAGCGCGGCAACAAGGGCGCGGCTCTCACCACCTATCTTTCGCTTGCAGGCCGCTATTCGGTGCTGATGCCGAACACGGCGCGCGGCGGCGGCATCTCCCGCAAGATCACCAATCCGGCCGACCGCAAGCGGCTGAAGGAAATCGCCCGCGGCCTCGAAGTGCCGCAGGGCATGGGCGTCATCCTGCGTACCGCCGGTGCAAACCGCACCAAGGTCGAGATCAAGCGCGACTTCGAATACCTGATGCGCCTTTGGGAGAACGTCCGGACGCTGACGCTGAATTCGACGGCGCCGTGCCTCGTCTACGAGGAAGGCTCGCTCATCAAGCGCTCGATCCGTGACCTCTACAACAAGGATATCAGCGAGATCGTCGTTGCCGGCGAAGATGGCTATCGTGAAGCGAAAGACTTCATGAAGATGCTGATGCCGAGCCACGCCAAGGTGGTCCAGCCTTATCGCGACATCCACCCGATCTTCTCGCGTTCCGGCATCGAGGCCCAACTCGACCGCATGCTGCAGCCGCAGGTAACGCTGAAATCCGGCGGCTACATCATCATCAACCAGACCGAAGCGCTGGTGGCGATCGACGTCAACTCCGGCCGCTCGACGCGCGAACACTCGATCGAAGACACCGCGCTGCAGACGAACCTCGAAGCGGCGGAGGAAGTCGCACGCCAGCTTCGCCTGCGCGACCTCGCCGGCCTGATCGTCATCGACTTCATCGACATGGAAGAAAAGCGCAACAACCGCGCCGTCGAGAAGAAGCTGAAGGATTGCCTGAAGAACGACCGTGCCCGCATCCAGGTCGGCCGGATCTCGCATTTCGGCCTTCTGGAAATGTCGCGCCAGCGCATCCGCGCCTCGGTTCTCGAATCAACGACGCAGCTCTGCCCGCATTGCGGCGGCACGGGCCTCATCCGCTCGCAGTCCTCTGTTGCGCTGCACGTCCTGCGTGGCATCGAAGAGTTCCTGCTGAAGAGCACGACGCACGACATCACCGTGCGCACGACGCCGGAAACGGCGCTCTACCTGCTGAATCACAAGCGCGGGACGATCGTCGACTACGAACGCCGTTTCGGCGTGTCGATCGTGATCGACTCCGACGACACCGTCGGATCGCAGCACTTCGCCATCGACCGCGGCGAGCCGGTCCTGAACCCGGTCAAGATCGAAAGCCTGATGCCGGTAATCTCCGAGCCCGAAGAGGAGGAAGAGATCTACATCGAGCCGGAAGAAGAGGATGAAGACGAAACCGTTGAAACCTCAGCCGCGCCGCAAGCAAGCTCCGGCGACGAGCAGCAAGGACGCAAGCGCAAGCGTCGTCGGCGCCGGCGTGGTCGCAACGGAAACGGTAACGGCGAGGCCTCCTCTGCATCCGCGGACAATGGCGCCGATGAGGATGAAGACGAGGATGAAGGCGAAGAGGAAGGCAGCGTAGCCGCCTCTGCCGGAGCCGACGAGACGTCCGAAGAAGGCCAGAAGCGCAAGCGCCGCCGTCGTGGCAAGCGCGGCGGACGACGCAGCCGTCCGGGCGAAGAAGGTGCAGCGGACGCCGCGGCTGAAGGTGACGAGACCGACACCGCGGAAGACGAGGCGGAAGGTGCGGAAACCGCAGCCGAAGTGATCGAGGCGATCGCCGAAGAAACGGTGGCCGAAGAGCCATCCGCTATGGCGGCCATCGAATCGGCGGAAGAACCGGTAGCCCGCAAGCCGCGCCGTACCCGCAAGGCAAAGGTCGCCGTTTCGCCGGTTGAGGAACCGATCATCGCCGAAGAGGCGCCGCCGGTCGAACCCGAGGTTGCCGAGAAGAGCGCGACGCTCGCCGAGGAACCGGTCGCCGAGGAAACCGTGATGGAAGAGGCCGCGGAACCGGCAAAGCCCGCCCGTGCCAATCGCCAGTCGAATGTCACCACGTCCGAGCCGGTCGTCACGTCGGTAAAATCGACCACGCCGGAAGCCGAAGGTGACAAACCCAAGAAGGGTGGCTGGTGGCAGAAGCGCGGCTTCTTCTGAGACCGCCTCCGACATCTGAACACGCGATGGCCGCCCCTCGGGCGGCCGTTTTGCATTCGTGCTTCCCCTGGCGCCAGTCCCAGGCAGGCGTCAGGGAAGCGGTCTGCGGCGCGACATCAGAAGAGCCCTGTTACCGGCGACCGTCGCCTCCCCTTGCACGACGAAGCCGCACCGCGCGGCGAGGCGGATGGAGCGCCCGTGTGCGGGATCGAAGATGGCGGCAATTCTGTCGCCAATGAAATTGGCGTCCGCCCATCGGAGAACCGCCGTCATTGCTTCAGTCGCGATTCCCTGCCCCTGAGCCTCAGGCGCAAGAAGCCAGCCCGCCTCCGGAATGCGGTCGAGCGAAGGAGTCATCGCGCGCTTGAAATCAGCAAAGCCCAGTTCACCCAGATATTCGCCCGTGTGACGGTCCTCGATCGCCCAATAGCCGAAGCCGAGAAGACGCCAGTGCCCCACATAGCGCAGCAGTCGCGCCCAGCTTTCCTGCCTCGTCGAGGGTTTCGCGCTGATGTAGCGGACAACGTTCTCATCGGCCCACATGCGCGCCAGCGCGTCGAGGTCGGAAACACGGTGCCCGCGCAGTCGCGTGCGCTCCGTCAGCAGTTCCGGAGCCTCGAACGACGGCTGTCTCACCCACGAAATAGTCATCAGCACCTCCCGCCTTGTCGACAGATCCAATCCAGACGTTAGAGCCTGACTTGGCCTATGACGGCAAGAGATCAAAGG
Source organism: Ciceribacter thiooxidans (assembly GCF_014126615.1). Lineage (NCBI taxonomy): Bacteria > Pseudomonadati > Pseudomonadota > Alphaproteobacteria > Hyphomicrobiales > Rhizobiaceae > Ciceribacter > Ciceribacter thiooxidans. The sequence continues at coordinate 1,984,804 of NZ_CP059896.1, forward strand.
CGAACTTGTCGCCGGGCGCTATTTCAGCCAGCGCTCGATGCGGTCGAGCGCCTCGACCATTTCCGCCATCGTTCCGGCATAGGAAAAGCGCATGGCGCGATGCCCCTCCACCGGATCGAAGTCCAGGCCGGGCGTCGCCGCGACGTCGATCGCCGAGAGCATTTCTCGGGCGAAGGTCATGCTGTCGTTGGTGTGACGGCTGACGTCGACATAAGCGTAGAACGCTCCGTCCATCGGCGACAGCAACGGAAGCCCGAGCCTCGGCAACCGCTCCATGAGATAATCGCGATTGGCACGGCAACTCGCCTTGTAGTGCTCCAGTTCCTCACCGGCCGTGAGCGCCGCCACCGCCGCGATCTGGGAGAGTTCCGGGGCGGAGATGTAGAGGCTTTGCGCCAGGCATTCGAGCGGGCGCACGAGCTCCGGCGGAACCACCATCCAGCCGATGCGCCAACCGGTCATGCAGTAGTATTTCGAGAAGGAGTTGATGATCACCGAGCGGTCGCCGATCTCCAGCGCGCTCGCCTCGTCGCCGGAGAAGGTCAGGCCGTGGTAGATCTCGTCGGAGATCAGGTTGATCCCCTCGCCCTCGCAATAGCGCGCGAGCTCTGCAAGCTGCGCCTTGCCCGTCACCGTTCCGGTCGGATTGGCGGGGCTGGCGAGCAGAACGCCCTTCAGCCGGAGCCCGGCTTCGCGCTGCGCCTCTTCGAGGCTCTCGGGTGTCAGGGTGAAGTGCGTTGCGGCGTTGACCGGCACCTCGACGACCGTCAACCCGAGCGCCTTGAGGATATTGCGATAGGCCGGGTATCCGGGTCTGGCGATCGCCACGGCGTCGCCCGCATCGAAGAGGCCGAGAAAGGCGAGATTGAAGGCCGCCGACGAGCCCGTCGTGACGATGACCCGTTCGGCGTCGACGGTAACCCCGTGTCGCTGCTGGTAGTAGTCGGCGAGCGCCTGGCGCAATTCTCCGGTGCCGAGCGCGTCCGTGTAGCCGATCCGGCCATGTTCGAGCGCGGCCCGCGCCGCCGCAAGCGCCGCCTGTGGGGCCGGGTGTCCGGGCTGGCCGACCGCCATGGAAATGACCGGCTGCCCCGCCTGCCGGCGCCGAGTGGCTTCGGCCAGCACATCCATGGCGTGAAACGGTTCGACGGCACTGCGTTTGGAAATGGTGACCACTGTCAATTCTCTCGCTTCTGCTGGGGCGCCTGACATTTGCCGTATTATTGCTGTGTTCACAATGGCGAGATTGGCGCGGAGGGGCCATTTTTCGACCTTCCATTCCGCGTTCCAGACACTACATTGATCCCGAATCCAATCGGTTCCGGCGGAGCCAGCCGGCTGTCGGCTACCTGCCGGCGACCCTTACGAGGAATGACATGCCCCTGACGTTCAAACATCTCGCCGTTGCGGCTCTCGCTCTCCTGCCCGCAGCACTGCCGACAACGGTGAATGCGCTCGACGACCAGCAGAAGAAAGAATTCGGCGAGTTCATCAAGGAATACCTGATCGCGAACCCCGAGATCATGCTCGACGTGCAAGACGCGCTCGAAAAGAAGCAGCAGGAGGCACGTCAGCAGCAGGCCTCGGCCGCGGTCGAAACCAACAAGGAAGCGCTCTTTGCCTCGAAGTACGATCTCTCTCTCGGCAATCCGCAGGGCGACATCACGATCGTCGAGTTCTTCGACTACAATTGTGGCTACTGCAAGCGCGCCCTTTCCGACATGGACAGCATCATCGCCGGCGACAAGAACGTTCGCTTCGTGCTGAAGGAATTCCCGATCCTCGGGCCGGATTCAGAAGCCGCGCACAAGGTCTCGGACGCCTTCCGGAAGATCGCGCCGGAAAAATACGGCGAGTTCCACCGCGCGCTGCTCGGCGGCGAGGGCCGCGCCAATGAGGCGCGCGCGCTCGAAGTCGCCGCCTCGCTCGGTGTCGAAGAGGCCGATATCCGCAAGAAGATGGCCGAGAGCCCGAACGACGAATCCGTCCACGAGGCCTATCAGCTCGCCACCAGCCTCGGCATCACCGGCACCCCCTCCTACATCGTCGGCAATGAAGCCGTATTCGGGGCCATCGGCTCGAAGGCGATCGAAGAGAAGGTCGCGAACGTCCGCAGCTGCGGCCGCACCGCCTGCTGAGTGCCGGAGAAGCGTCTCAACCCCTCTCTCCCCCGCAAAGTCGGGGGAACTCAGGCGTCTGGCCCGCAGGGGGCTTTCCCTTGCGGGCCTCTCAGTCTATAGGAGGCGCTTGAAGAGAGACGGACCCCTCATGAGCAAAACGATCTTTGTGCTGAACGGCCCCAATCTGAATATGCTCGGCAAGCGCGAGCCCGGAATCTATGGCGGCAAGACCCTCGTCGATATCGAGGCCGACTGCAAGGAAGCGGGTGACGCGCTCGGCTTCCATGTCGACTTCCGCCAGAGCAATCACGAGGGCAAGCTCGTCGACTGGCTGCATGAGGCCAATGACGTCGCGGTCGGCGTTGCGATCAATCCCGGCGCCTACGGACACACCTCCATTGCCATGCACGACGCGATCCGCGCGATTTCCGTTCCGGTCGTCGAAGTGCACATATCCAATATCCACGCGCGGGAAGAATTCCGCCACAAGTCGATGATCGCACCGGCCGCCAAGGGCATGATCTGCGGCTTCGGCCCCCACAGCTACATCCTGGCGCTGCATGCGCTGAAAAACATCACGCAATAACAAGAATATAGGACCTCACCCATGGCTGAAAAGAAATCGGGAATCGATCAGGCGCTGATCCGTGACCTCGCGAACATCCTCAACGAGACCGATCTGACCGAGATCGAAGTCGAACAGGACGACCTGAGAATCCGCGTCTCGCGCTCCGGTCCGCAGATGGTCGCCATGCAGCAGGCCCCGGCCTACCAGTTTCCCGCGGCCGCCCCTGCCCCGGTTGCCGCCGCTGCTCCGGCAGCCGCTGCCGAGCCGGCACGCAATCTCTCGAATGCGGTCACCGCCCCGATGGTCGGCACCGCCTATCTCTCCCCCGCCCCGGGCGCTCGTCCCTTTGTCGAGGTCGGTTCGATCGTCAAGGAAGGTCAGACGGTTCTCATCATCGAAGCGATGAAGACGATGAACCAGATCCCGGCCCCGCGTTCCGGCAAGGTCGTGGAAATTCTGATCGAGGACGCCCGGCCCGTCGAGTACGGCGAGCCCATGCTGATCATCGAGTGAGGCCCATGAGCGGTATTTCGAAGATCCTGATTGCCAATCGCGGCGAAATCGCCCTTCGCGTCCTGCGCGCCTGCAAGGAGCTCGGCATCGCCACGGTGGCCGTTCACTCGACGGCGGATGCCGACGCGATGCATGTCCGGCTCGCCGACGAGAGCGTCTGCATCGGCCCGCCGCCGTCGCGCGAAAGCTACCTCAACATCCACCAGATCGTCGCTGCCTGCGAGATTACCGGCGCCGACGCCGTCCATCCGGGCTACGGTTTCCTTTCGGAAAACGCCAAGTTCGCCGATATCCTCGATGCGCACGGCATCACCTTCATCGGGCCGACGGCAGAGCACATCCGCCTGATGGGCGACAAGATCACCGCCAAGCTGACGGCGATGGATCTCGGCATTCCCGTCGTTCCGGGTTCCGACGGCGAGGTGACGGAAGACAACCTGATGGCCACCGCGCACCGCATCGGCTTTCCGGTTCTCATCAAGGCGACGGCAGGCGGCGGTGGCCGCGGCATGAAGGTGGCCAAGACCGAGGAAGACCTCGAGGAAGCCTTCAACACCGCCCGGACCGAAGCGGCAGCCGCTTTCGGCAATCCGGCCGTCTACATGGAAAAGTACCTCGGCAAGCCGCGGCACATCGAGATCCAGGTCCTCGGCGACGGTGAAGGCAACGCCATCCACCTCGGCGAGCGCGACTGCTCGCTGCAGCGGCGCCACCAGAAGGTCTGGGAAGAGGCCAACTCTCCGGCGCTCAACGTCGAACAGCGCATGAAGATCGGCCAGATCTGCGCCGACGCCATGATGAAGATGAAGTACCGCGGCGCCGGCACGATCGAGTTCCTCTACGAGAACGGCGAATTCTACTTCATCGAAATGAACACCCGTCTGCAGGTGGAGCATCCGATCACCGAAGCGATCACCGGCATCGACCTCGTGCACGAACAGATCCGCATCGCTTCCGGCGCCGGTCTCTCGGTCACGCAGGACGAGGTGACCTTCTCCGGCCACGCCATCGAATGCCGCATCAACGCCGAGGACCCGCGCACCTTCGTGCCCTCCCCCGGCACGATCACGCATTTCCATGCTCCGGGCGGTCTCGGCGTGCGCGTGGATTCGGGCGCGTACCAAGGCTATAAGATCCCGCCCTACTACGACAGCCTGATCGGCAAGCTGATTGTGCACGGGCGCACACGCGTCGAATGCATGATGCGTCTGCGCCGCGTGCTCGATGAATTCGTCATCGACGGCATCAAGACAACCCTGCCGCTGTTCCAGGACCTGATCGCCAATCAGGACATCGCGAACGGCGACTACGACATCCACTGGCTGGAGGATTATCTGGCCAGAACTTCAGCCTGAAGAACGCCGATGGCAGGGCCGCGCAGCAGAGATTACTCGATCACTCCGGAGATCCTGCTGCGTGCCTATTCCATCGGCCTCTTTCCGATGGCGGAATCGGCGGACGACCCGGAAATCTTCTGGGTCGAGCCCGAACTTCGGGGCATCATCCCGCTTGATGCGCTTCACGTCTCGAAGAGTCTTGCCAAGGCAATGCGCCACAAGCCCTTCGACATCCGTTATGATACCGCCTTCGACCTTGTCCTCGACAAATGCGCAGAAGCAGCCGAAGACCGGCCGAGTACCTGGATCAACCAGACAATCAAGGATCTCTACCGCGCGCTTCACCGGATGGGCCATGCCCATAGCGTCGAAGCCTGGGACGGAGACGAACTCGTCGGTGGGCTGTACGGCGTCTCGCTCGGCTCTGCTTTCTTCGGCGAGAGCATGTTTGCCCGGCGCACCAATGCCTCGAAAATCTGTCTTGTCCACCTCGTCGAACGCCTGAGGGAGCGTGGCTTCACGCTGCTCGACACGCAGTTCACGACGGAGCACCTGAAGACCTTCGGCGCGATCGACGTGCCGAAGGACCAGTATGCGCGTCTGTTGGAAAAGGCCGTGGCGGGACCGGACCTCCCCTTCGCCTGACGGAACGAATTCGACGTTTACGCCAGAACGTCAGAACAGCCCGACACTACCCGGCTTCGCTCCGGGAACCTGCGGCAGCGGCTGCCCCTGCGGCATCTCCTCGCCCCCCTGCGGGATGTCGAGCGGCGGCAGCAGGTCGCCCGGTGCATTGTCCGGCACCGGCTGAGGTTCGTCGAGGGGCGGCAAGGCATCGCCCGGGGCGATATCCTGCATCTGTTGAGAATCACCAAGCGGCGGCAGGGAATCGCCGGGAACGTTGTCGGGAATTTCCTGCGGGGCACCGAGCGGCGGAACCGCGTCCTGCTGCTGCTGCGGCGGCTGCAGCACGCCGCTGTTCTGCGGGTCGGGTGGGTTCTCTGCAGGCGCCATGGCACCCTCGCCCACCGGCTGCGACTGCTCGCTTACCGATGCCGGCGTCTGGCTTTCCGAACTTGCGGCCCGCTTCTGCGCCTCGGTGGCCTTCTCTGCCTCCGAGACCGGCACGGGAGCGGGATGAGCGGCGACGACTCCTTCCGGCGCCGGAACGTCCGACGACTGCTTGCAGCCCGTCAGCCACACGTCGTAGATCGCGTGCTCGACGGCATTCAGCGCCGGGCTGTCGGCGAACATCCAGCCGGAAAAGATGCGGCGGATCTTGCGGTCGAGGGTGATCTCATCGACTTCGATGAAGGCGTCGATCTTCTGGGCTTCTGCCTCGTCGCGGGAATAGCAGACCTTCGGCGTCACCTGCAGCGCGCCGAACTGCACGGTCTCGTTGACGTAGACATCAAAGGAGGTGATGCGCCCGGTGATCTTGTCGATGCCGGCGAACTGCGCGACCGGGTTGGCGATACGCTCCGCTCTCGCCGCACTCGCGGCCGAAAGCAGGGAAACGGCGGTCGTCAGCGCAAGGAGAGAGGCCGCGCCAAGCCCGATGCCGTTTCCGAAAAGCTTCATATCTCCAGTCTCCAGCCGTTCTGCCGACGATGCTCCTCCCCGGGAGAAGGCAACGTCCAGCAAAGCGGCTAAACGTCAATTGTGGCCAAAACCGGTGTCAGTTGCCGGGCGTCCAGGCGTCGTAGTCGCCGGTTACGCGCGGACGCTCGCCCGGAACGGCAATCGAACCCTGCGGACGATAGGCGAGCGAGGAACCGGTGTAGTTCGGCCGGTGGGGCTTCTGCCACTCGCGCGCCTTGTAATCCTCCTTGGTCGGAGGAACGTCCGTGCGGTGATGCATCCAGCCGTGCCAGTCCGCCGAAATCTTCGAAGCCTCGGCATAACCGTTGTAGATGACCCAGCGGCGCGGGAGACCAAAGGAGGTCATGCCGCCTTCGTAATAGACATTGCCGAACTCGTCTTCGCCGACGCGCTTGCCATTGCGCCAGGTGAAGAAGCGCGTGCCCATTGTCTGGCCGTTCCACCAGGTGAAAAGTTGCAACAGAAGCTGCTTCATGTCTCGTCCTTCGGCTCCGACGCCCGAACGGCGCTCGGGTTCAACAGTTCCCCGCTTATGCCGCCTTGGGGGCCGATTGTCCAGTGTTTCGCGGGCCGTCAACCGTCATTTCAGCTTGAACTTGAAGCCGATGTGACTGGCCTCGAAACCGAGCCGTCCGTAGAAGCGGTGGGCATCCGTGCGCTTCGCATTGGAGGTGAGTTGCACCTGACGCAGCCCCTGCCGCCTCGCCTCGTCAAGACAGAAGCGGATCATTGCCTCGCCGACGCCCTGCCCGCGGCAATCCGCCCGCGTATGCACCGCCTCGACGATCATCGAGGAGCCGCCGCGGCCGGTCAGGGTCGTGGTGATCAGGGTCTGAAAGGTCCCGACCACCTCCCCGCCTTTCACGGCCACATAAAGCGTTTCGTTCGGGGATTGATCGATGAGGCGGAATGCCGCCCGATAGTCCGGCAGTGCTGAAGGGTCCGTGGTGTCGCCGTGGCCGCCGAGCGAATCGTTTGCGAACATCGCGACGATCGCCGGCACGTCGCCTTGGCCGGCCTTCCGGATGGTGACAGACTCAGTTTCCATATATGGTCCTTCGCGAGCGGGAGCACCCGCAAATCAGGGGAACTGGGGGAAGACTTACATGATCTGTCGCAGCGCTTGCACTTTCTTTCTTGCGCTAATCTTGTCCATACCGGCAGCATCCGCCGAGGAAGGCGGACGCAAGGGGATCGCCTTCGTCCAGGCACCCGAGATGAGCAGCGGTGTCTGCACCGGAGCCAACGCCGACGAGGCCTTTGCCTGCGCCCGCAAGCAGTGCGTCGACGGCGGCGGCACGGACGAGGATTGCGTTGCGATGAGCTACTGCTTCCCGGCGCTCTATAGCGTCGAGGTTTCGATCCTGCACACCGAAGGCCTCCACTGGGAAGAATTCTATTGCGGCTGGGAGAGCAAGGAAGCGGCGCTCGCCGCGGCGAAGGTCGCCTGCGACCGGGAACGGCGTCCAGACCTCGCCGAATGCGCCGCCGTCCTCCTCTATGACGAGGACGGCAAGCAGGAAGAAGTCCCCCAGGAGTGAGGACGCTCAGCCGAGCGGCTTTTCCATGATGATCGCCGGCAGGCCCGAATCCGGGCCGCCGCAGCTCGTCGTGCGGTCGACCTCGGTGAAGCCGTGCGCCTCGTAAAAGGCGATGGCCGCGGCGTTTCGCGGCTCGACCTCCAGACGCATGATCTCCGCATCCGGAAAGCAGGTCTCGAGCTCGGCAAAGAGATCACGGCCGATGCCCATGCGCTGGCAGGAAGGCCGCACGTAGAGCTGGTGCAGCATGGCGGTCTTCGTCATCGTCTTCGACATGGCGGCATAGGCCATGCCGCCGAGCCGCCGCCCGTCGTCGGCGACGAGGAACTCGCCGCCCTTCTTCTCCACCCGCGCCTTCAGCGCCGGCAGCGAATGCCAGGCATCGATGAGCTGTTGCACCTTCTCCGGTCCGTAGAAGCCGTCATAGGTGGAATGGAAGGACTCCGCCAGCAGGCCACGCAGCGCTTCGACATCGCGCTCGCTCGCCGTGCGGACGAAGAACATCGCTGCCATCACTCCTCGATTCCGAGCTTCAGCTTGACGAGCGCCTGCACGGCCTGCGGATTGGCCTTGCCGCCGGTCGCCTTCATCACCTGGCCGACGAACCAGCCGGCGAGCGTCGGCTTGGCAAGCACCTTGGCGACCTGGTCGGGATTGGCGGCGATGATGTCGTCGACCGCCTTTTCGATCGCGCCGGTATCGGTCACCTGCTTCATGCCGCGGCTCTCGACGAGCGCCGCCGGGTCACCGCCCTCGTTCCAGACGATCTCGAAGAGATCCTTGGCGATCTTGCCGGAGATCGTGCCGTCCTTGATGAGGTCGATGATGCCGCCGAGCTGGGCGGGCGAAACCGGAGTCTCTTCAATGGTTTTTCCGGCTTTGTTCAACGCACCGAGCAGGTCGTTGATGACCCAGTTGGCTGCGGCCTTGCCGTCGCGGCCTTCGGCCACGGCCTCGAAATAGTCGGCGATCGCCTTTTCCGAGACGAGCACGGAAGCGTCGTAGACGGACAGGCCGAGATCGGCGACGAAACGGGCCTTCTTGTCGTCCGGTAGTTCCGGCAGGTCCTTCTTCAGCGCCTCGACGAAGGCATCGTCGAATTCGAGTGGCAGGAGGTCCGGATCGGGGAAATAGCGGTAATCATGCGCCTCTTCCTTCGATCGCATGGCGCGGGTTTCACCCTTGCCGGGGTCGAAGAGGCGGGTTTCCTGGTCGATCTCGCCGCCGTCCTCGAGGATGGCAATCTGGCGACGGGCCTCGTATTCGATCGCCTGGCCGATGAAGCGGATGGAGTTGACGTTCTTGATCTCACAGCGGGTGCCGAAGGCGCCGCCCGGCTTGCGTACGGAGACGTTGACGTCGGCGCGCATCGAGCCTTCGTCCATGTTGCCGTCGCAGGTGCCGAGGTAGCGCACGATCGAGCGCAGCTTGGTCATGTAGGCCTTGGCCTCGTCGGACGAGCGCATGTCGGGCTTGGAGACGATCTCCATCAGCGCGACGCCCGAGCGGTTGAGATCCACATAGGACATGGTCGGATGCTGGTCGTGCATCGACTTGCCGGCGTCCTGCTCGAGGTGCAGGCGCTCGATGCCGATCTCGATATCCTCGAAATTGCCCTGACGGTCGGGACCGAGCGAGATCACGATCCTGCCCTCGCCGACGATCGGATCCTTGAACTGCGAGATCTGGTAGCCCTGCGGCAGGTCCGGATAGAAATAGTTCTTGCGGTCGAAGATCGAGCGGTTGTTGATCTTCGCCTTGAGTCCGAGGCCGGTGCGCACAGCCTGCCTGACGCATTCCTCATTGATCACCGGCAACATGCCCGGCATCGCCGCGTCGACGAGCGAAACGTTGGAATTCGGCGCGTTGCCGAAGGTGGTCGAGGCCCCCGAGAAGAGCTTGGCGTTGCTGGTCACCTGGGCATGGACTTCCATGCCGATCACCACCTCCCAATCGCCGGTGGCGCCGGGGATCAAGCGTTTCGGGTCAGGCGTGCGCGTGTCAACAATGGTCATCTGGAGCTCTTGTCATGCTTGGGATTTCTGACCCCGTTGGGTAGAGCAAATGGCGCTGCGGCGCAAGGCTCGACACGGTGGCGCGGATGGTTATGTCACGCCTCGCGCCAACCGTCGGCGATGTCAGAATTCCTGGCCGTATCCGACCGGCTCCGGTGCGACGAAAGCCTTGGCGAGGCCGACCGTCTGGATGTCGCGGTCGAGCTTGGGGTTGTAGGCGACCGTCAGCCAGTGCACGGAATAGCCGTGCTTCTCGAAGAAATGCAGACCTTCGCGGTTCATCGCGTGTGTCTCGAGGGTCGCCTTCTCGAAGCCCAGATGGCGGATTTCGCCTTCGACGGCTGCCAGCAGGGCCGTGCCGAGGCCCTGCCCCTGGAAAACCGGGTCGATCCAGAAATCCGTGATGTCCTCGTCGAGGTTTTCGCGCGCTGCCCAGCCGGCGACGTCGCCGTTCTGCTCGATCACCGTGATCGTAAGCCATTCGGAGCTGACGAAGTTCCAGAAGGCAAGGCGCGCGTTCTCGACCATGGCTTTCGTTTCGCCGACGGGGATCATCGCCTTCTCCCAGGCGCGCAGCCCGACATCGGCGAGGATCGCCGCCTCATCCTGCCGTGCACTGCGGATCGTGATCATGAAGTGCCCCCCGCTTTGCGTCAGTAGAACACCGGCGATGGCGATTTACCAGCCCATCGCGACCTGCGCCCGTGTGACGATGGTAATCTCAACATTTCCAGTGTCTTGTAGATCATTCTGCATCTCGACATCACGTTACGGAAGTTGCGACGGGGCGCGCCCCTGATTCGCCGGAGGATTTAGAGGCGTTTCCTCCTGCGCTTGACGCGCGCCGAGGCATGCGGCAAAAACAGCTCCGCACGATGGAGTGTTGATGTACGGATTGTCACAGACCCGGTGAAGGCCCTGCCCGCGATCGATACGATCCGCGCGCATGGGCCCGACGAGAACAGAACCCCGATGCCTGACCGGCAACGGATACGTTTTCGTGCGTCCTTTCGAAGGACGCGAATACCGGATCAACGACAATGGACATCTCGCGCAACGAACAGCGCATCCTTCACCTGCTCGCCCAGGGCGGGCGGATCGAAATCTATCGCAATGACAGACGCAAGATCGAGAACGCCCGGTGCTTCTCGCGCGACGGCTGGCTCTATCCCGGCTTCGACCTTCTCCTCTTCCGAAAACTGAAGCGGCTGAAGGCGATCAGCTCGAAGGCCGGACACCCTTACCGGATCACCGAAAGGGGGCTGCGGCTCGTCAGGGCGGAACTGGACAACAGGTAACGACGACGCCGGCCTTCCTCGTGAAGGCCGGCAGCTACAGTGCCTTTTCCAGGTGGACCTTTTCGACGTCCATCTGCATCGCCGCAGAACGCTCCATGCCACGCCAGACGAGGACGAAGCCGCAGCGCTCGTACAATCGGATGGCGCCGGCATTGCGGGCGTGGGTGGCGATGCGTGCGCGTTCTATTCCCTCGCCCCGCATCAGGGAGAAAACGTGTTCGAGAAGCGCCCTGCCGGCGCCCCTTCCCTGATGATCGGGATGAACCCACAGGTCCGAGACATAGTCGGCATCGCCCTCGCGGGCGGTCCAGCCGACGATCTCGCCGGCGCGTTCGGCGACGAGAATGACCGGTGAACCGGTCGCCGCGAAATCGCAGAAGGCGCGGTGCACACACTCCGGCATCTCAGTGCCGAAGTCATTCAGGACGGGGTTCGCCGCCCAGGCGGCAAAGCCGACTTCGCCGACGCTTTCGGCGTCGGCCTCGGTCATCGGTCGGATCAGAACCCGGCTTACCACCACTTCGCCGGGCGGAAGGTGCCGGCGGCCTGTTCGATGACGTGCGCGGCCTTGAAGAGCGTGCTCTCCTCGAACGGCCGGCCGATGAGCTGCAGGCCGAGCGGCAGGCCCTTGGCGTCGAGGCCGGCGGGAACGGAAAGGCCCGGAAGCCCGGCCATGTTCACCGTCACCGTGAAGACGTCCTGCAGGTACATCTTGACCGGATCGGCGGCGAGTTCCTTGTCGCCGATGGCAAAGGCAGACGACGGCGTGATCGGCGCGAGCACGGTATCGACATCGTTGAAGGCGAGCTCGAAATCGCGCTTGATCAGCGTGCGGACCTTCTGGGCTCTCAGGTAATAAGCGTCGTAATAGCCGGCCGACAGCACGTATGTGCCGATGAGGATACGCCGCTTGACCTCGGTGCCGAAGCCCGCGGCGCGGGTCTTCTCGTACATGTCGGCAATGTCCTTGCCGTCGACCCGCAGGCCGTAGCGGACACCGTCATAGCGGGCGAGGTTCGACGAGGCTTCCGCCGGTGCCACGATATAGTAGGCGGGCAGCGCGTATTTGGTGTGCGGCAAGGAAATGTCGACGACCTCGGCACCGGCGTCCTTCAGCCAGGCCACGCCCTGCGCCCAGAGTTTTTCGATCTCTTCCGGCATGCCCTCGACGCGGTATTCCTTCGGGATGCCGATCCGCATGCCCTTGAGCGACTGGCCGAGCGCCGCCTCATAGTCCGGAACCGGAATGTCGACCGAGGTCGTGTCCTTGGCGTCGACGCTCGCCATCGACTTCAAGAGGATCGCGGCGTCGCGAACGTCGCGGGCGATCGGGCCGGCCTGATCGAGGGAGGACGCATAGGCGACGATGCCCCAGCGCGAGCAGCGGCCATAGGTGGGCTTGATGCCGACGGTGCCGGTGAACGCGGCCGGCTGGCGGATCGAGCCGCCGGTGTCGGTCGCCGTCGCACCGGCGCAGAGATGGGCTGCGACCGCAGCCGCCGAGCCGCCCGACGAACCGCCGGGCACGAGGCGCTGATCGGAGCCGCTCGCCTTCCACGGGTTCGTCACCGGACCGTAATGGGAGCTTTCGTTCGACGAGCCCATGGCAAACTCGTCCATGTTGAGCTTGCCGAGCATGACGGCGCCGTCGTCCCAGAGGTTCTGGGTGACGGTCGATTCGTATTTCGGCTTGAACCGGCTGAGGACCGCACTGCAGGCCTGGGTGTGGACGTCGCGGGTCGCAAACAGGTCCTTTACACCGAGCGGAATGCCCTCGAGCGCGCCGGCCTTGCCGGCGGCGATGCGCGCGTCGGAGGCCTTGGCCATCTCCAGCGCCTTCTCCGGCGTGACCGTCACAAAGGCGTTGATCGCATCGTTCGCGGTCTCGATCGCCTGCAGATAGGCTTCGGTCAGCTCGACGGCTTTGAATTCCTTCGCCGCCAGTTTGGCGCGGGCTTCGGCAATGGTCAGGCTGGTCAGTTCGCTCATGATCGGTTCACTTCAAAATGAAAGGCGCCTTGGCAGCGCATCAATGCTGGATACGGCCCGGAGACGGCCGTCACGCACGGAATAGGCGACGGTTATTCGACAACCTTCGGCACGAGGAAGAAATTGCGATCGGTCTCCGGCGCATTGGCGACGATATCGTCCGCCTTGCTGCCGTCGGTGACCTCGTCCTTGCGCTTCTTCATCGCCATCGGCGTGACCGACGTCATCGGCTCGACGCCGGTGACATCGACCTCGGAGAGCTGCTCGACGAAGCCGAGAATGCCGTTCAGCTCACCCATCATCCGCTCCGCATCCTCTTCATTGAGGGCAATGCGGGCAAGATGCGCAACACGCTTCACGGTGGCGAGATCAACGGACATGGGTATTCTCCAGACAGACTGTTTCCCCCGCTATAATGGCCGCGGGACGCATGCGCAACGGGGGAAATCGTCAGAGGTCGAGGCTCTCGCCGGGCTTCGGCGTGGCGACCTTCGTCTTCGTTCCCTCCATGCCGGCGACGAACTTCTCCGGCGTCTGGTCGATGATCGGGAAGGAGCCGTAATGGCAGGGTAGCGCAACCTCGAAATTGAAGAAACGCTGGCAGGCGAGCGCGGCGACGGCACCGCCCATCGTAAAGCGGTCGCCGATCGGAACGATGCCGATGTCGGGGCGATGCAACTCGTTGATCAGCGCCATGTCGGAGAAGATATCTGTGTCGCCCATGTGGAGCAGCGAGGCGCCGTCGTCGAAATGCAGCATCAGGCCGTTCGGATTGCCGAGCGAGTGGGAAACACCATCCTCGGTGATCGAGGCGGAGGAATGCAGCGCATTTGTGAAGGTGACGGTGAAGCTATCCATGTCGATGGTGCCGCCGGTATTGCCCGGCGAATAGTTTTCCAGCCCCTTGTGGGCGAGCCACATGCAGAGGTCGAAATTGGCGACGACCGTCGCACCGCTTTCCTTCGCGATCGCAAGCGTATCGCCGACATGGTCGCCATGGCCGTGGGTCAGCAGGATGTGGGTGACGTCGGCAGCCGCTTCTTTGAGGTCGAGACCCTCGAAGCCCGGATTGCCGGTGAAGAAGGGATCGATGAGAATGCGGGCCTTGCCGGTTTCGATGCGGAAGGCGGAATGCCCGAGCCAGGTGATTTTCATTGTCGTCTCTTCCTTTCGAATCTTCTGCCGTGCGGCCACGATCTCATTAGAGTATTTTGGCCGACAGCGGCAGCAGGGCAAGTGCGCAGACACCGTCTGCGCTCGTATTGCGCTACCCTGCCCGGTAGGATATGCGACGTCATCCCCTCGATGGACGGAGTTTGCGGCGCACGCGGCGTCATTCATCGGGTTTTCGAGTGACGGCCGCAAGGAGGCAAGAATGTCCGACGATGATTATGTATACGACGAAGTAACCGGCGAATGGCGGCCGGCCTCCGAAATGGCAGCGCAGGCCGCAGCAGCGGCCGAGGTTCGCGACAGCGCCGGCAACGTGCTCGCCGACGGTGATTCCGTCACCCTCATCAAGGACTTGAAGGTCAAGGGCACCAGCACGACCCTGAAGCAGGGGACCGTCATCAAGTCGATCCGCCTCACGGAGAATCCGGAGGAGGTCGACTGCCGCCACGACGCCATCAAGGGCCTGGTGCTGCGCACCGAATTCTTGCGCAAGCGGTAAGGAACGGCATGGCCACGCTGACGATCGAGCAACTCGCAGGCTTCCTGAAGCCCGGCCAGGCGATTGCCGGTCTCGATCTCGGCACCAAGACGATCGGGGTCGCGATGTCGGACCTCGGTCGCCGCTTTTCCACCCCCCGCCCGGTCATCAAGCGCGTCAAGTTCACCAAGGACGCCGAGGTGTTGCTCGATTTCGCGGCACGGGAGAAGGTCGCCGCCTTCGTCATCGGCCTGCCGATGAACATGGACGGCTCGTCAGGACCACGCGTCCAGGCGACGCGGGCCTTCGTGCGCACGATGTCCGACAAAACCGATATTCCCTTCATCCTGTGGGACGAGCGGCTTTCGACGGTCGCAGCGGAACGCGCACTTCTCGAAATGGACGTGTCACGGGCCAAGCGTGCCGAACGCATCGACTCGGCGGCCGCGGCCTTTATCCTTCAGGGTGCCCTCGACAGGCTTTCCGCGCTATCGAGAATGGGCGCTTCCGACACGGACGTGCCCTGACGCGTCCGCCACCAGGCGGCAATCGCACGGCGCTTGCGCAAGGCGATGATCGCGAAGACGAACAGGCTGTCGAACACGATGGCGCGTGCGACCAGCGGCGGAATGGTGTCCGGCGGGATGCCGAGAATATCCCCGTAGATCTGGAAGACCATGTCATGCGCCTGTCGGGTCAGCATGAAATAGCCGAAACTGATGTCGTTGTAGGAAAGGCCGTACCAGCCTCCGAGCAGCACGATCGGCGTCGCCCAAAAAATCAGGAACGTCTTCATGCCGCCCTCCCCTTCCATTCTTGTGACGGCGTCCAGTTGCGGACGAGCCATGTCGCCAGAGCCATCGCGCTGAGCACGACGGCAGGCACGGCGATGTCGAGCGCCAGGCCGGCGAAGAACATCATCACCATGAGCATTCTCGCGATCCGTGCGGCGTTGTTAACCATCTTGCCATCGGCTCCGGCATCAACCGGTCCGAAACTCGCGCGTTAACCGACCTCGCGCAACGTAAACCATTTATTAAGGTTAACGCGCCCTGGGGATAACCGGCACACCGCCCACCCCCTTCGAGATCACGGTAGTAGACGGATAGTTATTTAGCTTGAGAGCTAACCATCGACTCAGGAGGGAAAGCTGTCGCTCAGCGGTCCGGATATCGTGCGGCCCGCCTACCCTGCCGCCGGATAAAGGAGATCGAGGACGTAGCGGGCGTCGAAGCGGGCGTCGATGGCGCCGTAGGTGTGGCGCCAGCCGCCGGCGAGGCGCGTCTCGAGGAACGCATCGGCGATTTTGCCGGCACCGAGGCGATAGAGTTCCGCCGCGGCGGCGGCGAGCGCCAGTTGCTCGACGAGGAGCCTTGATGCCGCCTCGTCGCGCTCGGCAAGGGCCGTCGCCGCCCTCAGGACCTCGACGGTCTTCCTGCCGGAGACGCCGAGGTCGCGTTCGAGCCCTGCAAAGATCGTCTCGAAGAGATCCTTGCCGCGGTTCAGCACCCTGAGCACGTCGAGCGCCATGACGTTGCCCGACCCTTCCCAGATCGCATTGACCGGCGCTTCCCGGTAGTGGCGGGCGATTGCCCGCTCCTCGATGTAGCCGCTGCCGCCGATGCATTCCATCGCCTCGTAGATCAGCGCGGGCGCCATCTTGCAGACCCAGTATTTGACGACCGGCGTCATCACCCGCGCAAAGGCGGCATCGGCGGGGTTGTCGCGCGCCTGGTCGAAGGACTGCGCGAGCCGGAAGACGAGTGCGGTCGCGCCGGCGACGTCGAGCGCCATGTCGGCGAGCACGCGGGTCATGATCGGCTGGTCGATCAGCATCTTGCCGAAAACGCTGCGGCCACGAACATGGTGGACGGCTTCCGCCATCGAGGCGCGCATGATGCCGGCAGACGCGACGGCGCAGTCGAGCCGGGTCAGCGTCACCATGTCGAGGATCGTGCGGATGCCGTCGCCGGGCTGGCCGAGGATATAGCCGAACGTGCCGTCGAACTCGACTTCCGAGGAGGCGTTGGAACGGTTGCCGAGCTTGTCCTTCAGTCGCTGGAACTGCAGCCCGTTGGCCGATCCGTCTTCGAGGAGCCGCGGCACGAGGAAGCACCCGATTCCCTCCGGCGTCTGGGCGAGCATCACGAAGGCGTCGCTCATCGGCGCCGACATGAACCACTTGTGGCCGGAGAGACGGTAGATGCCCTCGCCCACCCGCTCGGCGCGGGAGATATTGGCGCGAACGTCTGTACCGCCCTGCTTCTCCGTCATGCCCATGCCGAGCGTTATTCCCGTCTTCTGCATCGGCGGCTTGTTGGAGGAGTCGTATTTGCGAGAAAGGATTTTCGGCACCCACTCCTTCTGCACCTGCGGCGAAGCCATCAGCGCAGCGACGGACGCGCTCGTCATCGTCAGCGGGCAGAGATGACCGCATTCGAGCTGGGCGGTCAGGAAGAAGCGGACCGCGCGGGCCCTGTGCTCGTAGCCGCGGGTGTCGGGATGGTTTTCCCAGGCGGACGAATGCAGCCCGTTCGCCATCGAGCGGCGCATCAGCGCGTGCCAGGCCGGATGGAATTCGACGACGTCCAGCCGTTCGCCGCGCACGCCGTGGGTCCGCAACTGCGGCACGTTCTGGTTCGCCATGCGCGCCAGTTCCTGCGCCTCCGGCGAGGTCACGTAGCGGCCGAGCGCGTCATATTCCTCCCGCAGCGAGCGGTGAAGTCCGGAGCTCAGATCGACGATCAGCGGATCCGACCGGTAGGCATTGACGCCGGACCAGGGTTTCGGCTGATTCAGTTCGGCGAGTTTGTCTTCTGTCCGGCTCATTTCGCTCATTTTTGTCTTTTGAAGGATCTGATTCGTTTAACATGGGGAACAAAGTCCAATCCACATAGCACATGCTTGCCCCCCCGGCTGGCAATCTTTATAGACCGCGTGACTATCTCAGGAGGACAGTCCCATGGTCTTCTTTCCCCACCGCCACCTCCTCGGCATAAAGGGCCTCACCGAACAGGACATCACCTTCCTGCTCGACAAGGCCGACGAGGCCGTCAAGATCAGCCGCCAGAGGGAAAAGAAGACCTCGACGTTGCGTGGTCTCACCCAGATCAATCTCTTCTTCGAAGCCTCGACGCGAACGCAGTCCTCGTTCGAGCTCGCCGGCAAGCGGCTCGGCGCGGACGTCATGAACATGTCCGTCGGGAACTCCTCGGTGAAGAAAGGCGAAACGCTGATCGACACGGCGATGACGCTGAACGCCATGCGGCCGGACGTGCTGGTCATACGGCATTCCTCCGCGGGCGCCGCCGCCCTCCTCTCCCAGAAGGTCGCATGCTCGGTGGTCAATGCCGGTGACGGCCAGCACGAGCATCCGACGCAGGCGCTCCTCGATGCGCTGACGATCCGTCGCGCCAAGGGCAAGCTCTCGCGCATCATCGTCGCGATCTGCGGGGACGTCCTGCATTCGCGCGTCGCCCGTTCGAACATCCTGCTGCTGAACGCCATGGGCGCCCGCGTCCGGGTCGTGGCGCCGGCAACGCTGTTGCCCGCAGGCATCGCCCAGATGGGCGTCGAAGTCTTCCACGACATGAAGGAGGGCCTCAAGGACGCCGACGTCGTGATGATGCTGCGCCTGCAACGCGAGCGCATGTCGGGCGCCTTCGTGCCTTCGATCCGTGAATATTTCCACTTCTACGGCCTCGATGCAGAAAAGCTGAAGGCGGCGAAGGAAGACGCGCTCGTCATGCACCCCGGACCGATGAACCGCGGGGTCGAGATCGCCTCGGAAGTCGCCGACGGCCCCCAGAGCGTCATTGAGCAGCAGGTGGAAATGGGTGTCGCTGTGCGCATGGCGGTCATGGAGGCCCTGCTCGTCTCCGGCAACCAGGGTCCGAGAACGGAAGGAATGGGCGCATGAGCACGACCACGCCCCTCGTCTTGAAGAATGTCCGCATCGTCGATCCGTCGCGCAGCATCGACGAGGTCGGAACGATCGTCGTCGGGGCTGACGGCCGCATCGCCGCAGCCGGCGCCGACGCACTCAACCAGGGTGCACCCGACGGCGCAGAGGTGCGCGACTGCCGCGGGCTGACCGCAGTGCCGGGTCTCGTCGACGCGCGCGTCTTTACCGGCGAACCGGGCGCGGAACACCGCGAGACCATAGCCTCGGCGAGCCGGGCTGCGGCAGCCGGCGGCGTCACTTCCTTCATCGTGATGCCGGACACCGACCCGGTGATCGACGACATCGCGCTGGTTGAATTCGTGCGCAAGACCGCCCGCGACACCGCCCTCGTCAACGTCTATCCGGCGGCGGCCCTGACGAAGGGGCTCGATGGCGTCGAGATGACCGAGATGGGGCTTCTCCAGGAAGCGGGAGCCGTCGCCTTCACCAACGGCCGTCACGGCCTCCACGACACGCAGGTCCTGCGCCGCGCGATGACCTATGCACGGGAATTTTCCGCCGTCATCGCGCTTGAGGCGAAGGACAAGTATCTCGGCGCCAACGGCGTGATGAACGAGGGCCTGCTTGCCGGTTGGCTCGGACTTTCCGGCGTTCCCAAGGAGGCCGAGATCATCCCGCTCGAACGCGACCTAAGAATCGCGACGCTCACCCGCGCGAAGTATCACGCCGCAAAGATCTCGGTGCCGGAATCTGCCGAGGCGATCCGCGTCGCCCGCGAACGCGGCGCGAACGTCACCTGCGCCGTCTCGATCAACCACCTGTCGCTCAACGAGAACGACATCGGCGAATACCGCACCTTCTTCAAGCTGTCGCCGCCGCTGCGCTCGGAGGACGACCGCATGGCCATGGTCGAGGCGATCGCCGACGGCACCATCGACATCATTGTTTCCTCGCATGATCCGCAGGACGTCGACACCAAGCGCCTGCCCTTCTCCGATGCCGCGGACGGTGCGATCGGGCTCGAGACGATGCTTTCAGCCGCCCTTCGCCTGCACCACAGCGGCCAGGTGTCGCTGATGCGTCTCATCGATGCCATGTCGACGCGGCCGGCCCACATCTTCGGCCTCGACGCCGGGACGCTGAAGCCGGGCGCTGCGGCCGACATCACGCTCATCGACCTCGACGAGCCGTGGCTCGTCTCCAAGGAGGCGATTGTCTCCCGCTCGAAGAACACGCCGTTCGAGGATGCGCGTTTTTCCGGACGGGCGGTGTCGACCTATGTCCGCGGACGGTGCGTGCATTCGCTATAAGATAAATAACGGGGGGACACAGTGGCGAACGTCAATTTCCTGCAAATCGGCCTGCCGGCTCTGATCGCGGTGCTGAGTCTGGGCTATCTCCTGGGCTCCATCCCCTTCGGCCTCCTGCTCACCCGTATGGCCGGCCACGGCGACCTGCGGCAGATCGGCTCCGGCAATATCGGCGCCACCAACGTGCTCAGGACCGGCAACAAGAAGCTCGCGGCCGCAACCCTGCTGCTCGACGCACTGAAGGCGACGGCCGCTGCGGTGGCCGCACAGGCGGTGTTCGGTGCCAATGCCGGCCTTCTCGCCGGGTTTGCCGCTTTTATCGGACACCTCTTTCCGGTCTGGCTCGGCTTCAAGGGCGGCAAGGGCGTCGCGACCTATATCGGCACCCTGCTCGGGGTTACGCCGCTGATGGTGCTCGTATTCGCAGCCGTCTGGCTGTCGATCGCCTTCATCACCCGCTACTCCTCGTTGTCTGCACTGATCGCGACTCTTGTCATTCCGGTTGTATTGTGGATTACTGGCGCCGAGGAAGCCGCCATCGTGACGGCGATCATGACCGTCGTTTCCTGGTGGCGGCACAAGGCCAATATCGAGCGCCTGATCGCGGGAACGGAAAGCCGGATCGGACAAAAGGGATAGGCGCATGCCCGAGCGCAGCGCAAGACGGAACGGGATTGCGCTGACGGAAAGACAACGGATCGCCTGGCTGCGGCTGATCCGAAGCGACAATGTGGGGCCGGCGACCTTTCGCGACCTCATCAACCATTTCGGAAATGCCGAAGCGGCGCTCGCCGCCCTGCCGGAGCTGTCGCGGCGCGGCGGCTCGACGCGGCCTATCCGCATCGCCAGCGAGGCCGATGCCGTCCGCGAACTCGAAACAGCCCGGCGCCTCGGCGCAACCTTCATCGGCATCGGCGAACCGGACTATCCGCCGGCCCTGCGACAAATCGACGGCGCACCGCCCCTCCTTGCAGCCCGCGGCGACCTTTCGGCGACACGGCTTGCCCATGTCGGCATCGTCGGCTCCCGCAATGCCTCGATTGCCGGCGTCAAGTTCGCGAGCCTCATTGCACGTGAACTCGGCAGGGCCGGCTATGGCATCATTTCCGGACTGGCGCGCGGCATCGACACCGCCGCCCATCGTGCGAGCCTCGAAACGGGGACGATCGCCGCCATGGCCGGGGGGCTCGACCGTCCCTACCCTCCCGAGAACATCGGGCTTCTCGAAGAAATCTGCAGCGGCCGCGGGCTCGCCATCAGCGAAATGCCGTTCGGTTGGGAGGCGCGGGCGCGCGACTTCCCGCGCCGCAACCGCCTGATTGCCGGCGCGGCCCTCGGCGTCGTCGTCATCGAGGCGGCGAGCCGCTCCGGTTCACTGATCACCGCACGCCTTGCCGGCGAGTTCGGGCGGCTCGTCTTCGCGGTGCCGGGCTCCCCTCTCGATCCCCGATGCCACGGCACCAACGGACTTCTCAAGGACGGGGCGATCGTCACCACCGGACCCGAGGACATCCTGCAGGCGCTGGCGCCGATAGCAGGCGTGGCAAACCTCGCGCCACGGCAGGCCGAGGAACCGGATGGAGACGGAGAGGAGAAGGCGTTGGAGCCGCCACCGACCGCAAACGAACGGACGCGCATCATCGACGCCCTGGGACCGACGCCCGTGGAGATCGACGACATCATCCGTCATACCGGCCTGTCCGCGTCAGCGGTCTATTTGGTCTTGCTGGAGCTCGATATCGCCGGGCGCCTTCACCGCCACGCCGGCGGCCTAGTCTCCCTGGCCATGGCGGACTGAAAGGCCGCGGCGCCCCGCCTGGATGTCCCCCGCCTCCAGGTAGGCCATCTCGATGAGGTAGCAGAGCATGTCCGCACCTTCCCGCTGCGCCACGTTGCGCAGCTCGCCGAGTATCTGGCGGACGTAAGCGATGTTCTCGCGCACCCGCAAGCCGTCTCCATTACCGTCAAGAAAATTCGGAACCATCGTCCAAGCCCCCAGATCCAAAATTGCCCGGTCACGCCGGACGGCTGCACATCAATGGAGTCGAGGATAGACAATTTATCTAGAATTGCAACTTTAACGATTGCTCCCTTTAGTTGTATTGCGTTGAACTTGAGAAAATGACGGCTCCCCCTTGACCGGAAGCGAATCCCTGTCCATGTCGGGAGGCCTGTAACGCAACGTACCCCTCTCAGCCGTGCTGAAGATCAAAGGTCCGCTGGCTTGTACCGAGAAAAAGTATGAATGTCGTAGTCGTTGAATCTCCAGCCAAAGCCAAGACGATCAACAAGTATCTCGGATCGGGATACAAGGTCCTCGCATCGTTCGGTCACGTTCGTGACCTGCCGGCGAAGGACGGCTCGGTGCGGCCGGACGACGATTTCGAGATGGTCTGGGAGGTCGACGGCGCCTCCGCGAAGCGGATGAAGGACATCGCCGACGCGGTCAAGGACTCCGACGGCCTCTTTCTCGCGACCGACCCGGATCGCGAAGGTGAAGCGATCTCCTGGCACGTTCTCGATCTCTTGAAGAAGAAGAAGGTGCTGAACGGCAAGCCGGTCAAGCGGGTGGTCTTCAACGCGATCACGAAGAAGGCTGTTCTCGATGCGATGGCGCAGCCGCGCGACATCGACGAGGCACTGGTCGACGCCTATCTCGCCCGCCGGGCGCTGGACTATCTCGTCGGCTTCAACCTGTCGCCGGTCCTCTGGCGCAAGCTTCCGGGTGCGCGTTCGGCCGGCCGCGTGCAGTCGGTAGCGCTTCGCCTCGTCTGCGACCGCGAAACGGAAATCGAACGCTTCGTCGCCGAGGAATACTGGCAGATCTCCGCGCTTCTGAAGACGCCGCGCGGCGACGAGTTCGAGGCGCGTCTCGTCTCGGCCGACGGCAAGCGCATCCAGAAGAACTCGATCAAGAACGGCGAGTCCGCCCACCGCATCAAGGACCTGCTGGAAGGCGCCCGCTACGTCGTCGAAAGCGTCGAGGCAAAGCCCGTCAAGCGCAATCCGGGCCCGCCCTTCACCACCTCGACGCTGCAGCAGGCGGCGTCCTCGCAGCTCGGCTTCTCCGCCTCCCGCACCATGCAGATCGCCCAGAGGCTCTACGAGGGCATCGACATCGGTGGCGAGACAGTCGGTCTCATTACTTATATGCGTACCGACGGCGTGCAGATGGCGCCGGAAGCGATTGACGCGGCGCGGCATGCGATCGGCGACCAGTTCGGCCCCCGCTACCTGCCGGAGAAGGCCCGCTTCTATTCCACAAAGGCGAAGAACGCGCAGGAAGCCCACGAAGCGATCCGCCCGACCGATTTCAACCGGATCCCGGCCAAGGTCCGCAGCCACCTCGATTCCGACCAGCTGCGGCTTTATGAACTGATCTGGAAGCGCGGCATTGCCAGCCAGATGGCTTCGGCCGAGATCGAGCGCACGACGGCCGAAATCCTCGCCGATCGCGACGGCGAGAAGGCGGGCCTGCGCGCTGTCGGCTCGGTCGTCCGCTTCGACGGCTTCCTCGCCGCCTATACCGATCAGCGCGACGAGAACGAAAGCGGTGAGGACGACGACGAAAGCGGTCGCCTGCCGGAAATCAACGCCCGCGAAATGCTGGAAAAGCGCAAGGTGAATGCCAGCCAGCACTTCACCGAGCCGCCGCCGCGCTATTCGGAAGCCTCGCTGATCAAGAAGATGGAAGAGCTCGGCATCGGCCGTCCGTCGACGTATGCGGCGACGCTCGCGACGCTCCGCGACCGCGACTATGTGACGATCGACAAGCGCAAGCTCATTCCGCAGGCGAAGGGCCGTCTGGTGACGGCCTTCCTCGAAAGCTTCTTTACCAAGTATGTCGAGTACGACTTCACCGCCGACCTCGAAGAGAAGCTCGACCAGGTCTCCGCCGGCGAGCTGAACTGGAAGGACGTGCTGCGGGACTTCTGGCGCGATTTCTTCTCGCAGATCGAGGATACCAAGGAGCTGCGCGTCACCAATGTGCTCGACGCGTTGAACGAGGCGCTCGCACCGCTGGTCTTCCCGAAGCGCGAGGACGGCTCGGATCCGCGCATCTGCCAGGTCTGCGGCACCGGGCAGCTGTCGCTGAAGCTCGGCAAGTACGGCGCCTTCGTCGGCTGTTCCAACTATCCAGAGTGCAACTATACCCGCCAGCTGTCCTCGGAGGGCGGTGCCGATGCCGAGGCATCCGGCGTGCCCGAGACCAAGAACCTCGGCAAGGATCCCGTCACCGGCGAGGAGATCACTCTTCGCAGCGGCCGCTTCGGGCCTTATGTCCAGCGCGGCGAAGGCAAGGAGGCCAAGCGTTCCTCCCTGCCCAAGGGCTGGACGCCGGCGACCGTCGACTATGAAAAGGCGCAGGCGCTGTTGTCGCTCCCGCGCGACGTCGGCAAGCATCCCGAGAGCGGTAAGATGATCTCCGCCGGTCTCGGTCGCTACGGGCCGTTCGTCCTGCATGACGGCACCTACGCCAATCTCGACAGCATCGAGGATGTGTTCTCGATCGGCCTCAACCGCGCGGTCACAGTTTTGGCGGAAAAGCAGAGCAAGGGA
Organism: Ciceribacter thiooxidans; assembly: GCF_014126615.1. Taxonomy (NCBI): domain Bacteria; kingdom Pseudomonadati; phylum Pseudomonadota; class Alphaproteobacteria; order Hyphomicrobiales; family Rhizobiaceae; genus Ciceribacter; species Ciceribacter thiooxidans. Next base: position 2,009,212 of record NZ_CP059896.1, read on the forward strand.
CCCGGAGCCCGCGGGCGTACCGCCGCGGCGGCGCTGAAGGAGCTCGGAGACCATCCCGACGGCGGCGCGATCACCGTTCGCGACGGACGCTATGGTCCCTACGTCAACTGGGGCAAGGTGAATGCCACCCTGCCGAAGGGCAAGGACCCGCAGTCCGTGACCGTCGAGGAGGCGCTGGCGCTGATCGCGGAGAAGGCCGGCAAGTCCGGCGGCAAGGCGGGCACGAAGGCGAAGAAGCCCTCGGCCAAGACGACGAAGGCCGAAGGTGGCAGCAAGACCACCAAGGCGAAGACGGCAGCGAAACCGAAGGCCAAGACGGCCACGAAAGCGAAAAAGAGCTGACGATTGAAGAAGCCATCGCGCGATACGAGCCGCCCCGCAGACACCCGCAAAGGCAAGCCCCTGCGGGGAGAAGCTGATACGGCAGGCGATGACCTGCCGATCATCCACGGCGCGGTTCCCTCGCGCGAAGTGCTTTTGCGATTCATCGCGGAAAATCCGGACCGTGCCTCCAAGCGCGAGATCGCCAAGGCCTTCGGCCTCAAGGGCGAGGCGCGCGTCGAGCTCAAGGACGTACTGCGCGCGCTCGAAGACGACGGTCTCGTGCAGAAGAGCCGCAAGACATTGACGCGCCCCGGCGCCCTGCCCTCGGTCGCAGTCCTCGACATCACCACCCGCGACAAGGATGGCGAGCTGATCGCGCGACCCGCCGAATGGGCGGACGAGCTCGGTGTCGCGCCTGCCGTCGCGATCCGCCAGTCGAGTTCGGACCGCGCGAAGGGCAAGGCGCCCGTCGGCGGGCTCGGCGACCGCGTTCTCGCCAAGATTTTCGTTGCCAAAGATCGCGCAGGGCCTGCCTATACCGCTCGCGTCATCAAGATTCTCGACAAGCGTCGGAACGCCATGCTCGGCGTCTTCCGCGAAACGCCGGGCGGCGGCGGACGGCTGATGCCGATCGACCGGCGCGACGAGGAATTGTTGATCGACAGCGCCGACCTGGGCGAGGCAAAGGACGGCGATCTCGTAGAGGTGGAAATCGCCCGCAGCGGCCGCTTCGGCCTGTCGCGGGGGCGTGTGCTTTCGGTGATCGGCTCCGTCGCATCGGAAAAGGCGATCTCGATGATCGCGATCCACGCGCACGGCATTCCGCATATATTCCCGCAGGCCGTGATCGCCGAGAGCGAAACCGTGAAGCTTGCCGGCATGTCGCATCGGGAGGACTGGCGCGACCTGCCGCTGATCACCATCGACCCGGCGGATGCGAAGGACCACGACGACGCGGTCTATGCCGAACCCGATACGTCTCCCGACAATCCGGACGGCGTGATCGTTACCGTCGCGATCGCCGACGTCTCCTGGTACGTGCGGCCGAAATCGCAGCTCGATCGCGAGGCGGTGAAGCGCGGCAATTCGGTCTACTTCCCCGACCGCGTGGTGCCGATGCTGCCCGAGCGTATCTCGAACGATCTCTGCTCGCTGCGGGAAGGCGTCGACCGGCCCGCGCTCGCGGTCCGAATGGTCTTCTCGAAGGAAGGCCGCAAGGCCGGCCACACCTTCCACCGGGTCATGATGAAGAGTGCGGCCAAACTCTCCTATGCGCAGGCGCAGGCGGCGATCGACGGCGCACCGGATGACAAGACCGGACCGCTTCTCGACACGATCCTGAAGCCGCTCTGGCACGCCTACGCGGTGCTGAAGCGCGGGCGCGACCGCCGCCAGCCGCTCGAACTCGACATGCCCGAGCGCAAAATCCTGCTGAAGCCCGACGGCACCGTCGACCGGGTCTTCATCCCCGAACGGCTCGATGCGCACAAACTCATCGAGGAGATGATGATCCAGGCGAACGTCGCAGCCGCCGAGACGCTCGAAAAGAAGCGGCAGCCGCTCGTCTACCGCATCCACGACGCGCCGGCGCTTTCCAAGCAGGAGGCGCTTCGCGAGTTCCTTGCGACCATCGGCATCAACATGGCGAAGGGCGGGCAGCTGCGTTCCAACAGCTTCAACGGCATCCTGGCGAGCGCCCTCGATACGCCGCACCAGACCATGGTCAACGAGATGGTCCTGCGCTCGCAGAGCCAGGCGATCTACAGCCCGGAAAACATCGGCCATTTCGGCCTCAACCTCTTGAAATATGCCCACTTCACCTCGCCCATCCGGCGCTATGCCGACCTCATCGTGCACCGGGCGCTGATCGGCTCGCTCGGCCTCGGCGAAGGCGGCATCACCCCGGACGAAGAGGCGACGCTCGACGATATCGCCGCCGAAATCTCGACCTTCGAGCGGCGGGCGATGGCGGCGGAGCGCGACACCGTGAACCGGTTGATTGCCCATCATCTCGCCGGACGCATCGGTGAGGAGTTCGACGGACGCATTTCGGGCGTCACCAAGGCGGGCCTATTTGTCGCATTGCCGCAGTTCGGTGCGGATGGTTTCGTCCCCGTGTCAACGCTGGGGCGGGATTACTATATCTATGACGAGGCGCACCAGGCACTCTCCGGCGAGAAGACCGGCCTCGGTTACCGGCTCGGAGACGCGGTCCTGGTGAAGCTCGTCGAGGCGGTGCCGCTCGCCGGCGCGCTGCGATTCGAAATGCTGAGCGAGGGCCGCGAGATGCCGACGGCGATCCGCTCGTTCCACAAGACCACCCGTCGCGGCAAGAAGCTGCCGGGCACACGGGCACGGCGCGGGCGACGCTGAGCGCGCGCCCGACGAGAAAGGAAGTTCGACATGCAAGACAACACGGCCGATACGGTGCTTCATCTCGGCGGACAGGAAGCGAACCGCCCCGTCGGGCGATCGATCATGCGTGGCATGCTGAACACCTGCCCCGCCTGTGGCGGCGGCAAGCTCTTCCGCGCCTTCCTGAAGCCTGTCGACCACTGCGCTGTCTGCCAGGAGGAAATGTTCCATCACCGCGCCGACGACCTGCCGCCCTATCTGGCGATCCTCGTTCTCGGCCACGTGCTGCTCGGCGGCTTCATGATGACGGACCTCATCTTCCCCGCCTCGGACTGGGTTCACCTCGCCATCTGGGCGCCTCTCGGCGTCATCACCACCCTGCTTGCGATCCAGCCCATCAAGGGTGGTGTCATCGGCCTGCAATGGGCCTTGCGCATGCACGGTTTCGGCGGCGAGAGCGACGATCCGGCCGAATACGATCCGTTGCCGAAGGATCAATGAGCCGCTCCGCATTTCCTGACCCGACTGCTACCGCTTCGCCGACGACGCGCCTGACGCCGAAGGACGCGGCGACGCTGATCGTGATCGACCGCAGCGACGGGCGCCTGCGCGTGCTCTTCGGCAAACGCGGCGAGCGCCACGTCTTCATGCCGAATCTCTACGTCTTTCCGGGCGGCCGGCGGGACCGCGGCGATCACGCCCTGCCCTATCTGCGCGATCTTCATCCACAGGTCCTCGCAAGGCTCGCCGCTGGCAGGAGCGATCCCACGGCCCTGCGGCGTGGTCGCGCACTGGCGCTTGCCGCCATACGGGAGCTTTACGAAGAAACTGGCCTCTTCATCGGACGACCGGCAGACGGCGCGGCCGCCGATCTCGCGAGCCTGCGCTACGTCGCCCGTGCCATTACGCCACCCGGCAATGTCCGCCGTTTCGACACCCGCTTCTTTCTCACCTTCACCGACGAGGCAGGTATCGATCCGACCAACATCCGTGATTCGGCGGAGCTACATGATCTTACATGGCTTGACATTGACGCGGCGTCGGGTCTGAACATGCCGCTGATTACCAGGACCATTCTCGAAGACGTCATCGACCGGATGAAGGCCGATCCGTCACTGCCATTCGGAAGCCCGGGTCCCTTCTACTACAGCCGTCGCGGACGAACGTTCCGTGGCGACATCTGAGGAACCGTCCCATGTCCAAGCCGAAGAACGGCGCCAACGGTCACCGCGAAGACATCCACTGGCCCTCGCTGGTCGCCGCCATTTCGGCTATCACCGCGGTCGGTATTGCGATCGGCCTCGGTCTGCCGCTCCTCAGCATCATCCTGGAGAAACGGGGTATCCCCTCGACGCTGATCGGCCTCAACTCCGCCATGGCCGGCATCGCCGCCATGGCTGCGGCCCCAGTGACGACCAAGCTCGCCCATGATGTCGGGGTCGCCCGCACCATGCTCTGGGCTGTCGTGCTTTCGGCGGCAAGTGCTCTCGGCTTCTATTATGCCGAAGCATTCTGGATGTGGTTTCCCCTGCGGCTCGTCTTCCACGGCGCGACGACGACACTCTTCATCCTTTCGGAATTCTGGATCAACGCGGCAGCCCCGCCTTCCCGCCGCGGTCTCGTCCTCGGGATCTATGCAACGGTGCTTTCGGTGGGCTTCGCCTGCGGTCCCCTGCTCTTCTCCGTCCTCGGCAGTGACGGCGTCTTACCCTTCCTCGTCGGCGCGCTTGCGATCCTCGTCGCCGCCGTGCCGATCTTCATCGCCCGGCGGGAAAGCCCGGTTCTCGACAGCAAGCCGGAGCAACACTTCCTCCGCTATATCTTTCTCGTCCCGACGGCGACGGTCGCGGTCTTCGTCTTCGGTGCAGTGGAAGCGGGTGGCCTGTCGCTCTTTCCGATCTACGCGACGCGTACCGGCTTTACAGAGGCGCAGGCGGCGCTGCTGCTGACGGTGATGGGGATCGGCAACATGGTGTTCCAGATCCCGCTCGGAATGCTCTCCGACAAGCTGAAGGACCGCCGGCTGCTGCTCTCGATCATGGCGGTCATCGGCCTCTGCGGATCGCTGGCGCTGCCCTGGCTGTCACAGAACTGGGCGCTGATGGCGCTCGTACTGCTCTTCTGGGGTGGCTGTGTCTCCGGTCTCTACACCGTCGGCCTGAGCCATCTCGGCTCGCGACTCACCGGAGCGGACCTCGCCGCCGCCAATGCCGCCTTCGTCTTCTGTTACGCCGTCGGCACGGTCGCGGGGCCACAGGGGATCGGTGCCGCGATCGACATCGCCGGAAATCATGGTTTTGCCTGGGCAATTGCGGGCTTCTTCGGCCTCTACGTCCTGGTTTCGATGGCGAGACTGCTTTTTAAACCGAAACAGGCTTGACTTTTTGGGCGTGATTTGTAGTTTCGCGCCAGAATTTGCCGTGGGCTGCTCTGGTCGTCCACGGCTTGATTGTTATTAAAGGCAGGACGACCATGGCGAAAGCGACCACGATCAAGATCAAGCTGCTGTCGACAGCCGACACCGGTTTCTTCTACGTTACCAAGAAGAACAGCCGCACGATGACCGACAAGATGACGAAGACGAAGTACGATCCGATCGTCAAGAAGCACGTCGAATTCAAGGAAGCCAAGATCAAGTAAGGCTTGATCTCTTCCTTTCTTTAAAGGCGCGTGGCTCCGGCTCCGCGCCTTTTTCGTTTTCGGCGGCTCCGACATTCCCCTAGGCCCAACAAAAAAGCACCGCTCCGGAACCGGATGGCGGTGCTTATTTGCTCGAATGGGGGTCGGTCGGCATGCCTGCGGTACGAGGAACCGCGTTTACAGCATGCCAACCGACCGACCCCACGACCCAGGAGATGCGGCGGACCTGAGCATCATGGGGTATATCCGGCCTCCCCGGAGGCCTTCTTTCTCGGTGACGTCAAACTTGCGCAACTGGAGAGAAAAATCAACAATTTCTTAACCGTTTCATTCTTTGTCCTGAACTATGGTTAAGATCCGCAAATTCACGCGGGCAAATAATAGCACTATACAAATTGTTGGACAGAACAACAAAACGCGAATACTTCCACCCACTTGTCCCGCTCGTGAACAAGAGATGACAGTCGGTCGATGGCAATATTTTGCAGCTGACGCGTCTACGGCGTCGCCGGCCGTCGGCGCGGCCGCCGTGCCTCGTCCGCGGTTTTCTCAGCGAAACGGTCAGGCTGCTGCGGCAACGACCCGGTTACGGCCGGCGCTCTTTGCCTGGTAGAGCGCGCGGTCGGCCTGCTTCAGCAGTTGCTCCGGTGTCTCGATATCCGGCGTCAGCGTCGCGATGCCCATCGAGGCGGTAACGTCGAGCGAGGACGCGCTGGCCTTCAGAGCGAACGGACGATGTTCGATCATGCCGCGAAGGCGCTCGGCGATGACCGCAGCCGCCTCTGCCGTCGTATCCGGCATCACAACGACGAATTCCTCGCCACCATAGCGGCAAGCGAGGTCGGCTCCGCGCACCGTCGAGCGGATACGGGTGGCGAACTCGCGGATGACGTCGTCGCCGGCGTCATGGCCGTAGGTGTCGTTCACCAGTTTGAAGCGATCGATGTCGGTGATGCAGATCGAGAGCGGGCGGCCCCTCGCCTGCGCGCGATTGAAGAGCACCTTGAGATGGTTGTCGAGGTAGCGGCGATTGTGGAGGCCGGTGAGCCCGTCGGTGACGGCGAGCTCTATGCTCTCCTTCACGCTGAGGCGAAGGCGGTCGTTGTAGCGCTTGCGGCGGATCTGCGTCAGCGTGCGTGCGACCAGTTCGTTCGGATCGATCGGGCGCGCGAGATAGTCGTTCACGCCGAGATCGAGCGCACGGATGATCATCGGCTCGTCGCCGTTGTCCGTCACGAGCAGGACCGGAATGAAGCGCGTGCGTTCGAGGGAACGCAGCTGCGAGCAGAGACGCAGCGGATCGTAATCATCGAAATTCGCGTTGACGATCACCAGGTCGAAACTGTTTTCTGCCGCCTCGAACAGGGCCGCCTGCGGATCGGAGCTCGCGGTGACCGCTGCCACCGGCTTCAGCGCCTTGACGATGCGTTCCTGGCTGTTGGCCCGGCCGTCGACGAGCAGGACCTGGGCAATCTCGTCGAGTCGTCCGTCCCCTACCCGCAACATGTCCTCAACGCCCATATTGCGCGCCGCTTCCGTGCGGATACGCAGTTCGTCGGTCAGCGTCTTGAGACGCACGAGGCTCTTCACGCGCGATATGAGTTGCAGATCGTTGACCGGCTTCGTCAGAAAGTCGTCCGCACCCGCCTTCAGGCCGCGTACGCGATCGGAGGGCTGGTCGAGCGCGGTCACCATCACGACGGGGATGTGCGACGTCCTCGGATTGGCCTTCAGCCGCTCGCAGACCTCGAATCCATCCATGCCCGGCATCATGACGTCGAGCAGGATGACGTCGACGTTTGTCTTGTCGCAGATTTCGAGGGCGACAAAGCCGTTCTCGGCCGTGAGTACGTCGAAGTACTCGGCGAGCAGCCGCGCTTCGAGCAGCTTCACATTGGCTGGAATATCATCGACGACAAGAATTCTGGCGGTCATGACAATTTGTCCGGTGTTTCAGGCATCACCGAGATAGATTTTGATCGTCTCGATAAATTTTGGCACAGAAATGGGTTTCGATACATAGGCTTCGCAGCCGCCCTGGCGAATGCGTTCCTCGTCGCCCTTCATCGCGAACGCAGTAACAGCGATGACGGGAATGACATGCAGCTCCGGGTCGTCCTTGAGCCACTTTGTGACTTCGAGGCCGGAGACCTCGGGCAGCTGGATATCCATCAGGATGAGGTCGGGCCGGTAGCGGCGCGCGAGATCGAGCGCTTCCATGCCGTTGCGCGTCTGAATGGTCTCGTACCCACAAGCCTCGATGAGATCGCGGAAGAGCTTCATGTTGAGCTCGTTGTCTTCGACGATCATGACCTTCTTCGGCATACGATACGATCCTTCAGCCCCGGCGTTCCAAGCCGCCGCGGCAAGTTGCGGTTGGCTGTTGCACCTTCCTCTCGATGGAATATTAAGTTCATTTGGTTGAGAAAAAGGTAACTCGGAACACAACATGAAACCTCTCGAACTACCTCCCGGTCCGGAAGAAACCGCGATTGCCGTGCTCACATGGCTTGCAGGTGAGCCGGAAATGCTCGGTCGCTTCCTGGCTTTGACCGGCACCCGGGCCGATCAACTCCGTCAGGCGATCAACGATCCCGGCTTTCTCGCCGGCATGCTCGACTTCCTCATGGGCCACGAGCCCACGCTCATCGCATTCTGTGACGCCTCCGGCATCGCACCGGAGACGGTCGTGAAGGCCTGGCGGCATTATTCCGGCCCGGGACTTGATTCGGGCGAATATTGAGGCGGCACTGGTCTCGCGACTCAGAGCACCAGACGCACCAGGGGCCTGCCCTCCTTTCTCGACGCGACTTCGGAAAATCCGGCCGCTTCGAAAATTCGTCTCGATCCGACATAAAGCCCGACTGACTTCGATTGTTTCGTCCGTTCGATCGGACAGGCGTCGATGACGCGCGCGCCGGCGGTGCGGGCATGGGCGACGGCAGCGTCGAGCATCCGATGGCTCAATCCCTTGCCGCGCTCCTTCGACACGATGAAGAAGCAGCTCACCGCCCATACTGCCGGGTCGCCGGCATCCGCCTCCTCGAGCGGCCGTGATACGGTACGCGGCGAATTCCAGTTCGGCACATCGGCGCGAGGGCCCACCTGCACCCAACCGACGGGCCGCTCGCCGAGGTAGCCGATGAGGCCGGGAGGCGGTCCCTCGTTCACGCGCTGACGCATGAAATCCTTCTTTTCGCTGCCGGTGAAGCTCTTGCGCTCGGCAGGCACCAGCCGGAAATAGGTACACCAGCAGTCGTAGCAGGCGCCGCGCGGGCCCATCACGGCTTCGAAGTCGCCCCAGCGGTCGGCCGAGAGAGGCTGGGCATGAAATCCGTCGTTCATCGCATTTCCCTTGCCACCCGAGTCGAGCAAGAGTAACGCTAAGCGTGCGAATGTTCAACATTTGTTCCAGCGATGACAACCGACCTGACCGCGTATCCAGCCTTCTGCCGCGACTGCCTCAGAGGCCAGCCGCAAGGCAACCGTCGCTGCAGCAGCTGCGGCAGTCCCCGGCTCGTCTATCATACGGAACTCTACGGGCTCACGCTTGCCCACATCGATTGTGACGCCTTCTACGCCTCGATCGAGAAGAGGGACAATCCGGAACTCGCCGACAAGCCGGTGATCGTCGGTGGCGGCAAGCGTGGTGTGGTCTCGACCGCCTGCTACATCGCCCGCATTCACGGCGTCCGCTCCGCGATGCCCATGTTCAAGGCGCTGGAGGCCTGCCCCGACGCCGTCGTCATCAAGCCGGACATGCAGAAATACGTACGCGTCGGACGCGAGGTGCGGGCGATGATGGAGGAACTGACGCCACTCGTGCAGCCACTCTCGATCGACGAGGCGTTCCTCGAGCTTTCCGGCACCGATCGGCTGCACCATGATCCGCCGGCACGCGTGCTCGCACGCTTCGCCCGCCGCGTCGAACAGGAAATCGGCATCACGGTCTCCGTCGGCCTTTCCTACTGCAAGTTTCTGGCGAAGGTCGCCTCCGACCTGCAGAAGCCGCGCGGCTTTTCGGTGATCGGCGAGGCAGAGGCGCTGGATTTTCTCGCCCCGCGCCCGGTGACGACGATCTGGGGCGTCGGAAAGGCGTTTGCGGCGACGCTCGAAAGCGACGGCATCCGTACCGTCGGGCAGCTGCAGACCATGGAGGAAGCCGATCTCATGCGCCGTTACGGCTCGATCGGCCAGCGGCTCTACCGTCTTTCCCGCGGGATCGACGATCGCGACGTCCACCCGAACGAAGCGGCGAAGAGCGTTTCCGCCGAGACGACCTTCTTCGAAGACATCAGCCGCCGGGAGGATCTCATCATCCACCTGCGGGCTCTGTCGGAAAAGGTCGCCTGGCGGCTGAAGAAGCACGGGATTTCGGGGCAAACCGTCGTCCTGAAGCTCAAGACGGCGGATTTCAAGGGACGGACGCGCAACCGTCGCCTAGAGGACCCGACGCAGCTTGCCGACCGCATCTTCCGTACCGGGCTGGCGCTCATGGAAAAGGAGGCTGACGGTACGCGTTTCCGGCTGATCGGGATCGGCGTGACCGACCTCAAGGAAGCCTCGGTCGCCGATCCGCCGGATCTGGTCGACCAGCAGGCCGGCCGACGCGCCGCCGCTGAAGCCGCGATGGACAAGCTGCGCGACAAGTTCGGCAAGTCGACGGTGGAGACCGGCTACACCTTCGGGCGGCGGAAATAGCGCTCGGACGACGGTCCGATCTTGAAGTGGTTTGCCGTCCGTCTGTGATGGTGATGCTGTCGCACCCACGGCAAGAAGGTCACGTCGCGCAAATGCAGCGATACACCGACTCGTGATTGCAGTGCTTGCCCGAGAAAACCTTCCTTAAACTTCGCGCGATATTTTAACGACCAGCACAAGCACTCGCCCGGTCAGTTTTGCGTTGAGGACGATAATAGCATGCTGAAGTTCCTGCACGTCGCGTGTCTGCTTTCCGCGACAGCGCTTGCCTCTCAGAGCTTCGCCGGAGACGGCGGCGCGCTGCAAATCTATGTTTCGAAGGCCGAGCAGAGCCTGACGGTCTATGATGGCGACCAGGTCGTCGCCACCTCCCGCGTCTCGACCGGCAAGCCGGGCCACTCCACGCCGTCGGGAATCTTCTCCATCCTCGAGAAGCGCAAGTATCACGAGTCCAATCTCTATTCGAACGCGCCGATGCCCTGGATGCAGCGGCTCACATGGTCAGGCGTGGCGCTGCACGAATCGAACAGCGTGCCAAGCTATCCGGCGTCCCACGGCTGCGTCCGCCTGCCGCGCGCCTTCGCCAAAGCGCTCTATCAGATGACCGAGCGCGGCGCCCACGTCATCATCACCGACGAACCGGTCGTTCCGGCACCTGTGCGCCATGCGGCACTCTTTCAGCCGCGGCAGCCGGTCGCCGAAGGACAGCTCCTCTCGGATGCAGAACTGCGGCCGTCCACCATCGAGGCGGGACGGAAGCCGGTTCAGGTCGCGATGGTCGAAAAGGAAGCGACGAGCCCGGTCCAGTCGGCCGAGGCCTTCGCCGACATTCCGCCCGTGCGCATTCTGATCACAAGACGCGGTCAGCGCGAGACCCTGATGGACGTGCAGGCGATGCTCACCGATCTCGGTTTCGACGCCGGCATCATCGACGGCTATCTCGGCCGCCAGACCATCTCGGCCGTCAACGGCTACAAGCGGTGGAAGGGGCTCGCAACCAAAGGTGAAATCCTGACGCCCGAATTTCTGGCGCAGCTCTATGCGAGCGCCGGCAAGGGCGAGCCGCCGCTCGGTCAGATCATGGTGCGGCAGAAGTTCAAGCCCGTCTTCGAGGCTGCAATCGCGATTGCCGATCCGCAGAAGCCGCTCGGCACCCATTTCGTCGAGGCGACGCATGTCGACATGCTCGCCGGCAGCGCCGAATGGCGCGGCGTCACGCTGGAGAACAACCTCTCCAACGCGACGATGAAGCGCCTCGGCATCGAAGCGCCGACGGCCGGCGAGACCGCGCCGACGCTTGCGCAGGCGCTCGACCGCATCTCCATCCCGGATGCCGTGCGCCGGAAGATCGAGCCCATGCTCGGGGAAGGCAGCTCGATCACCATTTCGGATTCGGGGATCGGGCCGGAAACCGGCGACGGGACCGACTTCATCACCGTGACCCGCAAGGTGCCGCGCGGCTGACGCGGGCAACCCGCCGGCATCCACCAGCGGTTACACCAGCTCGACGTCGACGATCCCAGGCGCCGACCGCAGCGCTGCCGCGATCTCCGGCGAGATGCGGTACTTTTCCGAAAGCTCGACCTCGATCTCGCGCTGGCCGTCTTCCTTGATGACGACGAAGGAGACGAGGCCGTCGCCCCTGGTGTTGAGGTGGGCGCCGACCGCCTTCAGCGGACCGGAATCGCGAACATAGACGCGTAGCGCCTTCTGCATCTGCAGCGATTTTTCTTCGAGCGACTGGGCCGTCTGGATCCTGAGCCCGATGCCCTCCGGCCGCTCTTCCGCAGCAACGGTGATCACCACGGATTTGCCGGACTCCAGAAGGTCGCGATACTGGTTCAGGCCTTCGGAAAACAGGACCGCCTCGAACTGCCCGGAGGAATCCGAAAAGGTGACGATGCCCATCTTGTTGCCGGTGCGGGTCTTGCGTTCCTGACGCCCCGTCACCGTGCCGGCGAGACGCCCGGCCGTCGCGCCCTGCTTCACCGCGGCGGAAAAATCGGCAAAGGTCTGGACGCGCATCTTTTCGAGGAGCGAGCGATAGGTGTCGAGCGGATGCGCGGAGAGATAGAAGCCCAGCACCTGGAATTCGCGGTGCAGCTTCTCCGAGGCGAGCCACGGCGTGTACGTCGGGAAGGCGATCTTCTCCGGCCCGGAGGCGCCGCCGGCACCGAACATGTCCGACTGGCCGCTGACGGCATTTTCCTGCGCGCGCTGCGCATAGCCGAGAATGCGGTCCAGCCCGCCGATCAGTTCGGCACGGTCGTGGCCGAAGCAATCGAAGGCGCCGGCACAGATCAGGCTTTCGAAGACACGGCGGTTGATCTGCTTCGGATCGATGCGCAGACAGAAATCCTCGAGGCTCTCGAAGGGCTTGTCGCCACGAACTTCGACGATGTGGTCGACGGCCGACTCGCCGACGCCCTTGATCGCAGCGAGCGCATAGTAGATGCAGCGATCGCCGGTCTGAAAGTGGCGGAACGAGGTCTGCACCGACGGTGGGATGACCTTGATGCCGAGACGCCCCGCATCCTGGCGGAAGTCGTTGAGCTTCTCGCTGTTGGCCATATCGTAGGTCATCGTGGCGGCGAGGAACTCGACCGGATAATGCGCCTTCATGTAGGCCGTCTGGTAGGAGACGATCGCGTAGGCCGCAGCGTGTGACTTGTTGAAGCCGTAGTTGGCGAACTTGGCCAAGAGTTCGAAGATGTTCTCGGCCTGAGGCTTGGACACGCCGTTCTTCATCGCACCATCGACGAAGCGGGCGCTCTGCTGGTCCATCTCGGCCTTGATCTTCTTGCCCATGGCGCGGCGCAGAAGGTCGGCTTCGCCGAGCGAATAGCCCGACAGGACCTGGGCGATCTGCATCACCTGTTCCTGGTAGACGATAACCCCTTGCGTCTCCTTCAACAGGTAGTCGATCTGCGGGTGGATGGAGGCAATTTCCTCCTCGCCATGCTTGCGGGCATTGTAGACCGGGATGTTCTCCATCGGACCCGGACGGTAGAGCGCCACCAGCGCGATGATGTCCTCGATACAGTCCGGTCGCATGCCGATCAGCGCCTTGCGCATGCCGGCACTTTCAACCTGGAACACGCCGACGGTTTCGCCGCGGGAGAGCATTTCGTAGGTCAGCTTGTCGTCGAGCGGAATCGCTGCCAGGTCGACGTCGACGCCTCTCTGCTCCTTGACGAAATCGACAGCCGTCTTCAGCACCGTCAGCGTCTTCAGGCCGAGAAAGTCGAACTTGACCAGCCCCGCCTGCTCGACCCATTTCATGTTGAACTGGGTCACCGGCATGTCGGAACGCGGATCGCGATACATCGGCACCAGCTTCGACAACGGGCGGTCGCCGATGACGATACCGGCGGCGTGGGTCGAGGCGTGGCGGTAGAGGCCCTCGATCTTCTGGGCGATGTCGAGAAGACGGGCGACGACCGGCTCCGCTTCCGCCTCCTCGCGGAGCTTCGGTTCCTCCTCGATCGCCTTGGAAAGCGGCGTCGGGTTCGCCGGGTTGTTCGGCACCAGCTTGCAGATCTTGTCGACCTGGCCGTAGGGCATCTCCAGCACGCGGCCGACATCGCGCAGGGCCGCACGCGCCTGCAGCGAACCGAAGGTGATGATCTGCGCCACCTGCTCACGGCCGTACTTCTGCTGGACGTAGCGGATCACCTCTTCGCGCCGGTCCTGGCAGAAGTCGATGTCGAAGTCGGGCATCGACACGCGTTCCGGATTGAGGAAGCGTTCGAAGAGCAGCGAGAAGCGCAAGGGGTCGACGTCGGTGATGGTGAGCGCATAGGCGACCAGCGAGCCCGCGCCCGAACCGCGGCCCGGACCGACGGGAATGTCGTGCTGCTTCGCCCACTTGATGAAGTCGGAAACGATCAGGAAGTAGCCGGGAAACTTCATCCGCTCGATGATCGAGAGCTCGAATTCGAGCCGTTCGCGGTAATCCTTCTCCTCGTAGCCCGCCGCCATTCCGAGCGCGGCGAGCCTCCGGTCGAGCCCCTCGACCGCCTGCCGCCGCAATTCCTCCGCCTCGGCTTTCTCCGCCTCCTCCGGATCGGCGCCGACGCCGGCAAAGCGCGGCAGGATCGGTTTGCGCGTGTTGAGCACGAAGGAGCACCGCATGGCGATCTCGACGGTGTTCTCGATCGCCTCCGGCAAGTCGGCGAAGAGCGCCTGCATCTCGGCCCGGCTCTTCAGATAATGGTCGGGCGTCAGGCGGAAGCGGTTGTCGTCGGAAACGATCGCATTGTGGGCGACGGCCATCAGCGCGTCATGCGCGTCGTAGTCCTCCCGGGTGAGAAAGAACGCTTCGTTGGTCGCAACCAGCGGCAGGTCGTACTGATAGGCGAGCTGCACCATCTTCGTCTCGTGGCGACGATCGTAGTCGCCGTGACGCTGCAACTCGACATAAAGCCGGTCGCCGAAGAGCCGCTTCAGCGTCGAAAGCCGCGCCTCGGCCTGCGCCCCGTGCCCTTCCTGAAGGGCGACATCGACCGGTCCGCCCGAAGCCCCGGTCAATGCGATCAGCCCGTCCGTGCCGCGTTCTTCCAGCCACGACGTGGTGACATGCACCGCCTGGTGCCCCTCTCCTTCGAGGTAGGCACGGCTGACGAGATCCACGAGCCGCTCGTAGCCGGCGGCATCCGCCGCAAGCAACACGATCGCAGGGTATCTGGCGGGCGCATGCGACGAACGTTTATCGTCCCGCGCATCCTCCATATCGATCGACAACTGGCAGCCGATGATCGGTTGCAGCCCGTCACCGACGGCATATTGCGAAAACTCGAGCGCGACGAAGAGATTGTTGGTGTCAGTGATGGCGACCGCCGGCTGGCCGTCGGCGGCGGCCTTGCGGAGAATCTTCTTCAGCGGCAATGCGCCTTCGAGCAGCGAATAGGCCGAATGGAGGCGCAAATGCACAAAACCCGGCGACCCTGCCTCGTGCACACCTTCGCCAACTGCTTCGCCCATATCCGTCTACCCGCATCCGATGAATCGGTGCGATTTTCGGTCGCCCCGACAGGGAAGTCCAGCCTTCGCGACCGGACACGGGTCACTCTCTACAGGATAGGTGCGAGAACCTCAAATCGCGGAGACGATCACCGAGAAACCGGTGAGGAACATGAGGATCGAGGCGAATGCGGCGACATCACGGAAAACATCAGTCATGGCTCACTCCTTACTCTTTATGTTTTTATTTTGTTCCGTGTTTGTTCTCTTGTCAACCCAAAAAGGGTCATATACTTCCATTCACGATGCGAATGCGCTGGAACATAGAGGAAACGCAGCAGACGGTGCGGTCGGCCGCATCGCTTTGCCCGGCGCCGCAGAGTTCAGACAGGATAGATGAGGGTGGTAACCGTCAGAGCCCGGTGCGCCGCATGACATGCATCGGCCGGGGCCTTCGTCAGATCTCGGCCCGAAGTCGTCAGACGGCGTAGTCGACGATCTTGCCGTCGGCGATCGTCACGCAACGGTCCATGCGCTGGGCCAGTTCGTGATTGTGGGTGGCGATCAGCGCTGCGAGCCCCGACTGGCGGACCAGAGCGCGCAAGGCGGAGAAAACGTAGGATGCCGTCTCCGGATCGAGGTTGCCGGTCGGCTCGTCGGCGAGCAGCACGAGCGGCGCATTGGCGACGGCGCGGGCAATCGCCACCCGCTGCTGTTCTCCGCCGGAAAGCTCCGCCGGGCGATGATCGGCGCGATGGCCGATCCGCATATAGTCGAGAAGTTGTGCGGCCCGCTCCTTGGCCTCGGCCATGGAAAGCCCGGCGATGAGCTGCGGCATCATAATGTTTTCGAGCGCGGAGAATTCCGGCAGCAGGTGGTGGAACTGGTAGACGAAGCCGATCGAGCGGCGCCGCACGGCCGTCCGGCGATCCTCCGACAGTGCCGAACAGGCCTCGCCACCGATCACGACTTCCCCGGCGTCGGGATGTTCAAGCAGGCCCGCCACGTGCAGAAGCGTCGACTTGCCCGTGCCGGACGGCGCGACGAGCGCCACCGTCTCTCCGGCCGTGAGGCTGAAGTCGGCGCCTTTCAGGATCGTCAGAAGCGTATCGCCCTGCCCGTAATTGCGATCGATCCCGGTGAGCGCGAGAACTTTGTCGGTGGCCATGGAAAGCGGCATCCTTATTCGTATCGGAGGGCTTGCACGGGGTCGAGCCGCGAGGCGCGCCAGGCAGGGAAGAGCGTCGCAATGAAGGAGAGCGTCAGCGCCATGATGACGACGGACATCGTCTCGCCGACGTTCATGTCCGCCGGAAGCTGGCTGAGGAAATAGAGTTCGGGATCGAAGAGCACCGTGCCGCTCACCCAGGAGAAGAAGCTGCGGATCGATTCGATGTTGAGACAGACGACGACGCCCAGCGCCACGCCGGCGAAGGTGCCGGTGACGCCGATCGCGGCACCCGTCATGAAGAAGATGCGCATGATCGAGCCGGAGGTTGCACCCATGGTGCGCAGGATCGCGATGTCGCTCCCCTTGTCCTTCACCAGCATGATGAGGCCCGAGATGATGTTGAGCGCCGCGACCAGCACGATCAGCGTCAGGATCATGAACATGACGTTGCGCTCCACCTGCAGGGCGGAAAAGAAGGTCTGGTTGCGCTGGCGCCAGTCGGTGATGAAGATCTGCCGGCCGGCCGCTTCCTCGACCTTTGGCCGCAGTTCGTCGACCATGTCCGGGTCGTCGACGAAGAGTTCGATCGACTGAACGATGCCTTCGGCATTGAAATAGAGCTGCGCCTCCTCGAGCGGCATGTAGATGATCGAGGCATCGTATTCCGACATGCCGATCTCGAAGATGCCGGAGACGGTGTAGGACTTCACCCGCGGATTGACACCGAGCGGTGTCACGTCCCCCTCGGGCGAGACGAGCGTGATGGAATCGCCGGCGGTGAGTCCGAGTTCGTTCGCCATGCGCGAACCGATCAGAACGCCCTGCCCCGCGGCAAAGCCGACCATGTCGCCGGCGCGGATGTTGTTCGAGACGGTCTTGAGCTTGGTGAGGTCGTCGGCGCGGATGCCGCGCACCAGCGCGCCGGTGCCTGCCCCGCCGCGGCCCGACGCAAGGGTCTGCCCCTCGACGAGCGGCAGCGCCATCGTCACCCCGGCGATGCCGGAGAACTTGTCGGCGAGCTCCGCATAGTTGTCGAGCGGCCCGTCGACGGGCTGAATGATCATGTGACCGTTGATGCCGAGGATGCGCGAGATGAGCTCGGTGCGGAAGCCGTTCATCACCGCCATGACGATGATGAGTGTTGCGACACCCAGCATGATGCCGATGAAGGAGAAGCCGGCGATCACCGAAATGAAGGCCTCCTTCCGCCGGGCGCGCAGGTAGCGCCAGGCGACGATGCGCTCGAAGGCGGAGAACGGCCGCGCCGACGGGCTCGGGGTGACCTTGTCCGCCTCGCGGCCTTCGACTGCGCTTGTCATCTCGCCTCCTCGACCGGCAATCAGCCGACCAGCTTGTTGATGGCTGCCTCGACCGTCATCGTTTCACGCGCGCCGGTCTTGCGGTCCTTGAGCTCGACCTCGCCGTTGGCGACCGAACGTGGGCCGGCAATGACCTGAACGGGAACGCCGATGAGATCCGCCGTGGCGAACTTGGTGCCGGCGCGATCGTCGGTGTCATCGAGCAGCACGTCCTTGCCGGCGTTCGAAAGCGCAGCGTAGATCGCGTCACAGGTGGCGTCGCAGGCCGCATCGCCGGCCTTCATGTTGATCACGACGGCATCAAAGGGCGCGACCGAGGCCGGCCAGATGATGCCGGTGTCGTCGTGCGAGGCTTCGATGATCGCCGGAACGAGGCGGGTCGGGCCGATGCCGTAGGATCCCATGTGAACGGTATGCTCCTTGCCGTCGGGGCCCTGAACCTTGGCGCCCATCGGCTCGGAATACTTGGTACCGAAGTAGAAAATATGGCCGACCTCGATACCGCGGGCGGAAAGGCGCTCACCTTCCGGAACGGCGGCAAAGGCCGCCTCGTCATGCATTTCGGAGGTGGCGGCGTAGAGCGAGGTCCACTTGTCGAAGATCGCCTGCAGGCCCCGCACATCGTCGAAGTCAGTGTCGGCGCCGGGAATGTCGAAGTCGACGAAATCCTTGTGGCAGAAGACCTCCGACTCGCCGGTCTCGGCGAGGATGATGAATTCGTGGCTGTGATTGCCGCCGATCGGGCCGGTATCGGCGCGCATCGGGATCGCCCGCAGCCCGAGCCGGTCGAAGGTGCGCAGATAGGCCGCGAACATCTTGTTGTAGGAGTGCACCGCCGCTTCCATGGTGAGGTCGAAGGAATAGGCGTCCTTCATCATGAACTCGCGCGAGCGCATGGTCCCGAAGCGAGGACGGATCTCGTCGCGGAACTTCAACTGGATATGGTAGAGGTTCAGCGGCAGGTCCTTGTAGGACTTGACGTAGGAGCGGAAGATATCGGTGACCATCTCCTCATTCGTCGGGCCATAGAGCATCGGCCGGTCCTGGCGGTCCTTGATGCGCAACATCTCCTTGCCGTAGTCGTCATAACGGCCGCTCTCCTGCCAGAGCTCTGCCGACTGCAGCGTCGGCATCAGGATTTCGATGGCGCCGGCGCGGTTCTGCTCCTCGCGGATGATCTTGTTGACCTTGTCGAGCACGCGCTTGCCCAGCGGCAGCCAGGAATAGATCCCCTGGCTCTGCTGGCGGACCATGCCCGCGCGCAGCATCAGGCGATGCGAGACGATCTCCGCTTCCTTGGGATTTTCCTTGAGGATGGGCATGAAGTAGCGTGACAGACGCATAACGAATTCCAGACAGGTAATGGCGCCCGCGCATTTTTCGCGGAATCAGCCGTGACAACGGTTGGTGTGGCTGCGTTCATAGCTGTTTCCGCAGGGGAAGAAAACCCGCAACCCGCCAGCCGCCCGACGTGCTTGCCGACAGGCACCCTCGCCCGTCACAGGCCCCGCCCGCGAGGCTTGCGCCGGTCGTCGCGAGGCCGATTTGGGGCTCTCGGCCTGCGACATTTGGACATCATCAAATTTTTTCGCGAACTGTAGCAAAAATACAAAAATTCGGCGTGACAACGTTTAAACTTTGGGCTAGCGTGAGCCCACAAAACAGGCAGGGAGCTTAAATTCTTGCCGTACTCGCGGTTAAATCTTGGGAGGATCAGATCTTTGGCGCGCTCGTTCGCTGCCCCGTAACAGGTTAAGGATCACGCGATACTTTCAAACAAGGTCATACGACCTTGTTTTTTTTTGCTTTCAGCACAGCAAGATCGAGTCGGGCACGGCCGAAAGCCTGCCCACGGCGGGTGTCAAGATCACCTCGGACGGACGTCCCCTCACTCGAAGCGCGGCATGATCTGCGGCAGGCTGTCGACACTGATGCCGAAATAGGTCGAGGCGATGAACCAGGCCGCATAAATAGCACCCGAGATGACCGTCGTCAGCAGGACGACCCGCCCCCCGCGGAACCGCGCCGGCGCGCTGCCGACGCTGCCCGGCACCACGTCCTTCTCCTCGTCCTGCGTCTTCAGACCGATCGGCAAAACGGCGAACAGGGTGATCCACCAGATGATGAAGTAGACGGCAAAGGACGAGAGAAAGGGCATGTCGAGAACTCCGGGACACCCGCCCGGGTGTCGTCATTTTTCCAGCCGCGGCACGCCGCGTCGGCACCTTATAGCCGAACCGGCAGCGTGCACAAACCCCGCCCCCGACGATCGCCGAAACAAGCCGCTCTCGCCGTCCCGCGACGATGCAGGGATCAGAGCTGTTCGAGCTCGATCAGCGTTCCGTTGAAATCCTTGGGATGCAGGAAGAGCACCGGCTTGCCGTGTGCGCCGGTCTTCGGCTCGCCGCTGCCGAGCACGCGCGCACCCTTTTCCGTCAGCCGGTCGCGAGCGACGAGAATGTCATCGACCTCGTAGCAGATGTGGTGCATGCCGCCGGAAGGGTTCTTGGCGAGGAAGGCCGCGATCGGCGAGTCGGTGCCGAGCGGTTCGAGAAGCTCGATCTTGGTGTTCGGCAGTTTCACGAAGACGACCGTGACGCCATGCTCCGGCAGCGATTGAGGCGCAGAGACGGCGGCGCCCAGCGTATCGCGATAGGAAGCCGTCGCGGCCTCAAGATCCGGTACGGCGATGGCGACATGATTGACCCGTCCAAGCATGGAACACTCCCCTAGCGGCCGAACGACACAACGGGTTCGAATGCGGCGGACCCTATACCGAGAACCGCTCGTCCGTCACTCAGACTTTCGTCACGAAAACCGTCACCACCGGCTTCTTGCCCCAGGCCTCGTTGGCGGCGGCACGGACGGCGCGACGGATACTCTCGCGCACGAGTTCCAGGTCCTTGCGCCGCACCCGCGGAATGCTCTCGACCGCACCGAGAATGGCGTCATAGAGGGCGTCCTCCATGTCCTCGCCCTCCTCGTCGACTTCCGGCAGCCCGCAGGCGACGACATCCGGATCGCCAAGGAAATCGTAACGGCTGTCGAGCAGCACATTGACCGAGACATGGCCGACATAGGAGAGCTTGCGGCGCTCGCCGATCCCCATCTCCTCGAAATCGCCGACGAGCTTGCCGTCCTTGTAGACGCGGCCGAACGGCGCACGGTCGATCACCTCGGCCGGACCGGGTGCCAGGCGCAGGATGTCGCCGTTGCGCACCTTCGGAACGGTGTTGACGCCGGCCTGCTGCGCGAGTTCCGCCTGCGCGGTCAGATGTGCCGCCTCTCCGTGCACCGGCACGACCATTTGCGGCCGCGTCCATTCGTACATCTGCAGAAGCTCGTTGCGCCGCGGATGGCCGGAGACATGCACCAGCGCCTCGCTGTCGGTGACGATATGCAGGCCCTGGTCGACCAGGCCGTTCTTGATGTCCTGGATCGCCTTCTCGTTGCCCGGGATCGTGCGCGAGGAAAAGACGACCGTGTCACCTGCTGCGAAGGCGACGTTGCGCATCTCGTCACGGGCGATCTTGGCGAGCGCTGCCCGCGGTTCGCCCTGACTGCCGGTCAGGATAACGACCACCTTGTCGCGCGGAATGTAGCCGAACTCGTCTTCTGCGATGAACGGCTTCACACCTTCCATCAGCCCGACATCGGCAGCGACGGCAACGACGCGCTTCAGCGAACTGCCGAGCAGGAGAACCTCGCGGCCGGCCGCCTCCGCGGCCTGCGCAATCGAGCGGATGCGCCCGACATTCGACGAGAAGGTGGTGATCGCGACACGGCCTTCCGCCGTCTCGATAATCTGGCGCAGACCGTCGGACACCTGCTGCTCGGACGGAGACACGCCATCACGCATGGCGTTGGTGCTGTCGCACATCAGCGCCAGCACGCCCTCGTCGCCAAGCTCGCGGAAACGCGTTTCGTCGGTCAGCGGCCCGAGCGAGGGCGCATGGTCGATCTTCCAGTCGCCGGTGTGGATCACGTTGCCGAGCGGCGTGCGGATCACCAGCGACATCGGTTCGGGAATGGAGTGGTTGACGCCGACCGCCTCGATGCTGAACGGCCCGACATTGATCCGGTCGCCCGCCTTGAACGGGGTCACCGGAATGTCGGCGCGCCCACCCTCGTAGTCGCGCTTGGCTTCCAGCATACCGGCGGTGAAGCCCGAGGCGTAGACCGGAACGTTGAGGCCCGGCCAGACGTCGTTCAGACCGCCGTAGTGGTCCTCATGGGCATGGGTGATGATGATGGCCTTGAGATTGCGCTTCTGCGCCTCGACAAAGCGGATGTCGGGCAGCACGAGGTCGACGCCCGGCAGATCCGGCCCGGGGAAGGTCACCCCGCAGTCGACCATGATCCATTGGCGGTTCGACGGCGTTCCATAGCCGTATAGTGCGAGGTTCATGCCGATCTCGCCGACGCCGCCGAGCGGCAGGAACACCAATTCTTCTTTCTTTGCCATTCTTCCCTTGTACCAGTTCAACCAAAGAACACATCACCGGCCGCGATCGCCATCTGCCCTTCCGGGCCGCGATCGAGCAGGAGATAGCCTTTATCATCAATTCCTGCAAAGTAACCGGAAATCGACCGGTCCGGCAGGTTGACCGTTATTTTTTCGCCGATGCCGCAGGCGTGCCGGCGCCAGCGTTCGACGACCGCTGCCGTTCCTCGCCCCGCGTCCCAGAGGTTCAGCACCGCGGCCATGGACGAGAACAATCTGGCGAAGAGTTCTTCCGGCGAACCCGACACGCCGTGCTCCGAAAGCGAGGTGACGGGATAGGCCGTACCCTCCGGTTTCCGGATCATGTTGATGCCGATGCCGATCGCAATGGCGTGCCGGCCGTCCGGCATCGCCTCCCCTTCCAGAAGGATGCCGCAGGTCTTCGCCCGGCCGATCAGGATGTCGTTCGGCCACTTGATCTCGAGCGGCGGCGCGTCGCTCGGCAGTACGGCGCGGATCGCGTCGTGCACGGCAAGCGCAACGGCGAGCGGCAGCGAGGAGATGTGCTCCATCGGCGCCGCATCGACCAGCAGCAGCGACGCGTAGAGGTTTCCTGGTTCGGAGACCCATGCCCTGCCGCGGCGGCCGCGACCGCCCGTCTGGCTTTCGGCCGTCAGCCACAGAAAACCGGAATCGCCCGCGCGAGCGCGGGCGAGACATTCACTGTTGGTGGAGGCGAGGACGCGATGCGCCTCGTGCCGGAAGTCGTCGACCGACAACCGGCGGCCCGTGCCGCGGCCGCTCAATAGAAGAGGGTCTTGGCTGCGGCCTCGGCCATGACGTCGAGCGGACCACCGACCAGCAGATAGCCGACGACGAAGAGGCCGGACAGACCGAAGACCAGGCGAAGTTCGCCGGCGATGCGGGTGAACTCGACCTTCGCGTCATCGAACCACATGACCTTCACGACGCGCAGGTAATAGTAGGCACCGACGACCGACGAGAGCACGCCGATGATGGCGAGGCCGTAGAGCTGCGCCTCGACGGCTGCGACGAAGACGAAGTACTTCGCGAAGAAGCCGGCGAGCGGCGGGATGCCGGCGAGCGAGAACATCAGCGCACTCAGCACCACGGCCATGAACGGCTTGGTGGTGGAAAGGCCGGCGAGATCGTCGACGTTCTCGACATTGCCGCCTTCCTTGACGCGCATCGCCATGATGCAGGCGAAGGTGCCGAGCGTGGTGATCAGATAGATCGCCAGGTAGATGATGACGCCCGTGACGCCCGTCTTCGAACCGGCAGCAAGGCCGACGAGCGCGTAGCCCATGTGGCCGATCGAGGAATAGGCCATCAGTCGCTTGATGTTGCGCTGGCCGATCGCGGCGAACGAGCCGAGCAGCATCGAGGCGATCGAGATGAAGACGACAACCTGCTGCCATTCGACGAAGATCGGCTGGAAGGCGCCGATCACGAGGCGGACGAAGATCGCCATCGCACCGATCTTCGGGGCGGCGGCGAGGAAGGCGGTGACCGGTGTCGGCGCACCTTCGTAGACGTCCGGCGTCCACATGTGGAACGGAACGGCGGAAATCTTGAACGCGAGTCCGGCGAGGATGAAGACGAGGCCGAAGATAAGGCCGAGCTGCGGCTTGCCCGCCATCAGGACCTTGGCGATCTCGTCGAAGCCGGTGTTGCCGGTGAAACCGTAGACGAGCGACATGCCGTAGAGCAGCATGCCGGACGACAGTGCGCCGAGAACGAAGTACTTCAGACCGGCTTCCGTGGAACGCAGGCTGTCACGGTTGATCGCGGCGACGACGTAGAGTGCCAGCGACTGCAGTTCCAGCGACAGATAGAGCGAGATGAGATCGTTTGCCGAAATCATCAGCATGATGCCCAGCGTCGCCAGCACCAAGAGGACCGGGAATTCGAAACGATCGAGGTGGTCGAAGCGGGCATGGCCGACCGCCATGATCATCGCCGTCACCGAACCGATCAGCGCGAGAACCTTCATGAAGCGGGCATAGCCATCCGCCAGATAGGCACCGCCGAAGGCGGAACCTTCCCCGGGTATCAGCACCATCCACAGGCCCGAGGCGATCAGCAGCGCCACGGCAAGTCCGGTCACCGTCGGCGTGGACTTGTCTCCGGAGAATACGCCAACCATCAGCAGCACCAGGGCACCGACCGCGAGGATCAGTTCCGGTGTGACGAGATGCAGGCTTGCAACGAGTGTTTCAGCGTTCATGTCCAAAGGGTCCTGTCGTCAATTCACCGTGAGCGCAACGTTTTGCGCCGCCTGCAATGCAGCCGAATAGTTGTTCACCAGAAGCTCGACCGAAGCGGCCGTGGCATCGAAGATCGGAGCCGGATAGACGCCGAAGAAGATGGTGAGCGCAATCAGCGGATAGAGAATGAACTTCTCGCGGAGCGAGAGGTCGAGCATGGCCTTCAGGCTTTCCTTCTCGAGCGCGCCGAACACGACCCGGCGATAGAGCCAGAGCGCGTAGGCGGCCGAGAGGATGACGCCGGTCGCGGCGAAGAGCGCAACCCAGGTATTGGCGCGGAAGACGCCGATCAGGGTCAGGAACTCGCCGATGAAGCCGGATGTGCCCGGAAGGCCGACATTCGCCATGGTGAAGACCATGAAGGCGACGGCGTATTTCGGCATGTTGTTCACAAGGCCACCATAGGCCGCGATCTCGCGGGTATGCAGGCGGTCGTAGATCACGCCGACGCAGAAGAAGAGAGCGGCCGACACGAAGCCGTGGCTCAGCATCTGGAAGATCGCGCCCTGCACGCCCTGCATGTTCGCCGCAAACGTACCCATGGTGACATAGCCCATGTGCGCGATCGACGAGTATGCGATCAGCTTCTTCATGTCCTCCTGCATCATCGCCACCAGCGAGGTGTAAATGATCGCGATCACCGACATGGTGTAGACGAGCGGCGCAAAATAGTCGGACGCCAGCGGGAACATCGGCAGCGAGAAGCGCAGGAGACCGTAGCCGCCGAGCTTCAGCAGGATGCCCGCAAGGATCATCGAGCCGGCCGTCGGTGCCTGCACGTGCGCATCCGGAAGCCATGTGTGAACCGGCCACATCGGCATCTTCACCGCGAAGGAGGCGAAGAAGGCGAGCCATAGCCAGGTTTGCATCTGCGCCGGGAACTTGTGGGCGAGGAGCTGCGGGATGTCGGTCGTGCCGGCATCCCAGTACATCGCCATGATGGCGATCAGCATCAGCACCGAGCCGGCGAGCGTGTAGAGGAAGAACTTGTAGGACGCGTAGACGCGATCCTTGCCACCCCAGACGCCGATGATGATGAACATCGGGATCAGGCCTGCCTCGAAGTAGACGTAGAACAGCACGATGTCGAGCGCCACGAAAACCCCGATCATCAGGGTTTCGAGGAGCAGGAACGCAATCATGTAGTCCTTCAGGCGCTTCTCGACCGAGACCCAGCTCGCAAGGATGCAGAAGGGCATGAGCAGCGTCGTCAGGATGACGAACAGCATCGAGATGCCGTCGACGCCGACGTGATACGAGATGCCGGTTCCGAGCCAGGCGTGCTTTTCCACCATCTGGAAGCCGGGGTTCGAGTTGTCGAAGCCGATCCAGATGAAGAGCGAGACGACGAAGGTGAAGACCGTCGTCAGCAGCGCCACGTTACGGATATTGCGGCGGCCGAGCGCCGTATCCTCCCGGGTCAGCAGGAGAAGCGCCACGCCGACCAGCGGCAGGAAGGTGACCGTTGTAAGAATGGGCCAATCGGTCATCAGAAGGAACTCCCGAGCATCATCCAGGTAATGAGGGCCGCAACGCCGATCAGCATCGCGAAGGCATAGTGATAGAGGTAGCCAGACTGCAGGCGGACGACCTTCTGGGTCACGTCGACGACGGCCGCGGCGACGCCGTTCGGGCCGTAGGTATCGATGACGCCGACGTCACCCTTCTTCCACAGGAAGCGGCCGAGGGTCTTGGCCGAGCGGACGAAGAGAAGATCGTGGAGCTCGTCGAAGTACCACTTGTTGAGCAGGAACTGGTAGAGCACACGGTGCTGTTCGGCCAGGACCTTCGGGGTCGAGGGCGACTTGATGTACATGTACCAGGCCGTCACGAAACCGGTCAGCATCGCAACGAACGGGCTCCACTTCACCCAGGTCGGGACGCCATGGAACTGTTCAAGGATCTCGTTCTCCGGCAGGGTGAAGAGCGCACCCTTCCAGAACTCGCCGTATTCGTGGCCGAAGAAGTAGCCTTCGAAGGCGAGACCGGCGAAGACCGCACCGATCGCCAGAAGCGCGAGCGGCACCAGCATCACCATCGGTGATTCATGCACATGGTGCATGACGTCGGCGGATGCCCGCGGCTTGCCGAAGAAGGTGAGGAAGGCAAGACGCCAGGAATAGAAGCTGGTGAACAGCGCCGCGATAACGAGCAGCGTGAAGGCGAAGCCCGAGATCGCCGAATGCGAGGC
The DNA here is from genome assembly GCF_014126615.1 of Ciceribacter thiooxidans. NCBI lineage: Bacteria > Pseudomonadati > Pseudomonadota > Alphaproteobacteria > Hyphomicrobiales > Rhizobiaceae > Ciceribacter > Ciceribacter thiooxidans. The sequence continues at coordinate 2,035,607 of NZ_CP059896.1, forward strand.
ATAGGCCGACTCGATGATGACATCCTTCGAGAAGAAGCCGGCGAAACCGATCATCGTTCCCGGGATGCCGACGCCGGTCAGCGCCAGCGTACCGATGGTCATCGCCCAGAAGGTGAGCGGAATGTGCTTCCGGAGGCCGCCCATGTAGCGCATGTCCTGCTCGCCGTCGACGGCATGGATGACCGAGCCGGCGCCGAGGAAGAGCAGTGCCTTGAAGAAGGCGTGCGTGAACAGGTGGAAGATCGCCGCGCCATAGGCGCCGACGCCGAGCGCCACGAACATGTAGCCGAGCTGCGAACAGGTCGAATAGGCGATGACGCGTTTGATATCGTTCTGCACGAGGCCGACGGTCGCCGCGAAGAAGGCGGTGATCGCACCGATCAGCGTGACGAAGGTCAGCGCGTCCGGCGAGAGTTCGAAGAGCGGCGACATGCGGGCGACGAGGAAGACGCCGGCGGTGACCATGGTGGCCGCGTGGATGAGGGCCGAAACCGGGGTCGGGCCTTCCATCGCGTCCGGCAGCCAGGTGTGCAGCAGGAACTGCGCCGACTTGCCCATCGCGCCCATGAAGAGCAGCAGGCAGACGGCGGTCATCGCATTTGCCTTGTCGAGGCTCATGCCGAAGAGATTGATGACGGCGTCGCCTTCCGCACCCTCGGCCGGCAGATAGCTCTGCGCAGCGGCGAAGATGGTCTCGAAGTTGATCGAGCCGAAGAGCACGAAGATGCCGGCGATGCCGAGGATGAAGCCGAAGTCACCGACGCGGTTGACGATGAAGGCCTTCATGGCCGCGGCGCAGGCCGACGGCTTCTTGAACCAGAAGCCGATGAGCAGGTAGGAGGCAAGACCGACGCCTTCCCAGCCGAAGAACATCTGCAGGAGGTTGTCGGAGGTCACCAGCATCAGCATGGCGAAGGTGAACAGCGACAGATAGGAGAAGAAGCGCGGCCGGTCCGGATCGTGGTGCATGTAGCCGATCGAGTAGACGTGGACCAGCGTCGAGACGCTGTTGACGACGACCAGCATGACCGCGGTCAGCGTGTCGATCCTGAGCGACCATTCGACGTCGATGCCGCCGGACTGGATCCAGCGCAGCACCGAGACCTTGATGACCTCGTGCCCCTCGCCGAAGCCGACGTTGACGAAGACGACCCACGACAGAACCGCCGTGACGATCATCAGGCCGCTGGTGATGTATTCGGAGGCCTTGGCGCCGATCTGGCGACCGAGCAGGCCGGCGATCAGGGCGCCGATCAGCGGAAGAAAGACGATAGCCTTATATAAAATCATAGCCTTATCAGCCCTTCATCATATTGATGTCTTCAACGGCGATGGAGCCGCGATTGCGGTAGAAGACAACGAGAATAGCAAGACCGATCGCCGCTTCCGCCGCAGCGACGGTCAGGATGAACAGGGCGAAGACCTGGCCGACCATGTCGTTGAGGAAGGCGGAGAACGCCACCATGTTCAGGTTGACCGCGAGCAGGATGAGCTCGATCGACATGAGAATGACGATGACGTTCTTGCGGTTGAGGAAGATGCCAAACACGCCGAGGGTGAAGAGAATGGCACTGACCGTCAGGTAATGGGAAAGACCGATTTCCATATTTTCTGTTCCTTGACCTCGTGCTGCCTCAGACGCCCTGCCCCGGCTTGACCTTGACCACCTTGACGGCGGTCGCGGGCGTGCGGGCAACCTGTCTGGAAATATCCTGCCGCTTGATGTTGGTGCGGTGGCGCAGCGTCAGCACGATTGCGCCGATCATCGCCACCAGCAGCACCAGGCCGGCGATCTGGAAGAAGTAGACGTAATTCGTATAGAGCACATCGCCGAGGGCCGCGGTGTTCTGGCGTTCGGCAAGGGCCGGGATCGGCATGGTCACCGCGTTCATCGCTTCCGGCGAGATGACGCTGCCGCCGATGACGAACACCAGTTCCGCCGCCACGACCACACCGATGAGCGTGGCGATCGGCGCATATTTCAGCGCTCCGGACCTGAGCTCGGCGAAGTCGATGTCGAGCATCATGACGACGAAGAGGAAGAGCACCGCCACGGCGCCGACATAAACCACCAGCAGGATCATCGCCAGGAATTCCGCGCCCGTCAGGAGGAACAGGCCGGCGGCGTTAACGAAGGTCAGGATGAGGAACAGAACCGAGTGGACCGGGTTCCTCGCCGAGATCACCATGAACGCCGAAGCCACGGCGACAAAGGCAAAGAGATAGAAAAAAAGAGCCTGAAGACCCATGTTGGTGCCTTTTCATCTTCCCCGGGACGCGCGTCCGCGCCGCCGTCCGATGGGACGCTGCCGGTAATCCCCTACCGGCTGGACGCCCCTGTTCAAAACTCATGTGCCGTGGCGGCCCCGCTTGCCGGCGCCGCCTTCGGTCGATGTCCCCGCCGATCAGCGGTACGGAGCATCCAGCGCGATGTTGCGCGCGATTTCCCGTTCCCAGCGATCGCCGTTGTCCAGCAGTCGCGCCTTGTCGAAATAGAGTTCTTCGCGCGTCTCGGTGGCGAACTCGAAGTTCGGCCCCTCGACGATCGCCTCGACCGGGCACGCTTCCTGACAGAAGCCGCAATAGATGCACTTCACCATGTCGATGTCGTAGCGCACCGTGCGGCGGGTGCCGTCATTGCGGCGCGGGCCGGCCTCGATGGTGATTGCCTGGGCCGGACAGATCGCCTCGCAGAGCTTGCAGGCGATGCAGCGTTCTTCGCCGTTCGGGTAGCGGCGCAGCGCATGCTCGCCACGGAAGCGCGGCGACAGCGGCCCCTTCTCGAAGGGATAGTTGATCGTGGCCTTGGGTGCGAAGAAGTAGCGCATCGACAGGAAGAAGGCGCCGACGAACTCCTTCAGGAACAGGGAATTGATAGCCTGGGAGAGACCAGCCATCTTAACCTCCAAATCTGCCGAGGGACGGAACGGACATCATCATGCCCATCCCATCAGCTTCAGCACGAATGCAACGATGACGACCATGGCGAGCGAGAGCGGCAGGAACACCTTCCAGCCGAGACGCATCAGTTGGTCGTAGCGGTAGCGCGGCACGAAGGCCTTCACCATCGCGAACATGAAGAACACCATCGACGCCTTGAGCACGAACCAGACGATGCCGGGCACCCAGTTGAGGATGGCGATATCGACCGGCGGCAGCCAGCCACCGAGGAACAGGATCGTCGTCAGCGCACACATCAGGACGATGGCGGCATATTCGCCGAGCATGAACATCATGTACGGGGTCGAGCCGTATTCGACCATGAAGCCGGCGACCAGTTCCGATTCCGCTTCCGGCAGGTCGAAGGGCGGGCGGTTCGTCTCGGCGAGCGCCGAGATGAAGAAGACGATGAACATCGGGAACAGCGCCAGCCAGTGCCAGTCGAGGAAGGAGCTCGGCATGCCGAGCATGGTGCCAATACCGTCCTTCTGGGCATAGACGATGTCCGAGAGATTGAGCGAACCGACGCAAAGCAGGACGGTGACGATCACGAAGCCGATCGAGACTTCATAAGACACCATCTGCGCTGCCGAGCGCAGCGCGCCGAGGAACGGATACTTCGAGTTCGAAGCCCAGCCGCCCATGATGATGCCGTAGACTTCGAGCGAGGAGATCGCGAAGACGTAGAGGATGCCGACATTGATGTTGGCGATCACCCAGCCGTCGGCGAGCGGCACGACCGCCCAGGTGGCGAGTGCCAGCATCACGGCAACGAGCGGCGCGAGTAGGAAAACGCCCTTGTTGGAGCCGGCCGGAATGACCGGTTCCTTGAAGACGAATTTCAGCAGGTCGGCGAAGGACTGGAAGAGACCCCACGGACCGACGACGTTCGGACCGCGGCGCATCTGCACGGCTGCCCAGATCTTGCGGTCGGCAAGCAGGACATAGGCAATGAACAGCAGCAGGGCGACCAGCAGCAGCAGCGACTGGGCGATCATGATGGCCGCCGGCCAGACATAGGTTGAAACGAAAGAATCCATGTTCCCCTGCCCTTACTCTGCCGCAGCCTTGAAATTGTTGCGGGCCAATGCCGAGCATTCGGCCATCACGGCCGAAGCACGCGCGATCGGGTTCGTCAAATAGAAGTCTTTGATCGGTGACGCAAACCCGGATTTGGTCATCTGCCCGGCTTTTTTCGCAAGCGCGGCAATTTCGTCACCCGAACCTGTCGCGATCTCGTCAATCTCGGCGAAATGCGGGTAAGCGGCATGGAGCTTGGCGCGAAGGGCCTGCAGTGAGTCGAACGGCAGCTTCTTGCCGAGCACGTCGGAAAGGGCGCGGATGATGGCCCAGTCCTCGCGGGCCTCGCCCGGCGCGAAGCCGGCGCGGTTGCCCATTTGGACGCGACCCTCGGTGTTGACCCAGATGCCGGACTTTTCCGTATAGGCGGCACCCGGCAGGATGACGTCGGCGCTGTGTGCACCGGCATCGCCGTGGCTGCCGATATAGACGGTGAACGTCGACCCCTTCTTGCCGAAGTCGAGCTCGTCGGCGCCGAGCAGGAAGAGCACGTCCATCGAGCCCAGCATGGCGACGGCGGACGTACCGTTCGCACCCGGCACGAAGCCGAGGTCGAGGCCACCGACGCGAGCGGCAGCGGTGTGCAGGACGGAAAGGCCGTTCCATTCCGGCGAGACGGCTCCGACGGCGGTCGCGAGCTTTGCGACGTTTGCGAGGACGGCGGCACCGTCTTCACCGGCGAGAGCCCCCTGCCCTACGATGATCATCGGGGCCTTGGCATTTTTCAGCGCATCGACGAAGGCGCCCTTGCCGGCGACGAGGTCGGCGAGCGTCTCGGAGCCTGCACCGAGGTAGTCGTACTGGTAGCGCAGTTCGCCGGCTTCCCCGATCACGCCAATCGGGAAGCCGCCGCGGCGCCAGCGCTTGCGGATGCGGGCGTTGAGGACAGCCGCTTCGAAGCGCGGATTGGCGCCGACGATGAGCAGCGCGTCAGCAGCTTCGATGCCTTCGATCGTCGGGTTGAAGATATAGGTTGAGCGGCCGAGCGACGGATCGAGGGCGGCACCGTCCTGGCGACAATCGAGATTGGTCGAGCCGAGAGAGGTAACGAGCTCCTTCAACGCGTACATTTCCTCGACCGATGCGAGATCGCCGGCGATCGCGCCGATCTTGTCGGCGGTGGTCGCGGCAACGGCGGCCTTGACAGCGGCAAATGCCTCGCTCCAGGTCGCCAGCTGAAGGCGGCCGTCACGGCGGACATAGGGCCGGTCGAGGCGCTGGGTCTTCAGGCCGTCCCAGATGAAGCGGCTCTTGTCGGAAATCCACTCTTCGTTGATCGCCTCGTTGACGCGCGGCATGATGCGCATGACTTCGCGACCGCGGGTGTCGACGCGGATGGCCGAGCCGAGCGCGTCCATGACGTCGATCGATTCGGTCTTGCCGAGTTCCCACGGACGGGCGGTGAAGGAGAACGGCTTCGAGGTCAGTGCGCCGACCGGGCAGAGATCAATGACGTTGCCCTGCAACTCAGAGGTCATCGCCTGCTCGAGATAGGTGGTGATCTCGGCATCCTCGCCACGGCCGATCAGGCCGAGTTCGGCGATGCCGGCGACTTCGGTGGTGAAGCGGACGCAGCGCGTGCAGTGGATGCAGCGGTTCATCACGGTCTTGACGAGCGGGCCGATATACTTGTCCTCGACGGCGCGCTTGTTTTCCGTATAGCGCGAGCTGTCGACGCCGAAGGCCATCGCCTGGTCCTGCAGGTCGCATTCGCCGCCCTGGTCGCAGATCGGGCAATCGAGCGGATGGTTGATCAGCAGGAACTCCATCACGCCTTCGCGGGCCTTCTTGACCATCGGCGTGTTGGTGAAGACTTCCGGCAGCTCGCCGTTCGGGCCGCCGCGGATATCGCGCACGCCCATGGCGCAGGAGGCCGCCGGCTTCGGCGGGCCGCCCTTCACCTCGACGAGGCACATACGGCAATTGCCGGCAACCGACAGCCGTTCATGGAAACAAAAGCGCGGGACTTCGGCGCCGGCTTCCTCGCACGCCTGCAGCAGCGTGAAATGATCCGGGACTTCGATCTCTTTACCGTCGACTTTCAGCTTTGCCATATTCGCCTTCCTGCCTCACGCATAGTGCGCATTGCACCGCAGCTTTCGCAGCGGCAAGCGGAACCGGCCAACCTGCATTGGCTCGTCCCCGCCGTTTAATTCCTCTCCCCGACTCCGCTTGACGAAGCCGAAGATATTGACCTTCGCAAACCGCGGACCGCCCTGCAGGGTCGTCCCGATTCCTATTTCCTGCCCCGCGCCAACTTGCGGGCTTGACCTGCCCAGTCGTCGCGGACGGCGCGGCCGTCCAGACCGATCGCCTGATCGAGCGCTTCGAGATCCGCAGCATCGAGCGCTGCGAGATCCGCAAAAAGCCGAATGCCGCGACCGTTCAGCACCTGCTCGAGCTTCGGGCCGATGCCTTCGATCCGCTTCAGGTCGTCGACCTTGCCCTTCGCCTTTGTCGGCCTTGCGGCCGCCGCCGGCTTCTCCGCAGCCGCCACCTTGCCGGTGTCGGAGGACTTAACCGCCGTCGCCTTGCGCGCAGCAGGCCTCGCCTGTGTGGTTCCAGTCTTTGCCGACGCAGTCGTGGGCCGCGGCGCACGCTTCGGCACGGCACCCTGTGCGGCGGTCGCGGGCTCGAGCGGGGCATCCGCAACTGCGGCACCGCCGGAGACTTCGTCGGCCCCCGCCTTTTCTTCATCGAGCCGACGCGCCAGCTTGTCGGTCACCTCCAGAGCGCCCTGCAGCGAACCGAGGAATGCGCTCGCCATCTGGGTCGCGAAACCGAAGCCGACCGCCGTCATCGCGGCAAGTGTTGCGGCGGGATGGGCCATCAGCGGGTGTAGCGGCAGACCGGATGCTTCCGGCGCGGCATCGAATGCACGGCCGAAGTCGGCCGGCTTCGCCGCAACTCCCTCCCGTGTCTGGTCCTTTGCCTTCGCCATCGTCCGGTTGTCCTTACTCGGCGGCTTCCATCACGACGCCATGCGCCATGGCGTTGCGGGTGTACTGGTCGATGCGGGCTTCCATTTCCGGGCGGAAATGCTTGATGAGGCCCTGGATCGGCCAGGCGGCGGCGTCGCCGAGCGCACAGATGGTGTGCCCCTCGACCTGCTTGGTCACCTGGAAGAGCATGTCGATCTCGCGCTTCTGCGCGTTGCCCTTCACCATGCGTTCCATGACGCGCATCATCCAGCCGGTGCCTTCGCGGCAGGGCGTGCACTGGCCGCAGCTCTCGTGCTTGTAGAAGGCCGAGAGACGCCAGATGGCCTTCACGATGTCGGTCGACTTGTCCATGACGATGACCGCTGCCGTGCCGAGCGAGGAGCCGACTTCGCGCAGGCCGTCATAGTCCATGATGGCGTCCTTCATCTGGGCGCCCGGTACGCAAGGTACCGAGGAACCGCCCGGGATGACGGCGAGAAGATTGTCCCAGCCGCCGCGGATGCCGCCGCAATGCTTCTCGATCAGCTCGTGGAACGGGATCGACATCGAGTCCTCGACCGTGCACGGCTTGTTGACGTGACCGGAGATCGAATAGAGCTTGGTGCCGGTATTGTTCGGACGGCCGAAGCTGGAATACCAACCCGCGCCACGGCGCAGGATGGTCGGCGTCACGGCGATCGACTCGACGTTGTTGACCGTCGTCGGACAGCCGTACAAACCCATGTTCGCCGGGAACGGCGGCTTCAGGCGCGGCTGGCCCTTCTTGCCTTCCAGGCTTTCGAGCAGCGCGGTTTCCTCGCCGCAGATATAGGCGCCGGCGCCGTGATGGACGACGATGTCGATGTCGTAGCCGAGCTTGTTGTTCTTGCCGAGCAACCCGTATTCATAGCACTCGTCGATCGCCGCCTGCAGCGCCTCACGCTCGCGCATGAACTCGCCACGGACGTAGATGAACGCATGGTGGGCGCCCATGGCAAAGGAGGCGACAACGCAGCCTTCGATCAGCGTATGCGGATCGTGGCGCATGATGTCGCGGTCCTTGCAGGTGCCGGGCTCCGATTCGTCGGCATTGACCACGAGGTAATGCGGGCGGCCGTCGCTTTCCTTCGGCATGAAGGACCACTTGAGGCCGGTCGGGAAGCCCGCACCGCCGCGGCCGCGCAAGCCGGACGCCTTCACCTCGTTGATGATCCAGTCACGGCCCTTTTCGAGCAGCTGCTTGGTGCCATCCCAATGGCCACGGCTCATGGCGCCCTTCAGGGACTTGTCCTTGAGGCCGTAGATGTTGGTAAAGATGCGATCCTGATCCTTCAACATATTCTAACCTCTTACCGCGGCTTCTTGCCGAAGACCTTGATGTATTCGGCCTCGCCACCCTTGGCGAGCGCCTTGGCCTGCTTGACCCAGTCGTCCCGCTCGATGCGGCCGCCGAACTTCAGATAGCCGTCGACCCATTCGCGTTCTGCTTTCTTCCATGAGGCGATCTGCGCGAACGTGTAGATGCCGAGCTCGTGGAGAAGGGCCTCGATCTTCGGTCCGACGCCGGAGATCATCTTCAGATCATCCGGCGTGGCCGGCTTCTCGATGCCGGACGGACGGTTCTTGTCGTCCCGGGAGATCTCATCGACTGGTCCCTTGCCGGCGGCATCGGCCGCGGCAGTTTCGGAGATGACTTCCTTGATCTCGTCGCTCGCCGGCGTTGCGCGCTTGCGGGCCGGTTTCACTTCCGGACCGCCCGGAACCGCAGTCTTGCCGTTGGCGGGCGTACGGGCCGCCGGATTGGTCTCGTCAGCCGACTCGTCCACCCTGCCGGCATTCGCCGGCGGAACGTAAACGGTCTCTTCGCCGGCAGGCGCCGCCTTCGCCGTCGTCTTCTTGGCGGAGGACGCGTCGACCAGCGTGGTCGGGCCGCCGACCGGCGCCGAGTAGATGCGGTCGACTTGAGGGCCCGGCGTCACCTCGGCACCCCTGCCCGCCTCGAAGCGGTCGATGATGTCTTCGAGCTGCTCCGGCGTCAGGTCCTCGTAGCTGTCCTTGAAGATCATCACCATCGGTGCGTTGACGCAGGCGCCCTGACACTCGACCTCTTCCCACGACAGCGTGCCGTCGGCGTTGAGCTCGAAGGGATCGTGATGGATCTTGTGCTTGCAGACCTCGATCAGGCCCTCGGCGCCGCGCAGCATGCAGGGCGTCGTGCCGCAGACCTGGATGTGGGCGCGGGTACCGACCGGCTTCAGCTGGAACTGGGTGTAGAAGGTCGCCACTTCCAGCACGCGGATATAAGGCATCGCGAGCATGTCGGCGACGTGTTCGATCGCCGCGCGCGTCACCCATCCTTCCTGTTCCTGCGCCCGCATGAGCAGCGGGATGACCGCCGATTGCTGGCGGCCTTCAGGATATTTGCGAATGGTCTTCCCGGCCCAGGCCGCATTCTCCTCGTTGAAGGAGAAGCTGGCGGGCTGGACGCGATCTTCGGCTAGTCGACGAACGGACATTCTTCCTCACGCCTTGTCTCAGTTTATGGATCCACACCTGGAATTCTGCAGAGATGCGAATTCACAGGCATAGGCCGAGTTCTCTTTCTGCAGGAACACGATGAACTTGGAGCCGTTTGGGACGGCTGTCTTGATCTCGTATCCCTGCTTGATGAGTTCCGCCATGGTCGTCGACGAGCCCTTCGACGAGACGGCCGCATCCTGGGCGAAGACGCCCGGAGCAACGGCCAGAAGAGCAAGCGTCAACAAACCGCGGCGCATTACCGGTCCACCTCTCCGAACACGATGTCGAGCGAGCCGAGGACCGCCGAAACGTCGGCGAGCTGGTGGCCACGGCAAATGAAATCCATCGCCTGCAGGTGGGCATAACCCGGAGCGCGGATCTTGCAGCGGTACGGCTTGTTGGAGCCGTCGGAGACGAGATAGACGCCGAACTCGCCCTTCGGCGCTTCGACCGCGGCGTAAACCTCGCCTTCCGGAACGTGGTAGCCTTCGGTGTAGAGCTTGAAATGGTGGATGAGGGCTTCCATCGACCGCTTCATCTCGCCGCGCTTCGGCGGCACGACCTTGCCGTCGAGCGAGGAGACCGGGCCGGTCTTGGCGTCGCCAAGCAGGCGATTGACGCACTGCTTCATGATCTTCACCGATTCACGCATCTCGAACATGCGGATCAGGTAACGGTCGTAGCAGTCGCCGTTCTTGCCGACCATCAGGTCGAAGTCGAGATCGGCGTAGCACTCGTAGGGCTGCGACTTGCGCAGGTCCCAGGCGGCACCGGAGCCGCGGACCATGACGCCGGAGAAGCCCCAGGCCCATGCATCCTCGAGGCTGACGACGCCGATGTCGACGTTACGCTGCTTGAAGATGCGGTTGTCGGTCAGCAGGCCTTCGATGTCGTCGCAAACTTTCAGGAACGGATCGCACCAGGCGCCGATGTCCTCGACGAGCTTCTGCGGCAGGTCCTGATGAACGCCGCCGGGACGGAAATAGGCGGCGTGCATGCGCGAGCCCGAAGCGCGCTCGTAGAACACCATCAGCTTCTCGCGTTCCTCGAAGCCCCAGAGCGGAGGCGTCAGCGCGCCGACGTCCATCGCCTGCGTCGTGACGTTCAGCAGGTGCGACAGGATACGACCGATTTCCGAGTAGAGGACGCGGATCAGCTGGCCGCGGATCGGAATCTCGAGGCCGAGCAGCTTTTCGACCGCCAGCGAATAGGCATGCTCCTGATTCATCGGCGCGACGTAATCGAGCCGGTCGAAATAGGGCAGCGCCTGCAGGTAGGTCTTGGTCTCGATCAGCTTCTCGGTGCCGCGATGCAGGAGGCCGATATGCGGGTCGACGCGCTCGACGATTTCACCGTCGAGCTCGAGAACCAGGCGCAGAACGCCGTGCGCGGCCGGATGCTGCGGGCCGAAGTTGATGTTGAAGTTGCGGACGTTGTGTTCAGTCATTGCGATTCGCTCCGCGCATCGAGGCACTAGCCAATAGGCAGTAGCCAGTAGGGCGTCTATTCACTCGTGCGACCATTCCGTTCATCCTGCAAGCTGCGGATCAGCGACCTCAGCATTTTCCCGACCTCTTCGCTGATTGCCATCGCCTTCGACACCCGGTCTTGCGACGTCAACCCGATACGCGAGCTCAGAAGAATATGCGTTTCCAACTCCTTGAGCGATCCTTGAGCGATTTTCAGGTGCTGGACGTAAGAGCCTGCACCATCCCGACCGTATCCTTCCGCTATGTTGGCGGGCACCGAGGCGGCAGCCCTCCTCACCTGCGACGTCAGTCCGTAAACCTCTTCGCGCGGAAAATACTTCGTCAGCTCATAGCTCTCTACCGCCAGATCCATGGCGCGTTGCCACACCTTCAGATCCTGGTAGGAGTTGATAGCCGTCTGATGTCTCCCTTTCCTACTGCCTAGTGGCTATTGCCTACTGCCTCATTCCTACTGTTTCGCCTTCTCATCACCGGGCAGCACGTAGTCGGCGCCTTCCCACGGCGAGAGGAAGTCGAAATTGCGGAATTCCTGCTTGAGTTCGACCGGCTCGTAGATCACGCGCTTGGCCTCGTCGTCGTAGCGCACTTCGACGAACCCGGTGGTCGGGAAGTCCTTGCGCAGCGGATGGCCTTCGAAACCGTAGTCGGTCAGGATGCGGCGGAGGTCCGGATGGCCGGTGAACATCACGCCGTACATGTCCCAGGCTTCGCGCTCGAACCAGTCGGCGCCCGGGAAGACCGGACAGGCCGACGGCACCGGCTCGAATTCGCCGGTCGCGACCTTGATGCGCACGCGCAGGTTCTGGCGCGGCGACAGCAGATGGTAGACCACGTCGAAACGCTTCTCGCGCTTCGGATAGTCGACCCCGCAGATATCCGTCAGGTTGACGAAACCGCACTGCACGTCGTCGCGCAGGAAGGTCAGGAGCGGAATCAGGTTCTCGGGCGTCGCCGTCAGCGTCAGCTCGCCGAACTTGACCTCGCTGGACGCGATCAGCGTGCGGCAGACCTCGCCGAGATGGGATGCAAGCTCGTCCAGGGCTTCACTCATTTGTCTCGTCCCTCGCCGTTACCGTTCAATCGTGCCGGTGCGGCGGATCTTCTTCTGCAGCAGGAGCACGCCGTAGAGCAGCGCTTCGGCCGTGGGCGGACAGCCCGGTACGTAGATATCCACCGGTACGACGCGGTCACAGCCGCGCACCACCGAGTAGGAATAGTGATAGTAACCGCCGCCGTTGGCGCACGAGCCCATCGAGATCACGTAGCGCGGCTCGGGCATCTGATCGTAGACCTTGCGCAGCGCCGGCGCCATCTTGTTGGTGAGCGTGCCAGCGACGATCATCACGTCGGACTGGCGCGGAGACGCGCGCGGCGCAAACCCGAAACGTTCGGCGTCGTAGCGCGGCATGGAAAGCTGCATCATTTCGACGGCGCAGCAGGCGAGACCGAAGGTCATCCACATCAGCGAGCCGGTACGGGCCCAGTTGATCAGATCATCCGTCGAGGTGACGAGAAAGCCCTTGTCGGCGAGTTCGTTGTTGATCTCGCCGAAGAACGCATCGTCGCTGCCGATCGGCTTGCCGGTATTGGGATCGATGATCCCCTTGGGCTGCGGCGCGATCAGGGTCGAATTGCCTTGGGTCATTCCCATTCCAGCGCCCCCTTCTTCCATTCATAGATAAAGCCGACGGTGAGAACGGCGAGGAATACCATCATCGACCAGAACCCGAACCAGCCGAGGTCGCCGAAGGACACCGCCCAGGGAAACAGGAAGGCGACTTCGAGGTCGAAGATGATGAAGAGGATCGACACCAGGTAGAAGCGGATGTCGAACTTCATGCGGGCGTCGTCGAAGGCGTTGAAGCCGCATTCGTAGGCGGAGAGTTTTTCCGAGTCGGGCGCCTTGAAGGCTACGGCGAACGGCGCGATCAACAGCGCCAGGCCGATGACGAGGGCGATACCGATAAAGATTGCGATCGGAACGTAGGAACTGAGCAGTTCAGTCATCATATCCATCCCTGCTTGCTGTGAAATGCCGGGAGGCACCGTGCCCGGAGGCGGACAAGCCGAAAAGAGAGTTGTAACGCGCCGTGGTTAGCGCAGGTGCCGCCCCAGCGCAAGACCGCAAAGGCCTTTTCACGCGCCGCATCCCGACTTTCTCAGCCGACTTTAGGACGACAAAACCAAACGCCGGATCACACCTTCGTGTTTCCGGCAAACTCGCTTCTGGAAGAAAAAAGTGGCGCGAGTGACGGGGCTCGAACCCGCGACCTCCGGCGTGACAGGCCGGCACTCTAACCGACTGAGCTACACCCGCGCATAGTGTTCCGCATTGAAGCGGAACCTGACTTCTCGACGGGGTATGTTACCACATCGCGACGTCATCAGAAACATGTCCAGGAATGGCGCGAGTGACGGGGCTCGAACCCGCGACCTCCGGCGTGACAGGCCGGCACTCTAACCGACTGAGCTACACCCGCACTTCCTGACCGAAACCGGCGAACCGGCCCGACCGAGCGGCCTCGGCCGTTCGATGAGCGGCTAACTAAGGGGTTCGCGAATGGGTGTCAAGCACGTTCGAAGACAAAACAATGACGGAACGAAAATTGTTCGGCCCGCCGGTCGGAGCGTCCAAATCCACAGCCGCGCGCGCCGCGCGCCCTCCCCCGTCACAGGCCTGCAAATCCGGGCATTTTTCCGGGACGCACCGGGAGCGGCAGAAAAAAAGACAAAAAAACTTCTAAAATCCTCTTGCGGATTTTCTGCGATCCGCATAGATCACGGCCACCGACGCGGCGGGCACCTGACCCGCTTCCGCGAAAGGGCGATTAGCTCAGTTGGTAGAGCGCCTCGTTTACACCGAGGATGTCGGGAGTTCGAGTCTCTCATCGCCCACCATTCCATCCCTTTGATTTCATTGAGACCACTTGCGCCGTAAGGCGTTTCGCCCATATTGACGTCACAAATCGCGTCACAAAAAATGGGTTTCGAATGGCTGGCAAACTCCGGCACTGGAAAGAGCGCAATGGTCGGTTCTCGGCCCGGCTCGTTATTCCTCCCCACCTTCGGCCATACCTCGACAACAAAGCGGAACTGGAAATCCAACTAGGCGGCGACCGCCGCACGGCTCTTCGGAACCACGCAGCCGCCGTCGCTTCGATCCAAAGACAGATTGGAATCGCTCGGCAGAAGCATGAGGCCGCTACCGAGCAACAGGCGAAGCCAGCCCCCTATCCGCTCACGGCCCAACAGATCGCTTTGCGCGATTATGAAAGCCAAATCACCTTTGATGCAGAGATACGGGCGCACGATCCCCGCTATTCGCAGATGGGTATAGATGCCGCCGAAGGCCGCAGGTTCCGGGACGGATTTGCGGGGAAGCTCACAGACGAAGAGCTAGACGATCTTGTCGGCGCGCGGGTAGAGCGCGCCCGGCTCGCCGGTAACACCGATGCCGTCCGGGGGACGCCAGCTTGGCGCGCACTGGCACAAGCCCTTTGCGTGGCAACATATGAGGCGATGCTTCGGCAGGACGAACGGGACGAAGGCAACTTCACCGGCTCGCCGGTCCATCCCCTGCTTGCCGAAGCGCCGCCCTTATATAATGACGAGCCGGACCCGATCACGTTCGATTCGACCATTGACGACGAAGTGAAGCGCCGGGCGCGCGGGAAGAACGCTAAGCCCCTACCAGATCGCACAGTGAAGAAGTATCGCGACCATTGCGCGGCCTTTGCCAAATGGCGCAAGAGCGATAACGCCCTGACTGTCACCGCCGCCGAAGGCAAGGGGTGGATCGAATCATTGCAGGACGTTGGCGAACTCAGCAACCGCACCGTCAAAGCGATGCTTCAGAACCTCCGCACGGTCATGAATTGGGGAAGGCAGAACGACCCCGAAACGTTCTTCCCGGCTGGCAATCCGCTGAACGGCATCAAGGCCCCGGACTACACCACCCTTCCCTCATATCTCCGCGCCTTCACCATGGACGAAGCCAAGCTTGTGCTTTCCGCCGCCCGGAAAGAAGAGAAGGCCATGTTCCGTTGGATACCCTGGCTATGTGCCTATTCAGGGATGCGCGTTAGCGAAGCCGGAAACCTTCGCAAGGAAGACTTCTTCGAACTCAATGGCCGTTGGTATTGGAAGGTCACGACCGTTGGCGCACGCTCTTTGAAGACAGCCAGCAGTGAGCGGCGCATTCCGGTTCACAAGGCCCTGTCCGACGAGGGCTTGATTGAATTCGTCAGTGCCGCGGAGCCGGGTCGCCTGTTCAAGGGCGACACCAAAGACGCCGTTCTTATCCAGCCAAGAATCAGCACATGGGTTCGCGGCCTTATCCCCTTCGACAAACGCCCCGAGCTATCCCCAAATCATGGCTGGCGTCACCTGTTCGAAGACCTTTGCCGCCGTGACCATGTCCCGGAAGACGCCCGGAACTACATCACCGGGCGCACCGATGGCGGTTCACAAGAGCTTTACGGTCGCAGCGAGGTAATGCTCCCCGGACTGGCAAACGCGATTGATCGAATCGCGCCCCTGCCGATAGACAACAAATAATCATTGGTTTTCGAAATTCATCACTTTTTGTGATTTACGGGATTCACACCCGAATCTTCATATGAGACAATATTCCTAGATCGAAATAGGAATAACGTCCCATATGGGTTTTCTTGACGACGTGAAGCGGAAGATTGGCTGGACGGAAAGCAAAGCCCTCGCCCTTTCCGATCCCGGCATTTCCGACCTCTTCGGCATTCGCTCGACTGTTAGCGGCGTGAACGTCGGCGGCATGTCGGCACTCAACATTCCCGCCGTTCTTCAGGCCGTCCGGTTGATTTCCGAAAGCGTCGGCTCCTTGCCGATCAAGCTTTACCGCGACGGCAAGGACGGCAAAGAAGTCGCCAAGGCACACACGGCCTACAAGATCGTCCGTAAGCGCGCGAACGAATGGACCGGCGCGGGCAAGCTCCGCACCGAACTTACCGCCGACGCCCTGATTTACGGTAACGGCTTTGCCCGTGTCGCCCGGTATCCTGATGGACGCCCGTTCGAATTGATCCGGCTGAAGCCCGGCACCGTGTCCGTTGTCGAAGACCTCTATGCCGCAGCGCCGCCGATCTACCGCGTTTCGGAAAATGGCGGCTCGACCGACTACCCCCACACCGAAATTCTTCACATTCCGTCCTTCCTTGGCCGTTCGCCCGTTGCCTTCGGCAGGGAAGCCATCGGCCTTACAGCCGTTCTTGAACGTGACGCCGCGCAACTGTTCGGCAGCGGGCGGCGACCGTCTGGCGTGATCTCGAATGAGAAAGCCCAGATGGGCGAAGCTGGCGCAAACGCCATCACCAACATTCGCAAGAGCTTCCGGGAGTGGCAGCGCAGCGCCTCCGGCGATCCGCTGATTATGGATAGCGGGTGGAAGTATGACACCCCAGCAATGACCTCGACCGATGCCCAATTCCTTGAGCATCGCCTTGAGCAGGTTCGGGAAATCGCCCGCGTCTTTGGCGTCCCGCCGACCATGCTTTTCGAGCTTACGCGCGGCACATGGTCGAACACCGAACAGATGGGCGCGCAATTCCTTCAGCTTTGCCTTCGCCCGTGGCTGGACACATGGCAGGACGCCCTTGCGACTGTCCTTCTCAGCGAAGACGAACAGGATGCCCATTACTTCGAATTCGTGACGGACGATCTCATGCGCGCCGACGCGGCAAGCCGCACCGCGAACATGACGGCGCTTGTTGCCGCCCGTGTCCTTTCCCCAAACGAAGCCCGCGCGATCCTCAACCTTCCGCCGCTTCCCGGTGGCGATGAACTGATCAACCCCCACACCACCAGCAGCGCCGCGCCTGTCCAAAATCTGGACACGGCCCCGGCGAAGGAACCCGCATGATCGAACACCGCGCATTTTTCGGCGACGGGGAAAAGGTCTTCGCCTTCCCGACCCTCGAAATCATCCGGGAGCTTGAAGCCGCGACCGGCCACGGCATCGGCGCACTTCATCGCCGCTTCCACTTCGAAGACTTCAGCCTGTCCGACATTGAACACGTCATCCGGCTTGGCCTGATCGGCGGCGGCACCCCGCCCGCCGACGCCGCCCGCCTTGTCACCATTTACCTTGTCGGTCGCCCGTTGCGCGAAACCCTGGACCTCGCCAGCGACGTGATTTCTGTCCTGTTCTACGGCAACGAACCCGACGACACGACCGACCAGACAACCGACGCCGTCAAGGATGCCGCCAAGACCGGCGACCTCGCCGCCGCGATCAACGCAGCGTATCGGGACGTGGCCGAATGAGCGAAGCCGCCGCCCTCCCGGAAGTCGAAAACCGCGAAATCAAAGCGGAAGTCTCGATTGACGACACCGGCACCGTGACCGGCATCGCGTGGCCGTTCGGTAAGCCGGACAGCATCGGCGATCTTATCGAGCCGTCCGCTTTCAACTTCGCACCGGAAGTCCCGATGCTCATGGAGCATGACGGGCGGAAGGTTGTCGGCATCTGGAATTCCTATGCCGTCACGGACAAGGGCCTTGAGGTGAAGGGCCGCTTGTTTGTCGAAGGCGTGGACCCCGCCAAGCAGGCCCGCCGCCACATGAAGGCGGGCGTCATGTCTGGCCTGTCCATCGGCTACCGGCTCCACGAACACAAAGCCCGACCTGAAGGCGGGCGCGTTCTGACCAGCCTGACCATCACCGAAATCAGCCTTTGCCGCCGCCCGGTCCACCCGGACGCTCGGACCATCGAAGTCAAATCCATCATTGAAGGAAACAGTATGGAAAACGAACTGCAGAACGAGCCGGAACAGAAGTCCGACCCGGTTGTGAGCGCCGACGAAATCAAGGCCCTCAAGGACGAAATCGCCACCATCAAGGCGAAGATGAACCGCCGCCCCGTTGCCGCCAACAACAATCACCCGGACGCCAGCAACGACAACGACGAGCGCAAGGCGTTCGTTTCCTATCTTCGCCGTGGCGTCGAACGCATCGCCCCGGAAGAAGCCAAGGCACTCACCGTCTCGACCGACGCTAACGGCGGATACCTGGCACCGGAAGAATTCGGCAGCGAACTGATCAAGTTGCTGAACGAATATTCGCCGATCCGCAACTATGCCCGCGTTGTCAGCATCTCTTCGCCGTCGATCAAGTATCCGCGCCGCGTGACCGGCACCGCCGCAACGTGGGTGGATGAAACCAGCGCGCGCACCGCTTCCGGCATGACCTTCGAACAGGTCACGTTGACCCCGTTCGAACTGGCGACCTTCACCGACGTTTCGAACCAGCTTCTCGAAGACAACGCCTATGGCCTTGAGGGCGAACTTCTCGCCGACTTCGCCGAAAGCTTTGGCAGGACGGAGGGCGTTGCCTTTGTGAAGGGCACGGGCGTCGGCCAGCCGAACGGCATCATGACGGCGACCGGCATCAAGGAAGTGAAGACCGGCCTTGCCGCCGCCTTCCCGGCCACGAACCCGGCTGACGTGATCATCGGCATGTATCACCAGATCGCCACGTCGCACGCTCAGAACGGCGCATGGCTCATGAACCGCAACACCCTGTCCGTCATCCGGCAGTGGAAGGACAGCACGGGCCGCTATCTCGTTCTCGACCCGATCACCGCAGGCGGCGTCATGACCCTGCTTGGCCGTCCGATTGTCGAAATGCCCGACATGGACGACATCGGCGCTGGCAAGTTCCCGATCCTGTTCGGCGACCTGTCCGGGTATCGCATCATCGACCGCGTGGGCCTTTCGACCCTTCGCGACCCCTACAGCCTCGCCGCAAACGGACAGGTCCGCTTCCATGCGCGCAAGCGCGTCGGCGCTGACCTGACGCATCCCGACCGTTTCGTGAAGCTGAAGGTTTCGGCCTAAGCCATGAACAAGCGGCGCGCATACGAAGAGGTTACGATTGTGCACGGCGACCACGCCGTGACGCTTCGCCCTTCCTTGCGCGCCGCCACCATCCTTGAAGAGCGTCACGGCCTCCCGAACCTGTTCCGGGCGCTGGACGATCTCAGCCTTACGATCATTTCCGAAATCATTCTGGTATCCTTTAGCAGTGGCAACCAGAATGCAGCGGCCTTCCTGTCTTCACTCCGTGGAAGGCCGCTTCTCCCCTTTTTCCTGTCCGTTCGCGCCCCGCTCGCCGAACTCGTTTCCATGCTCACCCCGGCACCCGATCCGAAGGCGAAGCACAAGCCGACCACCGCCAAGCCCATGACATGGGCCGAAGTGTTCGCCGCTCTCTATGAGCGCGCGACCGGCTGGCTTGGCTGGACACCCGAACAGGCATGGAACGCCACCCCGACCGAAATCGACCGGGCCTATAGGGCGCACCTCGAAAAGCTGAAGGCCATCAACGGCGGCACCGACGAAGACAAGGAACCGGACCCCGAACAGGTTGAGCGCAACATTGCCGCTGGCCTCGATCCCGAATTTGACCGTGCCGCTCTTCACGCCCTCAAAGGCAAGGGAAAGGACGCATGATCAAGCCGCCCCGCCTTTGCGCTTGTGGCGCAATCGTTCCCCATGGCCTGCTTTGCGAATGCCAGCAGAAGGCCAAGCGCGAACGTAGCGCCCGCCACGACGCCCGCCGCCCTTCAACCCGTGCGCGCGGCTATGATCATGAGTGGCGCAAAGCCCGCCTCGAATACCTTCAGGCGCACCCTTTTTGCCGCATGTGCGGGAGGCCCGCTTCGGTGGTTGACCATGTCATTCCGCACCGTGGCGACAAGCGCTTGTTCTGGCATCGGGCGAACTGGCAACCGCTTTGCCAGCCCTGCCACGACAGCGTCAAACAGCGGCATGAGCACGGGATCTACATCCAGCCGCTGTGTCTCGATTCCGGGATCGGAGTGGCAGAGAATTGAAACAGGTGGTTCGTATCGGATTGGCACCTTTTATAATCACCGGTTCCTTGCAAGTAGCTGATGAGCCGATCTCTGTTCAAGCAGACCGGACAGATGAAGTGTGCGGGCTGTCCATTCGCCATTTCCTCCTTAAGCTTCAAAACGATATCGCCTTCTGGGGTTTGGTAGAGCTCGTATCTGGCCTTCTCCCGTTCGAACTCGTCTTGACGCTGCAGTTCTCCGCTCAGAGTTTTCAGTCCTTGACTAAGCTGAACGTTTGTCATGTTCGCCATAGTCAGTTCGGTGGCGAGTTCATTGAGCAGCTTCGTTGCCTCGTTGTTGTCGGGCGACTTCCCTCCATCGAACAGCCCTTTGATGACCGAAATGGTAGAAGCAGCTTTGCCAGTCAGCCCTACGGCGCTCGACGCAAGGCCAAGGGCTTCATTCATCGTCGTGAGGTCCATTTCGCAGTTCTCCGCGCGCACCCGCCTGAACTTAAATCCTACTCAGGTTCGCGTGAAAGACACAAGAACCCCGGCGGGGTGGTCCTCAATTATCCCCTTTCAAAGGGGACCGGCGCGGGGAGCACTGCACAAGAGACACCGAATTTAGAATTTTCAAAGGAAGCAGCCGAATGACAGGCATCACGCCGGAACTGGCGAAGCAGCACATGCGTATTGATCACGGCGACGAAGACGCCTTGATCATGCTCTACATCGAAGCCGCCGAACAATATGTCGCGAACTACATCGGCAAGCCGCTCGCCGACCTCGACCCGTTCCCGGCAGACCTGAAGCTGGCCATTCTCCGGCTTGTCGCCTTCTATTATGAGTGCCGGAACATCGCCACCTTCGGCCTGTCTTCCCAGATCGCGCCGCAGGGCGTGGCCGTCACCCTCGATAGCTACCGTGAGAAGTGGTTTCACGATGGCGAATGACGGCCTCGACAACGTCATGGCGGCGTTTGATCGCGTGAAGGCAGCACCCCGGAAGGGCATCAACAAGGCGCTTATGTCGGTGGCGGAAGACCTTGCCTCGATGCAACGGCACCTTGCGCCCGACGATCCGGCGACCAGCGCGCCCGACCTCAAGACGTCAATCACCGTCACCGGCCCCGGCGAACAGACCCCGCCTTATAGCCAGCCGGGTGGCTCCCGCGTGGCCGGTGAACATGAGGTGATCGTTACCGCTGGCAATACGGAAGTTCGATATCCGCACCTTGTCGAATACGGGACCAGCAAGACCGAAGCGCAGCCGTTCTTTTGGCCCGCCGTTCGCCTTCTCCGCAAAAGCCTTCAGCAGCGCATTGACCGTGCCGGGCGCAAAGCCGTCCGGGACGCATGGAAAGGATAGCCCATGGAACCCGTCACCGCCCTTCAGACTGCCATTCGCGCCCGGCTTCTCAGCAAGCCGGAAGTCACGGCGCTTGTGCCTGCCGATCATATCCGCGCCGGTTCCACCCGGCCCGACAAGACCCCGTGCATCATCATGAGCGACGGCAACACGACCCTTCACGGCAACGACTACCGTGCGCAGAGCGCTGCGTGGGTTTACCTCGACCTTCACGTTTGGACGCTGGACGCCGGACAGGATGCCGCCAAGGAAATCGCCGGAACCGTCGCCGCCGCCCTGTCCAAATACAATCTGCCAATCGACGGCGGCTATTGCGACCATTTCAAAGTGACCGGAACCCGGTTCCCGCGCGACCCGGACCCGGCCTATGGGCATGGCGTCCTGTCCGTCGAAGCGCTCATTCGTTGGGTGGCCTGATGCTCAACATCGGGAACATGGATCGCCGCATCACCATCGAGCGGGAAACCGAAACAGTGAAACCATCCGGCGACGTATCCAAAGTTTGGACGCCCGTCGCGGTGGTATGGGCCGAAGTGCTTCAGCAGACGGCAACCGAATTCTTCACCGGCTACGGCGAGGCCGAAACCGGGACCATGATTTTCCGCGTCCGTTATCGCCCTGGCATCACGACCGCCGACCGTGTCACCTACAACGGGACGGCCTACGGCCTGAAGGAAATCAAGGAACTCGGCAGGTTTGAAGCCCTTGAGCTTCGCGGCGAGACCCTGAAATGACGCACCTTCGCGGCGTGAAGCCAGCCGTCCAACCCGCCGCCGACCCGCTGAAGAAGGCACCGGCAGCACCGAAGCACTTTTCGGAATACGCCCGTGCGGAATGGAAGCGCATCATCCCGGAGGTAATCGCCCGTGGCATCGTGACGAAGGCCGATCTTGGCGGCATCGAAGAACTTTGCATGGCGCGCGGCCTTGCCCGTGAACTGGAAACGAAGCTTCGCGACCCGGCAACCGGCGACATTGACCTGAAGATTGCCCGTGCGCAGGACAAGGCCGTCCAGACAGCCCGGCAGCTTGCGGCGGAATTCGGTTTGTCGCCCGTGTCCCGTTCGCGTGTTGCCAGTGCCGGACCCGCCGATGATGACGACGACAACCCGCTTATGGTGCGCTGATGAAAAGCGCGTTTCCGGCATGGGTTTTTGACGACAGCCCGATTGACGATCCGCTTGGTTATGGTGACAGGGCCGTGCGTTTTCTTCGCGCCTTGCGTCACCCGGCCAGCACCGCACCGAAGCACGCTTTCCAGCTTTACACGCCCTTTGAGAGGATGACGAAGCGCATTTACGGGCCGCGCAACCCCGACGGCACCCGCGTCGTGAAGAAGGCATTCGTCATGCTTGGCCGTGGCAATCGGAAGACCAGCCACGCCGCCGCGTGGTCGCTCTTGCATTTGCTTGGCCCTGAAGCCGTGCCGGCCGGACAGGTGATCTTTGCCGCGTGCGACCGCGAACAGGCCGGTATCGGTTTTCGCGAGGCGGCGAATATTGTTCGCATGGATCGCCGGCTTGTTGCCGCGACGAAGATCAACGACGCTTTCAATTCCGCCAAGCAGATTTTGAACCGCCAGACCGGCGCGACCCTGAAGGCGATTTCCAGCGACGGAAGGGCGCAGCACGGCACCACGCCGAATTTCATCCTCATGGACGAAATTCACCAGTGGCCGAACCGCGATCTTTTCGAGGCTCTGGACTCTGGCACGACGAAGGTGGCCGACCCGCTCACGATCATCTGCACCACGGCAGGGCGCGGGCAGGATAATCTCGGCTTTGAGCAATACGATTACGCCTACAAGGTCGCGACCGGCGAGATTGATGATCCGACCGTGTTGCCGATCCTGTTCCAGCTTGAACCCGGCGACGACTGGCGCGACGAGGCGAATTGGGAGAAGGCGAACCCCGGCCTGCCTTATGGATTTCCTAACATCGTCGGCTTGCGCAACAAGTCGAAGGAAGCGGAAAACAGCCCGCCTGCCCGCTATCAGTTCCAACAGTTGAACCTGAATATTTGGCAGGCCGCTTCCCGCGACCCCCTCTTTGATATGGCCGTCTACGACGCCGGGCGCGATCCCCATTTTGACCTTGCCGAACTGGAGTCGCTGCCGTGCTGGCTTGGCGTTGACCTGTCCCGGTCCGGCGACCTAACCGCCATCGTCGGCGCTTGGCGGCATGACGACGGGCGCGTGTCCGTCCACCCGTGGTTCTTCCTGCCGTCCGATGGCTTGGAAGACAAAGCCAAGGTTGAACAGGTTCCCTATCCCCGGTGGCGCGACGACGGCCTCTTGAACGTCATCGACGGCCCCGTGATCGAACCCGACGCCATCGCCGACAAGATCATTGACCTTTGCGGCACCTATGACGTTCGCGAGGTGGTCTTTGACCCGTCGCTCGCCGGGCCGATCATGTCGAAGCTCATGGATCACGGCATCAACGTGCTTCAGGTCCGACAGACGCCCGTCAACATGCACGGCCCGATTTGCGACCTTGAGCGCGTCGTGAATGGCCGTCGCATCCGCCACGGCGCGCACCCGATCCTTCGCAATCATTTTGACAGCGTCGTGGTGAAGCGCGCCGCCAACGCGGGGGAGCTTGTCACGATGCACAAGGGCACCCGGCATTCAAACCATATCGACGGCGCTATTGCATCGGCCTTGGCCGTGTCCCGTGCCGCCGCGAACGACGACACCCGATCCATTTTCGATCTTTCCCCGGAAGAATTCGACAGGCTCCACGAGGAAGCCGAAGCAGCATAGGAGCCTAGCAGATGGCAGACGACGAACAGCGCCTTTTGGTCTCGTTTGAGGCCCGCCTGACAAAATTCGAACGCGACCTTGAGCGCGGCAAGAACCGGACCCGCCGCGACTTCCGGCAGATGCAGAAGGACGCCGAACAGGCCGGTTCCGGCATCACCAAGGCCATGAACGGCGCAATGAAAACCGTTGGCGCATTCGGCAAAGGATTGGCCGGTGGCATCGTCGGCGGGCTTGCGATTGGTGGCCTCGACCAGATCATTTCGCGCGTCGGCGACATTGCGAAGGGCGTGGCGAATATCGGCAGCGAAGCCAAGCGCGCCGGTCTTGGCACCAAGGCGTTTCAGGAACTCGGCTATGTCGCCGAACAGAACCGTATCCCGGTTGATGCCCTTGTTGACGGCATGAAGGAATTGAACCTTCGCGCCGACGAATTCATCACCACCGGCAAGGGCAGCGCAGCCGAAGCATTCCAGCGCCTCGGCTATTCGGCGCAAGACCTGAAGCGCAAGCTCGCCGATCCTTCCGCCCTGCTTGTCGAAATCATCGGCAGGCTTGAGCAACTGGACCGGGCCGCACAAATCCGCATCACCGACGAGATTTTTGGCGGGGTAGCGGGAGAGCGCTTTGTCGAGCTTCTCGACCGGGGAGCGGAAGGCATCCGGGCCACGATCAACGAAGCCAATGACCTTGGCCTTGTCATGGACGAACAGCTTATCAAGCGCGCCGACGAATTTAACCGCAAGTGGATGGCGATCGGCGGGACGATCGGCACCTACGTAAAGCAGGCCGTGCTTGGCCTTGCCTTCGCCGCCGACGATTTCCTTGACCGTTTCCATGGCTTTGAGGAGCAGACGACCCGAAACGTTCAATCCGCGTTGACGGCCACCTATGACAAGTTGGCGGAAGCGAAGGCGCTGCTTTCCGACCTTCAGCTTGATAAGGGCATCTATCCCGATGACCCGACCATTGACCTCAACATTGAACGCCAGAAGCAGCTTATCGAAGAACTGTCCGGCGAGGCCCTGAAGCTTCGCGACATTCTCGACCGGCGCAACGGTTACGATGAAGGCTTCATCTACAAGACCGGCGAGGATGCGAAGGGCGCGAAGGCTCCCCTCGACAATCTGAACAATGCCCTGTCCGGCACCGGCAGCGCCGCCGACAGGGCCGTTTCCGGTATCAACAGCTATACGGACGCCATTCGCGCCCTGAAGAACGAAGTCCCGGAACTCGCCGCGTCCCTCAAGGATCTCGACGCCAAGGCCAAGATTGAAGCGATCTATCAGCAGGCCCTTGCCCGTGCGCAGGGACAGCGGGAAATCGCCCTGGCTAACGAGATGCGGGGCAAGGCGCTTTCGTCGCTCGGCCTGAAGAGTGTGACCGACAACCCGACCACCTACCTTTCTTCGGTGCTGGCTTCCGGCAACGGGCAAAGCCATATCGACGGCATGGCGGATGCCTTCGCGGGGAAGCTGGCGAAGATGCTGGCATCCATGCCCGACGACCTGAAGGGCAGCGTCACCATCACGTCGGGCTATCGTTCCGTTGAGCGCCAGCAGCAGCTTTGGCTTGAAGCCCTCAAGAAGCATGGGTCCCCGGAAGCGGCCCGGCAGTGGGTGGCACCGCCCGGCAATAGCCAGCACAACAAGGGCAACGCCGCCGACCTCGGCTATTCGTCCGATGCCGCCCGGCAGTGGATGCACCAGAACGCGGGCAACTTCGGCCTGTCCTTCCCGTTGTCGAACGAGAACTGGCATATTGAAGACGCCAACGCCCGGAACGGACAGGTTGCCGCCGAAATCGACCGCCTGACACAAGCCGCGACCCGGCAGGCCGACGCCTATAGCCAGATCACGCAAGGCGCTAAGGAATACGCGAGCGCCCAGCAGTTCGAACAGCAAGCCCTTGGCATGACCGCCCAGCGGGCGGCAGCGCTTCGATACGAACAGCAAATGCTCAACGAAGCGCAGCGGGCGGGCATCACCTTGTCGCCGCAGCAACGGCAACAGATCGCCCAGCTTGCGCAGGGGATGGCGCAAGCCGAAATGGCGACCGAAGGGCTTCGGCAGAAACAAGAGGGCCTTGCCGAAGCCGGGCAGTTCTTCGGCACCCAAATCACCGACGCCTTGACCGGGCTTCTCACGGGCACGATGACGGCGGAACAGGCGCTGCAATCCATGCTGCAAACCCTGATCAAGGTCGGGCTTCAGGCCGTGCTGATGGGGCAAGGCCCGCTTGCTGGCCTCTTCGGTGGCGGCGCATCGGGCGGCGGCTTCGGTGGCCTTCTCGGCGGCTTGTTTGGTGCGCTCTTCGGGTTCGCGGATGGCGGATGGACCGGCCCCGGCTCGAAGCACCAACCGGCGGGCGTTGTCCATGCCGACGAATTCGTCTTCTCCAAGAAAGCCGTCAACCGGATCGGCGTTCGAAACCTCGCCGCGTTGCACAGTGGCGCGCTGAAGGGCTATGCCGAAGGCGGGCACGTCACGGCCACGCCGACACTTTCCACGCCCGCCCTTCGCGGCGTCGGTGCAGCCCCGGTTCAAGCGATCTCGATTTCGGCGCCCGTGACGGTGAACGGTTCGGCGGGCACTCCCGAACAAAACGCCGCCCTTGCGAAACAGGTCGCGAAGCAAATGGAAAACACGATGCGTGGTGTCGTGGCTGACGAAATGCGCAAGCAAACAAGGCCCGGCAACTTCGCAAATAACAGGAGTCGCTAGAGCGCCTGATCAGTCACCTTTGTAGGTGTTCACACCGATGACGCCACAGATTCCTGCGCCACAGATGATTGCGGTTGCCGGCAGGCTCCACCATTCCGCCCTGTAATGGCCGAAGAACAGTAGAGCGGCGACCGCGGAAGTCGCAAATATGCAGCCAGCCACCGAATATCGAATGAGCATCACCGCCCATTGGGGAGGTGGACGTTGCCCCACGAATGCGCCCGCGCTCCACATCATTGCGAGTGGCAGTGTCACGGAGATGGCAACAAACAATATTGTCAAAAAGAATGCCAATTTCTTCCCCAAGCCCTCGGATCACTATAACGAGATTTGATTTGCAGGCGCAATCGCCCGCAGCGAGTCACCAGCACGCATTGAAGACACCAGACAAGGGAAGTCCCCCAGAAGAACCGGAGGGCTCTCCACGACTCTCTATGAGTCTTTCGGTAGAGGCGAGCCAATTTTCGGACCGGAGAAGGGTTATTGCGTCAAAAGGCGCCCGGCTTACTGTTCTTAGTAAGATAACAAACTTAATAATAAACATAACAGTATGAAGCACCCTTTTTGACGCAAAAACTCTCCCGGCCCGGAAAGGGAGTTACCCGGACAGCTATTGAAGCCAAAACCCTCCCGGAACCCAAAGACCTTCCGCTTCCCAGAAAGTTCGCCGGCCATTCATTTCCCCGAGCGTGCGATTTCCGGAACGCTATAGGCCCGGACGTGCACAGCGTGTCACCACGCGAAGGTCGGGCGGTTCTTTCATCCTTTCTTGCCGCCCAACCTGTCTTTGAGAAAGGGCGGAAGCAAAGGAACTGCGATGGCGAGACCTCGCAAATACAAGACAGAGGCAGAGGCCAAGGCCGCCAA
This sequence comes from Ciceribacter thiooxidans, assembly GCF_014126615.1. Classification (NCBI taxonomy): domain Bacteria; kingdom Pseudomonadati; phylum Pseudomonadota; class Alphaproteobacteria; order Hyphomicrobiales; family Rhizobiaceae; genus Ciceribacter; species Ciceribacter thiooxidans. Next base: position 2,063,105 of record NZ_CP059896.1, read on the forward strand.
GGTTGAGCAACGACGCCAGCAGCGCGCCGCCGAACACGCCCGCAAGATTGACCCCACGAAACGTAAGGACGCCGCCGTGAACTATCCCGCCGCACCGATCAACGCCGAAACCCTCGAAATCATCGAAGCGATTTGTGCGATAGCTGGCGATCTCAGTTTCTCCGGCAGGCCGATGAAGAGCGACAATCTCCACGCCGCCGCAAAGATCATGGCGCAATGGGAGCGCGAGAACCGGCAAACGCTTCCGGTCCTTCCCGACGACGCCCCGGTTTACGCCGCCGTGAAGGGCCGTCCGGTGAAAGAGCGCGTTGACCTGCCTTACAAGTGGGGCAAGCTCCGCACTCACGTCCGCTATGACGCCGCCATTGCGCTTCCCCGTGCGTCCCGCAACTCGACCGCGAACAAGAGCCGGGACGCGAAAGACCAAGCCGCCGCCGACACTGCCGGACTCTCCCTTGCCGACTATCGCGCCCGCCGCCAGGCCGCCGCGATTTCCGCATGGAACGACAAGGCCGCGACCGCCGCACTTAAGGTCAAGGGCGAAGCCACCCTCGCCAAGCGCAAGGCCCGGATCGACCGGCAGGATGCTCGCCGCATGAAAGAGCATGAGACGTTCGGTCGTTTCTAGCACCCACCAAGTAAGCACTTACTTAGCCTAGGCATCTGATTTATCTAATAAATATTTCATCTTGGCCCTAGACGCGGATTCGCCGCCCCTTAAGATTCTGCCATCACCAACAGAAAGGACGCACCATGCAAACCACCTTCATCCCCACTGAAACCTATGACGCCCTGACCAACGGCCTCGCCGCCGATCTTTCCGCCTTGACCCCGGAAGTTGACGGCGGCATTGCGCACAAGGTTGCGGAAGTCCTGTCCCGCTACGGCCTGTTCCCGGCAGACATGGCAAAGCAGATCGTTGACGATATGTGCGACAGCGCCACCCGGCAGCTTGAGGCCGGTATTCCGGCGATTTCCCGGCCCGCCTGATCGGGCCACGGTAGCCGCCCCAAGCCCGCCCGGTTCACGCCGTGGCGGGTTATTTTTTTACGACCCCTGTTGACTTTCGCATGGTAACGTCAGATACCGTTACCGTGGTAACAACATATCACGTTACGAAGGTGAAGCAGATGGCGAAAACGCGAGCAGAAATTCAACGCGAATACCGGGAGCGGAAGAAGGCACTGGCAAAGGCCGAACGCGCCAAGCCCGCCCCGGCGCTCGACCCGAACATGACGACCCCGACCCGGTCCTTCGCTGCCTTCCTCAAGGAACGCGAAGGCAACCTGATGTTCCCCGAAAATCTGCATTGGGTAGGTGTTGAGGTGGATATGGACCTGACGCGCGAACCGCCGAACCTTGAGACGGCGGGCGACTGGCAGGACATGGGCCTTGACGTCAACAGCCTGACCATCGCCACGGGCATGGTCGGCGTCTTCATCGACGCCGCGAAGGAACTGGCGGAACTGATCAACGCCTACAAGACCGAAGAGATTGAACGGCAAATGAGCGGCGCGACCCCGGCAAAGGGGGAACAGCTTGAAGCCCGTCGTGCCCGGCTGGCGAAGAAGACCAGCCATTTCTTCCCGGTCATCGAATAGCGATGGGCTGAAGAGTTGCCGTCAGACGGTTGCAGCCATCTGACGGCGGTTAGCGAGGCAGGCGCTTTCACCTGCCACCCCATAACGAAAGGATTTATAGCATGAAAGCACCGGAACTGCATCCCAGTGCCGCCCCGGCAATTGCCGATCCGAGTCCTGTAAGAGTCATCTTGGTTCAAGGAGCCGCCGCCCGCTATATGCCCTTGGCCAAGCAGATTGCCGAACACCTCCTCAACTTTTTGAACAATTTCCCTTATCTTCGCGACGGGCAGGGAAATTGCGGCGAGGTTGCGGCAATTGCGCATGCCGTTGCCACGTGCGCAGGCTACGAGCCGCGCTTGCTTGGGGGTAATTGCCTCGACGCTAACGGTAGGGCGCCGTTTGGTCGTCGTGGCGGGCACTATTGGGTGGAAATGCCAGACGGCACGGTGATCGACGGTGCAGGCACTAATCGCGTTCAAGTCTATCGCCCCGGCGACCTGAACCTTCGCATGATCCCCATCGTTGGTTACAGGCGCGGTGCTGCATGTATGCGCAAGGTCAAATCGTGGTTGGATTTGAGCGCGACGCTTCAAGAAAAGATTGGCAAATCGGGCAATTACCCTGGCTTGTCGCAGATGGAGGCCGCGTCGTGAACATGGAAGAACGCCGCCATTTCCCCGAACTCCACCGCCGCAGCGATATCTATGGAACTTTAACCTGCGAACAGTTGGTGCACCGGCTGGACGTTCTGGAAAGCTTCATTCTCGGCACGATTGGTGAACCGTCCCCGCTGATCGGTCTGCCGGGCGAGGAAGAAGCGGATTTCCTTGAAGATGGCGACCCCGACTCTGACTCGCGCATCTGACGCCGGACCATGAGGGCAACATTGCGTCACTTTTCTATTGAGTTTTGAGTCAATCCTCCCGCCGATCAACATCGGCGGGCTTTTCATTTGCCGATTTTTGCCCATACGCTATGAGTCGTCCCATTGCCTGGCGGAGCGAGAAGAGAGTCCATGACGGAAAAAGAGATTATAATCGGTGACGTAGAAGAAGCCATTGAAGAGATTCCTTCTCCAGAAGCCATCGACCCTGACGAGTTTTTTGCAAAGAACGCTTTTCGGATCATTTACCAGACGAATAACTTCTTCCTCACTCAGATCCATGAGTTGGTTACAAAAGGCGAAGTTCTGAACATTCGACCCGAATATCAACGGCGACTGGTATGGTCTACAGCGCAAAAGTCGCGTCTTATCGAGTCCCTGTTGCTGAACATCCCCATTCCGCCCGTTTTCTTCTACGAAAGCTCGGCTGCTCGCTATGAAGTGATGGATGGACAGCAAAGATTGAACTGCATACGCGAATTCATCGCGGGCGATTTCGCACTTGCCGGTCTCCAAGTTCTCAAGCCGCTGAATGGCATAAGGTTCTCGCGATGCCCTCCCCGTATAAAGCGGGCATTAGAACGTTCCTCGGTCTCTGCAATTATTCTTCTTCTTGAAAGCGATACTGGCGACGTGGCAGACCGCTTAAGCATGCGCGATATCAGGCGTTTCATTTTCGACAGGCTTAACACTGGCGGCAAGAAACTAAACGCGCAGGAGATCAGAAATGCGTTGAACCCGGGCCCCTTCAATCAAGCTGTAATCAACATATCGCGATCGCGGCTATTTACGGACATTTTCGACATACCGCCATATGTCGAGACGGATCCAAACGACTATTATGAAAACCCTGTTCGACAGAGGAACTCACTTTATTCCTCCATGGGCGACTGCCAGCTAGTGCTTCGTTACTTCGCTTTGAAAGACGATACCAACATCCGCGGATCAATGAAGTCGATGCTTGATAGGGCAATGGAGCGCCAGTTGTCCGATGACGAGGCCACTCGCGCAGTAAACGACTATCTGGAGCGATTGAATTTTCTCTACACTCTTTTTGACCAGGAGCCATTTCAACTACTGCCAGACGAGAAGAACCGCATCCGCGTTTCTGCCGCGATCTACGACGCATCTATGGTCGCGATCGATAAGCTCTGGCATTCCCGCGTGGCAATTGAGCAGAACAAGCAGGGAGTCTTACAACGGATGAAAGCGGCGTTGAGCGACCCGAAGGATCTCACAACTCTCACCGGACAAGGGAATACCGCCCAAGCAGTTCGCGACCGGATCAGTTTGATGGAACGCGTCCTCACACCAGCTTGAAGTGTCAGCAATGACCACGGAATTTTCAGTTATATATGAAGAATTCGCTGAGAATTTGGAGGCGCTAAAGGCGGTTGTTACTGCGTTTTCTACGCCCGGGGCCGGTTCAGGGAAGACACGCGTTGCTGCCGCGAATTCCGCAACGTTGCTTCTCGCCGCCACTTTCGAAGAGTTTGTCCGCGAGATGGCTCGAGCCTATGCGAAGGCAGTTATCGCATCGTGCGCGACTATCGATGACGTTCCGATGAAGTTTATCAAGCATGTCTGGAGCCGATACGTAGACGGCTTTGCGAAAATGCAGTTCGACAACAAAATTAAACGAGAGGAGAGTATATCAGCGGCACACTCCCGATTTACACTATTTCACGAGTTTTCTCTGGGCGACCTTAGTAAAGATATATACAAGGAGCTTATTCACAACGAAAACAACATGAGGCCGCAGCAAATAAACAATCTGTTCACAATCAGCAACCTCTCCAATCTTTGCTTACAAATATCAGAGACATATCCACTTAGTGGCCATTTTAATTCTCCCGATCAAGGAAAAATTCACGGGCTTCTACTGGACGATCTGAACGACTTCATGCAACGCAGGAATGACGTCGCACATGCAATCGCGATGTCGAGTTCTAGTGGCTCGGATCAGTTGGCGAAAGATATCGAGTTCCTGCGCTGCATCGGCGAGGCCATGAGCATTACCCTGGGCGCGCTCGCACCGAAGCCCTACTGCTCCCTTGAGCACGCCCAACCAGCCACCTCGCCGATTGCCATGCAGGCGGCTCCAGCACCCTCAAATGGGCAGCAAGGAATGCTCGCGCGGCTCTTTCACCGTTTGAGAGCGTCCGGTAACGGACCGCATTAAAAATCTGCCCCAAATTCCAGCCTTCACAATGTCCCAATTCACGATACGCTAATATTATCTTTTTGGTTATTTATCAATAGATTACCTCTTGTATTTTTGAGAGATTCGAGTTTTCGAGTCTCTCATCGCCCACCATTTTTCCAAGTTTTAAGCTTTTGATGTGTTTGAGCAGAATTATGTAGCCAATGCTACAGCGACTGCTTTTTGGCACGAAGCGGTCACCGGACGCGACGAAACCATTCCTTTTCCTGAGCGGCCCTTAGCTGGTCGAGATCGAAGTCCGTGTAGATGATGCCCTGTTGCTTGCCTCCCATTGCGAGCATCTGCCCCGACGCACCCACAGCAAAGGAATGTCCGTCATCTTTAGGTTCGGGGTAATTTGCGACCGCGATTCCGATTACTGATTGAAAAGCTGTTGCACGGACCCCCGCAACGCGAATGTCGCCAACCTCGACATCATCGACAAGAGGGCTGCTGTTCGGCACGAGGATGACTTCTACTCCAGAACGAACTAGATCGGATGCAACATCCGGAAACTCGCGATCCATGCAAATCATGATCCCGACAGCCACCTGCCCACGGCGGGTGTCAAGACGAAAAACTGAAGAACTATCCCCAGGCGCGCAGGCCTCTTCGGGCGCATCGAAAAAGCAGATATGCCGCTTTCGTTGATGAAGTACGATGTCACCGTAACGATCGATCAGAACGGCGGAATTGAACGGTTTAGGCTCCGCCTCCTCTAGGAAGGTTGCAACAACCGCAATTTCTGTTCTGCGCGCGGCGGCACGAAATTTTTCAATAAACGCTCCCTGCAAATCTACAGCGCCATCGAGCCACGCAGCACGCGCGGCGGCGTCTTGAGGATTAAATTTGCTGTATCCGTTCGAGAACATCTCAGGAAACACGATAATATCTGCCGCTGCGTTGGACGCGCTGTTGATGACGGCATCAATGTCTGCATCCGATAGAACCTGGGCGAGCGCCACCCGAAAAGACTTGGTCGACAAATGCACCCACTCCTCAGCTAGCGTGACTTCATTTATTGCTCAGCGGCCTACGCCACGGGCAAACATCTGGTCGGGAAGATATGCTAGCAGACGCGCCTGTGGCTTCAACGGCCGCTGTTGACGCAAACCTGCCAACGCCGCGCCGGCCTCGCCTGGTGGCATTTGCTGCCTAATTTCGCTTTTTGCTGGAAGTGTTTGGCCCATACAGACATCACGGCACGGCAATGCGCCGCCGTCCCTCCCCCTTACAGTCCCAGCTCCTCGCGGTGTTCGAGATACCATTCGACGAAGCGGCGGACGCCGGTGTCGACGCCGGTTTCAGGCTTTTTGCCGGTGAGCGCGACGAGGAGGTCGGGGCTCGCATAGGTGCGCGGCACGTCGCCCTGCTGCATCGGCAGCATCTTGCGTTTGGCGGGCTTGCCCATGACGCTCTCGATCACCTCGATGAAATCGAGGAGCCCGACCGGCTGGCCGCCGCCGATGTTGACGACGCGGAACGGCGCCTGGTGCGACAGCGTGTCCTTCACGCTTCCCCCGACCCGATTCTCCTCCGACGGGGCGATCCGTGAAAGGTCGATGATCGAATCGACAAGGTCGTCGATATAGGTGAAGTCTCTGCTCATCTTGCCTTCGCCGTAGACCTCGATCTCGCGGTCCTCGATCATCGCCTTGACGAACTTGAAAAGCGCCATGTCCGGGCGTCCCCAGGGGCCGTAGACGGTAAAGAAGCGGAAGGCCGTGGTCGGCACGCGGTAGAGGTGCGAATAGCTGTGGGCCATCAGCTCGGTCGCCTTCTTGGTGGCGGCGTAGAAGGTCAGCGGCTCGTCGGCGCGGTCGGTCTCGCGGAAGGGCACGTCCGGGTTGGCGCCATAGACCGACGAGGTCGAGGCGAGCATCAGGTGTCCGACCTTCAGGGTCTTCGCGAGTTCCAGGATGTTCCAGGAGCCGATGAGGTTGGAATCGAGATAGGCTTTCGGGTTTTCGAGGCTGTAGCGCACGCCCGCCTGGGCGGCGAGATGGATGATCACGTCCGGCTGGAAGTCGATCATCGCCTTCTCCAGTGCCGCACGGTCCTCCAGCATGGCGAGCGTCGGGCGGAAGGCCGGGAACTGCGCGAGCGCCGCGTGCCGCGCCTCCTTGAGTCGGAGATTGTAATAGGCCGTCATGCCGTCGAAGCCCGCGACCTCGTGGCCGTCCTGCAGCAGCCGGCGCGCCAGATGGAAGCCGATGAAGCCGGCCGTGCCCGTGATGAAATAGCGCATGATGTGACCTCGAAGAGAAAAAGCGATCCCGCCGGGCCGTCGCGCCCGCGCGTCTGCCCGAAGAAAGGGACTAGAGGCATTAGCGCCGGTTGCGGCGGCCTGTCCAGCGCTCGCCGCCCCGCCGCATTGCCGCAGGCGGAAAACGGCTCCCGGCTGTGACCGCTGCGCCACCGGCCGACCGCACCCGCCGGCTGCCTTGCTCAGGCCCCCTCCGTTTGCTAGTGGCAGGCGGGACCGGAAATATAGAGGAGACACTATGCGACATCATTCGTTCGGAAGGACACCCTTCACCGTCAGCGAGATCGGCTTCGGGGCCTGGCAGATCGGCGGCTCGTGGGGCGACGTCTCCGAGGCCGACGGCCGGGCGGCGCTCAATGCCGCGCTCGACGCCGGCGTGACCTTCATCGACACCGCCGACGTCTACGGCGACGGCCGCTCGGAAAAGATCATCGCCGACGTGCTGAAGTCGCGCGGCGGTCAGCGCCCGATGGTGGCCACCAAGGCCGGCCGCCGCCTCGATCCGCATGTCGCGGAAGGCTATACCAAGGCCAATATCGAGCGCTTCATCGATCGCTCGCTCACAAACCTAGAGGTCGATTCGCTCGACCTCGTGCAGCTCCACTGCCCGCCGCAGGACGTCTATTACGATCCGGCGCTCTTCGAAGGCATGGAGGAGCTGCGCAAGGCCGGCAAGATCCGCAACTACGGCGTCAGCGTCGCGCGCGTGGAGGAAGCGCTGAAGGCGATCGATTATCCGGGCGTCGTCAGCGTCCAGATCATCTACAACATCTTCCGCCAGCGGCCCGCCGACCTCTTCTTCAAGGAAGCGAAGCGGAAGAACATCGCCGTCATCGTCCGCGTGCCGCTCGCAAGCGGCCTGCTCTCGGGAAAGATCTCGGCGAAGACCGCCTTCTCCGCCGACGACCACCGCAGCTTCAACCGCCACGGCGAAGCCTTCGACGTCGGCGAGACCTTTGCCGGCGTACCTTTCGAGGTCGGCCTGCAGGCGGTCGAGGAAATCCGCAAGCTGGTGCCCGAGGGCGCGTCGATGGCGGCCTTCGCGCTCCGCTGGATCCTGATGAACGAGGCGGTGACTGTGGTCATCCCCGGCGCCCGCAATGCCGAGCAGGCCCGCGCGAACGCAGCAGCCGCGGAGCTGCCGGCGCTTTCGGCGGACGTGATGAAGGCTGCGCGCGACACCTACGACCGGCTGGTCGCACCCCACGTCCATCACCGCTGGTAAGATTTCCGACGCAAGTCCGAAAAAGGAGGAGGCCAGGTGATCGCTCACCCGGCCTCCAATCGTCTTGGGAGGACGATAATCAGTTGGTGGCCTCAAGGGCGACCGGGAAGAACAGCGTTTCGCCGGAAGAACCGTCGACGCCGTCATTGTCGGTGACGGCATAGGCGGTGCCGGCGGCGTCGAAGGCGAAGCCTTCCAGCTTATCGACAACATAACCGTTGGTGGCGGCCTTCAGATCCGGGACGAAGTCGTGGACCTCTTCCTTGGCGACCGTCGGAAGCACGCCGCCGATCGCGGCCGGTTTCAGGTCGGCGATCGCGACGCGGTAGAGCTTCTTGATCTTCGCCTGGTCGCCGATCTGGTTGTCGCGCTCGACGACGTAGAGATGGTCGCTATGGGCGGTGATTTCCGAAAGACCGACCCAGCCGGCTTCCGTCTTGTCGAGCGGATAGCGCACCGCGCCCCACTCCTTGCTCTCCGGCTTGTAGGAGAGAAGCTTGACGGTGCCCTTTTCGTCATCCGTCCACTCGCGCTGGACGGCCATCCACAGCACCGCCTCGTCGCCGGTGCCGACCCGCGTCACGCCTTCGAGGCCGAAGCGGGTCTCCCCCTTCAGCAGTTCGGCGGGGAGCGCAATCTCTTCCTTGATCTCGCCCTTAGCGTTCACATGGTAGAGCGCGTGCGGCAGGAGCTTTGCGCTGTTGCCTTCGGAGGCGAGCCAGAAGCCGCCATCGCCGTCGAGCGTGATGCCCTCGATGTCGAGCTTCTGGGCGGGCTCGCCGTTACGGGTCACGGCGAGCGCGTCGGTGATCCGGGCGGGCGTCGCCGTGGCGTCGATCGTGAAGATCCGCGGCTGCATGCCGTAGAAGCTGTCGTTGACGGCATAGAGCTGACCTGCCTTTTCCGCGTCGCCGACGAGGCCGGAAAGCGCACCCCAGCCGATCGGGTTGCCGTCGACCGTTTCCGAACGAATCGTCGGATAGACGGCTTCGCCTTCGGCCAGTTCGTAGAGCATCACATGCGAGCGGGCGCCGCCGTCCTCGACGAGGTCCGTCTCGTTGGCGGTGACGAACAGGTTGCGGCCCGGAATGGCGACTGCGCCCTCCGGCCCGATGCCGGACGGCAGGATCTGAACCAGCTCAGGCGCGGTGCCGGTGTCCTTGTAGACGCCGACGACGGATGCACGTTCCGAAAGGACGAAGAAGTACTTCTCTCCGCCGAAGGTCGCAGCTTCCAGTCCTTCGAGCTCGACGCCCTTCGACTTTGCGCGCTTCTCCGGGAAATGGCCGATCGACGCAATCTCGCGTTCGAGTGCGGGGCCTGATTCGAAGAGCACCTTGCCGCTCTTGTCGAAGATGGTGAAGCTGCGCGAGCCGCCTTCGTAGTCGCCCTCGTTGGCGACGACAAGACGATCGTCGTCCAGCCATTTGACGGCATCCGGCTCGCGCTTCACGCCCGCCTTCTTGCCGGTGAAGTTCAGCGCGCCGTCCGACTTGGTGTCGATGCCTTCGAGATCAACCGTGCCGGCGGAGAAATGCGACGTAACCGCCCCGGTCTTACCGTCGACGATCACGACGTGGTTGTTCTCCTGCAGGGTCAGCGCGATTTCGCCGCGGCCGTTGATCGCGACGAATTCGGGTTCGGGATCCTCGCCGCCGATTTCGGCCAGGCCGGTCAGCGTGACGTGCTTCATCGTGGCGCAATCGGCAGCACTGTCCTTCAGCGTGACGATCGCGAGATCGCCTGCCGGCATCTGCGGCAGCTTGCCGTCGTTGAGCTCCTCGTCGCGCTCGTTCTCGATGGCGATGGCCGCGAAGGTCTTGTCCGCGGAGATCGCGACCGAATCCGGCTGGCCGCCGAGGTCGCAGGAGGTCTCGACCGTCTTCGAGGCCATGTCGACGACCGCGAGCTTGCCCGACGGCTTCGCGTAACTCTCCGACGTGTTCACGGCGACGAGTGCCTTGCCGCCGAGGATGGCGACCGACGTCGGCTCGCCGTCCATCATAACCGCGCCGACGGCCTTCGGGGCGCGGGCATCGGAAATGTCGACGAAGCCGATCGCACCAAGCGGACTGTCGGAGTAGACGAGCGTGTTGCCGTCCTCCGTCGCGGCGATGATCTCGGCCGAAGTGGCGGTGGACTTTTCCTTGTCGGCCGGAAGATTGGCGGCGACGGGGAAGGATGCGATGCGATTGAAAACCTGTTCTGCGGTGGCGGGCATCGCCGCGGATGTCAGCAGCGCAGTCATGAATGCTGCGCGCGAAATGCGGTACTTCATCGGAAAACCTCCAGCTTCCTCAAACGAGACAGGAGGCTTTTGCCGGTTCGTCGTTACAGGCGCATGACATGCCTGCGAAAATGCGGGGATATCACGGTCCGGCTCAGCCTCTCCCCTTCTCCTTCGAGAACTCGCTCGCCATCAGGAAGAGCGAGGCGCCGAGGATCATCGCAGCCCCCACCCAGAGATAGCCCGCCGGCGCGTAACCGAAGGCAATCCAGCCGGCGAGCACGTTGAGCGGCAGCTTGAGGTCATCGAAGGGCTGGACGTAGGCGGCATCGGCCGCCCTGTAGGCGGCCGTCAGGAAATATTGCCCCACCACCGTCAGGAGCCCCGCCAGCAAGAGCACAACCAGCCCGCTGCCGGTCGGGACGGCGAAACCTGCGACCGTGGCGAGCCCGGCATTGATCGGCGTCAGCAGCAGAAGAAGCCAGATGGTGATCGTCTCCGGCCGCTCGTGCGCCGTCAGATCCTTGACGAACAGCGAGGATGCGCCCCAGAGCAGGGCTGCGAGCACCGGGAGCAGCGAGGCCGTGGTGAAGGTCTCCGACCACGGTTGCAGGATGACCATCGCCCCTGAGAAACCAATGAGGGTCGCCGTCCAGCGCTTCCAGCCGACCTGCTCCCCGAGGAAGAGCTTGGCGCCGACGATGATGAAGAAGGGCGAGGTCATCACGAGCGCGATCGCCTGCCAGATCGGTACTGTGGCGAGCCCCTCCACCCAGGCCTGCACGCCAAAGGCAGCAAGCAGCACGCGGGCAAGGTGGCGGCCCGGAAAGCGGGTGCGCATGGCCCGCAGGCCGAGCCGCCGCAACAGCGGAACGGAAAGGACGAGCGCGAAAGCGTATTGCCAGAAGGCGATCGAGGTGGCTGGAAAACCGGCGACCATCGCCACCCACTGGGTCGCGACGTTGATGACGGCGAAGGCAATCCCCGCCAGGACCATGAAGACGGCGCCGAGGACGGCACTGGAACGGGTGAGCACAAGGGGGCTCTGATTCATGTCTTTTCCCTTCGACACAAAGGACCAACACAAATCAGGACGCATGAGGGCGTTGGCGAAAGGGCCCGCTTGCGCGAGCCAATGCGCATGCGCCGCCGTCCGGCAAACCAGACGACCTGCGCGGGCCACGCTGCCGGCACCCGGACAGTCTCAGCCGGATACACGGTGCCTCAACCCATTGCCTCATTCTCTTTCATCCGGACTATGACCGTCGGCTCCGGAGTTCAACCGGATCTGCTGACCCTCCCGGAACAGGCCGGAAAGCGCTCGCGGGCTTGGAGGAAAACCTCCTTACCGCCGGTGGGGACTTTCACCCCGCCCTGAGAACGAATGCCGGCAAAGCCGGCGTCTCGCCACATAAATCAAATGATATCGGGGCACAAGGGTTGCGAAAGCGAGCGTTTGGCGTGCTCCTTGAAACACAGGGGGCGAAGCTGGAAGAAACGGCCATCGCGTGTCCATTGCTTCACTTCGGCTTTCATGTAGAAATCGGCTGTCATCGCCTGCCACCCAGAAAGACTCCCATGAACACCAAGTTTTTGCTGAATACCTGTACTCTAGCCTTGCTTCTGCTGTCGACCGATCCGCTGAAGGCCGACGATTGTGTTGTGGGGAATGTTTCATCACCCGAAACTAATATTCCGACCGGCATCCGTTTCCACAATGACACCGCTTATGCCTTCCGCGTTTATTGGGCCGACTTCGACGGAAACCTGCGCGAATATGCCCTGGTGCAACCGGGCGAGGAATCCGGCTTCCAGACCTATGTGCACCATCGCTGGTTCGTCGAGGTCTATGCGCCGGATGGATCTTATTGTGCCGGACCGATTTCCGCACCCGACACCGAGACCTGCGACATGCGCGTCCTCTTCGATAATCACGACCCGTCCGTCGGTCTCGATGGCGGCTACTGCGACTATTAACGCAGCCTCATTTCGGAAAAGGCAAAGCCCGGCGCGTTTCCGCACCGGGCTTTGCTATGTGTATCAACAGAACCATTGCGCACCTATCGGCGCAAAGGGCCTCAGCGCATCAGCTGTTGACGGCGTCCTTCAGGCCCTTGCCGGCCGTGAACTTCGGAACGTTACGAGCCGGGATGTCGACTTCCGCGCCGGTCGAGGGGTTACGGCCCTTCGAAGCTTCGCGGCGGGAAACGGTGAAGGCACCGAAACCGGCGAGGCGGATGTCGCCGCCCTTCTTCAGTTCGCCCTGAACGGTTTCAAAAACGGCGTCGACGGCAGAAGCGGCGTCAGCCTTGGTCAGACCGGCCTTCTCGGCAACCGCGGATACGAGTTCGTTCTTATTCATGTTTCCACCCTTTCTGATTGGTATGAAACGACTCAATGGATAAGTCAGGCGGAGAATACGTAAGCATCTGCCCTGAGCAACCCAAAAGCACCGCTATCGCCCGGAAAACAAGGGGTTTCGGCCTATTTACACAAAAAAGGCTGGCAAAAATGCCAGCCTTTTCGAGCTCTGTGTGCCATTTTGACAGGACTATGGCAGAAAGTCCTCAGTGGGCGATGGTCTGCCCGGCATCGTCGGTGACGTCGACGGCAGCCACAGTCGGGCCTTCGACGGTGCCGTCCCACTCGATCGGCTCGGGGACGCGGACCAGCGCCTGGCGGATCACCTCACCCATACGCGAGACCGGAACGATCTCCAGACTGTTCTTCACATTGTCCGGAATGTCCGCCAGATCCTTGGCGTTTTCTTCCGGGATCAGAACCTTCTTGATACCGCCCCGCAGCGCCGCGAGGAGCTTTTCCTTGAGGCCGCCGATAGGCAGGACGCGTCCGCGCAGCGTGATTTCACCCGTCATCGCGATGTCCTTGCGGACCGGAATGCCGGTCATCACCGAAACGATGGCAGTCGCCATCGCGACACCGGCCGAGGGACCATCCTTCGGAGTGGCGCCTTCCGGCACGTGGACGTGGATGTCCGACTTGTCGAAGCGCGGCGGCTCGATGCCGAAGTCCACGGCGCGCGAACGGACATAGGATGCCGCCGCCGAAATGGACTCCTTCATCACGTCGCGCAGGTTGCCGGTGACCGTCATGCGACCCTTGCCCGGCATCATCACGCCTTCGATCGTCAGCAACTCGCCGCCGACCTCGGTCCAGGCCAGCCCGGTGACGACACCGACCTGATCCTCGCCCTCGGCCTCGCCGTGCCGGAAGCGCGGCACGCCGAGATAGTCGTGAACGTTCTGCGCGGTGACCGCGACCGACTTCACATTGCCCTTGATGATCTCGGTGACCGCCTTGCGGGCGAGCTTCATCAGCTCGCGCTCGAAGTTACGGACGCCGGCCTCGCGGGTGTACTGCTGGATCACCGCCATCAGCGCGTCGTCGCTGACCGAGAACTCCTCGGGGCGCAGCGCATGCTCCTTGATCGCCTTCGGCAGAAGGTGACGCTTGGCGATTTCCCGCTTCTCGTCCTCGGTGTAGCCGGCGATACGGATGATCTCCATGCGGTCCATCAGCGGCGCCGGAATGTTCAGCGTGTTCGCCGTGGTGATGAACATCACGTTCGACAGATCGTATTCGACCTCGAGATAGTGGTCCATGAAGGTCGCGTTCTGTTCCGGATCGAGCACTTCGAGCAGTGCCGACGACGGGTCGCCGCGGAAATCCATGCCCATCTTGTCGATCTCGTCGAGCAGGAAGAGCGGATTGGTGCGCTTCGCCTTCTTCAGCGACTGGATGACCTTGCCGGGCATCGAGCCGATGTAGGTGCGGCGGTGGCCGCGGATTTCGGCTTCGTCGCGCACACCGCCGAGCGCCATGCGGACGTATTCACGGCCGGTGGCCTTGGCGATCGACTTCGCAAGCGAGGTCTTGCCGACGCCCGGAGGGCCGACGAGGCAGAGGATCGGGCCTTTCAGCTTCGTCGCGCGCGCCTGTACGGCGAGGTACTCGACGATGCGTTCCTTGACCTTGTCGAGGCCGTAATGATCCTCGTCGAGGATCTTCTCTGCGGCGTTGAGGTCGATCTTGACCTTCGACTTCTTGCCCCACGGCAGGCCGAGCAGCCAGTCGAGATAGTTGCGCACGACGGTCGCTTCCGCCGACATCGGGCTCATGTGGCGCAGCTTCTTCAGCTCGGCTTCCGCCTTTTCCTTGCCTTCCTTGGAAAGCTTGGTCTTGTTGATGCGCTCCTCGAGTTCGGCCATCTCGTCGCGGCCGTCCTCGCCCTCGCCGAGTTCCTTCTGGATCGCCTTCATCTGCTCATTGAGGTAGTACTCGCGCTGGGTCTTCTCCATCTGGCGCTTGACGCGCGATCGGATGCGCTTTTCGACCTGCAGAACGGAGATCTCGCCTTCCATGAAGCCGAGTGCCTTTTCGAGGCGCGCCTTGACGCTCACCGTTTCCAGCATTTCCTGCTTTTCGGTGATCTTGATCGACAGGTGCGAGGCGACCGTGTCGGCGAGCTTCGAGTAATCCTCGATCTGGCTCGCGGCACCGACGACTTCCGGCGAAATCTTCTTGTTGAGCTTGACGTAATTTTCGAATTCCGAGACCACGGAGCGGCTCAGCGCCTCGATCTCGACCGCATCCTCGGCGGGCTCAGCGAGAATCTCCGCACGGGCCTCGTAGAATTCCTCCCGGTCGGTGTACTCCTCGATATTCGCACGGGCGCGGCCTTCGATGAGCACCTTCACGGTCCCGTCGGGAAGCTTCAGCAGTTGCAGGACATTGGCAACGGTCCCGACCTTGTAGATCGCCGAGGGCTCCGGATCGTCATCACCGGCGTTGATCTGGGTTGCCAGCATGATCTGCTTGTCGGAACCCATGACTTCCTCGAGCGCGCGAATGGACTTCTCGCGGCCGACGAAAAGCGGCACGATCATGTGCGGGAAGACCACGATGTCGCGCAGCGGCAGCACCGGGTAGGTATTGCTCTCGGCCGCGACAGACGTAACTTCGGTCATGTTGTTTCCTTTCAATCGTCCCCCTTGCGGGGAGACTGTTCCCGTCGGGCGAGGCCGGGCGGGCATTCCTTTTTTGCTCCCCCAACAAGTGGATAGGCGCGGGGGTGAATTCAAGCCTGCTTAAACACCGCCCGCCCGGTTTGTGACGGAAGCGTTACAAATGGAAAATCATCACTCCCAGGTAACGCCCGGAGCTAGTCCGAGGCTGAAGCCGGGGCGGATGCCGCAGATGCCGATGATGTATGATACCGGATTCGGGGGCCCGGAACACCACTCTCGCACATGCATGTTGCCCATGTTTTCTAGCCGATGTGAGGCGCAGGCGAAACCTGCCGCGAACGCAATGGATCGCGTTCTGTCGCACTTTTTTGGCCGATTCCACGAAAAAGAAAGAGGCCCGCACGAATGCGGGCCCGCTGAAAAACTCTCGGTTGCAGATCGAACAGCTTACGCCGAGGCGTTTGCCTTTTCTTCCTGGCGATCGGCGTAGATGTAGAGCGGCCGGGAAGTGCCGCGGACGACCTCCTCCGAGATGACGACCTCGCGGACGCCTTCCAGCTCCGGCAGTTCGAACATCGTGTCGAGCAGGATCTTTTCCATGATCGAGCGCAAGCCGCGGGCGCCGGTCTTGCGGACGATCGCCTTCTTGGCGATCTCGCGAAGGGCGTCCTCGTGGAAATTCAGTTCCACGTCCTCCATCTCGAAGAGGCGCTGATACTGCTTGACGAGCGCATTCTTCGGTTCCGACAGGATCTGGATCAGCGCATCCTCATCGAGATCCTCGAGCGTCGCCAGGACCGGCAGACGACCGATGAATTCCGGGATGAGGCCGAACTTGACCAGATCTTCCGGCTCCAGTTCGCGCAGGACTTCGCCAACGCGGCGATCTTCCGGAGAAGTAACCGTCGCGCCGAAGCCGATCGAGGTCTTTTCACCGCGGGCCGAGATAATCTTGTCGAGACCGGCAAAGGCGCCACCGCAGATGAACAGGATGTTCGTCGTGTCGACCTGCAGGAATTCCTGCTGCGGATGCTTGCGGCCACCCTGCGGCGGTACAGAGGCAACCGTGCCTTCCATGATCTTCAGAAGCGCCTGCTGGACCCCCTCGCCCGATACGTCACGGGTGATCGACGGGTTGTCGGACTTGCGGGAAATCTTGTCGACTTCGTCGATGTAGACGATGCCGCGCTGGGCGCGTTCGACATTGTAGTCGGCGGCCTGCAGGAGCTTCAGGATGATGTTCTCGACGTCCTCGCCGACATAGCCGGCTTCGGTCAGCGTCGTCGCATCCGCCATGGTGAACGGCACGTCGATGATGCGTGCGAGCGTCTGGGCAAGATAGGTCTTGCCGCAGCCGGTCGGGCCGACGAGCAGAATGTTCGACTTGGCGAGTTCGACGTCGCCGCCCTTGGAGGCGTGCGCCAGGCGCTTGTAATGGTTGTGCACGGCGACCGAGAGAATCTTCTTCGCCTGCTGCTGCCCGATGACGTATTCATCGAGAATCTTGATGATGTCCTGGGGCGTGGGTACGCCGTCGCGGGACTTCACCATCGAGCTCTTGTTCTCCTCGCGGATGATATCCATGCACAACTCGACGCATTCATCGCAGATGAACACCGTCGGTCCGGCAATCAGCTTCCGGACTTCGTGCTGGCTCTTGCCGCAGAACGAACAATAGAGGGTATTCTTGGAGTCACCGCCGTTGCTTCCGCTGACCTTGCTCATGTCTCTTTCCTTCCAGCACGCCGCGCCGCCCTCGAAACGGAACACGGACCACTTACACCGCCCCAACCGCAAAACGCCGCAATCGGCTGGAGCCAGTTCGATTTGGGGGTACTAACCGGTAGACGCACCATGCGCCTGTTGACCGGCGGCAACGAAAACCCCTTCAAATCGCAAGGCTATGTCACAAAACTTCAACACAGCCTTAATCTCTACTATTAGCGCGTTCCCCGGGAGATTAAACCCCCTCCTTCGTTCACAAGGGGGTCAACAACCGATCCCGGGCCGCGCTGGCAGGCGGCCCTCAGGCCGCCGGCGTTCCCTCGAGTTCCTGGCGGGAGGTCAGGATCTTGTCGACGATCCCCCAGTCCTTCGCCTCGCTCGCTTCCATGAAATGGTCTCGATCGAGCGTTTGTTCAACCTCGTCATAGGTGCGGCCGGTGTGCTTCTCGTAAATTTCGTTCAGGCGGCGCTTCATCTTGATGATGTCGCGGGCATGCCGCTCGATGTCGGACGCCTGCCCCTGGAAACCGCCCGAGGGCTGATGCACCATGATGCGGGAATACGGCGTGGTAAAGCGCATGCCCTTCTCGCCGGCGGCCAGCAGCAACGAACCCATCGAGGCAGCCTGACCAATGCAGAGCGTCGACACGGCCGGACGAATGAACTGCATCGTATCGTAGATCGCCAGGCCCGCGGTGACGACGCCACCGGGAGAGTTGATGTAGAGCGCGATTTCCTTCTTCGGATTTTCCGCTTCCAGGAACAGCAGCTGCGCGCAGACGAGCGACGCCATCTGGTCTTCGACGGGACCCGTCAGGAAGATGATCCGCTCCTTCAGCAGGCGCGAGAAAATGTCGTAGGACCGCTCCCCACGGTTGGTTTGCTCGACAACCATCGGCACCAGAGCCATGGCGGTATCAACTGGATTTGTCATGTCCGTCCTTCTTCGCACTGTCTTCCCGGACACGGAAGCCGCAGCGGGAATCATGTATTGTCGTGTCAATCCCTACATAGAGTGTCCAAGCCCCGGACTTCAAGACGTGAGAAGCCGATATCCTTAACCGTCGCAGGTGAATACTGCGGCCTCGGAACGGCCGACAATCCCCCGTCTCCCGCTGCCTCGCATTCTCCGCGCGCGGCCGGAACAGAGTGCCGCAAACGGCATCTCCGGCCTTGTTCGACCCGATCCGCGCAACGCCGGCGGATGCGAGCCACCACCCTCGCAGTCACGGCCCGAGACGGGGCGTGTCCCGTCCGTCCTGCACAGGAACGGAGACCTATGGTGAACAGCAAGTAAAAATCGCCAAACACATCGAGAAAACCGGATGTAAGGGAAAAACAGGGACCGCCGGTAGCAACTGTTTAACGAGTATTGATTCACCTTGCTCGACGTATCCTTCCATTACCAAGGCTCACGGCTGTGCTCGACGTCAGAACGGGGTTTCTCCTCTGGACCATACAGGCCGCCTCGCTGGGCGCGCTTCTCATCGCCGTATGGCTGCACAGATTGAAGGATAGGCACTTCCTGCTGTTCGGGCTGGGGTTGATCTCCCATGCATCCGGACTGGCGCTGGTCGGTGCGCGCGGGATGATCCCGGATTTTCTTTCCATCCAGATCGCCAATGCCGTCACCCTCAGCGCCTTCGCCTTCTTCGTCGGAGCGCTCAGAAGGTTCGACGGCAAGACCACGCCGCCCTGGGCCGTTCTTCCACCCCTTCTCTGGGTCGCGGGAAACCTCTTTCCGTTCATCCGTGACGATTTCTCCAATCGGGTCATGCTCTACAGCCTCAGCGCGGCACTCGGTTTCGGCCTGATGAGCGTTGTCATCGCGCGCGGCGGCACAAGCTCGCTGCGCTATCGCTATATCCTGAGCGGTGTCTGGGCGATCCACGTGATCAGCAACCTCCTTTTGGCAGCACGGACCTGGCGGCAGGACCCGCAGGCCTTTCAGGACGTCGGCGTCAACGGCTTCGTCGTCATCGTCGGAATTACCGGCTTCATCACCGCGATCGTGATCCTCGCCAAGCTGCTGATCGACCGTTCGGAAGAGCGTCTGAAGGAACTGGTCCGGACAGACCCGCTCACCGGCGTCTACAATCGCCGCGGTCTTCTGGAGGTCTACGAGCGGCTGCGTTCGGTCCCCTTTCGCGAGCGGCCGCTGCTTGCGGTCATCGTCTTCGATCTCGACCACTTCAAGCAGATCAACGACACCCACGGTCATCAGAGCGGCGATGCGGTCCTCGTCGAATTCGCCCGCAGGGCCACCGGCCTGATCCCCGAAGGCGGCGTCTTCGGTCGCAGCGGCGGCGAGGAATTCGCAGCCATCCTGCGCGTGGGGGAACCGCGCCATGCCGCCCTCGTCGGCGAAACGATCCGCCAGTCGCTCGCCGCCTCCCCCGTCGCCGCACCTTCCGCCGAAATAGAAGTGACGACGAGCATCGGCATTGCGACCATGCCGGCCGGCAGCGCCGATCTCGACCGCTTGCTGAGTGGTGCCGACCGTGCGCTCTATGTCGCAAAGGACAGGGGCCGGAACCGATGTGCAGTCTGGACCGGAGACAAGATCCTTTCCGTGCACACCGACACGGCCGACCTCATCGATGACCAAACGGACCGCCAGGTCGCAGCCTTGCGCATGCTCGCGCAGGCGGCATCCGACGAGCACGACGTGCTAGGCTCCTGACCCGCCTGTTCTCGTCGGTGGCGATGGCGCGACAGAAGCCATCTTGAACAAAGATGCTCCCGGCACGCGCAAAAGCCTTGCCGTCGAACGACCGCGACCTACAATCCTCACGTGTGAAGAAACGAACCCGGTCTGGATGATCGGGAGAACGGAGTGGTCATGCGGAAATTCCTTCTCAACAGCGCCTTCGTTTCCCTCCTCGTCCTGCCGGTCGGCGGTCTTGCCCAGCAGGCGTCAGACACTGTCGCGCCGGAACGCGCAACGGGATTTGCTGCTGCCGCCCGCACCGAGGCGAAAAGCTTCATGGTCGCAGCCGCCAATCCTCTCGCAGCGGAGGCCGGGCTGGCCACCCTTGCGAAGGGCGGAAATGCGATCGATGCGATGGTCGCCGTCCAGACCGTGCTCGGCCTCGTGGAGCCGCAGAGCTCCGGCCTCGGCGGCGGCGCCTTCCTCGTCTATTACGATGCCGCGTCGGGCAGACTGACGACCTTCGACGGGCGCGAGACGGCACCCATGGAAGCGACGCCAAAGCTCTTCCTCGATGCCGAGGGGCAGCCGCTGAAATTCATGGATGCCGTGGTCGGCGGACGCTCCGTCGGCACGCCGGGCACCGTGAAACTCCTGTCCGAGGTGCACAAGCGCTACGGCAAGACGGACTGGGCGCAACTGTTTGAACCAGCCGAAAAGCTCGCCACCGACGGCTTTGCCGTTTCACCTCGTCTCGCCTCGCTGGTCGCGGCGGAAGGCGAGCGGCTCAAGAAATACGACGGTGCACGCAGCTACTTCTACGACGCCTCCGGCGCGCCGCTCACGGAAGGCACGATCCTCAAGAACCCGGCCTATGCGGAGACCCTGAAGGCGATCGCGGAGGGCGGTGCCGATGCGTTCTACAGCGGACCGATCGCCGAAGCGATCGTCAAGACCGTGCGCGAGGCCGCCGACAATCCCGGCGTCCTTTCACTTGCAGACTTCGCTAATTACCGAATTGTCGAACGATGGCCGGTCTGCGTGACCTACCGGGCGCTGGACGTCTGCGGCATGGGGCCGCCCTCCTCCGGCGGTGTCGCCGTCGGGCAGATCCTCGGAATGGTCGAGAATTTCGATCTCAAGGCGCTGGGCCCCGACAGCGTCGAGAGCTGGCGCATCATCGGCGATGCGCAGCGCCTCGCCTTCGCCGACCGCGAACGCTATCTCGCCGACACCGATTTCGTCCCCTCGCCGATCAAGGGCCTCGTCGGCAAGGACTATCTCGGCCAGCGCGCATCCCTTCTCGACGGTGACAAGGCGCTCGCCCCCGACGCGGTGAAGGCCGGAGAGCCGGAATGGGATCATGCCCTGCTCTTCGGCCGGGGCCAGGCGATCGAGCTTCCCTCGACCAGCCATTTCGTCATCGTCGACAAGGACGGCAACGTCGTCTCGATGACCACCACGATCGAAAGCGGCTTCGGCTCGCGGCTGATGACCGACGGCTTCCTGCTCAACAACGAGCTTACCGACTTTTCCTTCAAGACCCATGACGGCGGCCTGCCGGTCGCCAATCGCGTCGAGCCGGGCAAGCGTCCGCGCTCTTCGATGTCGCCGACGATCGTGCTCAAGGACGGAAAGCCCCTGCTGGCGATCGGGTCGCCGGGCGGCAGCCAGATCATCGGCTACGTCGCGCAGGCGCTGATCGCCTATGTCGACTGGGGCATGCCGGTGGAAAAAATTGTCGCCCAACCCCACTTCATAAACCGCTTCGGTCCCTACGAAGTCGAGGCCGGGACGTCGGCAGAACAGATGGCGGAGCCGCTGAAGGCGCTCGGATACGAGATCAAGGCGGGCGAGATGACGTCCGGCCTCCACGCGATCGAAATCACCGCCGAAGGGCTTGCCGGCAGCGCCGACCCGAGGCGCGAGGGGGTCGCACTCGGAGAGTAACGGATAGGGCCGCGGCGGCCTTTCGGATCACAGTGGATTGCGCTAGGCATCGGGCATGTCCAGTCTCTCGTCGTTTCTCCGCATCGATCCCGAAACCCGCCGCGTCTTCCTCGACGCCCGCGATCCCGCCTTTTACAGCGATCCGAATCGCACCTATGCAGCGCTACATGCCGCCTGCCCGACCTTCTACTGGGAAGAGCAGCGGCAATGGTTCTGCACCGGCTACGACACGGTGAACGCGCTGCTTCGGGACCGGCGTTTCGGCCGCCAGATCCTTCACATCGCGACCCGCGAGGAGCTCGGAATGCCCGAGCCCCTCGCCCACACCCGCCATTTCGATGCCGCCGAGGCGCATTCGCTGCTCGAACTCGAGCCGCCGGAGCACACGCGGCTCAGGACACTCGTCAACCGCGCCTTCGTCTCCCGCCACATCGAGAAGATGACGCCGGAGATTGAGGCGCTTGCAAACAGCTTGATCGACGGGTTCGAAAAGGACGGCAAGACCGAGCTTCTCACCTCCTTCGCCGACATCATTCCGGTGACGATGATCGCCCGCATGATCGGCATTCCCGAGGAGATGGGGCCGCAGCTCCTGAAGTGGAGCCACGACTATGTCGGCATGTACATGTTCAAGCGCGGCCGCGCCGACGAGGAGGCCGCGGACCGTTCGGCGCGTGAATTCGCCGATTACGTCCGCTCGATGATCGCTGCGCGGCGGGCCGAACCCCGTGACGACCTACTCAGCCACATGATCCACACCGAGCACAAGGGACAGTTCCTCACCGAGGACGAACTCGTCTCGACGACGATCGTGCTGCTTAATGCCGGGCATGAGGCGACGGTACACCAGATCGGCAATTCCGTACGGGTGATCCTCGAAAGCGGCATCGAGCCAGCGACGCTGTTCTGCGATCCGAAGACCACGGAACGGACCGTCGAGGAAACGCTGCGCATCTGTGCGCCCGTTCACATCTTCCAGCGCTATTGCCTCGAACCGGCAGAGGTCGACGGCGTCAGCTTCCAACGCGGTGACAAGGTGAGCCTGATCCTCGCCGCCGCCAATCTCGATCCGGCCAAGTTCACCGATCCGCTGACCTTCAGGCCTGATCGCGACGAGGGCGTGAACCTTTCCTTCGGCGCCGGCATCCATTTCTGCATCGGCGCGCCGCTCGCGCGACTCGAACTCAATCTCGTCTTGCCAATCCTCTTCCGGCGCCTGTCGGGCCTGAAGCTCGCCCGCCAGCCGACGGTCAAGGACGTCTACCACTTCCACGGTCTGGAGCGGCTCGATCTCGAATGGTAGCGCCGGGCGGCGGTGCTCCGCCCGCACCCTGTCTGTAGCGCTCGGCCAGTCTTTCCAGCGCCTCCCGCGTCGCCTCGCGCAGCGTGTCGGGCGCCAGCACCTCGGCTTCCGTGCCGAGCCGCAGGAATTCCGAGATGGCGTGCTGCGCCTGACCACAGGGCAGCGTGACGATCCACCGGTCTTCACCCTGCTCGTCCTTCTCTATCTCTGTCTCCATGCGGGCACGGACATAGGAGGGAGAGATGTGTTCGAGGAGCCGCAGGCCCCATTTGGAGACGCGCAGGGTCGCCGTGTTCGGATGCAGTTCCGCCTCCAGCCTCAGCGTGTTCTCCGTCCAGTAGCCGGCAAGGTCGAAATCCTCCGGGCGTTCGAATCTCTCTTCCGTGACGACGAGGTCGAGGATCCGCGCGATGCGATAGGTTCGCACGTCGCCGTCGACGCGCGCCGCCATGTACCAGGCACCGCCCTTCAGGACGACGCCGAGCGGCGCGGCCTCGCGGTTCTTCTCCGCCTTCCAGCTGCGATAGCGCATGCGGACAAGCTTGCAATTCCAGACCGCATCGGCGATCGCCTGCAGATGCTCCGGACGCTCGCTCTCTCCGAACCAGGTCGGCGCGTCGAGATGGAATCGACCCTGCATGCGGGCAGCACTCTGGCGAAGGTCCTCGGGCAGCGCCGCCGTCAACTTCTTCTGGGCGCCCGCCATCAACGATCCGAGGCCGAGGTCCGCGGCAGCGCCCGGCACGCCGGAGAGGAACATCGCTTCCGCCTCTCCCGGAGAAAGGCCGTTCAGGCGCACGCGGTAGCCGTCGAGCAGGCGATAGCCGCCCTCCGAGCCACGCTCGCTGTAGACGGGAACACCTGAAAGCGACAGCGCATCGATGTCGCGGTAGATCGTGCGGACCGAAACACCGTTCTCCGCAGCAAGCGTCTCGGCAGTCACCAGGCCCTTCGCCTGCAGAGTGGTCAGGATGTTGATCAGCCGTACCGCGCGCATCGCAAAAATCTCCGTTGCAGCGATTATCCTAAACCAACATGACAAAAACTGACAGGTATGGTGCGCCACACTGCCGTCATTGCTTCAAACCATGAAGGAGAAAACGATGACCAAGCGCGAACCGATCACCCTCTTCTATTCGCCGCAGACCCGTGCCACCGGCGCGCGCCTGCTTCTCGAGGAACTGGGCGTTCCCTACGAGATGCACATTCTCAACATGAAGGCCGGCGAGCAGCGCCAACCCGACTATCTTGCCGTCAATCCGATGGGCAAGGTTCCTGCCATCCTGCATGGCGGGACGCTCGTCACGGAACAGGCGGCGGTCTACCTCTACCTCGCCGATCTCTTCGCGGAGAAGGGCCTCGCGCCCGCCATCGACGATCCCGACCGCGGGACCTATCTCCGCTGGATGGTCTTTTACGGCAGCTGCTTCGAGCCGGCCGTGATCGACCGCTACCTGCAGCGCGAACCGGCAAGCCCGAACGAAACGCCGTACAGCAGCTACAACGACATGCTGGACGCGCTGGAGGACGCACTGAAGGCAGGCCCCTATCTCCTCGGAGATCGCATGACCGCCGCCGACCTGCTCTGGGGCGTGGCGCTTCACTGGACCACCGTGTTCGGGCTGGTACCCGATCGTCCCGTCTTCCGCCGCTACATCGACCTGATGACCGCGCGTGACGCCTACCAGCGGGTGACGGAGGAAGATGCGGTGCTCGCGGCCGAACACCAGGCGGAAGCCGAGCGCAGGACCGGCGCTGCGGCCTGACGTCCATCCGGCCCGGCAACGGTCGGGCCGGTCTCTCCGCTCAGAGCCGGATCACGTAATCCTTGCGAGTCGTTTCAACGACTTCCCAGGTTCCCTTGAAGCCCGGCCTCAGAATCATCCGGTCGCCGGCTTTGAGATGGACCGGCTCGCCGCCGTCTTCCGTGACGACCGAATACCCTTCGAGGACGTGGAAATACTCCCACTCGTCATAGAGGATGCGCCACTTGCCCGGTGTCGATTGCCAGACGCCGGCATAGACGCCGCCCTCCGCTTCCTCGAGGTTCCAGGTGAGGAAATGCGGATCGCCCGAAATCAGCCGGTCGGGTGCTGGCGCCCCCTCCTCCGGCTCGACGGCAGAAATGTCGAATGCGATCATATGACTCATGGATCATCACCTGCGCCGCGCCCTGCCGGGCGCGGCATCCCTTGCTACCCGTCAGACCTTGGCGAGCGACTGCTCGAGGTCGGCGATGATGTCGGCCGCATCCTCGATGCCGATCGAGAGCCTCACCACGTCGGGGCCGGCACCGGCGGCGATCTGCTGCGCCTCGGTGAGCTGGGCGTGGGTCGTGGACGCCGGATGGATGACGAGCGAACGGGTGTCACCGATGTTGGCGAGATGGGAGAAGAGCTGCAGCCCTTCGACCAGCGCCTTGCCGGCAGCATAACCGCCTCTCACGCCGAAGGTGAAGACGGCGCCCGCGCCCTTAGGCGAATAGCGCTGCTGGAGCGCATGGTTGGGGTCGCTGTCGAGGCCGGCATAGTTCACCCACGCGACCTTCGGATGCTGCTTCAGCCATGTTGCGACCTTCAGTGCGTTGTCGCAGTGACGTTGCATGCGCAGCGGCAGGGTTTCGATCCCCGTCAGGATCAGGAAGGCATTCATCGGCGCAATCGCCGGCCCGAGATCGCGCAGGCCGAGCACGCGGCAGGCAATCGCGAAGGCGAAATTGCCGAAGGCCTCATGCAGGACCACGCCGCCATATTCCGTGCGCGGCTCCGACAGGGCCTGATAATTGCCGGACTTCGACCAGTCGAACGTGCCGCCGTCGACGATGATGCCGCCCATGGAATTGCCGTGGCCGCCGAGGAATTTCGTCGCCGAGTGGACGACGATGTCGGCACCGTGCTCCAGCGGCCGCAGGAGATACGGCGTCGCCATGGTGTTGTCGACGATCAGCGGCAGGCCGTGCTTACGCGCGACCTCGGCGATAGCGGCGATATCGACGAAGGTGCCGCCCGGATTGGCGAGGCTCTCTATGAAGATCGCCCGCGTGCGGTCGTCGATCTCCGCCTCGAAGCTCTCCGGATCGGCAGGATCGGCCCAGCGGACCTGCCAGCCGAAGCTCTTGAAGGCATGGCCGAACTGGTTGATCGAACCGCCATAGAGTTTTCGCGCCGCGACGAAGTTGTCGCCCGGCTGCATGATGGTGTGGAAGACGAGCATCTGCGCGGCGTGACCGGAGGCGACCGCCAGAGCCGCAGTTCCGCCTTCGAGGGCCGCGACCCTCTCCTCGAGAACCGCCTGGGTGGGGTTCATGATTCGAGTATAAATATTGCCGAACTGCTTCAGCCCGAAGAGTGCTGCCGCATGGTCAGCGTCGTTGAAGACGTAGGCCGTCGTCTGGTAGATGGGGGTGATCCGGGCACCGGTCGCCGGGTCCGGCTGCGCTCCCGCATGCACCGCCAAAGTCGAAAATCCCGGGTTTCTGTCGGGCATTCAAGCCTCCCTTTTCTGGAATCCAGTCAGTCTTAACGGCTGTCGGCGTGAGTTAATCGCGATTTCTTCTTTCCCGCAAGGCGGCACCATCGACGAATGTTGATCGAAATCAATGCAACTCCGCCGCCGCGGCAGATCATCTCATCAAACGATGGAGGTTTGCCATGGGCCAGATTACGAATGACCATTCCCGCGGGCCACTTGCCAGGATCGTCGAATGGATCACGAGAGGCTGGGAAGGCGCGAGCGAAGCGGAAATGATCGCCGCGCTGGATGAAAAGACCATCAGCGACATCGCCCAGGACTGCGGCATCTCGCCCGAACAGCTCGTCGAGCTCGCCAAGGCCGGCCCGCACGCCGCCGACGAGATGCCGGAAATGATGCGGGCGCTGCTCATCGACCCGACCGAGGTCGAGCTTCGCTTCCGCGCCCTCTTCCGCGACATGCAGATCAACTGTTCACGTTGCCATGCCAAGCGCCAGTGCCGCACCGACCTCAAGGACGGGACGGCACCGACGGAATTCGTAGATTACTGCGCCAATTCCGACGACCTCAACGTGCTCAGGGCGATCCCCGAAGTGCGGATGCACTAGAGGCCGAGGCGAGGAATCTCGATTGCCGGGCAACGGTCCATGACGACCTTGATCCCGGCGGCCTCGGCCCTTCCGGCTGCGGCGTCGTCGCGAACGGAGAGCTGTCCCCAGAGCACCTTGGGCAGCGGCTTCATCTGAAGCACCTCGTCGACGACGGCATCGAGATACTCGGCGGCGCGGAAGACATCGATCATGTCGACCGGCTCTCCGATTTCGGCGAGCCGTCCGACAACGGGCTGACCGAGGATTTCCTTGCCCGCCTGCCCCGGGTTGACGGGAATGACCTTGTAGCCCCTGGAGAGCAGAAAGCGCATGACTCCGTAACTCGGCCTTGCCGCGTTTGGAGATGCCCCGACAAGCGCGATGATTCGCGTCTTGGTCAGAATGTCGGAGAGGTAGGCGTCGTCGTACCGGTTATGATTCATGAGCTCACGGGTCCTTTCTTTCCTCTTTTTATTAGCTTGTTCTTATTTTCTAAACTATAATGACAACATTCGGGCACTGCTATTCGAGACTACGCATGAGGAACATCGAAACGCCTGAAAGGAAGACGAAGATGAGACCGCTGTTTCTTGCCATTCCACTCGTCGCCCTGGCCACCTCGGCCTTCGCGCTGCCCAAATATACCTCCACCAAAATGACCTGTGCTCAGGTACAGGAGACCGTTCGCGCCCGCGGAACCGTCATTCTCACCTATCCGTCGCCGCGCCTGCGGGGACACATGCTCTACAACACCTATGTCTCCAGCCGGCAGTTCTGCAAGCCGAACGAAATCACCAAACGGGTAAGCGTGCCGAGCCGTGACCTCCGGTACTGTCCAGTCCTGACCTGCACGCAGGATCGACGCGAGCCCCAGCGGCAGGAACAGAGAGACCAGCAGCCAACCGACCCCGGCGGCATCTTCTGAACGTTCTCCCGCGAGATCGGCCAGCTCACGCCGAATGAGCTCTTGTGATGCCCGTTCGCGAAGAGCGGGCGTCACATGCGGGTGCGGCCCCCGAGGCGGACCCGGGGACCGCCCCGTCAATCGGGCAAGACAAGGTGCCCCTCTTCGTCGAGAGGAAAGAAGGGATTGTGCGCAACTTCCCAGAGGTGACCGTCCGGATCGGCGAAATAGCCTGAATAACCGCCCCAGAAGACTTCTCGGGGTGATTTCACCAGGCTTGCGCCACAGGACACCGCGAAGTCGATGACGCGGTCGACCTCTGCCGGGCTTTCGACATTCTGTGCCAACGTCACCCCGGAAAAACCACCGGTGCCGGGAGCCACGCCCGCATCCGCGGCCAGCGCCTCCCGAGAGAAAAGCGCCAACACGATTCCCTTGAGCTTCATGAAGGTGATGGCCTCCTGCGACGCCGCCGAATGCCTCCAGCCAAGCTTCTCGTAGAAGGCGGTGCTGCGCTGCAGATCCTCGACGCCGAGGGTAATGATCGAAATGCGCCGCTCCAATGCCATGACACGATCCCTTCCATACAATGCGACGTATGCTTCGTTCTTTCTATGTATTCTTTTTGTTCACTGCCATATTAGGTGAAACTTATTCGTAAGCGCCTAAAATTCAACAGGTTTTGACGGTCGTCAATTTTTCCCGCGATCAGGTGGGTCGCGAGACATCGCCGACGCGGGAAAGAGGCACGCGACGCCGCTATTCGCCCTTCCATTCGGGGTGACGCTTGTCGAGGAAAGCCCCGATCCCCTCCTCCGCATCGCGGACGAGCATGTTTTCCACCATTACCCGAGCGGCATAGTCGTAGGCCTCTTCGAGCGGCATCTCGATCTGGCGGTAGAAGGCCTCCTTGCCGATCTTCAGCGTCAGCGGCGACTTCGAGGCGATGACGGCGGCGTATTTCGCGACCACCTGGCCCAGGTACTCCTTCGGCACGATGCGGTTGACGAGACCGAAATCCTTGGCAGTCGAGGCATCGATCGTCTCGCCCGTCAGCAGCATTTCCATCGCCTGCTTGCGGTGCGCGGCGCGGCTGACTGCGACCATCGGCGTCGAGCAGAAGAGGCCGATATTGACGCCCGGCGTGCAGAACCGCGACGTGTCCGTGCAGACGGCAAGATCGCAGGAGGCGACGAGCTGGCAGCCCGCCGCGGTCGCCAGCCCGTCGATCTCGGCGATGATCGGTTTCGGCAGGTAGGTGATCTTCAGCATCAGGGCGGCACACAGGCGCATGGTTCTGTCGAAGAAATCACGTCCGCGATCGGGATCGCTGCGATGTGCCGTCATCTCCTTCAGGTCATGGCCGGCGGAGAAGAGCTTGCCGGCCGCAGCGATCACCACGACGCGCACCGCCTTCTCGGCGGCAGCCTTGTCGAGTTCCGCCATCATCGCCTCCATAAGGGCGATCGACAGAACGTTCGCCGGCGGATTGCTGAGGGTCAGACGCAGGATGCCGTCGGCGAAATCGACGAGAACCGGCCCCCGCCGTTCCTCTCCGCCTTCTCTCTTCAGTGGCACAACTTCGGACATGACCTCTCCCTTCGTCGTGTTTGCATCGTCGCCGAAGCCTGCCATAAAAACGCACCGGCGCACCAGAGCCTCCTTGACCGTAACCGAACCGGACGGAACCCGCCATGCAGCCCGTCATGACCATCGAGGAAATCTCCGCTTTCCTGGAGACGGATTTCCCGCAGATCCACACCGACGGGCGAGTCTTCACCGTCACCGCAGTCGCACCCGGCAGCGCCTCGATGCGGTTCGATCCGACCGACCGACACCTGCGTCCGGGTGGAACCGTCTCCGGCCCGTCGATGTTCGCGCTCGCGGACGTCGCCGCCTATGTGGCGATCCTCGCCCATATCGGACCGGTGGCCCTCGCCGTTACGACCAGCCTCAACATCAATTTCCTGCGACTGCCGAAGCCGGAGCCGATCACCTGCGATTGCCGTATCCTGAAGCTCGGCAAGCGGCTCGCCGTGGTCGACGCCGTTCTCCACCAGGGCGACCAGGAAACGTTGATCGCGCAGGCGACGGCCACCTATTCGATCCCACCCCGGCAGGCCCCGGGGCCACATTCGGCAGGCATTCGTCCGCAAAACGACGTCAAATAATGCGGTATTATTTTACCACATAGATAACCAATTGATTTTAGAGGATAAATTCTTCAGCCCCCGAAAGCCGTCGTCTTGACCGCTTCCGGCCACCACAGTATAAGCCTGCCCAGTCTGCGGCCCTTTCGGGCTGCATTCTTTTTCGTGGCCTTCGGGCTCACGAAACCAAGCAACAAGAAACGCCCCTGACGCGTCTCGCGTAGAGGGGTCCAAAACGGAAAGTGAAGAAAGATGTCTACTTTCGTTCAGAAGCCTGCAGAGGTGGAGAAGAAGTGGATCCTCATCGATGCCGAAGGCCTCGTTGTCGGTCGTCTCGCCACCCTCATCGCCATGCGCCTGCGTGGCAAGCACAAGGCCACCTACACGCCCCACGTTGACGACGGCGACAATGTCATCGTCATCAATGCCGACAAGGTCGTCTTCACCGGCAAGAAGTACTCCGACAAGAAGTACTACTGGCACACCGGTTACCCGGGCGGCATCAAGGAACGCACCGCTCGCGCCATCCTCGAAGGCCGTTTCCCGGAACGCGTCCTCGAAAAGGCCGTCGAACGCATGATCCCGCGTGGCCCGCTCGGCCGTCGCCAGATGAAGAACCTGCGCGTCTACGCCGGCTCCAACCATCCCCATGAAGCGCAGCAGCCGGTCGCTCTCGACGTGGCCAAGCTGAACAGCAAGAACGTAAGGAGCGCCTGATAATGGCTGATCTCTCTTCCCTGAAGGACCTCGGCACGACCCAGGAAGCATCCGCTGCTCCGGTTCACGTCCGCAAGGTCGACTCGCTCGGCCGCTCCTATGCGACCGGCAAGCGCAAGAACGCAATCGCCCGCGTATGGGTCAAGCCGGGCACCGGCAAGATCACCGTCAACGGCCGTGAATTCGGCGCCTATTTCGCCCGTCCGGTCCTGCAGATGATCCTGCAGCAGCCGATCGTCGCCGCTGCCCGCACCGGTCAGTTCGACGTCGTCGCCACGGTTACCGGCGGCGGTCTCTCCGGCCAGGCCGGTGCCGTTCGTCACGGCATCTCCAAGGCGCTCACCTACTTCGAGCCGGGCCTGCGCTCGGTCCTGAAGAAGGGCGGCTTCCTGACCCGCGACAGCCGCGTCGTCGAACGCAAGAAGTACGGCAAGGCGAAGGCCCGTCGTTCGTTCCAGTTCTCCAAGCGTTAATCGCGGAAAACCGGAAACGGAAATCAAGGCGGGGCTTCGGCTCCGCCTTTTTCGTTTGTGCGAGTTTCGTTCGCCGCAAGAAACCTCTGGCGTTCGCTCCTCCCGCCCCTAATATCCGCAGCAATACGGCAACGACCTCCCGAGAGACACCATGGTCAGCAAATCCATCGACAACGCCTTCACGGCCAGGGCCGTTCGCGGCGCGGCCACCGACCCGACCTATGCCGGCGCCCTTTCCTTCATGCGGCGTAAGTACAGCAAGTCGCTCAAGGACGTCGACGCCGTGGTGCTCGGCATTCCTTTCGATGCCGCCGTCTCCAACCGTCCCGGCGCCCGCTTCGGACCGCAGGCAATCCGCCGTGCCTCCGCCATTTTCGACAACGATCCGCAATATCCCTTCTCGCGCGATCTCTTCGAGCAGATGGCCGTGATCGACTACGGCGATGTGCTTCTCGACTATGGCAATCACCAGAAGACCCCTGCCCTGATCGAGAAGGAAGCGGCGAAGATCATCGCCTCCGGTGCCTATCTGCTCGGGCTAGGCGGTGACCATTTCGTCACCTGGCCGCTTCTGAAGGCGCATGCGGCGAAGCACGGGCCGCTGGCGCTCGTCCATTTCGACGCGCATCAAGACACCTGGGACGACGACGGCAAGCGGATCGACCACGGCTCCTTCGTCTGCCGGGCCGTGCGCGAAGGCGTGATCGATCCGACCCGTTCGATCCAGATCGGTATCCGCACCCACGCACCGGAAGATTTCGGCATCCGCATCGTCCACGGCTGGGAAGTCGAGGACATGGGCGCCCAGGCGATCGCCGACACCGTCCTCTCCCATGTCGGAGACCGTCCCTGCTATCTGACCTTCGACATCGATTGCCTCGATCCGGCCTATGCGCCCGGAACGGGCACGCCGGTCGCGGGCGGGCCGTCGTCGGCGAAGATACTCTCGGTGCTGCGCAAGCTCGGTCCCCTCGATATCCGCGGCTCCGATATCGTCGAGGTAGCGCCGGCCTATGACCACGCCGACATCACCGCAATTGCTGGCGCGACGGTCGCGATGTATATGCTCGGGCTGCGCGCGGAAAAGCTTGCGACACGCGCCTGACACATTGATTCAACACACTCACAAACAGAGTCCACATTCTCATCCAAAGCTCTGACAGGACAGGAAAAATGGCAGCGAAGATCTTCATCGATGGCGAACACGGCACCACGGGTCTGCAGATCCGCACGCGCTTGGCTGATCGTCGCGACATCGAGCTGCTGTCGATCCCGGAATCGGAACGGCGCAATGAAAAGATGCGGGAAGACCTGCTGAACGGCGCCGACATCGCAATCCTGTGCCTGCCGGACGACGCCTCGAAGCAGGCCTATGAAATGACGGCTGCGAACAACAACGTGCGGCTGCTCGACGCCTCGACCGCCTTCCGGGTCCATCCGGACTGGGCCTACGGCTTTGCCGAGATGGACAAGGCGCAGAAGGAGAAGATCCGCTCCGCCCGCTATGTCTCCAATCCCGGCTGCTATCCGACCGGCGCCATCGGCCTCATCCGGCCGCTGCGCGCTGCGGGTATCCTGCCGGACGGTTACCCGGTTACGGTCAACGCGGTCTCGGGTTATACAGGCGGCGGCAAGCAGATGATCGCCCAGATGGAAGACCAGAGCCGGCCGGACGCGATTTCGGCCAACAACTTCCTCTATGGCCTCACGCTGAAGCACAAGCACGTACCGGAGATGACGGTCCACGGCCTTCTCGACCGCGCACCGCTCTTCTCGCCTTCCGTCGGCCGCTTTGCCCAAGGCATGATCGTCCAGGTACCGCTCTTCCTCGACGGCCTGAAGGAAGAGACGACGATCGAAGCGATCCACGCCGCCCTCGTCGCGCATTATGCCGGCCAGGACATCGTCAGCGTCGTTTCCCTCGAGGAGAGTGCGGCACTTGCCCGCGTCGACGCCGAGGAACTGGTGGGGCAAGATACGATGAAGCTCTTCGTATTCGGCACGCCCGGTGGAGCCCATGTCAACCTCGTCGCCCTCCTCGACAATCTCGGCAAGGGTGCCTCGGGGGCGGCGGTGCAGAACATGGACCTGATGCTCTCGGCCTGACGAAACCGGCGGGCATCGCAACGACGAAAAGGAGTTCACGATGCTCGACCATATCGGACTTTCCGTTTCGGACTATGCCAGCTCGAAAGCCTTCTACGACGCCGTCATGCCATCGATCGGCGCCTCCTGCGTGATGGCGGTGACGGCCGAGGAAACCGGCGGCACTTACGAGGGTGCCGGCTATGGCTCCGCCGGTGAGCCGTCCTTCTGGATCGGCACAGGCGGACGCAGCACGGGCCAGGTCCACATCGCCTTCACCGCCCCGGACCGTGCGGCCGTCGATGCCTTCTACCGGGCAGCGATGGCGGCCGGTGCGCGGGACAATGGCGGGCCGGGACTACGGCCACACTACCACCCGGACTATTACGCCGCCTTCGTGCTCGATCCGGACGGGCATAATATCGAGGCGGTCTGCCATAAGCCGGTGTAACCGGCCGAAGCGCTCACGCGGCATCGTTCACAGCATATTCCGGCACGACGCGCTTGCGTTCGAAAACGTCGAACAATTCGTCGCCGGAACGACGGATCGTCGCCACGACCGCCGATCGCTATATCTCATCCAGCAACAGATGAGGCGCGACATGAGCAGCGAACGTTTTCCAGTCTATTTCATACCCCACGGCGGCGGTCCCTGGCCGTTCATGGATTTCCCGGCCGGTCCCGACGGCAAGAAGCCCTGGGGCGACCTTGATGCCTTCCTCAAAGGGCTCGATGCAGAGATCGGCCGTCGCCCGAAGGCCATTCTCGTGATCTCCGGCCACTGGGAAGGAGAGCCCGTTCCGACCGTCTCCACCGCGGCCCGGCCCGGTATGCTCTACGACTACTCCGGTTTTCCGGAGGAAACCTACCACCTGAGCTACCCGGCCCCCGGTTCGCCCGAGGTGGCGCGCCGCGCAAAGGCGCTTCTCGAGAAGGCGGGCATTCCGGCCGCAGAGGACGCGACCCGCGGTTACGACCACGGTGTCTTCGTACCGCTGATGGTCGCCTATCCCGATGCGGACGTGCCGATTGTTATGATTTCGCTGAAGAACACGCTGGACGTCGAGAGCCATGTGGCGATCGGCAAGGCGCTGGAGCCGCTGCGTGACGAAGGCGTCCTGATCCTCGCCTCCGGCATGAGCTATCACAACATGCGGATGTTCTTCCGCGATGCGCCGGAGCATCGGCAACAGGCGGTCCGCTTCGACGACTGGCTTTCCGAGACGGTTGACATCGCCGATCCGGGTGAACGCACGGCACGGCTGGCGACCTGGGATCGCAACCCGGATGCGCTCGCTTGCCACGTGCCCGACCACGATCACCTCGTTCCGCTCTTCGTCGCGGTGGGCGCGGCCGGAGCGGATGCAGGCCGCCACGTATTCCGTGGCGAATTCCGCGGCAAGCCCTATTCCGGTTACCGCTTCGGCTGAGGCATCGGCGGCGATCGTCAGTCGCGGACGGCGATCGCCACCTCCGGCGGATAAGCGCCGACAAAGCCCCGCCAGTGCGCGACCGCGAAGCCGAGCACGATCAGCGCGCCTGCCTGATGGGCGAGCGCGACATGGAGCTGCACCTGCGTGAGCAGCGTAGTGATGCCGAGCGCCGCCTGAACCGTGATCAACAGGAAGAGCACGACCGAGCGCCTTGCATGCGTCGTTTCCGGTGCCGCCCGCAGCGATGCGATCATGTGCGTCAGCGCGGCGGCGAAGAGCACGTACGCACCCAGGCGGTGGACGAACTGGACGGTCTTCGGGTTCTCGAAGAGATTGATCCAGGCGGGCTGCTGGATGAAGAGGTCGCCCGGGATGATCGCGCCGTCCATCAGGGGCCAGGTGTTGTAGGTAAGGCCGGCATCGAGCCCCGCGACCAGCGCGCCCAGATAGATCTGAAAGAATGCGAGGATCGCGATTGCCGCCGCCCAGGTGCGGGAGCTCTCCGTCGGCGGCTCGTCGTTCGAATGCGGTGCAAGCCCCCGCATGATCCACATGCAGGACGAAAAGATCAGGCAGGCCATCACGAGATGGGTCGCCAGCCGGTACTGGCTGACATCGACACGTTCAGCAAGGCCGGAAGAGACCATCCACCAGCCGATGAAGCCCTGCAAGCCGCCGAGCGCCAGAATGCCGAGGAGCGGCCCCTTGAGCCGCCGCTCGATACGGCCGGTCACCCAGAAGAAGAACAGCGGAACGGCAAAGATCACGCCGATGCCGCGGGCGATCAGCCGATGCGCCCATTCCCACCAGAAGATCCGCTTGAACTCGTCGACCGTCATATCCTTGTTGATCTGGGAGTATTCGGGGATCCGCTGGTAAAGGCGGAATTCCTCCTCCCACTGCTCGGCATTGAGCGGCGGGATGACGCCGTGGATCGGCTTCCATTCCGTGATCGAAAGGCCCGAGTCGGTGAGCCGCGTCGCTCCGCCGACGAGCACAAGACAGAAGAGCGCAAGGAGCACGAAGGCGAGCCACAGCCGGATCGCCCGCCGGTTCCTCTCTCCCCGCTCGATCGTTTCGATCACACTTGCTTCAACAGGATTGGTCGTGCTTGCCATGTCGCTTCCTCTTATCGGCTGTTGATTTGCCCGAGTTCCCCGTGCAAAACAAGCCCCGGATGGGTGAGACCGCCGCCGCTCCGGCATTCGTGATCTGCGGATCGCGGGGCGGACGCATCCGCAACAGAGGACAAGTGACGATGCCTGCGAAATTGCGTTCATTCATCGGGACGATTCTGATCATCTGCCTCGTCATCCTCTATGCTCTGGTCGCGACCACGATCGCCTCCGCCCTGCTCGCCACCTCGCCGTGGTGGGTTCACTTCCTTTATTTCCTGCTCTCGGGCCTTCTCTGGGTGCTTCCGGCCATGCTCATCATCAAGTGGATGGCGGGTCCCGTCCGGAAATAGCCCGTCCCACCACGTCAAGTTACCACTTGCTAACCGCGTTGCGCGGAAGTTGCGTTCAGGGCGCTGCGTTTAAGTGTTTGTACGGCTGCGAAGGATTAGCATTCGGCACGAATTTCCGCGCCGGAGAAAACCCTTGCAAACCTCGATCCTTGACAACCGCAGCCTGGTTGCCGAACCTCTTTCGCCGGGGAAGCCGAAGGCTGCGGGGGCCGGCAGGACAATGGTGATCGGCGTCGCCGAGGATCTTAAAATCGAAGTCTTCGACCGCATGGAGCCGCTCGAAACCGAATGGCGGCGCCTGCAACGCGATTCGTTCACCTCCCTGCACCAGGGCTATGACTGGTGCGACGCCTGGGTACGAAGCCACGGCCATCCGCTCGCCATCCTGCGCGGCACGATCGCCGGCGAGACCTGCTTCATACTGCCGCTCGAAATCGTCACCGTGCGCTCCGTCCGCATCGCGCGTTACATCGCCAGTCCGTTCAACAACATCAACAACGGTCTCTTCACGCCCACCTTCCGCGCGCGCTGCAGTGCGCAGGTCGCCCGATCGGTAGCTCAGGCAATCGTTCGGGCGCTGGGCGGGCACGCCGATCTCGTCTCGTTGCAGAACATGCCCCTCGACTGGCGTGGCGAGCGCCATCCCTTCGCGGCGCTGCCATCCGTCGAGAACCAGAACCATGCCTTCCAGCTGACGCTCGCCGCGGACATGGAAGCGACAATCCGCCAGTTGAATGCCAAACGCCGTCGCAAGGTATATCGCAGCCAGTGCCGGAAAATCGAGGCACACGGCGGATTCGAGCATGTCGTCGCGGAGACCGACACGGAAAAGGCGGCAATGATCGACCTCTTCTTCCGCCAGAAGGCCGTCCGTTTCGACGCGCACGGGCTTCCGAACGTCTTCCGGCCCTGCGAGATCCAGGCGTTCTTCCGCAGCCTGCTGCAGGTCGCGCCGGAGGACTGCGATACCCCGCTGCAGCTGCACGCGATCCGCCTCAACGGCGAGAACGACGGAAAGATTGCGGCGATCGCGGGCCTTTCGCGCAAGAATGACCACGTGATCTGCCAGTTCGGCTCGATCGACGAACACCTCGTCCCCGACACGAGCCCCGGCGAACTGCTCTTCTTCCTGATGATAGAGAAGGTGATCGGCGAAGGTGCCGCGATCTTCGATTTCGGTGTCGGTGACCAAGGCTACAAGCGCCGCTGGTGCACCATCGAGACAGTGCAGCACGACGTTCTGCTGCCCGTCTCCGCCAAGGGCCGGATTGCTGCCGCAGGGCTGCAACTGGTGACGAGGACGAAGGCTGCCATCAAGCGTCACCCGACACTCTACGCCTTCATCCAGCGTCTGCGCGCTCGTGCTGCAAAGGAGCCGACCGGCGAGAGCGAGGGTTGATACCGCAATTGCCGGACGAAATCAGGCGGCGCTGCGCTCGCG
The DNA here is from genome assembly GCF_014126615.1 of Ciceribacter thiooxidans. Taxonomy (NCBI): domain Bacteria; kingdom Pseudomonadati; phylum Pseudomonadota; class Alphaproteobacteria; order Hyphomicrobiales; family Rhizobiaceae; genus Ciceribacter; species Ciceribacter thiooxidans. The sequence goes on from NZ_CP059896.1 coordinate 2,100,840, forward strand.
ATTGCGCTGGTTCTCAAGGCCACCCGCCGTCATCAGGACCAGATCGGTGTAACCGACCTTTTCGAACTCGTCCATGATGACCGCGAGGTCCTTCATGTCCGGCCGGGGTGCCGAAAGGATGATCTCGTAGGGGTGGTTGCGGCTCATTCGCGCCACGCCTTCCGCATTGGCCGGGCCGCATTCGACGATGACGAGATCATAGGCCTCGGCCAGCGCATCGGTGATCATCGACAGGCGGTCGGCGCCGCGCATAGCGCGACGGATATCGGAGGTGCCCTTCGGCACGATATGGGCGGAGGAGAGCCGGTCGGGATGGATCGTGTCGCCGAAGGCGGCCGTGCCCGAGAGGAGGTCCGTGATCCCCGGCAGGTCCTTGCGCGAGGCCATCAACGTGGTCGGACATCCGGACCCGGTCATGTCGATCAGTACGACCTGACGGCCGTTCTCGGCGATTTCGCGGGCCAGCATGACGGTCGCGGTCGATCCGTCGTCGCCGGTCGGGGAAATGGCAAGCGCGGTGCGAACGCCGCTCGCCACCAGATAGCTTGCAACGGACTCGATCGAGAATTCGTCCTTGTCTTCAGCAACAGCTGCCGGAGCTGCAGTCACGGGAGCCGGAGGCAGGTCGAGCGCTTCTTCCATTTCGGCAGTCAGCGCCTTGTCCGGTGCGACCGACAGCAGGTTGGCGGGCAGGTCACGGCGCGCGCGCGCCGTCCGCGGCTCCTCATACGCATCAAGCTCGCGCTCCGGCGGCCGTTCGCGGTCGCGGTTTCCATCTGGGCCGCCGCCATTGGCGGGCTTGAAGGCCCGACCGCTGAAGAGCTCCGTCAGCATGACGGCAACGACGCAAAGCACCAGGACGGCGAGTGCCGCGACGATGGTGATCGGGATCACCTTCGGGAAATCGGGTTCGATCGGTTCGCTCGCCTTGGAGATCACTCGGGCATCTGCCGGGCTCGCGGCGCTTTCCATACGGGTGGTCGCCTCGCGATAGCGGGCGAGATAAGTTTCGAGAAGCTGCCGCTGTGCCGCCGCCTCGCGTTCTAGCTCGTGGAGACCGACCTGGTTCGAGTCGGCCTGGGCATAATCGGCCTTCAGCATGTTGAGCTTGGCGACGAGTTGCTTTTCACGCAGTCGGGCGACGCCCGCGTCGTTCTCGAGGCTCGCCGCGACGTTCGCCGCCTCCGCGGCAATCTGCTGGCGGATGCCGGCGACCTGCGCCCGCAGGGCCTTGATCCGCGGATGGCCGTCGAGCAGCGTGATCGAGAGCTCGGAAATCTGCGCGCGGATGCCGGCTTCGCTTTCCTTCAGCCGCTGGATCGTCGCATTGCTGGCGACGGCATCGATCATGTCGGCGGAACGGCCGGCGGCGAGTGCGGCGCGCACGTTCTCGGCCTTAGCCTCCGCGTCCGCCATTTCGCTGCGCACCCGGGCGAGTTCGGCCGAGATGTCGTTCAGCTGCTGGCCGGAAAACGTATCTTTTTCGGTGGTCTGTACGATATCGTGGGCGGCGCGATAGTCCGCGACCTTCTGCTCCGCCTCCTTCACCTTCTCGCGAAGGTTGGCGATCTCTGGTTCGAGCCAGCGGGCGGCTTGCGAATTCGAGTCGAGCTTGGCGCCGCGCTGCAGGGAAAGATAGACCTGGACCATCGCGTTCGGGATTGCCGCCGAAAGCTCCGGATCCTTGGAGGTGAAGGCGACGGCGATCACGCGCGAGCGCTCGACCTGATAGACGGAGAGCTTTTCGAGGAAGGTGTCGACGACACGATCCTCCGGTGCGCGCTCCAGCGGGTTCTTCTTCAGACCGACGAGGATCAGGAATTCGTCGACCGCCGAGGGGCTGGCGACCGGATCGAATTCCTTCCGCTCATAGAGCTTCAGGTCGCGGGCGACCTGCTTGATGAGATCGACCGAGCGCAGCACCTGCACCTGGCTTGCAATGTTCAGTTCGTCGAGAAGCGGCTGCAGGTCGGCGCTGTTTGTGCCCTGCCCCATGAAATTCGGCTCTCGCGCCTCGATGAGGATGCGCGTTTCGCCCTTGTAACGTGGAGAGATGGCATTCGCCCCGACGAATGCCACACCCGCGGCAAGCGCCGTCGCGGCAAGGATCCGCCCCTTCCGCTGCCAGACGGCACGGAACAACTGGGCAAGATCGATATCCTCGTCCTGACGACTGCTGCCTACGCTCGACATACTGCACTCCCGGTCCGGATTTCGGCCAAACGTAAACGACTATGGTAACGCAAGAGTTAATCCGACCGGCCTGCGTGTGCGTCTGTGCTCCATTCTGCCGAGACTTCTTTACCGGCCATTAACCCTAACCGAAGGATAACAGGACAAGTTTGGAAGCACCGACTCGGGAGCGCAAACAGCGCAATGGAACTGGCTGTCATAAAGCGGATCATGTCTATCGTCTTCGCCGTGGCGTTGGCGGCACTTGCCGGCTGCACCAGCTATCAGCCGGCGCCGAAAGCCTTTCACGAGTCGACGATCGCGCCCTATCGCCTCGGCAGCGGCGACCGCCTGCGAATTACGGTCTTCGAACAGGATAACCTCACCAATACCTATACGGTCGACCAGGCCGGCTATATCGCCTTCCCGCTCGTCGGACAGGTCGCCGCCCGCGGCTCGACCCTCTCCCAGCTCGAGGGCACGATCGCCCAGAAACTTCGCCAGGGCTATCTGCGCGATCCCGACGTCAGCATCGAGATTGATCGCTATCGGTCCATCTTCATCATGGGCGAAGTCGGTCAGCCGGGCCAATACTCCTACGTGCCCGGCATGACGGTTCAGAACGCCGTCGCCGTCGCTGGAGGCTTCACGGCCAGAGCGAACCAGAGAGATGTCGACATCACGCGCAACGTCAATGGCGAGATCATGACCGGCAGCGTGCCGATCACCGATCCGATCCTCGCGGGTGACACCGTCTATGTGCGAGAACGGCTTTTCTGATCCATGCCTGAAGGACCACCGCTCCGCATCGTCCACTGCTTCCGATCACCCGTGGGCGGCATCTTCCGCCACGTGCGCGACCTCGCCGAGCAACACAGCCGCGCCGGCCACCAGGTCGGTATCGTCTGCGACAGCCTGACGGGCAGCGAGCATGAGGAGAGGCTCTTCGAACAGATACGGCCGTTCCTCTCGCTCGGCCTCACGCGCATACCCATTCACCGTTCCGTCGGCCTCAGCGATCTCGCAGCCGTCAAAAAAAGCTACAACCAGATAAAGAGCTTGCAGCCTGACATCCTGCATGGCCACGGCGCCAAAGGTGGCGCCCTGGTCCGCATTGTCGGCTCAGCCCTGCGGGTTCGAAGGTATCGCGTCGCCCGCTTCTATACGCCCCACGGCGGGAGCCTGCATTACGAGCAGGCGACGTTCGCCGGACGGGGTATTTTCGCACTCGAACGGCTGCTCGAGCGCTTTGGCGATGCACTGATCTTCGTCTGCGATTTCGAGCATCAGACCTACGAAAACAAGGTCGGCAAGCCGCGATGTGACTGGCGGACGATCCACAACGGAATCAGCGACACCGATTTCGAGGCGATTCCTACCCGCTCCGACAGCGTCGACTACATTTATGTCGGCATGTTGCGCGACCTGAAGGGCCCGGACGTCTTCATCGATGCCTTCGCCCGCACGGAGCGGCTGGTCGGCCGGCCGCTGTCGGCGCTGGTCATCGGCGACGGCCCGGACCGCGACAAATACGAGACCACGTTGATACAGAAGGGGCTCGGACGTCGCGTCGGCCTGCTCCCGGCAATGCCGATCAAGGACGCCTTCGCGACCTCGGACATGGTCGTCGTTCCTTCGCGGGCCGAATCCATGCCTTACATCGTGCTCGAAACGCTGGCCGCCGGAAAGACGCTGATCGCCTCGCGCGTCGGCGGCATCCCGGAGGTCCTCGGCCCCGACAGTGAAGCGCTGGCAGAGCGGGGCGATGCCGCCGACCTCGCCCGCGTGATGGCGCAGGCGCTTACGACCCCCGGATGGGCGAAGTCCGTGATGCCAGACCCCGTGGCGTTCAAGGCGAAATTCTCCGCGTCCGTCATGGCCGAGAAGATGCTCGGCTTCTACCGCGAGCGGCTCGCCGCGATCTGAACGGCATTCGCCTCAGTCCCCGGCTTTCGCCGGAACGACCCGCTTGACGAGCGGCGGATAATCGTCGGGCGTCAGGGTTTCCTTCTCGAGCAGCAGCTTCGCGCCTTCCCTGAGCCGGTCGATCCTGACGTTCAGGATGCGCTTCGCCTGGGCATAGGCCTCCTCGATCATCGTGCGGATGGCAAGATCCACTTCCCGCGCCGTCGCTTCCGAATAATCCTTGGGGCGCATGCGCATCTGGCTGTCGTCCAGCCACTGCATGCGCTGTGGTTCGAGGACGGCCTGCCCGACGGACTCGTCCATTCCGAAACGGGTGACGATCTCGCGGGCGATGTCGGTCACCTTGGCGAGGTCGTCGGCAGCCCCCGTCGAAATCTCGCCGAAGATCAGGTCCTCCGCCGCGCGACCGGCAAGCAGCGCCACCATGCGCTCTTTCAGTTCGCCGGCGGTGATCAGGAAGCGATCCTCCGTCGGCCGCTGCAGGGTGTAACCGAGAGCGCCGATCGAGCGGGGAATGATCGACACCTTCTGCACCGGATCGGCGCGCGTGAGCGACGCCGCGACCAGCGCATGGCCCATTTCGTGGTAGGCGACGCGCTCGCGCTCCTCCGGGTTGAGGATGCGGCTCCGGCGCTCCGAACCGGCGATGATCCGCTCGACGGCCGCCACGAAATCTTCCATGGCGACCTTCGTGGCGCCGCGGCGTGTGGCGACGATCGCCGCCTCGTTGATGAGGTTGGCGAGATCGGCTCCGGTGAAGCCGGGCGTCAGGCCGGCGATATCGTCGACGCTGACGTCCTTGTCGATCAGGACGCCTTTCATGTGGACCTTGAGGATCGCCTCGCGACCCTTGCGGTCCGGCCGGTCAATGACCACCTGGCGGTCGAAACGGCCCGCCCGCATCAGCGCCGGGTCGAGGACTTCGGGCCGGTTCGTCGCCGCAAGCAGGACGATGCCGACGCGGGGATCGAAACCGTCGAGCTCCGCGAGCAGCTGGTTCAGCGTCTGCTCCTTCTCGTCGTTGCCGCCGAAACCACCGAAGGAATTCCTCGCCCGCCCCAGCGCATCGAGTTCATCGATGAAGATGATGCACGGGGCGGCGGCGCGAGCCTGTTCGAAGAGGTCGCGCACGCGCGCCGCACCGACGCCGACGAACATCTCGACGAATTCCGAGCCGGAGATGGAGAAGAAGGGAACACCGGCCTCGCCCGCCACCGCGCGCGCCATCAGCGTCTTGCCGGTGCCGGGTGGCCCGACCAGAAGAATACCCTTTGGAATGCGCGCCCCGAGGCGGCCGTAGAGGTCCTTGTCCTTCAGAAAGGAGACAATCTCCTGAAGCTCGGCCTCGGCTTCGTCGATGCCTGCGACGTCGTCGAAGGTGACGCCCGTCTTGCGCTCCAGATAGATCTTTGCCCGCGACTTGCCGATGTTGATGAGGCCGCCCATGCCCTGCCGTTCGGCGATGCCGCGGAAGAAGAAAGACCAGAGCGTGAAGAAGAGGATGACCGGCAGGACCCAGGAGAGAAGGGTCGTCAGCCAGTTGCTGTCGGTCGCCCCCGAAACCTTGACGCCTTCCTTCTCGAAAATTGCGGCGAGTGCCGGATCGACGCGATTGGCGATGAAGTACTTCTTGCCGTTCTGCGGCTCCTTGAACTCGCCTTCGATCCTCGTCTCCGTGAGCGTGACCGAGGCGATCCGGCCATCCTGGGCCATCTTCATCATTTCGCTGTAGGAGACCTGCGCATAGTCGCGGTAGCCGAGCCAGGCCTGGAATGCCAGCAGGAGCGTGAAGACAAACAGGAAATAGCCGATGTTGAATGCGTGCTTCTTGTCCATGAGCCTCGCTCTCTTTTTATCTTGCTGTCTTTTCAGCCACGATGCGTCTCATGCTTCCTTGATCGGTGTCAAATTTCCCGGTTTCGGCGCAGCTGGACTGTCGTGAAGACGAGCAGTGTCGTATCAGAACGGGACAATGGACGCACCCTAAAGGATTTTTAGGACCTTCCTGCCAGAATGTGGCCGACGGGGCCCAAGGCGGCGATGAATCAGATGGAAAAGCATCAGCAATTCGACATCGATAGACTGCGCCGAAAGGTTACGCAGGGCAGCGGCGGTGACGCCACCAGTGCGCCGGAGGACAACGGCAGCATCAACGCGCTCGCAAGACAGGTCGCCAACCATCTGAGCGAGGAAAACTACTCGCCGGCGATCATCATCGGACAGATGAGGCTCTTCGAATTCCTCTGCCTCCTCGCGCTCGGCCTGGGTACGCTCTATTTCTTCTACGGTGCGCAGACGGCAAATCTCTGGGTCGATCTCTCCATCGTCGTTCTCGCTTCGGGCGCGACCGTCCTCATGATGCAGATGGCGGACTGCTACCACGTCCCGGCGCTGAGGGCGCCGCTGCGGTCCGTTCTGCGCATCTGGGGCTCGTTCTTGGTAGCGATGGTGGCCTCCGCCCTCGCCCTCTTCCTTGCGGGCGATCACGCCCTCTCCCTCCGCAACTGGCTGATCGCGTGGTTCGCACTCGGTAGCGCCGTCCTGCTGACGGAGCGGGTGCTCTTTGGCTTCCGCATCCGCCGATGGGCGCGCAACGGCGTCATGGAGCGCCGCGCGGTCATCGTCGGAGGTGGCCAGCCGGCGAAGGACCTGATCCGCGCCCTCGAGATGCAGCCGGACAACGACATACGCATCTGCGGCATCTTCGACGACCGCGGCACCGCCCGTTCGCCGACCGTCGTCGCCGGCTATCCGAAACTCGGAACCTTCGCCGAACTCGTCGAATTCGCGCGCCTCGCCCGCATCGACATGCTGATCATCGCCCTGCCGCTCAGCGCGGAAGAGCGCATCCTGCATCTTCTGCGCAAGCTCTGGGTGCTGCCCCTCGACATCCGCCTCGCCGCCCATTCGAACAGCCTGCGCTTCCGTCCGCGCGCCTATTCGCATGTCGGCGCAGTTCCGATGCTCGACATCATGGACAAGCCGATCCGCGACTGGGATTCCGTCGCCAAGCGGGTGTTCGACATCACCTTCAGCCTGCTCGCCCTCGCCGTCTTCTGGCCGGTTATGATCGCCACCGCCGTCGCCATCAAAGCCACGTCCAAGGGACCGGTTTTCTTCATCCAGGAGCGGCACGGCTTCAACAACGAGATCATCCGCGTCCTGAAGTTCCGCTCGATGTACACGGAAATGAGCGATCCGACGGCCCGGCAGGCGGTCACGAAGAACGACCCGCGCGTGACACCCGTCGGACGGTTCCTGCGCAAATCCTCGATCGATGAACTGCCGCAATTCTTCAACGTCCTGCAGGGCAGCCTGTCGCTCGTCGGACCGCGTCCGCACGCCGTACTCGCGCAAACCCGCGAGCGCAAATATTCCGAGATCGTCGAAGGCTACTTCGCCCGCCACCGCGTCAAGCCCGGCGTCACCGGCTGGGCGCAGATCAACGGACTGCGCGGCGAGGTCGATACCGACGAGAAGATCAAGCTGCGCACCGCCTACGATCTCTATTACATCGAGAACTGGTCGCTGTTCCTCGATCTCAAGATCCTGTTCCTCACGCCCTTCCGGCTGCTCAACACGGAAAACGCCTATTGAGCGCGAACCATGCCCTTGCCGGCCAGCGGCCGCCCTCGTCCGCGGCGATCGTATCGCTGATCGGTGCGGCAAGCCTCGCCGTCGGCGTCTTCCTGTCGGGCTTCGTCATCTCCGAGCCGGCACCCTATGAACTCTGGATGGTGGCGCAGATTGCGCTGTGGTTCCTCTTCGGCCTCAGGATTTCCCGCGGAACGGCGCCGCTGCTCGCGCTGCTCCTCGTCTTCAATGTCGGCGGCATCCTCTCGCTGACGGTCATGCAGGATCTCGGCGACGGGCCGATGTATCTTGCCGTATCGACCTTTCTCGCGCTCACCGCGGTCTTCTATGCGGCCGTCATCGAGGACGACGCACGGCGTCTCAAACTCATCTTCGATGCCTGGGTGGTCGCGGCGATCGTCACCTCCATGCTCGGCATCCTCGGTTATTTCCATGCCTTTCCTGGTGCCGAGGTGTTCACCCGCTACGACCGCGCCATGGGCGCCTTCCAGGACCCGAACGTCTTCGGCCCCTTCCTCATCGCTCCCTCGCTCTACCTGATCCACGGTCTTCTGACCGGGCGCCTGATCGATGCGCCCTTCAAGGTCGCGGGTCTGCTGGTGGTGGCGCTCGGCGTCTTCCTGTCCTTCTCGCGCGCCGCCTGGGCTCTCTTCCTGTTCTCCGCCGTCGCGCTCGTGTTCATCCTGTTGCTCAAGGAGCGCACCGGTGCCTTCCGGCTGAAGATCCTGTTGCTGACAATCGCTGCGGTCGTCGTGCTGGTGCTCGCGCTTGTGATCGCGTTGCAGGTCGAACAGGTCCGCGACCTCTTCCTCAGCCGCACCGGAATCCAGGAATATGACAGCGGCCATCTCGGCCGTTTCGAGCGCCATCGTCTCGGCTTCCTGATGTCGATGGAACGGCCGCTTGGCATCGGCCCGATGGTCTTCAGCACGATCTTTCCGGAAGACGAGCACAATATCTGGTTGAAGACGCTGACGAGCTACGGCTGGCTCGGCTTCGTCACCTTCATCCTTCTCATCCTCTGGACGCTCAGGATCGGTTTTCGCTTCCTCCTGCGCGATCGCCCCTGGCAACCGCATCTGATGATCGCCTGGATCACCATCATCGGCCATGCGGCAATCGGCAATGTCATCGATATCGACCACTGGCGCCACTTCTACCTGCTGCTCGGCATCGTCTGGGGATGCGGAGCGCTCGAGCGACGCCATCAGAAAAGCCTCGGAAGGCGAATGATTTGACTGCCGCGCCACAACAGCCGGAACGCCCTCTCTCCGTTCTCCAGGTGCTGGAGCCGAGCGGCGGTGGATCGGGCCGCCACTTCATCGACCTGTGCGGCGGGCTCGCGGCACAAGGTCATGCCGTGACCGCCGTCTACTCGCCGGTGCGGGCGGAGGCGCGCTTCGTCGAGGACCTCCTCTCCCGCAATCGTCACCGCGTCATCGCCCTGCCGATGCAGCGGGCCGTCGGGCCGTGGGACGCGGTTGCCTGGTGGCAGTTGCGAGAGATCATCAAGCGGGAAGGCCCCTTCGACATCATCCACGGCCACAGTTCCAAGGCCGGCGCGCTCACGCGCCTGCGGCTGCCGGGACGCCACACGCCCCGGGTCTATACTCCGCATGCTTTCCGTACCATGGACCCGACGCTCGGCGACAAGGGGCGGCTCGTCTACGGCGCGGTCGAACGCTTTCTCGGCCGTCATCTCAGTGAGCGCGTAATCTGCGTCTCCGACAGCGAATACGACCACGCGATCTCGCTCGGCATCCCGGCCGGGAAGCTGCGGGTCGTCGTCAACGGCGTGGCGCCGGTTCCGAGCGATCGTCGCGCAGAACTGCGTGCCGGCTGGGACATCCCGGACGAGGCCGTCGTCTTCGGCTTCGTCGGCCGCCTGCAGCCGCAAAAGGCGCCGGAACGGCTGGTCGCCGCCTTCGCCAGGACGGCGGCACAGATGCCGCAGGCACACCTGCTGATGATCGGCGCCGGGGAAATGGAGGCGGAACTCCGCCGGCAGATCGCCACGACGGGCGTCTCCGATCGCATCCGCCTCACCGCCGAACTTCCCGGAAACGAAGCGATCCAGGCCTTCGACGCACTCGTGATGCCGAGCCGCTACGAGGCGATGTCCTATGTCATGCTGGAGGCGGCGACCGCAGGCAAGCCGCTGATCCTCTCAGAGGTCGGCGGCGTTTCGACCGTGCTCGAGGACGGTGTCAACGGCATCCTCGTCGGCAATGACGACGACCCGACGGAACTCGCCGCAGCCATGGCATCGCTTGGCGACCCGGCCACGCGCACGCGGCTGACGGCCAACGCGGTGGCTCGCGCCGGCCGCTACGGGCTGGACGTCATGGTGAGCCAGACGCTGTCGGTCTATCGGGAACTCGTCCTGCGGCCGGCCGGTTTGATTTTGGAGAACGCAGGAGCATATACTGTATCATGATGATGAACACGATCTCGCCTGCACAGGTCCGCGCCGCAAGGGCGCTTCTCGGTATCAGCGTCGATGAACTGTCGGCGGAAAGCGGCGTCTCCGCTTTCGTCATCCTGCAATGCGAAACACCGGTCGCGGGAAAGGCCGTCGATGCTGGCGCGCTCACCGCGCTCCATGGTGCACTCCAGCGCCTCGGCGCCACGTTCCTCGCCGACGGAGACTGCACGATCGGCGGCGACGGGGTGCGCCTGACGAAACGGGAGCCCGGTGACGAAGGTATTCCGCCGGAGAGGCTCAACGCCACCAACGACGACTGACAACATCTGATTACGACCGGTATCGGGCGCGTCCGCCACAGCGCTGAAGGCCGCCGCGCGGTTGTGACATACGCTCGCCTGCGGCCCCGCCGGGCGGTGCAACATGTCTATCCGTTCGGATGATTGTACTGGGATATCAAGAATTTAAATGGTCGGGGCGACTGGACTTGAACCAGCGACCCCTTGACCCCCAGTCAAGTGCGCTACCGGGCTGCGCTACGCCCCGACCAGCTTCTTGCAAAGCACGTTCTCCATAATGGCTAGGTTACGGCTGTGCAAGGGAAAAAGTACGCGAGAGAAGATTTGCCGCCAAGAATGGCTCAACGCACCTGGTCGAGCAGGCGCTTGCATTCGAGGAGGTCGAAAAGCGCCTCCTGCAACAGCGCGCGGTCTTCCTTGCCGACCGAACCCTTGCCGTTGGTCACCTCCGGCGTGTCGTCGCCGTTGCCGCCGAAGCCGAAGAAACGGCCGGTGCTGCGTGCCTTCGGGCGGCCGACGATCTGGTCCTCTTCCGGCCCGGCAAGACGCGGTTCTTCCTGCTTGCCGCTGCTTGCAGCCACCAACGCCTCCATCGCCGCGACGTCGCCACTCGCGACCGCCATGACGAACTTGTTGCCGTTGGTCTTCAGAAGCTTCTGCACGCCCTTGATGGTGTAGCCCTGATCATAGAGCAAATGGCGGATACCCTTGAGGAGCTCGATGTCGTCGGGCCGGTAATAGCGTCGCCCGCCTCCCCGCTTCATCGGCTTGATCTGCGGAAAGCGCGTCTCCCAGAAACGCAGCACGTGCTGCGGCAGATCGAGGTCGTCGGCGACCTCGCTGATGGTGCGAAACGCATCCGGGCTCTTGTCCAAGGCTCAGCTCCCGTCCTTTACGCGGCTCGTGCGGAGCACCGCTCCGAACCATGATTCGGAGCATTTCAACGATTTATCCAGAAGAATTCAAGTATCCGGAGAGCCAAGAGGCCCCGCGGTCCACCGCAATCGCTCTCAGGAGGCCGGGTTTTGCGGCTTCTGCTTGGCCTTGCGTGAAAGATGCGCCCGCAGGATGCGCTGTTTCAGCACGTTCGATGCCTTGAAGGTCATCACGCGACGCGGCGAGATCGGCACTTCCTCGCCGGTCTTCGGATTGCGGCCGATACGCTCGTTCTTGCTGCGCACCTGGAAGGTGGCGAACGACGACAGCTTCACGGTTTCGCCGCGAACGATGGCATTGCAGACTTCGTCGATGATCGTCTCGACGAGTTCAGCCGATTCCGTGCGGGACAGGCCCACCTTACGGAAAACCGACTCTGCCAAATCCGCTCGGGTAACTGTCTTCCCAGCCATGTGATCCGCCCGCCTGAAACAGTCATCTTCTCAAATCGCGATGACAGTATTGCCGAAGAGCTTGACGGTCAAGCTCTTGTTCGACATTCGATTTTTGGTCGCCGCTGTTACCAGCGGACGAGCACGGCGCCCCAGGTGAAGCCGCCGCCCATCGCCTCCAGCAGGACGAGATCACCCTTCTTGATGCGACCGTCGCCGGCAGCGGTCGCCAGAGCGAGCGGAATGGAGGCGGCCGAGGTGTTGCCGTGCAGGTCGACGGTGACGATGACCTTCTCGATCGGGATGCCGAGCTTCTTGGCCGAAGCGTCGATGATGCGCCGGTTGGCCTGGTGTGGCACCATCCAGTCGATGTCGTCGGCGGTTGCTCCGCCTGCCTCGAACGCCGCTTCGATGACGTCGGTGATCATGCCGACGGCGTGCTTGAAGACCTCGCGGCCTTCCATGCGCAGATGGCCGACCGTACCCGTGGTCGACGGTCCGCCGTCGACATAGAGCTTTTCCTTGTGGACGCCGTCGGAGCGCAGCTGCGCGGTCAGCACGCCACGGTCGGCATTGGTGCCGCTGCCCTCTTCCGCTTCGAGCACCAGCGCGCCCGCGCCGTCACCGAAGAGAACGCAGGTGGTGCGATCCTTCCAGTCGAGGATACGCGAGAAGGTCTCCGCGCCAATGACGAGCACGCGCTTGGCCATGCCACCGCGGATGTAGAGATCGGCGGTCGCCATCGCATAGACGAAGCCGCTGCAGACCGCCTGCATATCGAAGGCAAAGCCGTGATGGATGCCGAGACGGTTCTGGATGTCGACCGCGGTTGCCGGGAAGGTATTGTCCGGCGTGGAGGTCGCACAGATGATGAGGTCGATACTGTCGGCGGACATGCCGGCATTCTCGAGCGCGGCGCGCGCCGCATCTGCCCCGAGGGAGGCAGTCGTCTCCCCCTCGCCTGCGACATAACGCTGGCGAATGCCCGTGCGCTGCACGATCCACTCGTCAGAGGTTTCGACAATGTCTTCCAACTCGCGGTTGGTCATCACCCGTTTCGGGAGCGCTGCCCGAAACCGCGAACGACAGAACGGATCATGCTTTCAAACTCCACCGATCATGCTGCTTCGGGCCCTGCACTGGAGGAGTGCCGTGCATGATACTCTTTCAAGTCGTTTTCAATCTTTTGTGTGAGGCCGTTGCGGGCCATGTCATAGCCGACGTCGATCGCGGCCGCAAAGCCCTCCGCATCGGTGCCGCCATGGCTCTTGATCACAATCCCGTTAAGGCCGAGGAAGACCGCGCCGTTGACCTTGCGCGGGTCCATCTTCTCGCGCAGGCGGTCGAAGGCTTCCTTGGCGAGGAGATAGCCGAGCCGCGCGAGCAGGGTGCGCGACATTGCGGCACGCAGGTATTCTGCGATCTGCCGTGCGGTACCCTCGGCGGTCTTCAGCGCGACGTTGCCGGTGAAGCCCTCCGTCACCACGACGTCGACCGTCCCGCGGCCGAGGTCGTCGCCCTCGACGAAGCCGTAATAGTTGATCGTGTCGAGACCGGCCTCGCGGATCAGGCGGCCGGCTTCCTTGACCTCTTCCTGCCCCTTGACCTCCTCGACGCCGACGTTCAGCAGGCCGACCATCGGGCGCTCGATCTCGAAGAGGGCGCGGGCCATCGCACCGCCCATGACGGCGAAGTCGAGAAGCTGCTGCGCATCGGCCCCGATGGTGGCACCGACGTCGAGCACGATGCTCTCGCCCTTCAGGGTCGGCCAGATGCCGGCGAGTGCCGGACGTTCGATGTTCGCCATGGTGCGAAGACAGAAGAGCGACATGGCCATCAGAGCGCCGGTATTGCCGGCGGAGACTGCGACATCGGCTTCCTTCGCCTTTACCGCCTCGATCGCCTTCCACATGGAAGACTTGTAGCGGCCGCGGCGAAGCGCCTGGCTCGGCTTCTCGTCCATGGCGACGGCGATCTCACAGTGATGGAAGACCGATTTTTCTCTCAGCTGCGGATACTGCGCGAGGATCGGCGCGCACTTTTCCTGCTGGCCAAACATCACAAAGCTGACGCCCGGATGACGTTCCAGCGCCTTGGCGGCGCCGGGAATGACAACCTCAGGGCCGAAGTCGCCTCCCATCAAATCAAGGGATATTCTGATCACTCTCGTCTGATCCTTCCTTTCGCTGCCCGGCGAAATTTCGGCCAAAATACCGTTTTTGCGGTCCCGCACAACCGATTTGTGGCGCCCGTTTCTGTTTGCGAACCGCGAATTAGTCCTTCTTCCAGTCCTTCAGGACAGCAAACGGCGACGGCTTGCGGTCGCTCTCGCCGCTGTCCTCGACATGGCCGTCGAAGGCGGCGCCGGACTTGCGCGGATAAGGATCGATCGCCAGTGCGGCGAATTCCGCGACCAGCGCGCCTGCATCGATCGTATCGCCGGTGAAGGTTTCCGGCACGTCCGGACCTTCCGGATCGAGAATCATCTCACCGGCTTCGTTGGTGAGTATCCGCGCGAGGCGTGATCCTTCCGGCACGAATATCTGGTCGAGTTCCTGATCGATCTGCGAAATCACCGGCTCGAGCGTGACCACACAAGCCTGCACCAGTTCGGCCCTGACCCGGCCCTTGATGCGGATGCCGTCCTTCTTCCAGCGGGCAATCTGCAGATCGGCACCGAGGCTCTCGACCGCTTCCACGTTCCAGAGCGCGGCCAGCGCACGGCGCTCGCGCTCATCTGCCTCGACATGAACCTGGACGGGATTCGCCGAAACGTGGCCGACCTTCACCAGATAGGAAAAGGCCGCGTCGCCGGCATGCTTGTGGTGTGAACTCATTGCAGTCGAGGCCCTCCGGGAACGGCCAATGTGACGGATCCGGTCTCGACGCTCTCTTCCGGGATATCGCGCAGGTGCGCTTCCTCCTCGATCATCCAGCGGGCCAGTCCATGCATGTCGGGGGCGTCCTCGCCCCTTTCGGGATATATATTGCGCGTGAGCGCCTGCGCCAACAGTTCGCCATCACCTTTGTCGAGCGCGGCGCCATAGGATTCGGCGCGACCGTAGAAGCGGCCGGCGAGCTTCTTCATCCGTTTCGGCACGCCGGGGTCACCGACACCGAGTTCGCGGATCGAATGATCGACGTCCTGGAAGAAGGCGTCGATGATCTCCTGGGCGAGTTCCTGGCCGCTGCGCGCGGACTTTGCCGTGCGCCGAAAGAACAGAATCAGCACGATCGACAGCATCTCGAGACGGCCCATGACCGTGTCGGGAACCGACAGGTCACTATATAAGTACGGTGTACGCGCCGCCGCCGTGAGCGCCGCATATTGCCGTTCCATGATCTGCCGGTTGTGCTTTTTCTGCCGGAAAAATCCGAATAGCATCGATTCTGCCAAAAAGGGCCGCGGGAACATCCGCGCCGGCCCATGGTCGTGTTGCATGATTGCGAAAGCTGGTTTACCGAAGCAGACGCGAATTGCAATGCCGTTTTGCGCCGCCTGCCACGCATCCCATGCGTCGGACGAGCCGAAGCGAGGAGCTTCGTTGTGCCGCCGGTCTTCCCCGGAAAGGCCACAATGATAGAGCAACAGGTTCGCGGGCGCCCCGGCGCTCCAACGGAAAAGTCATTGGGAGACGTGTGGTTGGAAATGCGATACATCAGATCGGACAGGCGATTTCTTGGCGCCGCCCTCGCCCTCGCCCTCGCAGCGGGTGGTCTCTCCGGCTGCAAGACCTCCGAAGTCTTCCACAACGGCTACATCGTTGACGAGGCCGCACTCGACCTCGTTCCCGAAGGTTCGAGCCGCGAGCAGGTCCTCCTCTCGCTCGGCACGCCTTCGACGACCGCCACCTTCGATGGGGAGGTCTTCTACTACATTTCGCAAACACGCACCCGTTCGGCCGCCTTCATGAAGCCGAAGCTGGTCGATCAGCAGGTGCTCGCAATCTACTTCGACAAGGACGGCGTCGTCGCCCGGCGTGCCAACTACACGCTGAAGGACGGCAAGGTGTTCGACACCATCTCCCGCACGACGCCGACGGGCGGCAAGGACCTCACCTTCCTGCAGCAGATCCTTTCGGGCGGCGGCGGTGCGGCGAACTCCGTCAAGAACCTGTTCAACAATCTCTGATCCGACTGGTGCCGGCGCCCGAAGGGGTGCCGGCCGAATGTCCGGAACGGCAAAAAAAGCAAACCCGCGGAAATCGCTTTCCGCGGGTTCTTTCTTGTCTCTTGCTTGGTCGCCTCAGGCGGCGAGCATCGCCAGCAACAGCAGCGCGACGATGTTGGTGATCTTGATCGCCGGATTGACGGCGGGGCCTGCGGTATCCTTGTAGGGATCGCCGACGGTATCGCCGGTCACGGAAGCCTTGTGAGCGTCCGAACCCTTCAGGTGCTTGACTCCATCCTTGTCGATGAAGCCGTCCTCAAAGCTCTTCTTGGCATTGTCCCATGCACCACCGCCGGAAGTCATGGAAATCGCGACGAAGAGCCCGTTGACGATCACGCCGAGCAGCGAGGCGCCGAGTGCGGCGAAGGCCGAGGCCTTGGAGCCGGAGATCAGCAGAACGCCGAAATAGACGACGAGCGGTGCCAGAACCGGCAGCAGCGATGGCACGATCATTTCGCGGATCGCCGCCTTGGTCAGCAAGTCGACGGCGCGGCCGTAATCCGGCTTCACCGTACCCTGCATGATGCCGGCATTCTCGCGGAACTGGCGGCGAACCTCCTCGACGATCGAGCCGGCCGCGCGGCCGACGGCGGTCATGGCGATACCGCCGAAGAGATACGGGATGAGGCCGCCGAAGATCAGGCCGGCGACGACATAGGGGTTCGACAGGCTGAACGAGATGTCACCGATGCCCGCGAAATACGGATAACGGTCGCTGTTGGTCGCAAAGAACTGCAGGTCGTTCGAATAGGCGGCGAAAAGCACCAGCGCGCCGAGGCCGGCCGAACCGATCGCATAGCCCTTGGTCACCGCCTTGGTCGTGTTGCCGACGGCATCGAGCGCGTCGGTGGACTTGCGGACTTCGGACGGCAGGCCCGCCATTTCCGCGATACCGCCGGCGTTGTCGGTGACCGGGCCGAAGGCGTCGAGCGCGACGATCATGCCGGCGAGGCCGAGCATGGTCGTCACCGCGATGGCGGTTCCGAACAGGCCGGCGAGCTGGTAGGTCGCGACGATGCCGCCGACGATGACGATCGCCGGCAACGCCGTCGATTCGAGCGATACGGCCAAGCCCTGGATGACGTTGGTGCCGTGGCCGGTGACGGAGGCCTGGGCGATCGAGTTCACCGGACGCTTGTTCGTGCCGGTATAGTATTCGGTAATCACCACGATGAGGGCCGTGACGACGAGACCGAGAATGCCGCAGAAGAAGAGATTCCATCCGGTAACGTCGGCACCTGCGACCGTACCGATCGTACCCCAGCCGATGGTGAACGACGTCGCCGCGCCGAGCCCGAGGAGCGAGAGGAGCCCGGTGACGATCAGTCCCTTGTAGAGCGCACCCATGATCGAGCCGTTGGCTCCGAGCTTGACGAAGAAGGTGCCGATGATCGAGGTGATGATGCAGGCGCCGCAGATCGCGAGCGGATAGATCATCGCTGTTTCGAGCGCCGGAGTCCCGGCGAAGAAGATCGCCGCGAGCACCATGGTCGCGACGACGGAGACAGCGTAGGTCTCGAAGAGGTCGGCCGCCATGCCGGCGCAGTCGCCGACATTGTCGCCGACGTTGTCGGCGATCGTCGCCGGATTGCGCGGGTCATCCTCGGGAATGCCGGCTTCCACCTTGCCGACGAGGTCGCCGCCGACGTCCGCACCCTTGGTGAAGATGCCGCCGCCGAGACGGGCGAAGATGGAAATAAGCGAGGCCCCGAAACCGAGAGCGACCAGCGAGTCGATGACTTCGCGAGAACCCGGTTCATGGCCGAGCACCGCCGTCAGGACGTAGAAGTAGATGGAGACGCCGAGAAGCGCGAGGCCGGCAACCAGCATGCCGGTGATCGCACCAGACTTGAAGGCGATGTCGAGGCCTGCCGAAAGGCTACCCGATGCAGCCTGCGCGGTGCGGACATTGGCGCGCACCGACACGTGCATGCCGATGAAGCCCGCCGCGCCCGAGAGGACCGCCCCGATGAGGAAGCCGACGGCAGCGGTTCCCGAGAGCAGCAGCCATGTGCCGACGAACACCACGGCCCCCACCGCGGCGATCGTCATGTACTGCCGCGCGAGATAGGCCTGCGCGCCCTCACGGATGAAGCCCGCGATTTCCTGCATACGCGTATTGCCCTGATCGGCGGCAAGCACCGAACGGGTCGCCCAGATCGCGTAGGCGATCGAGAGCAATCCGCATAGAATAACGCCTACAAGTACTGTCATTCGCAATACCTCCAATTTCGCCCGGACGCACTGTCGCGCCGGGCGGTCCCTTCGCCGGACTCAAGCCCCTCCTCAGAAGCTGATCGGCCCGGACGCGAGATTGCGTGGAGGATCGAATGGCGTCAAGAGCCGCATTTTGCGGTCGACGCGATGGAAACAGACGAAATGTCGCGGTTTTTTCAGGCCCTTGCGCGGGCAGCACGCATCTGGAGCAGCACCAGAACCAGGCAGATGATGGTGACCGGCCAGATGACGAGGTTCATGAAGGACCAGCCATAGGCGGTGAAGACCTTGCCCGACGAAAACGAAGAGAGCGCCACCAGCCCGAACAGGATGATGTCGTGGAAACCCTGAACCTTGTCGGCTTCCTGCGGGCGGTAGCTGGATGCGACGATCGCAGTCGCGCCGATGAAGCCGAAGTTCCAGCCGATGCCGAGCAGCACCAACGCGCCCCAGAAGTTCCAGAGTTCCACGCCCATATGGGCGACAACGGCGCAGACCATCAGGATCAGGAGCCCGGCAATGACCACCTTCTCGGTGCCGAAACGCGAGATCAGCACGCCTGTGAAGAAGCTCGGCGCAAACATCGCGATGACGTGCCACTGGATGCCGAGGGTGGCGAGATCGGAGGAAAAGCCGCAACCGACCACCATGGCGAGCGGTGCGCCCGTCATCATGAAGGTCATCAGTGCATACGAGCTGACGCCGCAGATCATGCCGGTGATGAAGCGCTGTGTCATCACGATCTCGCGCAGCGGGCGGGCCGGCTCGGTGTCGGCACCGGCACGACCGTTCATAGCCGGCAGATTGAGGAAGGAGAGCACGACGATCGCCGCCAGCATCAGCGGCACCATTGCCGTGAAGGCGCCGGCGAAGGTGACCGGGGCGAAGTAGTCCTTCATCCAGATTGCAAGCTGCGGGCCGACAATCGCCGAAACGATGCCGCCCGCGAGAATCCAGGAAATCGCCTTGCCCTTGTAGAAGGTCGGCGAGGCATCGGCCGCGGCGAAGCGGATCTTCTGGGTGAAGCCGCCGGAAAGCCCGATCAGCATCAGACCAAAGGCGAAGAGCCAGAATTCGGCGCGGAATAGCGCGAGAGTGGCGACGGTGCCACCGACCGCCCCCATAAGCGCCCCGAACATGAAGCTCGTCCTGCGCCCGAGGAAACGCGAAGCCAGCGCCACCACGATGGCGCCGATGGCGACGCCGATATTGAAACCGGTGAGCGGAGCCGTTGCGAGCGACTTGTCGGCTCCGAGGAGCTGGAAGCCGGCGAGGCCCCCGACGGAGAAGCTCAACGGTGCGGCCGAGCCGAGAATCGACTGGGCGGCTGTGAGGATGAAGACGTTGCGCTTGGCTAAACTAACCTGCGCTTCCAGCCCGCCTGCTTCGACCGCGCTCATTCTGGCTCCTGATGCCTGTTCTTACTTTCCGGAAGGTCCGCGAACCTGCTTGGCGATACGGTCGAGGACCGCATTGACGAGCTTCGGCTCCTCCCCTTCGAAGAAGGCCCGTGCGATCTCCACGTATTCGGTGGCGATCACGGCGACGGGAACGTCCTTGCGCTCCAGAAGCTCGAAGGTACCGGCGCGCAGAATGGCGCGGACGGTGCTGTCGATCCGCGACAGCAACCAGTCGTCCTGCAGGGCGTTGCCGATCAGCGGGTCAATCTTGGTCTGGTCGCGCACGACGCCGGAGACGATCGAGCGGAACCACGAAGGATCGGCCTTCACATAGGTTTCGCCGTCGATTTCCTGTCCCAGCCGATGTGCTTCATATTCTGCGACAACTTCAAGTACGCCGGTGCCGCCGATATCCATCTGGTAAAGCGCCTGCACGGCCGCGAGGCGGGCAGCGCCCCGCTGGTTTGCGACCTTGATCGTCGGCTGCTGCTTTTCGTCCTTGCCCATCGGTCAGCCACCCAGTTTCTGCTTGAGCGTGATCATCGTCAGCGCGGCGCGAGCGGCAAAGCCGCCCTTGTCCAGATCCGAGCGACGGGCACGCGCCCAGGCCTGTGCCTCGTTCTCGACTGTCAGGATGCCATTGCCGATCGGCAAGGATTCCGAAACGGCCAGGTCCATCAACGCGCGGGAGGATTCATTGGACACTATGTCGAAATGGTAGGTTTCACCCCGGATGACCATGCCGAGTGCGACGAAACCGTCATACTCAGTACCGCCGGCATCGGCACCGTCGAGCGCCATGGCGATCGCTGCGGGAATCTCCAGCGCGCCGGGAACGGTTACGATGTCATAGGTCGCGCCCGCGCCGTCAAGCGCCGTCTTGGCTCCGTCGAGCAGCGCATCCGACATATCGTCGTAGAAACGGGCTTCTACGATCAGAAGATGGGGAGCCGATTGCGTCTGTGGCATGGGTATGATCCTGGAAACGGGAAAAATCGGGCTCGGCCCGAACAGACCGCGGTCAAACCATGCCGGCCCGCCATTGGCAAGTGTTTTTAGATCGGCCTTTCGCAAATGCCGGACAGCGCCGCAGGCACAGCTTGCGGGCGACGCCTGCAAAGAGGCGATTTGATGGCATCGCTCATTACGACTGTTTAATCGAATTCAACGGGTTAGTGATTGGAACTTGATCGGGAAGCGGCTCATATCTCTGTCCGTAAGCGCCACGGAAATCCTCCCGTTCCGCTGACTTCATCAAAGGAGAAGAGTCATGAACCGCTTTACCAAGATTGCCTCCACCAGCCTGTTTGTCGCGCTTTCCGCCGCCGGCTACAGCCATGCGGCGACGCCGCGTACCGTCGATGAGGCCCTGCGCTCGACGGCAAACCCCGCGTTCAACGTTGTCGAATTGTCGTCGCTCGGCCATCGCAGCCCGATCCTCGCGGAATACAAGGACCTGAGCCCAGCCTCGATGTCCGCCCGCGGCCTGCATGCTGCAATCGAGTCGAACCGCGGCCTCGACCGGCAACTGACCGCCGAGAACGTCGAGGTCGGCAACATCGTCGGCGCCGAACGGGCCGCCGATGGCAGCTTCGTCTTCTATCTCCGCTGACTAGCTCTTACGGCGATATCCACGGCGCCTCGCGGGTCTTCCCGCGGGGCGTCCGCATGTTCCGGCCTGTCACGCAGAAACACCGGCGTCAGCCGGCGGAAACGGAGCCGGTCGTCCGGTCGGGGAATTCGGCAAGCCGCGCCGCATAACGCGCCATGGTGTCGACCTCGAAGTTCACCTTGTCGCCCGCCTTGCGTTCGCCCCAGGTGGTGACCTCCAGCGTGTGACGGATCAGCAGGATGTCGAAGTCGGTGCCGTCCACCGCATTGACGGTGAGCGAGGTGCCGTCGAGCGCCACCGAACCTTTCGGCGCGACGAAACGGGCAAGATGCTCCGGCACCCGCAGGCGGATGCGAACGGCATCGCCTTCCGATGCCACGGAGAGAATCTCGGCGGTACCGTCGACATGACCCGAGACGATATGGCCGCCGAGCTCGTCGCCGATCTTCAGCGCCCGCTCGAGATTGACGCGGGTTCCCTTCGTCCAGCTGCCGATGGTGGTGAGCCGCAGCGCCTCTTCCCAGGCTTCGACCTCGTACCAGCGGGCGTTGCTGCCCTGCTCCGGCAGGCCCGTCACCGTGAGGCAGGTGCCGGCATGGGCGATCGACGCCCCCATGTCGATGGTCGCCGGGTCGTAGCTGGTGGCGATCCGCAGCCGGACGCCCTCCTTCAGGGGCGTGACGGACTCGACCGTGCCAATATCGGTGACGATGCCGGTGAACATCAGATCCCTCTCTCGTAATCGTCGAAGCGGTCGGCGTCGAAAACGGCCGTCCGCACGTGCTTGAAACCTTCCGGTATATGGTCGGTGTCGACCGGTGCGACAATACCGTCCGAACCGATCGCGCCCGGTCCATGGAACAACAGGATGCGATCGACCAGCCCCGCATCGAGGAAAGCCCTCGCGGTCTTCGCCCCGCCCTCGACGAGGACGGAGGAAATGCCGCGCGAGACCAACCCGAAGAGCAGGCCTTCCAGATCGCTCGCTTCTACCACCTCGACGCCTTCGGCCTCCAGCGCGGCGCGGCGGCCTTGCAGGCTTT
Source organism: Ciceribacter thiooxidans (assembly GCF_014126615.1). NCBI lineage: Bacteria > Pseudomonadati > Pseudomonadota > Alphaproteobacteria > Hyphomicrobiales > Rhizobiaceae > Ciceribacter > Ciceribacter thiooxidans. The sequence goes on from NZ_CP059896.1 coordinate 2,123,027, forward strand.
CGGCAGAGCCTTCGCCGGCGACTGCGATCACGGGAACCTTTCGCGCGGAGCGCACGAGCTTCGAGGTGAGCGGCAGGTCGAGGTTGCGATCGAGGACGACGCGAACAGGTGAATAGAGTTCAAGACCCGGCAATCGGACGGTGAGTTCCGGGTCGTCGGCGAGAGCCGTGCCGATGCCGACGAGAATGGAGTCAGTCGCGGCCCGCAGGAGATGCACCTGTTCACGCGACTGATGTCCGGTAATGGCAATCTGGCCCTCGCCTCTCCTGCCGATCATGCCATCGGACGATATAGCAAGCTTCAGAATCACTTGCGGACGTTTCTTGATTTGGCGTGTGAGATAGGCGGCAAGCGCCCGGCGCCCCTCCTCCTCGAGAACGCCGGTGACGACCTCGATGCCCGCATCCTCGAGGATCTTCACGCCGCGTCCGGAGACGCGCGGGTCGGGATCGAGGACTGAAATCACCACGCGGGCGACACCGGCGCCAACGATCGCATTGGCGCAGGGTGGTGTCCGGCCGTAGTGCGAACAGGGTTCGAGGGTCACATAAGCGGTCGCGCCCCTCGCCTTCTCGCCGGCCTCGGCCAGCGCCTGCGGTTCCGCATGGGGACGTCCGCCTTCCGCGGTAACGCCGCGGCCGACGATTTCACCGTCCTTGACGATCAGGCAGCCGACGGAGGGATTGGTGGAGGTGCGTCCCAGATGCGTGAGCGCGAGACGCAGTGCCGCTTCCATGAACCGCCGGTCGTCGGAAGCGGCGTCCAAGATTCACTCCAGCCCGTGGTCGCGGGAGATCTTGGCGTTGATTTCGGCGATGACGTGCTCGAAATCCTCGGCGTGCGAGAAATCCCGGTAGACCGAGGCATAGCGGACGAAACCGACGTCATCGAGGCTCTTCAGCGCTTCGAGCACCTGCAGGCCGATCGCCTCCGACGAGATTTCCGTCTCGCCGGAGCTTTCGAGCCGCCGGACGATGCCGGAGACCGCCCTTTCGATCCGGTCGCGGTCGACCGGCCGCTTGCGCAGCGCGATCTCGAAGGAGCGAACCAGCTTGTCGCGGTCGAACGGCACCTTGCGGCCGGTCTTCTTGACCACCGTCAGTTCACGCAGTTGCACCCGCTCGAAGGTGGTGAAACGACCGCCGCAATCCGGGCAGATGCGGCGCCGACGGATGGACGTGTTGTCCTCCGCCGGCCGCGAGTCCTTGACCTGAGTCTCGTCCGATCCGCAGAAAGGGCAGCGCATCCGCTCTCCTTACATGTACGGGTACATCGGGAAGCGGCCGGTGAGAGCCACGACCTTCTCGCGGACGGAAGCCTCCACGCCGGCATTGCCCTCGTCGGAATTGGCGACCTTAAGGCCGTCCAGAACCTCGATGATCATGTTGCCGATCTCGCGGAACTCGGCTTCCTTGAAGCCGCGGGTGGTGCCTGCCGGCGTGCCGAGGCGAACGCCCGAGGTGACGAAGGGCTTTTCCGGGTCGAAGGGGATACCGTTCTTGTTGCAGGTGACGTAAGCGCGACCGAGAGCGGCTTCCGCACGCTTGCCGGTGGCGTTCTTCTTCCGGAGGTCGACCAGCATCAAGTGGTTGTCGGTGCCGCCCGAAACGATGTCGACGCCGCCGGCCATCAGCGTGTCGGCCAGAGCCTTGGCGTTCTTGACGATCTGCGCCGCATAGTCCTTGAACTCGGGCTTCAGCGCTTCGCCGAAAGCGACCGCCTTGGCGGCGATGACGTGCATCAGCGGGCCGCCCTGCAGGCCCGGGAAGACGGCCGAGTTGATCTTCTTGGCGATATCCTCGTCATTGGTGAGCACCATGCCGCCGCGGGGACCACGCAGCGACTTGTGGGTCGTGGTGGTCGCGACGTGGCAGTGCGGGAACGGCGACGGATGCTGGCCACCGGCGACGAGACCGGCGATGTGGGCCATGTCGACCATCAGGTATGCGCCCACTTCGTCGGCGATCTCGCGGAAGCGCTTCCAGTCCCAGATGCGGGAATAGGCGGTACCGCCGGCGATGATCAGCTTCGGCTTGTGCTTGCGGGCCTTTTCGGCGACGTCGTCCATGTCGAGCAGGTTGTCGCCTTCACGGACGCCGTAGGAAACGACGTTGAACCATTTGCCGGACATATTGACCGGCGAGCCGTGAGTCAGGTGCCCCCGGAATTGAGGTCGAGACCCATGAAGGTGTCGCCCGGCTGCAGGAGCGCCAGGAACACCGCCTGGTTCATCTGCGAACCGGAATTCGGCTGAACGTTGGCGAAGTTGACGCCGAAGAGTTTCTTGGCGCGCTCGATCGCCAGTTCCTCGGCGATGTCGACATACTGGCAGCCGCCGTAGTAGCGCTTGCCCGGATAACCCTCGGCGTACTTGTTGGTCATGATCGAACCCTGCGCCTCGAGCACGGCGCGCGAGACGATGTTCTCGGAGGCGATCAGCTCGATCTCATGGCGCTGGCGACCCAGTTCCTTCTCGATCGCGCCGAAGATTTCGGGATCGACCTCGGCGAGCGGGCGGGAGAAGAAGGCATCGGTGTTCGACATAATAGAAGGCTCCTGAACGGGTTGATGCCAAGGGGTCTTAGCCTCCCGCAGGACCGAGGGCAATACGGCTTACGACATTTGAGCATCAAAGAGCGATAACGCTCCGCCCGGACGAAAAAAGCCGCGCTCCGGAGAGGCGCGGCTTTGAAGAAGAGTGCAAACGCCCTTACTGCTGCGGCACGAGGTCGTCGTCGACGGAGATCGAGCCGGCGGCCTGTTCGACGCCGATATTGGTGTCGAGCGCAAGCTGAACGTTGCCGTCGAGCTGGTAGATGTCGTCGCGGAACTGGACGACGTTGTCCTTTGCCGACCAGGCGGTCAGGTACACCCAGTGGACGCCGACGTCATCGCTGACCGGGATCGGGGTGTTGACGCGCGACGCGATGACCTGCTCGATCTGCTGGCGGCTCCAGCCAGGCGTGTACTTCAGTACCCAAACGATGAGGTCGCGGACGTTCTGGACGCGCACGCAGCCCGAGGACTCGAAGCGCATGAGCTTGTTGAAGAGCCCTTGCGTCGGCGTGTCGTGCATGTAGACGGCTTCCGGGCTCGGGAAGTTGATCTTGGTCGCGGACATCGCGTTGATCTTGCCCGGATCCTGACGGAACATCAGGTTCGGCGCCTTGGGCGCGAACCAGTCGATCGTTTCCGGAGAAACTTCGTTACCCTTGCCGTCGATCAGCCGGATGTTGTTGCGCGCCAAATAGGTCGGATCCTTCTGCATCAGCGGCACGATGTCCTTCTCGACGATCGAGCGCGGGGCCGTCCAGTACGGATTGAGGATGATGTCGGAGACCTTGGAGCTCACCAGCGGCGACGGGCGGCTAATCCGGCCGACGATTGCGGTATTGCGAAGCGCCACGCGGTCGTTCTCGACGGCCTCGACATAGGCGGCCGGAATGTTGACCATGATGTAGCGCGCTTCGAGCTGCTTGCTGACGACATCCTGCAGGCGCTGCAGGTTGACGTTGAGCTGCATCAGGCGGGTATCGGCCGGAACGTTGAGCGCCTTGAGCGAGAATTCGCCGAGCACGCCGTCGTCCGGCAGGCCGTGCCGGGCCTGGAAGCGCTTGACCGCGCCGTCGACATAGGTGTCGAATGAGTTGGAAAGCCCGGCCGAGCGCGGCAGGTCTCCGGAGATCATCAGGCGCTGACGCAGTACCTGCACCGACGGATCGCTGACGCCGAGCTTCAGCTTTACGCCGGGATTGACCTGCGGCCAGCCGCCATTGGCGACGATGGCCTGGTAGTTGGCGATCGCCTGCTGCACATGCATGACGTTGCTGGGGCTCAGGACCGGCGTATTCGAAACGACGTTGGCGTTTGCGCGCGAAACCTGCGCATCGAACTGGTCGTCCCAGTTCCCGCGGCGCGGCGCATTGATGACGTCTTCGATCGCCGTCTGCGCTGCCGCCTGTCCGGCGACCACGGCAGCACCGGCAACGGCGGCACCACGCAGCAGAGCACGACGCGACATCGCAAGATTTGCAGGCTTCTTCGACATATTTTCTACCATTTTCCCAAAAGGACAGACAGCCAGGCTATACACAGGCATGGTTAACAAACGCGCACGCGTCTCGCCGGCACATCCGGAAACGGCCGTCCTGCCAGGAGGGCCACGCGGCGTTTTCTCATCCCCGGCGCTCCCATATCAATATGGCCAATTCGTGTCACCGGTGGCCACTCACGAATGCGTGTCGTTCCGTGTCACCCAAACGCACGCAGGCGCCGTGGCGGGCAGATTGCCGCGCCAGGCGCCTCGTCGTGCGGCTGCATGACTGGAGGAAAATGCAGTACCTCGAAGTGCCCCGGTGGATCAGAGGCGGTAGAGGATCTGGTCGTTCCAGAAGCGGTCGAGGCGCTGCAGGAGCTTGTTCATATGGGTGAACTCGTCCGAACCGATGCCGCCGACCTTCTGGATCGAGCCGATATGGCGCTCGTAGAGGCGGGCGACGGTCTCGGCGACTTCCTGGCCCTTGTCGGTCAAGCTGATGCGGACCGAGCGGCGGTCGATGCGCGAACGCTGGTGATTGATGAAGCCGAGGTCGACCAGCTTCTTGACGTTGTACGACACGTTCGAGCCGAGATAGTAGCCCCGCGAGCGCAGCTCGCCGGCGGTCAGCTCCGAATTGCCGATGTTGAAGAGAAGGAGAGCCTGGACGGCGTTGACGTCCGAGCGACCCTGACGGTCGAACTCGTCCTTGATGACGTCCAGAAGGCGGCGATGCAGCCGCTCGACCAGGTGGAGCGATTCCAGATAGAGCGAGCGGATTGCATCGTCATGCGGTTCATGTGTTGCCGGCTGCGGCTTCAGTTTCGTGTTCATGTCGATCTGCCTCACTGTTTGTCTGGCGGCTTTTGGTTTTCTTCCCGCCTTGTGAGAGACACTATCGAATGCGCCTAAAATTCTATTTAAAATGCAGGCTTAACAGGAGCTTACCAAAACCGGACCGTCGATCAGGGTAAATCAACCCTTATCTCCCGGGCCTTGCGGCGCTGTTCCAGCCAGAGCGCGGCGCGAAACGCGAGGTAGACGACGACCACCGCCGAGTGCATGGGAACGACGAGGCTGTCGCCGCCGTAGATGTTGCTCCATACACCGTACATCAGGACCTGGCCGCCGGCGGCGAAGACCCAGATGACCGGCCCCCAGGAGACGGCGAGCCAGAGCCCGAGGGCCGCCACGGGAAAGACGACCGCGAGGCTGCTGGCGGCGACTTTCCACGGCAGGTTCAGGAGATCGAAGCGGGCGCTGCCGCCGAACGAATAGCCGACGAGCATCGCCCAATACTGGAGGCCGAACCACAGGCAGGAGACCGCGACCAACCGGAGGAAGGTCACGAACAATGTCTCCGTCAGGCTGCGCTTCGGCACATGTGGCGAATCAGCTTCCATTGGCAAAACATAGGCGGACGCCCGAGCCGCCGCCAGCGACTTGCGGTGAAAAGGCGGGGACGAACGGCCTTCGCCCACAGGCCATGAGCAGAAGAACCGGCGAACCCGAGGCATGCCGGCTCACTGCGACGACGTTTGCTTTTGCACGGCTCCGGTCTCGTGCTATGCAGCCGGCGGTTTGAGCCACCAAGCGAGGACGAGCGCCATGACGCAGGACAAAACCCACCTTGTCGACGAGATCACTGGTCACCGGCGGATGCGACGCAACCGCAAGGCCGACTGGACGCGGCGACTGGTACTCGAGAACCGGCTGACCGTCGATGACCTGATCTGGCCGATCTTCATCATCCCCGGCACAGGCATCGTCGAACCGATCGCCGCAATGCCTGGCGTCAACCGCATGTCGGTCGACAAGGCCGTGGAAGCGGCGAAGGCGGCTGCCGATCTCGGTATCCCGGCGCTCGCGACCTTCCCCAACGTCGAGATGGAACTGCGGGACCAGACCGGATCGCAGATCCTCGAAGCCAACAATCTCATCAATCGCACGACCGCGGCGATCAAGAAGGCGGTTCCGAATATCGGCGTCATCACCGATGTCGCCCTCGACCCCTTCACCAGCCACGGCCACGACGGCATCCTGCGCGACGGTGAGATCGTCAACGACGAGACGGTCGACCAGATCGTCCGCGCGGCTGTGCTGCAGGCGGATGCCGGCTCCGACATCGTCGCCCCCTCCGACATGATGGACGGCCGCATCGGAGCGATCCGCCGCGGTCTCGACGCCGCCGGCCACCAGTCGGTCGGCATCATGTCCTACGCGACGAAATTCGCCTCCTGCTATTACGGCCCCTATCGCGAGGCGATCTCGACGGGCGGCCTGCTGAAGGGTGACAAGAAGAGCTACTATATCGATCCGGCGAACGGCACCGAAGCGATGCGCGACGCAGCCCTCGACGTCGAGGAAGGCGCCGACATGCTGATGGTGAAGCCGGGCCTGCCCTATCTCGACGTCTGCTGGCGGATGAAGGAAGCCTTCGGCCTGCCGGTCTTCGCATACCAGGTCTCCGGCGAATACGCGCAGATCAAGGCAGCCGCAATGAACGGCTGGCTCGACGAAGAGAAGGCGATGATGGAAACGCTGCTCTGCTTCAAGCGGGCCGGCTGCGACGGCATCCTCACCTACTTCGCGATGGATGTCGCAAGAAAGCTTGCAAAATAAAGGCGATGCCCTGTCGGGGCGGATTGCCAACGTCCGCCCGGCACCCCATATGCGTCTTCAAGCGAAAGGAGCGCATGTCATGACCTACAATCCCAATCCGCTCTATGCGGCCCCCGACGACTGGCGGGCCTATAGCGGGGTTCTGTCGCGGCGTGTGTTCGCCTTCATCATCGATTACCTGATCATCGCGCTCCTGTGGATTCCGGCGGCCGTGCTCGTCTTCTTCGTCGGCATCCTGACGCTCGGCCTCGGCTTCCTGCTCTATCCGATCCTGTTTTTCATCGTCGCCGGCCTCTATTTCGGCATCTCGCTTGCCGGTCCGTTCCAGGCGACGCCCGGCATGCGCGCTATGGGGATCGCCATGGTCCGGCTCGACGGACGCAAGATCGACTTCGTCACGGCGATCGCGCATCTTGCGCTTTTCTGGATCCTCAACTCCGTTCTGACGCCGCTGATCCTGCTTGCCGGCCTCTTCACCGAGCGCTCGCGTCTCGTCCACGATTTCCTCGTCGGCACCGCCACCATCCGCACGGCCTGAGACGGGCTGCGAGAACGGGGCGGCGCACAGCGCATCCGCCCCGCGCCGTGCCCGTGCAAGAATATTCCCTGGACCTCGCGACATTTGAAACGCTAGGACTGTTCCGCTTGCCCTTGGATCGACATAAAGGGCCGTGCCCGGACCGCCCGATCCGGCCGGCCCCTGCAGCGGAACCATCGAATGCCGGATTTCCATCTCGTCGCCACCGTCGTCGTCATCCTTGCCACCATCATCGCCTTCGCAAGCGACCGTTATTCGGTCGAGGCGGTTTCGCTCGGATCGCTCGCGACGCTTCTCGCGATCTTCGGCGCCTTTCCGATGCGCACCCCGGACGGAAGCATCCTCGGGGCGGATGCGCTGCTTGCAGGCTTCGGCAATCCGGCGCTTGCGACGATCATCGCTCTGCTCATCGTCGGCCAGGGCCTCTTCGCGACGGACGCCCTGGAGCGCCCTGCCCGCGTTCTCGGCAATCTCGGCGCCAACCGGCCATGGCTCACCATCGCCATCATCCTCGGCGTGACCGGCACGACCAGCGCCTTTCTCAACAACACACCGGTGGTGGTGATCTTCATTCCGATCCTCACGGTGGTGGCGGCGCAGCAGCGGGTGCCGAACTACAAGATCTTCATGCCGCTCTCCTTCATCACGATTCTCGGCGGGATGACGACGATCATCGGCTCGTCGACTAACATGATCGCGGCCGGACTTGCGGCACAGCAGGGCCTGCAGATCGACTTCTTCGACCTGACCGGTATGGGCGTGCTGCTCGCGGCCGTCGGCGGTGTCTACGTGCTCGTGCTGATGCCCCGCCTTCTCAAGGACCGTGTGTCGGCAGCGACGCGCGAGAATCAGGTCACCGGCATGCAGTTCGTCGGCGAAATCCTCCTGACGGCAGGCCACCGCTATATCGGCATGACCTCCAAGGCCGGCTTCTTTCCCGAGATCCGCGATCTGACGCCGCGTCTGCTCCTGCGCCGTGACGTGCCGATTCGCCCGCCCTTCGAGAACATCACCCTGATGCCGGGCGACACTCTGATCGTGACGGGAACGCGCAAGGCCTTCATGGACGCGATCGCCAAAGGCGAGAAGGGAACGGCCGGGCTCGAAGGCGAGGACGGCTACAGCAGCAATATCGACGTCGTGCCGCCCGGCGCCCATTACCACATCATCGAGGCCGTGATCGCGCCCGGGTCACGCTATGAAGGCCGCACCATCCAGCTCTCGGGGCTTCAGGCCCAGTTCGACGTCGCGGTCTTCGGCGTGCAGCGCAAGAGCCGCATGGCCCGCACTGCGCTTTCCGAGATCCGGCTGGAAGCAGGCGACACGCTGCTGATCGGCGGCACGATGGACGCCCTCGCCGCGATGCGAGGCAACCACGACATTCTCCTGCTCGAGCACTCTGCCGAATCCGTGCCGCAGAAGCGCAAGGCGAGGATCGCCGCAGCAATCTTCGCCGGTATCGTGCTCCTCTCGGCCTTCGACATCTCGCCGATCGTCGTCAACGCGATCGTCGGCGCCGGCCTCATGATCGCGCTCGGCTGCCTGACGCTCAACCAGGCGAGCCGCGCCTTCGACAAGCAGATCTACCTGATGATCGGAACGGCCATCGCGCTCGCGACCGCTCTCGAGCACACCGGCGGCGCCTCGCTGATCGCCCGACAGACGATCGCGGTGATGGACGGCGCACCGCCTGCGATCGTGCTTTCGGTGCTCTTCCTGCTGATGGCGGTGCTGACCAACATTCTTTCCAACAACGCCGTCGCCGCTCTCTTCATGCCGATCGCGATCGACGTCGCCCGTCGCGTCGGCGCACCGCCCGAGGCCTTTGTCGCCGCCGTGATCTACGCCGCCAACTGCTCCTTCGCCACGCCGGTCGGCTACCAGACCAACCTGCTCGTGATGGGCCCCGGCCACTATCGCTTCGCCGATTTCGTGAAGGCGGGTACCCCGTTGGTCATCATCATATGGTTGACGTTTTCCATTCTTGCGCCATGGTATTATGGATTATAGCCGCGAGAGGATCGGGCCCCGGCCGCGATGAACACCCAGACCACCCCTTCCCCACAGTTCTACCTGACGGCGCCGGCGCCGTGTCCATACCTGTCGGGTGAAAAGGAACGGAAGGTCTTCACCCACCTCGTCGGCCCGCGGGCGACCGAGATGAACGATCTGCTGACGCAGGGCGGTTTCCGCCGATCCCAGAACATCGCCTACCGGCCGGCCTGCGAATCCTGCCGCGCCTGTGTCTCCGTGCGTATCCTCGCGAAGGAATTCACACCCGGCCGGTCCTTCCGGCGGGTACTGGCCGCCAACCGGGACATCGTCGCGACCGCCCTCCCGGCGCAGCCCTCCTCGGAGCAATTCAGTCTCTTCCGGCGCTACCTCGATCATCGTCACCAGAGCGGCGGCATGTCCGACATGACGGCGCTCGACTACGCGATCATGGTCGAGGACACGCATGTTCAGACCAGGGTCATCGAGTACCGGGTGCGCGCGCCGGGCGACGGACTCAAGGGGCAGCCCAAAGGCGAATTGGTCGCCGTGGCCTTGAGTGACCTCATGAGCGACGGGCTGTCGATGGTCTATTCCTTCTTCAACCCTTCCTTGGAGAAGCGTTCCCTCGGCACGCTGATGGTCCTCGACCACGTGAACCGGGCGAAGGCACTCGGACTGCCGCACGTCTATCTCGGTTACTGGGTCAACGGCTCCGACAAGATGGGCTACAAGATCCGCTTCCAGCCGCAGGAGCACCTCCTGAGCCAGGGCTGGCAGCGCTACACTCCCTCCGAAAGCGCCCGGGACTGACATGCCTTCAGAACAATTCGACGCGCGCAGCAAGGGGCTCGTGCTGACCACGGCCGGCGGGCTGGCTCTGTCCTTCGACATTCCGCTCGTGCGCCTCGCCGACGGCGACATTTGGCCGGTGCTGGCGCTGCGCAATCTTTCGACCTTCGCCCTGGCATTCGTGATCCTTCTGATCCTGCGCCGGGTCGGTGACGGCCGGGTGCCCTTCCGGCTCTCGATCCGTAGCCTCGCCGCGAGCGCACTTTATGGCCTCTCGACCATGGCCTTCATCGCCGCCGTCTACCAGACGACCACGGCGAACCTCGTCTTCATCGTCGCGTTCAACCCGATGTTCGGCGCCCTTCTCTCCTGGTTCTTCCTGAAGGAGCGCCCCTCCTCCGCCACCCTCGCCACGATGGCGATCATGGTCTGCGGCGTGGCGCTGATCGTCGGCGACGGCATGGCCGCGGGGCATCTCTTCGGCGATCTGCTCGCACTCGCCTGCGGGTTCCTCATCGCAGCTGCGCTGACGATCGGCCGTGCCTCGAAGGAGCCGATGGGATTTGCACCACTGATGGGAACCCTGCTGCCCGGGATGACCGGCCTCGTCATGGCCAGCCAGACCGGTTTTGCCATCAGCGACCCGCAGTGGGTGCTGCTCGACGGTGCCGTGATGATGCCGCTCGCATTCTGGTGTCTCGCGACGGGCCCGCGCTACCTGCCGGCGGCCGAGGTCGGCATGTTCTATCTCCTGGAAACGATCCTCGCCCCCATCTGGATGTGGCTGATCTTCACCGAGGCTCCGAGCCGGATGACGCTGGTCGGCGGCACGATCATGCTCCTCGGCCTCATCGGAAACTCGGTGTTGCAGGTCTGGCTCTCCCGCCGCGTGCAGCCCGGCGTCTGAACTCAGGCGTCGTGCACGATCACTGCCTCGACCGGCCGTCGAGGCGAATAGGGCAAGGCGGGCGCATAGCCGAAGCGAAGCACGAGGTCGGGGCGGCGTCCCTCCAGCCCGGCGACTCGCGCCACGTCCGCACGCAGGCCGGCGACTTCCACCGGCTGATTGACGAATGCGGTCCGAATGCCCAGCGCTGTCGCCGTCAGGCAGAAGCGCTGACAGGCGCGCCCCGCCGCGATCCAGCCGGCGGGGCTTTCCGATGCGGCGGAAAAGACGACAATTCCCGCGGAGCTGTCCATCTGCCTGGAATATTTATCCGCCTCGCCGGGCGCGCGGAATGCGAGGTCGAAGGCGCGCGGCCCGATCCATTCCGGCAGGGCCGGATTGCCGCTCGCCGCAGCATAGAGCCCGTCACCCCGCGTGATCGCCGCAGAGGGGCTGAAGCGGATCCATCGCTTGAGTTCGGCCACGAAGGCGCGATCCGCCATCTGCGCATCGTTGCCGGCGATGACGAGGTCACGCATGCTGCCGATTGCGCCGCGCTCGGTCAGCAGGGCCAGATGGACACCGTCCACGGTGGCACTTTTTTGGAGGCGATCGAGGTCGGTGGATGGCACCGGACGACCGTCGTAGGCGCTACGCGTCGACTGCCGCCGGGGGATTGCGGTGAACATCTTCCAGGTGTCCGCATCGGCGGACATGCCGTCGCTGATGAAGGCCAGCGATGCTCCCGTTTCATCGCCGTCCCGTGTCACCCTGACCGCGCCGGGGCGGCCCGTTGCGATCGCGGCGATGGCGAGATTTTCGACGGCACAGCCGAGGCTGACATAGAGATGATGGTCGTCCGGATCGACCACCGGGGTGCGGCGGGAAAAATCCGGCCGGATGGCGATGCCCCGATCCGACGTGTGAAACAGCCAGGGTTGAGTGTTGTGTCCGTTGGCCGCGAGGGTGGCATAGCGCACGAGGCCGCGGTCGGTCGCCGGGGCGGTGAGCGGAACGCGGATGTCTCTCGCGTAGCGCTCGTAGCGAACCGCCGCGCGCCTTGCCTCGACGAGGATACCGACGCCGCCGAGCGCCAATGCCGCGGAGCCTCCGGTCAAGATTCCACGTCGCGTCAACATCCGGCTGCCTTCCATTGAATAAGGAACGAAATATGCAACCGAAAGATAACGATATGGCGCCGACGATCAACCCCTACGCGAAGAAAACTCACCGGCAAAATTGATGATAACGCACACGAATGGCGGCTATCCGGCTTCCGGCTTGACCGGCGGTTCTTGCCGGTCATACCGTCCCGCGTCGCTGATCTCAGCCTGAGAACTTGCCGCTTCTCGGGAAGCCCTTCGGTACCAGCCGCCCGGCGGAGGCGCGGTCGCCCAGCCATTCGACCAGTTCGTCCTTGCTCTTGGTGAAGACGCGCCCCGCACTGTCCTCCCAGGTCAGGCCATCGGCAATCGCGAAGCATTTCACGTCTGAGATGCCGCCGTCCTTGTAGCGCTGCAGGCGCACGCCCTTGCCGCGCGACATCTCCGGCACCTGCACGAGCGGAAAGACCAGGAGCTTGCGGTTTTCACCGACGACGGCGACATGGTCGCCTGCGACCGGCACGACGAGTTTCGTCTCGTCCGGCATGCCGACATTCATGATCTGCTTGCCCTTGCGGGTATTGGCGATCATCTCGCTTTCCGGGATCACGAAACCGTTGCCTGCCGTGGAGGCGAGCAGGAGCTTGCGCGACGGATCGTGGACGAAGGCGGTCAGGACGTCCTGATCATTCTCCATGTCGACCATGATGCGGATCGGCTCGCCGTGGCCGCGGCCGCCGGGCAGTTTGTCGCCGCCGAGCGTGAAGACCTTGCCGCCGGTGGTGACGAGCAGGATCTTGTCGGTCGTCTGCGCCGGGAACGCGACCCTGAGCCCGTCGCCCTCCTTGAAGGTGAGGCTCGACGTATCGGAAATATGGCCCTTGAGGGCACGGATCCAGCCCTTTTCCGAGACGACGACAGTGATCGGCTCCTTCTCGATCATCGCCTGCTGGATCGCCTCGATATCGGCGTCCGGCGCATTCGAGAACATTGTACGCCGGCGACCGAGTTCCGTCGCCTTGGCATACTTCTTCTTGACCTCGCCGATCTCCCAGGCAACCGTCTGCCACTGCTTGTCGTCGGAGGCGAGCAGGGACTCGATCTCGGCCTTTTCGGCGGAGAGTTCCTCATGCTCCTTGCGGATCTCGAACTCCTCGAGCTTGCGCAGATTGCGCAGCCGCATATTGAGGATCGCCTCCGCCTGCACGTCGGTCAGATCCCATTTGGCGATCATGACCGGCTTCGGCTCGTCCTCCTCACGGATGATGCGGATCACCTCGTCGAGGTTGAGATAGGCGATCAGCAGGCCGCCGAGAACCTCGAGGCGCCGGTCGATGGCGGCGAGCCTGAAACGCGAACGGCGGACGAGTACGTCCTTGCGGTGCTCGAGCCACTCCGTCAGGACCTCGTTCAGGGCCATGACCTTCGGCACCTTGCCCATCGAGAGCACGTTCATGTTGAGCGGAATGCGGCTTTCGAGTTCCGTCAGCTTGAATAGCGATTCCATCAGCAGCGTCGCGTCGACGGTACGGCTCTTCGGCACCAGCACGATGCGCACGTCCTCGGCCGACTCGTCGCGAATGTCTTCCAGCAACGGCAGCCTGCGGGCGATCAGCAGTTCGGCGATCTTTTCGATGAGCCGCGACTTCTGCACCTGGTAGGGAATCTGGGTGACGACGATCTGGTAGCCGCCACGACCGAGGTCCTCGGTCTCCCACTTCGCCCTGACGCGAAAACCGCCGCGGCCGGTGCGATACGTCTCGACCATGCTTTCGCGGCTCTCGATGATGATGCCGCCGGTCGGGAAATCCGGGCCTTCGATGCCGCCGCGCTGCGGGTTCGCCGGGTCGGCGATCAGTTCCTCGACGGTGGCACCGGGATTCTTGATGAGGTAGAGCGCCGCGTCGCAGATCTCATGGACGTTGTGCGACGGAATGGAGGTTGCCATGCCGACGGCAATCCCCGAGGAGCCGTTGGCGAGCAGGTTCGGGAAGGCGCCCGGCAGAACGACCGGTTCCTCATCTTCCTCGTTGTATGTCGGGCGGAAGTCGACGGCATCCTGGTCGATGCCTTCGAGCAGAAGCGCCGCGACCTCGGTCATTCGCGCCTCGGTGTAACGGTAGGCGGCGGCACTGTCGCCGTCGATATTGCCGAAATTGCCCTGCCCGTCGACGACAGGATAGCGTTGCGAGAAGTCCTGCGCGAGACGCACCAGCGCATCGTAGACAGACTGGTCGCCATGCGGATGGAACTTGCCGATGACGTCGCCGACGATGCGGGCGCACTTCTTGAAGGCCGAATTTGGCCGGATGCCCATTTCGCTCATCGCATGGATGATGCGCCGGTGCACCGGCTTCAGTCCGTCGCGCACGTCCGGGAGTGCGCGGTGCATGATCGTCGACAGCGCATAGGCAAGGTAGCGCTCCTCGAGCGCCGCCCTCAAATCCACCGGTTGAATATTGTCGCCGCCGTCACCGGGCGGCAAAAGGCTCTTTCCCATGTACCCTTGCTAGCGGAGATGACCCCGGACGGCAAGGAATCCGGCCGATCCGATTGTGGATTACGACCGTTTCGGGACATAGCGCCGCAGCGATGCCCGATGCGCGGTTAACCTTGCCGGAACGGCCCAACTTTCCCGCTATACTTCTCCCGCAGCAGACAGTAGGCTCCCGCCCAACCAAAAGGTTCAGTGATTACACCGATTTCAAGAGGATTCATTATGACAACGTCCCGGGCGACCACTCTTTTCCTCGCCGGAACCTTCCTGACCTCTCTCTCCGGCCATGCCTGGGCGCTGGACGGCCAGGACCTGCTGAAGAAGATCAACGCCGCCTATGCGGCCGGCAGCGCGACGATCTCGGCCGAGTCGGTCGAAGTCACCGGCAGCGACGTCCTGCTGAAGGGCGCCAAGTTCACGACGCTCGGCGAGAACCAGTCGAGCGTCAAACTCGGTGACCTGACGCTGAAGAACGTATCCGAGGAAGACGGCGGCGCCTATTCCATCGAGCGCATCGACTTTCCCCCGGTCAATTTCACCGAAGAGAAGTCGAGCGTAACGGTCGAGGACCTCTACCTCGCCGGCGTCTGGGTGCCCGGCAGCACCGAAGGCAACGACCTTTCCTCGATGATGCTCTACGAAGAGGCTCATAGCGGCCCGGTCAAGGTCGTCGTCGACGGCAAGGAAGTCTTCTCCATGGCCGAAGCGAGCGGCACGCTCGATGTCGCCGAGGACGAGGAGTCGATGAGCTTCGAGGCCGACATCAGCGGCATCAAGGCCGATCTCGCCTCGGTCGAGGACGCCAAGAGCAAGGAAGCCATCGAGGCTCTCAACCTCAAGACGATCGACGGCGAAGTCACCATGAAGGGCAGCTGGGAACTCGCCACCGGCACCATCAAGGTCGAGGAATACGCCTTCGACTTCGCCAATGTCGGCATGCTGAACTTCGCCTTCAGCGTTTCCGGCTACACTATGGACCTCGTAAAGCAGCTGCAGGAGACTGCCCGCACGATGCAGTCCCAGCCGAAGAACGAGCAGGCACAGCAGGCCGCCGGCCTCGCCATGCTCGGGCTGATGCAGCAGATGTCGTTCAACAATGCCGAAATCCGCTTCGAGGACGACGGTATCACCAGCCGTGGACTGGAATATGCCGGCAAGCAGCAGGGTACCTCTGGCGCGGACATGGCACAGATGGTCAAGGCCATGGTGCCGATCATGCTCGGACAGGCCAATCTCGGCGCCTTCGCCAACGAGGTCTCCGCGGCAGTCAATACATACATCGACGACCCGAACAGCCTGACGATCTCCGCCACCCCGGAAAAGCCCGTGCCCTTCCCGATGATCATGGGCGCCGCCATGGGGGCTCCGGACACGCTGCCGAAGGTGCTCGGCGCCAAGGTGACGGCGAACGACTGACGAACCGTTTCGCCAAAACATTTTTTGCTCTCGAAAGGGCGCGGCTTGCCGCGCCCTTTCGTCACGGATAGTGGTACTTTCAGCGCCGCGCGATTGACGGGACCGACCCGTGCCGCCAATCCTTGGTTGCTCATCGACAACCATGGATTTATCGCGCAATGTTTGCCTGGCGGCCACGACCGGTCGAGATCACCGAAAAACTGAACGATAACTCGTTCGAGCCCGCGCACGCCGCCTATTACGACGGCAAGAGCGGCGACTGGCTCCGGCTCCTGTTGCAGGCGCGCGTCGACTTCCTGTCGATCTGGCGCCCCGCCGATTTCACCGAGCGGGTGACGGCCACCCGCGTGCTGGGCCGGCAGATCGTACTGGTCAACGCGCCGGATCTCATCCGCCAGGTCGTGGTGAAGCGGCACGAGAATTATGAGCGCAAGAGCCCGCAGATGCGCCGGGCGCTGGAATACCTGCTCGGCGACGGCCTCTTCATTTCCGACGGAGAGACGTGGAAACAGCGGCGCGCGCTCGTCAACGACATCGTCCACACCAACCGGGTGCCGAGCTTCGGCCCGGTGATGGAAAAGACTGCCGGCGAACTCGTCGAACGCTGGAGCCGGATGCCGGACGGCGCGAGCGTCAATGTGCTGCACGAGATGGCGGGACTGACGGCGGAGATCATCGCGCGCAGCGTCTTCGGCAACAATCTCGGCAAGGAGAGCGCCGATGCCGTCACCGACAGCTTCACGAGCTACCAGTCACTGATCGACTCCATCAATCTCGGTTATTTCATCGGCTTCGACGAAGGCCTGCCGGTCCTCCGTACGCCATCGCTCCGCCGCTCGGTCAAGCGCATCCACCGCATCATCGACAAGGTGGTGGAGGACCATCTCGCGGGACGCGGCGACCATAACTCCATGGTCGAACTGCTGATCCGCCGGCAGGAGCGCAGCCCTGAACTGAAGCTGGACCTCGTCGCGCTCCGCAACGAGGCGGCGACGATCTTCATGGCCGGACACGAGACGACGGCAGCAACGCTCACCTGGGCCTGGTACCTGCTGTCGCGCGCTGGCTGGGCGGAACAGGCGGTGCATGAGGAAATCGCCCGCGTCTGCGGCGACCGCATGCCGACCATCGACGACGTGCCGAACCTCGACTATTGCCGCGCGGTGATCGAAGAAACGCTCCGGCTCTATCCGCCGGTGCCGATCCTCGCCCGCCAGACGAAACAGGCCGACACCATCGGCGACATGCCGATCGAACCGGCCTCGCTGGTGCTCATCGTGCCCTGGCTCCTGCACCGCACGCCGAGCCTCTTCGAGGACCCTCATCTCTTCCGGCCCGAGCGCTTCCTCGACGGTCGCCGGCCCGTTCCCTACAGCTATATTCCGTTCGCCAGCGGCCCGCGGGTGTGCCCGGGCATGAACTTCGGCCTCACCGAGGCGATCCTCTGCCTTGCAGTCCTTGCCCAGCGTTTCCGCGTTCGCGTCGATGCCGGCCACAAGGTGGAACCGCTCTGCCGCCTCACCCTGCGCCCGAAGGGCGGGCTGCCGGTGACGCTGCACCGGCGCTGAAGGAGACCGACAATGGCATCGGAAGACAAGACATCGAGCGCGAAAGCGGCCAAGCGCAAGGCGTGGATCTATTCGGAGGAACAGCGGCCTGCATTCGCCGACTGGTTCGCCGGTGGCGACCGACGCAAGCGCTTCGTCCGCTACTGGTTTTCGGACAACGTCTGGAACCTCCTACACCTTGCCGGGCATTTCGGGCTGAAGCTGCTGCCGATGGACGCGTGCTCCCGGTTCGGCGCCCGGCTCGGCATCTATGCCATCCCCCGCTTTCACAAGGTCGCGGAGAAACGTGCGCGCGCCAATATCGCCCAATTGTGCCCGCACTTGAACGGCGATGAAAAGGAAGCGCTCTTCCTGAAGAACTGCCGCACGCAGGGACGCCTGATGACCGAATTCTCCGTCATCAATCGCCTCAACCGGCACCCCGAGCGGATCGGCATCCACAACATCGAATGGGTGATTGATGCCGCCAAGCGCGGCCCCGTCATCTTCGTCGGCATGCATCTCGGCAATTGGGAGATCGGCCCGATCATTCTGCACCGTGTCGGGCTGGTGCCCTACATCAACTACACCCCGCCGCCGGGGCGCGCCAAGGCCTGGATTGCCGACCGCGTCCGACGCAAGAACTGGCTGAACTTCCTGCCGCCCGGTCTTGAAGGCATACGGCCCGCCGTGCGCGTGCTGAAAAGCGGCGGCATCGTCTCGGCCTTCTGCGACGAGGGCGTCAACGGCAAGATCCGCGGTCCGCTGTTCGGCCGCAAGCCGCATCTCGAAGGCAATCTGGCGATGACCATTCGCCTGGCGCGGATGACCGGGGCAACGCTCTGCCCCTGGTACAATCTGCGCACGGACGGCTTCCGCTTCGAGGCCTATGCGCTGCCGCCGATCGTGCTGCCGCCGGAGGAGAAGAACGGCGAACGCCTGCTCGACGATATCCAGTTGCTCAACGACGCGATCGAGCCTGTGATCCGCGAGCATCTGGATCAGTGGTTCTTCCTCGACAATGCGCTTGTGAGGGAGTGACGCGATTCCTCATCGACCCGTCCCTATTGTTGAGCTTCCGTGCATCGGGAAGTTTAGATGCCCCGACTGCGCGCTTGAAATTCCAGCCTGGCGATCTTCCGGGATGAGCCAGATCTGCCCGCATTTCTACTGCTCAGAATGCAGCAACGCAATTTTCCGCAGAGAAGACCAGCGCTTGGCATGGGACAGTGAAAGCCAGGAGGTGTTGGAGAAGATTGCGTCAACACTTCCCGCTTGCGGATGCGGTGGAAGGTTCGTGCCCGGCGCAAATCCGAAATGCCCGCGCTGCAGGCACGAATTTCGTCATCAATCATCGACGCTCAAGCGATTAAGCGATCCGCACGTTATTTTAGTCGATGGTGCGGAGATGTACGGAGACGACGGACCGGAATATCGTGCCGTAATTGCGACCGATAGCGCCAAGATAGAACATTGAAGCACTGAACCGCCACCTCCGCAGCCTCGCTTTCCGTGAGCCACGCGAAGTCGGCGAAGAGAAATGGATGCTTTGGCAGACCATATCGTTGGCAATAACCTGCTGCAGACAATTCAGCGGAACAACCTGTTGGAATGGCCCTGAAGGCGACATTATCCGCGCACGGGCCGAGGTCATGGCCAATGTCGTTCCTGGAGAAATGAACCTCTTGGAGAAGCTCAAAAAGAAGGCCCCAAAAGCAAGAGCTTCCGGGGCCTTTCTGATATCAGCGAGGATCGGCTCAGTCCTTTTTCGGCTGCGGAACGACGCGCAGCGCGAGTTCGCGCAGCTGCGTCGGGGTCGCTTCCGAGGGCGCGTTCATCAAGAGGTCCTGCGCCTGCTGGTTCATCGGGAACAGCGTCACCTCGCGGAGGTTCTTCGCGCCGACGAGCAGCATCACCACGCGGTCGATGCCGGCTGCCATGCCGCCGTGCGGCGGGGCGCCGTACTGGAAAGCGCGGTACATGCCGCCGAAGCGTTCCTCGACGTCGTCCCTGGAAAGGCCGACCATCTCGAAGGCCTTGACCATCAGTTCCGGCGACTGGTTACGGATCGACCCGGAGGCGATCTCGAAGCCGTTGCAGACCATGTCGTACTGGTAGGCCTTGATCGACAGCGGATCGGCGCCTTCCAGTGCCTCCATGCCGCCCTGCGGCATCGAGAACGGGTTGTGGGCGAAGTCAATCTTCTTCTCTTCCTCGTTCCATTCGAAGAACGGGAAGTCGACGATCCAGCACAGTTCGAAGCGGTCGCGGTCGATGAGGTTCAGTTCCTCGGCGGCGCGGTTGCGCGCTTCGCCGGCGAACTTGTAGAACTTCGCCGGTTCGCCGGCGACGAAGAAGCAGGCGTCGCCCTCGTCGAGGCCGAGCTGCGTGCGGATCGCTTCGGTGCGTTCCTCTCCGATGTTCTTGGCGAGCGGGCCGGCCCCTTCGAGGACCGCGCCTTCCTGGCGCCAGAAGATGTAGCCGAGGCCCGGCTGGCCCTGCTGCTGCGCCCAGCCGTTCATCCGGTCACAGAAGGCGCGCGAACCGCCGGTTTTCGCCGGTATCGCCCAGACCTCGACCTTCGGGTTCGAGGCAATCATGTTGGCGAAGACCTTGAAGCCCGAACCGGCGAAATGCTCGGTCACGCTTTCCATGATAATCGGGTTGCGCAGGTCCGGCTTGTCGGAACCGTATTTGCGGATCGCCTCGTCATAGGGGATGCGCGGGAATTCCTGCGTCACCGGCTTGCCGTCGGCGAACTGCTCGAAGACGCCGCGCATGACGGGTTCCATGGTCGTCCAGACGTCTTCCTGGGTGACGAAGCTCATCTCCAGGTCGAGCTGGTAGAATTCGCCCGGCAGGCGGTCGGCACGCGGGTCCTCGTCGCGGAAGCACGGTGCGATCTGGAAATAGCGGTCGAAGCCGGCGACCATCAGCAGCTGCTTGTACTGCTGCGGCGCCTGCGGCAGGGCGAAGAACTTGCCCTGATGGATGCGGGAAGGCACGAGAAAGTCACGGGCGCCTTCCGGCGAAGAGGCGGTCAGGATCGGCGTCGAATATTCGGCAAAACCGATCTCGCCCATGCGCCGGCGCATGTCGGCGATGATCTGGGTGCGCTTGACGATGTTCCTGTGCAGCGTCTCGCGGCGCAGGTCGAGGAAGCGATACTTGAGGCGCACGTCTTCCGGATAGTCCGGCTCGCCGAAGACCGGCAGCGGCAGTTCCTTGGCCGCCGACAGGACTTCGATCTCCTGGGCGTAGAGCTCGATTTCGCCGGTCGGCATGTTCTTGTTGATCGTGTCTTCCGACCGGGCCTTGACGAGGCCGTCGATGCGGATGACCCATTCGCCGCGCACGGTTTCCGCGAGCTTGAAAGCCGGGCTGTCCGGATCGGCGACGACCTGGGTGATGCCGTAGTGGTCGCGCAGGTCGATGAAGAGCACACCGCCGTGGTCGCGGACGCGATGAACCCAGCCGGAAAGCCGGACGGTGTTGCCGACATCGGACTTGCGGAGAGCGGCACAGGTGTGGCTGCGGTAACGATGCATTTTGCTAAATCCTGGACTTGGGCGCCGGCAAGAAAGGCGGAAAAGCGCCCCGAACTGCCGAGAGAAAATCGGGCGGAAAAGCGCACGTGCCGTCCGATTTGTCAAGGCTGGAGCAGATATGGTCGCTATTTCGGCTGTAACGGCAGAACCCTCTGGTCTAGAAGTGGCATCCTGTCTCGGCAGCGACTCAGAGACGGCACCGCCAATCCGCCCAGGCCCTCATGAACGACATCCGCCCGCTCATTCCCCTGCTCATCACCGCCGGCATCCTGATCGGGGGCAACGGCCTGCAGGGCACGTTCATCTCGCTCCGTGCGCTCCAGGAGGGATTTTCCACCTCCACCATCGGGGTGATCGGCACCGGCTACAATATCGGCTTTGCGATCGGCTGCATCTACGTCACCCGCATCATCCGTTCGATCGGCCATATCCGCACCTTCTCCGCGCTCGCAGCAATCGCCTCCGCCGCCTCGATCTCGATGCTGCTTGCGATCCATCCGGCCTCGTGGTTCGCGATGCGGTTGCTGCAGGGCCTCTGCTTCGCAGGTCTCTTCGCGGTCGTCGAAAGCTGGCTCAACGCCCGCGTCACCAACGCCACGCGCGCCCGCACGCTTTCCGTCTACCGCTTCGTCGACCTCGGCGCGGTAACGCTCGCGCAATACCTGATCCCGGCCGTCGGCATCAGCGGATTCGAGCTCTTCGCAATCGTCTCGATGGCGCTCACCCTTTCGCTCGTACCGATCTCGTTTGCCGACCGATCGAGCCCGGAAGCTCCGGAGGCGGTGCGCTTCGACCTGAAACTGCTCTGGAAGGTCTCACCGCTCGCGACGGTCGGCTGCATCGTCGTTGGGCTCACCAATTCAACCTTCCGCTCGCTCGGGCCGATCTATGCCGACGGCATCGGCTTTTCCGTGACGTCGATCGCCACTTTCATGAGCCTCGGCATCTTCGCGGGCGTCGTGCTGCAATACCCGCTCGGCCACTATTCCGACAAGCTCGACCGCCGGCGGATCATCCTGATCGCCACTTTCGGCGCCTTCGCCGCGGGGCTCTTCATCACCTTCGTCGCCGGAACGAACGAACTGCTGAACTATGTCGGCATCTTCATCTTCGGGGCCTTCGCGATGCCGCTCTATTCGCTCTGCTCGGCGCATGCCAACGACCACGCGGCACCCGGGCAGCATGCGCTCGTCTCCGCCGGCACGCTGTTCTTCTGGTCGGCCGGTGCCGTGGTCGGGCCGCTTTTCGCCTCCTTCATGCTCGACTACTTCGGGCCGCAGGCGCTTTTCATCTACACGACCGTCGTGCTCGGCGTGTTCATGGTCTACACGCTGCTCCGGATGACCGTCCGCGAAGGAGTACCCGCCACCGCGCGGCGGCCGCGCTTCCGCAACCTCCTGCGCACCTCGACCTTCTTCAGCAAACTCGCGGCGCCACCTTCCGAGAAACAGGACTGACTGCGGCAGTTTGGTGGACGATGCCGTATTGATGAATTTTCCTCTCAACTTTAAAAGAGAAGAAATGTCATCAGTCCGGTATCCCGAATGCTTCCGCTGACCCGCCGCAATCTCCTCAAGACCGCCGCCGTCGGCGGCGCCTATGCCTCGGGCGTCGCGCTCGCACCAGGCATCACCCGCGCACTCGCCGGTGCGACGGCGGACCCGTTGTTGCTGGAAGCTCACGAACTGACGGCGATGATCGACGGCAAGGCGCCGAGCGACGGCGTGATGAGCTACCGGACAGTCGCCTCGCCGGCGGACGTGGCACCGCCGGTGCTCCGGGCGCGGCGCGGCGAGCCGTTTTCCGTGCGGTTCGAAAACCTTCTCCAAGAGCCGACGACGGTGCACTGGCACGGATTGCGGATCGCCAATGCCATGGACGGCGTTCCTTTCCTGACGCAGCCTTACGTCTATCCCGGCGACGGCTTCGACTACGCCTTCACGCCGCCGGATGCCGGCACCTTCTGGTACCACCCCCACTGCAATACGCTGACCCAGATCGGCCGCGGGCTCGCCGGCATGCTCGTCGTCGAGGACCCGAACGACCCGGTGTTCGACGGCGAGATCGCGCTCAACCTGCGCGACTGGCGGCTCGGCGGCAATTCGCAGTTCATCGCGCAGTTCAAGGCGCGTGATGCCGCGAAGGCCGGCACCTTCGGCACGGTGCGCACTGCCAACTGGCAGGTAGAGCCGAGCTACGACGCAGCGGCCGGCGGGCTGATCCGGCTTCGTCTCCTCGCCTCCGACGTCACGCGCATCTTCAACCTGAAACTCACCGGCGGCGACGCGGTGGTCGTCGCGATCGACGGCCAGCCGGTGCCCTCTATCATGCCGCTCGACACCGCGATCATCTCGCCCGGCCAGCGACTCGATCTCGTGCTGCGCATGCCCGATGACGAAGGGGCGACGGTCGCGATCGAGGACATCCGCCCATCGACGCCGAAGACGGTCGCGCGGCTCAGGGCCGTCGGCACCTCGCTCAAGCGGAGCCTCGGCGACGTGCCGCCGCTCACCGCCAATCCGCAGGCCGAACCCGACCTTTCGGCGGCGATCGAGGTGCCGCTGATCCTCAGCGCCACCGCCGAACAGGCGGCGAAGGATTCAATCTGCGGCTCCCTCGGCTATTCCTTCTGGGCGATCAACAAGGTGCCCTATCCCGGCGACAGCGCCGATCCGATGGCGCCGCTCGCGGAAATGAAGCTCGGGAGGACCTATGTCTTCAATCTCGAGAACGTCACGCCGCACGCGCACCCGATCCACCTGCACGGCATGAACTTCAAGGTGATCTCCTCGTCGACGCGGCAAGTCCTGCCGCTCGTCTCCGACACCTACCTCGTTTTGCCCGACGAGAAGGTGCAGCTCGCCGTCGTCGCCGACAATCCGGGCGACTGGGTGCTCCACTGCCATATCATCGAGCATCAGAAGACGGGTATGACGAGTTTCGTGCGGGTGGTATAGCGGGTCTTCCCGCGCTGCCCGACCGGAGACGTTCCATGCCGTCGCTCACCGACACCCTGCGCATCCACGAACCCTATCCCGGCCTTTACGCCTATTATGACGGCAGGATCGAAGGCGTCCGGCTCTGGTCGAAGGAGCGCAACTGGATGGACGACGGGGCCTATTCGCTGGGCGTCGCCAGCTTCTCGATCGTCTCCGGAAGCGAGGCCGTCGTCTACGACACCCATATCTCGCTCGACCATGCCCGCGCGATCCGCGCGCATCTTTTGAGCCTCGGCGTCGAGACGATCAGGGTCGTACTCAGCCACTGGCACACCGATCACATCGCCGGCAATGCTGTCTTTTCCGATTGCGAGATCATTGCCAACCGGCTGACGCACGAGGCGATGGTGGCAAACCGCGAAACCCTTGCCGCGAAAACCCCGCCGATCTCGCCGGTCATTCTTCCGACCCGCCTTTTCGAGGACGAGTTCACGCTCGACCTTGCGGGACTCGAACTTCGGCTGATGCGCTTCGACGTCCACAGCGCCGACGGCACCGTGGTCCTCGTCCCCGCGCTCGGCGTGCTGCTTGCCGGCGACACGCTGGAGGACACCATTACCTATATCTCCGAACCCGAGCACACGCGCACCCACATCGGCGAGCTCGACCGGCTGGCGGCCCTGCCCTTCCGGCGCATCCTGCCGAACCACGGCGCCGAGGCGGTGATCGCGGCCGGAGGCTACGAGCCAAGCCTCATCTCGGCGACCAAAGCCTATCTCGAACGCCTGCTTTCCCGTCTTGACGACCCGGCAATCGACAGCGAACCGCTCTCCACCTTCGTTGCACCGGAGGTCGAGAAGGGCTGGATCGGCTATTTCGCTCCTTACGAAGAGGTGCACCGCGCAAACATCGCGGCCCTGCGCGAGGCTCGCCGCTGATCCTCTTCTGTCGCTTTGCCGCGTCACTTCGCCCGGAAATGCCCCCGCGGCGACCGGAACCGGCCGTTCATATTGACATCGGAGGGCGAACGCGGAAGGAAGGTGGATCGCAAATTCCATCAAGACCGAGACGACATGATCGAAACGACCGCTGCCCTCGAGGAAGCCTGCAAACAGCTCGCCAAGTCCGACTTCATCACCATCGACACCGAATTCCTGCGTGAATCCACGTTCTGGCCGGAACTTTGTCTGATCCAGATGGCGAGCCCGGACCTCGAAGTGATCGTCGATCCGCTCGCCAAGGGCATCGATCTCGCGCCCTTCTTCGCGCTGATGGCGGACACTTCGGTCGTCAAGGTGTTCCATGCCGCACGGCAGGACATCGAGATCATCTTCCACCTCGGCAACCTGATCCCGCATCCGATCTTCGACACGCAGGTTGCAGCGATGGTCTGTGGTTTCGGCGATTCGGTCTCCTACGACCAGCTCGTGCAGAAGGTGAAAAACGTCCACATCGACAAGACCTCGCGCTTCACCGACTGGAGCCGGCGACCGCTTTCCGACAAACAGCTCGAATATGCGCTCGCCGACGTCACCCATCTGCGCGACGTCTACCTGAAGCTCAAGGACGAACTCGAGCGCGAGGGACGTGCCGGCTGGCTGACCGAGGAGATGAACATCCTTGAGTCGCGCGAGACCTACGACCTGCACCCGGACGACGCATGGCAGCGGCTGAAGATGCGGCTCCGCAAGCCACAGGAGCTCGCCGTCATCAAATATGTCGCCGCCTGGCGCGAGCGCGAGGCGCGCAACCGCAACGTCCCGCGCTCCCGCGTGCTGAAGGACGATGCGATCTACGAGATCGCCCAGCAGCAGCCGAAGGATGTCGAGGCGCTCGGCCGGCTGCGCACCATCCCCAAGGGCTGGGAACGCTCGAATGCGGGTGCTGCCATCATCGAAGCGGTCAACGAGGCGCTCGCCCTGCCGAAGACGGAGATGCCGCATGTGCATCGGCACGTCCAGGCGCCCGACGGGGCCGCCGCCTCGGTCGAGCTTCTCAAGGTTCTCCTGCGGCTCACCTCCGAAAAGCACGGCGTCGCCGCGAAGGTTATCGCCAACAGCGAGGACCTGGAAAGGATCGCCGCCGAAGGCGACAAGGCCGATGTCGGCGCAATGCACGGCTGGCGCCGCGAACTCTTCGGCGACCTCGCCCTGAAGCTCATCTCCGGCGGCGTCGGCCTGCGCTTTGTCGACAAGCGCGTCGAAGCGGTGGAGTTCTGAGGCAGTGACCACCCTTCGGTGCGCCACGGCGGACGACATCCCGTTCATCATGCGAACGGAGCGGCTGCCGGGCTATGACCTCGTGGTCGGGCGCTTCGGGGAAGCAGAACACCACGCAAGGATTGCCGATCCCGCCTGGGCCTATCTCGTGGGTGATGACGGTTTCGCCATCCTCAACGACCTCGACAACCGCGACGGCAATGTCTGCCTCAAGCGCTTCGCGGTGACCGAGAGGGGTCGCGGCTTGGGTTCGCGGCTCATGCCCCTCGTGGTCGACTGGAGCTTTACCCACACGCCTGTCCACCGCCTGTGGCTCAACCTCGTCGAAGGTAACGAGGCGGCCTGGCGCGTCTACGGGAAAAATGGCTTCCTCAAGGAAGGCGTCCGGCGCGAGGCGGCCGTGCTGCCGGACGGCAGGCGTTCCAACATGATCATGATGTCCATCCTGCGCCCCGAATGGGACGCGCGGCAGCGAGGCTGAACCGTGGAACTGCCCGCCGTCCTGCGCCGCGCCGTCGATGAAGCTCTCGAAGGCGAGCCGCTCGACCGTCTGACCCGCGCCAGCCAGACCCTTTCCGATCGATACCGCCGCGAAGTGCGCGACGGGCGTTTCCATATCGACGGGACGCTCGCCGCCAAGGCCTATCTCGCCACCCGTCTGCCGGCGACGTTTGCCGCCGTCCGGGCGGCGCTCGACATGGTCGCCGAGGCTTCTCCCTCTTTCGTGCCGAAAACGCTGCTCGATGTCGGTGCCGGCCCCGGCACCGCGCTCTGGGCGGCCGCCGACTGCTGGCCGGAACTCCGCCAGGCGACGATCGTCGAGGCGAGTGCATCTATCCGCGCCGTCGGCGAGACGCTCGCCAGATCGTCGACGGTAGATTCGACATGGCTTGCCGGCGACGTCACCGCGGCACTTCCCGTCCAGGCGCCGGCCGACCTCGTGACGCTCGCCTATGTGCTCGACGAAATTGCCGAGACGGCCGTCGCCGCGGTGACGGAAAAGCTCTGGATGCTGACCGGACAGACGCTGGTGATCGTGGAACCGGGCACGCCGGCCGGCTGGCGGCGTATACAGATCGCCCGAGACACCCTGATCAGGACTGGCGGGCATCTGGTGGCCCCCTGCCCGCACGCCACACCTTGCGCGATCACCGGCAGCGATTGGTGTCACTTTTCGCGGCGCGTGGCGCGCTCTCGCCTTCACCGGCTGGCGAAGCAGGCGGACGTGCCTTGGGAAGACGAGAAGTACATCTTCATCGCCGCCTCGCGGATGCCGGCCGAGCCGCCCCCGGCACGGATTCTTGCGCCACCGCGCGTCGCAAGCGGCCTCGTGCGCCTCAAGCTCTGCCGTTCGGACGGCGCCATAGGGGAACTCACCGTCAGCCGGCGCGACGGCGATCTCTTCCGTGAAGCGCGGCGGGCCGACTGGGGCGACGGCTTCCATCTCCCGCCAGTGGAAATCGGCCCGGAAGGCGATCTTCTCGACGGGGTATAGCCCCCGACTCAGCCATTGACGGAATCGCAAGGGCCGGCGCATGGTCGTGCACCGGCCCCGCAATCTCCAGCTTTCGCGCAGGTCAGAGCTTCAGAACGAAGGTCGGTCCGCTCTCCAGCGACTGAAGCGCTCCGTTCGGATCATAAAGAGCCACACCCGATGCGCCCGGCGCTGCCGACGGATCGCTCGTCGTGTACTCCACAGTCCAGTCAACCTGGATCTCCGGGCTTGCGAGTGGCGACTTCGTCTGCCAGGCGACGCTGGACTGATCGCCCGTCTTCGGCGCTTTCTGATAGATCGTGATGCCGGACGAGCCGGCATTATTGTTGAAGTTGATGCTGTAGGTCGACACGATAAGTACCTCGTTGTGTTCGGTGGCCGCAGACTACGCCGCGAGACGCCCGACACAACGGCCGAAACTGGGCCCACCTCAGCGAGGAGACATAAGGTTACGGCAAGGATAACGGCACGCGTCCATTCTCAGCCGTGCAGCCTGGCACCTTTGGTGATCTTGTCGACGAGCTTCTTCTCGGCCCTGAGGCCGATACCGACTACCTTCGCATTGTCCGGCGCAAACTCGGCAAAGACGGCCCGGTTGGCGGCGTCGTGGCCCGTCGAGAACATTTCCTCGATGTAGAGCGAGGCGGTCACGCCGCGTTCCAACGAACGCCGGTGGATCGTAGATAGCGTCGACGCATCGGCGGAGAGCACGACGATCGGTTGACCAGCCATGGCGTTGTAGACGTTGCCGGCCGCATCGCGGTAAGGTTCACCGATAATGGATGCTTCCTGCGCGACGATGCCGCTCGTCACGAACGCGGTGACGTTGAGCTTCTGCCAGCTGGCGAGATCCTCCCTGAGGACGACGACAATCTTGGTATCGAACATGGACGACAATTCCCTCCGCGGTTTCAAGGGCACACCCGCCCCTGCCGCCGCTATAGCGAAGGTCGTGGCGGGCGGTCTTGAACGATCCTGCACTTCGGTCACGGAGGACCGCTTGCGCCTTCTCGGCGGCTCGGCGGGGCTCGAACATATCGAGGCGGCCTTCAGGGGCGACGGATTTTCCCCGCATCGCCACGACACCTACGGCATCGGCGTAACGCTCTCGGGCGTGCAGACCTTTCAATATCGCGGATCACGCCGCGCGAGCCTGCCCGGCAATATTATCGTCCTGCATCCCGACGAGTTGCATGACGGCGCGGCCGGAACCGAGAGCGGGCTTTCCTACCGCATGATCTACGTCGCTCCGGAAAAGATTGCCGATGCCCTCGGGAGGCGGGGCGCGCTACCGTTCGTCGCCGACCCCGTCGTCGACGATCAGGGTTTCCGTCGCGGCCTCGCCGAAGCGATCATCCAGCTGGACGAAGTCCCCTCGGAGCTCGCCGTCTCCGCGGTCGTGGCAATGATCGCCGACGGCCTCAAGCTGCATTGCGACGACAGGGGCCGACCTGCGACGCGAGGCGTATCGGCGGGCATCGCCGCCTGCCGGGACTTTCTCGCGGCGCATTGTACACGGGAGGTTCGTTCTTCCGAGCTGGAGGCGATCGCCGGCCTCGACGGCTACACGATCGCCCGGCAGTTCCGCCGCGCCTTCGGCACGAGCCCGCATCGCTATCTCGTCATGCGGCGACTGGATCTCGCACGCTCGCTCATCCGCGAACGTGAAGGGCTGGCGCAGGTCGCGCTTGCCGCGGGCTTTGCCGATCAGGCGCGTTTCACCCGGCATTTCAAACTGGCCTATGGCATGACGCCCGGCCGCTGGCAGGCGCTCATTTCGACGGTACGATGAACCTGAGGCCTATTCGAAACGGAAGGCGAGCCGCTTGCCGGTCAGCCGCGCGAGCTGCTGCAGGCGTCCGTCCAGCCGTTCGCCGGCAAAGCCGCGATACTGCGGCGGCACGACGAATTCGAGATCGAGGTTCGGCTTTGCCGAGCGCTCGAAGGTGAGACTGTCGACCACACCCGGCATCGAGGCGGAGAAGAGATAGACGACCCGCAACAGACCGCCGACGAGCTTCGCCCGCTGCAAGAGACGCTCGGTCGCGATCGCGGCGAGCGGGCCGGTCTGGCCGTCGTCGTTGAGCCCTTCGAAGCGGTAGTAATTGGTGAGCGCGATGAACGCGCGTCCCGGATGGGTGATCCCGATGAAGGACGAATGGGCGATGATGTTCAGCGCCTGCAGGCCACGGTAATCCGGATGCGCCCGCCAGCTGATGTCGGCGAGCAGGCAGGCGGCCTGCCGGTAGCGGCCCTCCTCCACCGTCTCGTCGATGTCAAAGAACGGCATCATCCGGCCGGTCCAGTCGGCAAGCTCGCGTGCGTGCTCGGGTGAACGGGCTCTCAGGATCGCCAGTTCGTCGGCGGCGGCGAGCAACGGGTCGGCGGCGCGGTCTTCTTCCGAGAGAAGTGCATAGAGATAGCCTTCGCGCACGCCCTGTGCCGAGAAGGAAACCTTCGCCGGCCTCATCGCGTCGAGCACCTCGCGCATGGCGATGGCGCCGTAGGGAAGAAGCGCCCGGCGGCTCTTGGAAATCGCCTGCCAGGCCGGATCGCGGCTGTCGCCGTTGGCGACGATCTCGTCGAGGAAGCGGGCGACCTCGTCGTAGGGCAGTTCGTAGCCCTGCATCATGTGGAGTGGGTAGTTGCGCTTCTCCATGTGCAGCTTGGCGACGTTTCGCCAGGTCCCGCCGACCGCGTAGAAGGTGCGCCCCTCACCCTTCTCGAGCATGGTGGTCTCCCGGATCAGCCGACGGGCGATCGTGCGGGCCTTGGCGATAGAACCTTCGGCGGTCTCGGACAGGCGGATACCGCCGAGCGGCAGGGTGATGCCCTTGCCGAGCTCCCGGCCGCGAATGTCGATGAGTTCCAGCGATCCGCCGCCGAGGTCGCCGGCGATACCGTCCGGATCATGGAAGCCGCTGACGACGCCGAGCGCCGAATAGAGCGCCTCTTGTTCACCGCTCAGCACTTCGATCGGGTGTCCGAGGATCGCCTCGGCCTCGCGGATGAAATCCGGGCCGTTGGCGGCTTCCCGCGCTGCGGCGGTCGCCAGCACGTACATGGATGTGGCCTGCGCCTGCTCGGAGAGCGCACGAAAACGCCGGAGTGCCGCGAGCGCACGGCGCACGCCCTCCTCGTCCATGCGCCCGGTCGACGCAAGCCCCTTGCCGAGGCCGCAGAGGACCTTTTCGTTGAACAGGATGGCAGGCGACCTGGAAAGACCTTCATAGACGACGAGGCGGATCGAGTTCGAGCCGATGTCGATGACGGAGACAGGGGCGATACCGGGTAAACGTCCCTGCGCTTCTGATCGTGTCATGAAGTACCAGTTATTTCTTTCGGCCGGAGATGATGCCGGCGATCAGCTTCGGCGCGCTCGATTTCAATGCTTCGCCCCGGCCCGAAAGGCTGGGATTGGTCATGAAATACTGCTGCGCATTGAACGGTTCCTCTCCCGGGCGCACTTCCATGCGGCGGGAGGTACCGTCGGGCAGTATCTCGTAGCTCTGCTGGTTGTCAATCAGATTGCCGAGCATAATCTGTGAAAGAACCTGCTCGTGAACCGTCGGATTTATCAGGGGAACCAGCGTTTCCACGCGCCGGTCGAGATTGCGCGGCATCATGTCCGCAGAGCCGATATAGACGAGCGCCTTTTCCGACGGCAGGCCGTAGCCGTTGCCGAAGCAGAAGATGCGGCTGTGCTCCAGGAAGCGGCTGACGATCGACTTCACCCGGATATTGTCGGAAAGCCCCGGCACCTGCGGACGCAGGCAGCAGATGCCGCGCACCACGAGGTCGATCTCCACGCCCGCCCGGCTTGCTCTGTAGAGCGCATCGATGATCTCGGGATCGACGAGCGAGTTCATCTTCATCCAGATCGCCGCCGGACGACCGGCCTGGGCATGCTCGATCTCTTCGGCGATATGCTTGAGGATGCGCGGCCGAAGTGTATAGGGCGAGACGGCTAGCTTCATGCTTTCCTCCGGCTCGCCATAGCCGGTGATGAAGTTGAAGACGTTCGCCATGTCGTGGGCGATCTTCGGATTGCAGGTGAAGAAGGAGAGGTCGGTGTAGATCTTCGCCGTGACCGGATGATAGTTGCCGGTGCCGAGGTGGCAGTAGGTCCTGAGCTTGCCCTCTTCGCGGCGCACCACCATCGACATCTTGGCGTGTGTCTTCAATTCGATGAAGCCGAAGACCACCTGTACGCCAGCGCGTTCGAGGTCGCGCGCCCAGCGGATGTTCGCTTCCTCGTCGAAACGCGCCTTGAGCTCGACGAGCGCCGTCACCGACTTGCCGGCATCGGCCGCATCGATGAGGGCGCGGACGATCGGGCTATCGTTCGAGGTGCGGTAGAGCGTCTGCTTGATCGCCAGCACGTCCGGATCGCGGGCCGCCTGCAGGAGGAACTGCACGACGACATCGAAGGATTCGTACGGATGGTGGACCACCATGTCCTTCTCGCGGATCGCCGCCAGGCAATCGCCGGCATGTTCGCGCACGCGCTCGGGGAAACGGGCATTGTAGGGTTCGAAGCGCAGGTCGTCGCGCGGCGCCTTGGCGATCTCGGAAAGCGTGTTGAGCGCCAGCAGACCGGGCAGGATCGCCACCCGGTTCTCCGGCACGCCGAGCTCGTGGACGACGAACTGGCGCAGCGCGGCGGGCATTTCCGAATCCGTCTCGATGCGGATCACCGAGCCACGGCGGCGACGCTTCAGCGCCGTCTCGAAGTAGCGCACCAGGTCTTCGGCCTCTTCCTCGACTTCGATATCGCTGTCGCGGATGATCCGGAACGTGCCGAAGCCCATGACTTCGTAGCCGGGATAGAGCCGGTCGATGAACATGCCGACGACATCTTCGAGCGTGATGTAGCGGAGCATATTCCGGTCGTCGGGCAGCCGGATGAAGCGGTCGAGCGTCGTCGGCAGGCGCAGGAGCGCGGTCATCGGCTCACGGCCCTGCTTGCGCTCGAGCTGCAGCCCCATCGAGAAACCGAGGTTCGGGATGAAGGGGAACGGGTGCGCCGGATCGATCGAGAGCGGCGTCAGCACCGGAAAGATCGACTCCTCGAATTCCGTCTCGATCCATGCCCGGTCCTCGTCCGAGAGGGCCGCCGGGCGGACGATGAGGATGTCCTCCTTGGCGAGGTACTGCTGCAGGACGGCGAGCGAGGCCTGCTGCTCCATCTGGAGATTGTCGATCTCCTTCAGGATTTCCTCGAGCTGTTCGAGCGGCGTCTTGCCGTCGGGGCTACGGATGGCGATGCCCTGGCGCACCTGCCCTTCGAGACCGGCAACGCGCACCATGAAGAACTCGTCGAGGTTGGTCGCGGAGATCGACAGGAAACGGACCCGCTCGAGTAGCGGATGGGCCGTGTTCAGCGTCTCTTCGAGGACGCGACGATTGAATTGCAGCCAGGAAAATTCGCGGTTGATGAAGCGCGAAGGACTGGTCATCAGGTCTTCCGTTTCGGCGCTCGCCTCGACCCCGACCGTTTCCATCCCGGTTGCAACGTGATCCATAATTCCGTCCTTATGTTCGCCCTCTGGCGCCCACTATAGCAGCTTCAAGACGGCACTGTGACAACTCAATCGTGATGGTCATCGCCGTGGAGTTCGTCGAGAATCTCCCCGACCAGGGCCCGCGAAATCTTCGCCCGGCGCGCCAGCGCCAGCCGGTCGATGCGATCGACCACGTCCTGGGCGGCGGCAAAGGAGCGCTCCATCCGCTGCACGATATAGCCGACGATGCGGTCGTCGATCGCAAGCTGCCGGTCGGCGAAGAGCTTGACGATGAGCTGGGCGAGGAGCTCCTCCTCCGGCTCGCCGATCTCGACCATGGTCGCGGCCTTCAGCCGCGAACGCAGGTCGGGCAGCGCGACGGCCCAGGAAAGAGGCCAGGTGCGGGACGTCATCAGAAGGCTCGTGCCGTTCTCGCGCACGCTGTTGATCAAGTGGAAGAGCTCGACCTCGTCGAAACCCCGCCGCTCGGCATCCTCGAAGAGGACCGGGCCTGCGGCAGCGGCAAGGGCCGCCTCTGCTCCGGCGACCGGATGGATATCGACGGCACCGCTCTGCTCGCGCCAGATTTCGGCAAGATGCGACTTCCCCGAGCCCGCGGGGCCGGCGAGGATCACCACGGGCGACGGCCAGTTCGGCCAGGAATCGATGATGGCGACGGCCGCTTCGAGACGTCCGGAGACCAGGAGGTCGTCGCGGCCTGTCGCGGCGGCATGGCCGAACACCAGCGGAAGCTGTTCCGCCACTTTCAGCTTCGCCTCGGCCTTCTTGTTTTCACTCATTTATTTCTCTGAGACATCCGGCTTCTGCTCAACGCCGCGCGCCGGTGTCTGCCCATAATACAAATCGCTTTCAAGATACCGTGAGAGGGCAAAGCGGACAAGGACGCCGATCGCTGCCGCGGCGGGAACCGCCACGAGCACGCCGACGAAGCCGAAGAGCGCACCGAAGGCGAACAGCGCGAACATCAGCCAGACCGGATGGAGCCCGACGCTCTGGCCGACCAGCTTCGGCTGCAGGATGTTGCCTTCGAGGAACTGGCCGGAGAAGAAGAAGACCACCACGATCACGACATGGACGTAATCGGGCCAGAACTGCACCAGCGCGACACCTGCGGCGAGCACCAGGCCAACCGTCGAGCCGACATAAGGAATGAAGCTGATCATGCCGGTGAAGAAGCCGATCAGCAGCCCGAAATTGAGGCCGATCAGCGAAAGGCCGACGGCATAATAGATGCCGAGGATGAGGCAGAGCGATCCCTGCCCGCGCACGAAACCGGCGATCGTCTTATCCATTTCGGTGGCGATCTCGCGGACCGCGCCGACCTGGTTGCGCGGGATCCAGTGGTCGACCTTCGCCACCATCCGGTCCCAGTCGAGCAGGAGATAGAAGGCGACGACCGGCGTGACGACGAGGAGCGCGGCGATATCGACCAGTGCCTTGCCGGAGTTCCAGATCTGCGCCACCAGCGTCGCGACGAAGCCGGCGCCCTCGGTCAGCAGCTTGGAGAAGTTCTCCTTGATCGTCCCCATTTGGCCGTCCAGCCACTGCGGCAGCCAGCGGGCGTTTGAGGTGGCGATGAAGTTCTGCAACTCGCTGACATAGCCCGGAACATGCTGGATGAAGTCATTGAGCTGCGTGGCCAGCACCGGAATGATGATCATCAACGCCAGCACGAAGACGAAGATGAAGGCGACCAGAATGAGCGTCGTCGCCATGAACCGGTTGAGGCCGAGCCGTTCCAGCCTGTCGGCGACGGGATCGAGAAAATAGGCGAGCGCCATGCCGACGATGAACGGCAGCAGGATGGTGCGGAACAGGAACAGGAACAGGATGAAGCCGGCAAGCGCCGCGAGCCCGAAGAAGGCCTGCCGCTTCAGGGTAACGCCGGAAATGTGCTGGGTCATGCTCGATGCTCCGCTGCGGTGGTCGGCATAGCAAGTAGAATGGCCGGGGCTCGAGGGTCAAGGGCCGCGGCAACCCATCCCTCTCCGCCGCTCAGCGAAGGGCCGCTCAGACGCCCCGGCGGTTTCCCCAGAGCATGACGTGAAGCTGCGGCAGGACGCGCGCGGAAAACCAGCGCTCTCCTGCAACCGCGTCCACCAGCCAGCGCATCCGCTCCGTCAGGCCGTCGATGTCGATCGTTCCCTCACCATCGGCCGGCGGCGGAGTGTGGTTGCCCGGCTGCAGGTAGACGGGGAGCGCCGGGAAGTGCGCCGAAACCTCGCGGGCGAAGGCGAAGTCCTCCGCGTCGAAAACGACGAATTTCAGGACGGTCTGCGGTCCCTCTCCCGCCGCTTCAACGCACCCGGTGAGAGCAGTCAGGTCGCACGCCATGCCGCTCGACGGTGGCTTGGGGCTCAGCACCAGCGTGTCGAGCCGGGCAAACCACGGCCTTGCCAGCGACCCCTGCGTCTCGAGCGCGAAGCGGTAGCCCTCGCCGTGACCACGGTCGATCAGGTCGCCGAGCGACTGGATCGCCGGATTGCCGCCGGAGAGCGAAACGGTAAGCGGCTCGCCGCCTGACAGCCGAGTGACTTCGCCCCAGATGTCCTCCGCCGTCATCGGCTTCCAGTCGTGGCGGAAGCGGCTCTCGACCGCATGCAGGCTGTCGCACCAGCTGCAACGGTAGTCGCAGCCGCCGGTGCGCACGAAGACGGTCGGCAGGCCGATCAGTACCCCCTCGCCCTGGATCGTCGGCCCGAAGATCTCGCTCACCAGGACGGGCGAGTTAGATGCCTCCGTCATGGCCGGTATTCCGCCCAGGTCTTCGGCGTCTCGCTGACCCTGACTGCCGAGGTTTCCGGCAGCCGCGCCCTGCACCAGTCGTAGAAATGCCGGGCGAGGCACTCGGCCGTCACCTTGTCATGGCCGAGGACGTCGTTCAGGTGACGGTGGTCGAAGACCTCGTCGATGTAGCGCTTCAACGGTGCCAGCTCGTGATAGTCGCGCACGAAGCCGTGCTCGTCGAGTTCGGCGGCCGAAAGCTCAACCTCGACGACATAGTTGTGGCCGTGCAGACGCGCGCATTGATGATCCGCCGGCAGGCCCTTCAACTGGTGCGAGGCGGAGAAATGGAATTCCTTGGTGATGCGGTACATCAGCGGACCTCTTCCGCCCTGAAAGTGCCGGTCGCTGCCACCCAAAAATCCGGATCCTGGTAGTCCGTCGGATCGCTCACGCCGGCGAGATGGAAGGCCTCGCGCCGCTCGACGCAGGTGCCGCAGCGGCCGCAATGGCGCTCGCCGCCCTTGTAGCAGGACCAGGTCCGCTCGAAGGGCGTGCCGTGCCGCGCTCCGTCGGTCACGATGTCCGCCTTCGAGACGTTGACGTAAGGGGCGTAGAGCCGCACCGCCGCGTAGCCGTCGAGGGCAGCGTCCTGCATCACCTGGAAGGCGTCGATGAAGCCCGGACGGCAATCGGGATAGATAAAGTGGTCGCCGCCATGCACAGCCACGGCCACGGCATCGGCCTTGCGGGCCGCGGCGACGCCGAAGGCGATCGCCAGCATGATGGCGTTGCGGTTCGGCACGACGGTCACCTTCATCGTATCCTCGGCATAGTGGCCGTCCGGCACGTCGACGGCATCGGTCAGCGCCGAACCGCTCAGATGCCGGCCGACGCCGGAGATGTCGATGATCTCGTGCGGCACCCCGAGCCGGGCAGCGCAGTCGACCGCAT
This sequence comes from Ciceribacter thiooxidans, assembly GCF_014126615.1. Taxonomy (NCBI): domain Bacteria; kingdom Pseudomonadati; phylum Pseudomonadota; class Alphaproteobacteria; order Hyphomicrobiales; family Rhizobiaceae; genus Ciceribacter; species Ciceribacter thiooxidans. Next base: position 2,159,860 of record NZ_CP059896.1, read on the forward strand.
GGTCCAGCTCCTTTTTGTGGCGCTGTCCGTAGTCGAAGGAAATGAGGGCCAGAAGTTCGTGTTCCGCCGCGATCCGGTGGGCGAGCGAAACGGAGTCCAGTCCGCCGGAGCAGACCACGATGGTTTTCATGTTGTTCGTCCTTGTTTTGACCGGGTAGGCTGCGACCGGTATGCGTTACGGCGCGCTCCTTAGCCCATGGCCGGCCGCTTGGGAACGAAAAACTTCCCCGGCCGCCGAGAAGACGCCCGCACGGGAGCTTTTTCACCGGGATTTCCCGGTATTTCCCTTGAATCCCCGCCCCGGTCATGCCATTGCGCGGGAGAACGACGACACCCGATTGGAGAGCCCCATGTCCGAGAACGGCAAGAACGGTCTGACCTATAGCGACGCCGGTGTGGACATCGATGCCGGCAACCTGCTGGTCGAGAAGATCAAGCCCGCCGTCCGGTCCACGCGCCGCCCCGGCGCTGACGGCGAGATCGGCGGCTTCGGCGGCCTCTTCGACCTCAAGGCCGCCGGCTTCAAGGACCCGGTCCTCGTCGCCGCCAATGACGGCGTCGGCACCAAGCTCAAGATCGCCATCGACGCCGGCATTCACGACACGGTCGGCGTCGACCTCGTCGCGATGTGCGTCAACGACCTCGTCGTGCAGGGCGCCGAGCCGCTGTTCTTCCTCGACTATTTTGCCACCGGCAAACTCGATCCCGACCAGGGTGCGGCGATCGTCGGCGGCATTGCCGATGGCTGTCGGGAAGCCGGCTGCGCGCTGATCGGCGGCGAAACCGCCGAAATGCCGGGCATGTACGCCGGCGGCGACTACGACCTCGCAGGCTTCGCCGTCGGGGCGGCCGAACGCGGCCAGCTCCTGCCCGCCGGTGATATCGCCGAAGGCGACGTTATCCTCGGCCTCTCCTCCTCAGGCGTCCATTCCAACGGCTTTTCGCTGGTGCGCAAGATCGTCGAACTTTCCGGCCTTTCCTGGGACGCGCCGGCGCCGTTTGCCGAAGGTGCAAGCCTCGGCCGGGCGCTGCTTGCGCCGACACGCATCTATGTGAAGCCGCTCCTGAAGGCGATCCGCGAAACGGGTGCCCTGAAGGCGCTTGCCCACATCACCGGCGGCGGCTTTCCGGAAAACATTCCGCGCGTGCTGCCGAAACATCTTGCCGCGGAAATCGACCTCGGCGCCTTCCGCGTGCCCTCCGTGTTCTCGTGGCTCGCAAAGACCGGCGGCGTCGCGCAGAACGAGATGCTCCGGACCTTCAACTGCGGCATCGGCATGATCGTCGTCGTCGCCGAGAAGGACGCCGCCCGCGTCAGCGAAGTGCTTGCCGGCGAAGGCGAGACGGTCGTAACTCTCGGCAGCATGGTCGCCCGGACAGAAGGTGCGGCGGGCACCGTCTACAAGGGCACGCTCGCTCTATGACCACCCCGCGCAAACGCGTCGTCGTCTTCATCTCCGGCGGCGGCTCCAACATGATGGCGCTGCTGGCGGCGACCGAAGCCACGGATTTTCCGGCCGAAATCGTCGGCGTGATTTCCGACAAGGCGTCCGCCGGCGGTCTCGCCAGGGCAGCCGCGAAAGGCATTCCGACCTTCGTCTTCGAACGCAAGGCCTATGCCGGGAAGGCGGAGCACGAAGCGGCGATCCTCGCGAAGCTCGGCGAACTCGCGCCGGACCTGATCTGCCTCGCCGGATACATGCGCCTTCTGTCGGCCGATTTCATCCGGCCCTATGAGGGGCGAATCCTCAACATTCACCCTTCCCTGCTGCCGCTCTTTCCGGGGCTGCACACCCATCAGCGGGCGATCGATGCCGGCATGCGCGTCAGCGGCTGCACCGTGCACTACGTCACCGCCGGCATGGATGAAGGCCCGGTGATCGCCCAGTCGGTCGTGCCGATCCTTCCCGGAGACACTGAAGACAGCCTCGCGGCGCGCGTGCTCACCATCGAGCACAGGAGCTATCCGCTGGCGCTGAAACTCGTTGCGGAAGGCAAGGTGCACATGCTCGCCGACGGCACGGTCGAACGCACCGGGTTTTTCGGCGACCCCGCCGCGACGCTCGTTTCCGCCTGAAATCGCGTCGCCGGCGCGCCGGCGCTAGCCCTTCTTCTTGCCCGATGCCATGAACACTTCCGCCGCCTTCGCCTGCAGGCTGCGCGGGGCAAGGCGCGTCGAAAATGCCATGAGGCGGTTGGCAAGACCGGCGACGACCGCCGGCTTTCCGGCATAGAGCGCCCGAAGCCCCTCCTCCACGACAGGCCCGGGCTGCATCAGATCGGCCCGTGCGCCCCATTTGAGCTCGTGGTCGGCCCGCGCCCAGAATTCCGTCGCCGTCGGCCCCGGACACAGGACCGAGACGACGACCTTGCGCCGGTGCAGTTCCTCGTGCAGCGCGTGCGCGAGCGAAAGCACGTAGGCCTTGCTGGCGGCGTAGACGGCGTAACCGGGGATCGGCTGGAAGGCCGCGGTGCTTGCGACGAGCAGGATGTGGCCACCGCCACGCTCGGCCATGTCGGCGGCGAAGGCGTGGGTGAGCTCGGTGAGGGCGCCGACGTTGACCGCCACCATGCCGCCGACCGCCTCGGCCGGCTGGGCGTGGAAGCGCCCGTGGAGCCCGAAGCCGGCATTGTTGATCAATGTCTCGACCGCGATGCCGCGTGCCTCTACCGCCCGCTTCAGCGCCTGCGCAGCACCGGCCCCGGCGAGATCGGCCGGCTCGACCGCGATCTCCACCCCATGGCCGGCACGCAGCACTTCGGCGAGCTCCTCGAGAGGAGCCGCGTGCCTCGCCGAAACGACGAGATTATAGCCGCGCCGCGCCAGCGCCTCGCAAAAGGCGCGGCCGAGACCGCCCGTCGCGCCGGTGACAAGGGCCCATTTCGGCGCGCCGTCCGCCATAACCGTTTCCTTCCGTCCGAGAGAGATGCCGCAAGATAACGGCCGCGGCGGGAGCGTCAACAGCGGCCGTCAAAACGCACGTCGGAGCGCCGACATACCCTCTCTGCTGCAGAAAACGGGCTTAGGTCCAGTTTTGGACGGCAACAGACCCAGATATGGCCCCTGCAAACCATTGATGCGAAATGCCTTCCTCTCGTATTGAGAGTCCACGAAACGTTCAGCCTTGGGGGTACTCATGCATCATCGGAACTTCAAATCGGCAGCGGTCTGCTGTCTCTTGCTCACCGCACCGACTGCAGCACTCGCAGAGGACACACTGTTTTCCTCTTCCGACGGCAGCTTCGTGATCTTCGGCGGCGTCGGGCTGGCCAACGTCAAGGCCGACGAATTCGTTTACAACAACGGCAAGAAGCTCAGCGAGCTCAACTGGGAAAGCAAGGGCATCACGCTCTTCACCATCGGCGCCGACGCCCAGCTCGACAAGAACTGGAGCATCCGCGGCGACTTCAACGTCGGCACCGGCGGCGACGGCCACATGGTCGACTATGACTGGATGAGCGCGACGCATGACGACTGGAGCGATCGCTCCACCCATCCCGATACGCAGCTGGACCACTATTTCAGCGGCTCGCTGGAACTCGACCGCGCCGTCTACAGCGACGACAGCACCAATCTCGCCGTCGGTCTCGGTTTCCGTTACACCGACGTGAAGTGGACCGCGTACGGCGGCTCCTACATCTATTCGAGCGGCGATCCGCTCTTCCGCGACCTGACCGGCACTTTCACACCCGGCGAAAAGGGCATCAGCTACCAGCAGCAGATCCCGGTCGGGTTCCTCAGCGTCAACGGCGAGCACAAGGTCGGCAAGTTCACGATCAGCGGCGGCCTGGAAGGCGGCCTGAGCTTCGGCATCGACGACATCGACGATCACTGGCAGCGCGACCTGCGCTTCTATGACAGCATGAAAGCGGCCCCGATGGTCGGTGCCAAGCTCTCCGTCGACTATGCACTGACCGAGAGCGCCTCGCTCTACGTCTCCGGTGCCTACCAGCAGGTATTCCACGCCTATGGCGACATGAAGTATTACGACACGACGACGGATACCCTCGTGGGTTCGGAGAAGGACGCGGCCGGCGCAACCTTCCAGTCGATGTCGGTATCCTTCGGCCTCAAGGGCACGTTCTGACGACGCTTCCGGGGCGGTGCGACGCGCGCCGCCCCCTAGCCTTCCTGGGACTGCAACTGCGCTGCCCGGACAAGGTTTTCCCGGTTCAGCGCCGCCCATTGCAGCAACATGATCGTCTTGGCGTCGCAGATCGCGCCCGTCCCGATCATCGCAAGCGCCTCGTCGAGGGCGATTTCCGAGAGTTCCAGATCCTCATGCTCGTGGTCGAGGCCACCACCATCGGCCACCTTATCGGCGGACGTCACAGTCGCTGCGTAGAAATAGACCTTCTCCGTCAGCGATCCGGGCGACGTATAGGCGGCAAACAGGAAACGCGGACTGTCGATCCGGTAGCCGGTTTCCTCGAGCACCTCGCGGCAGACCGCCGCTTCGGGGTCGTCCTCCTCGACGCCGCCCGCCGGAACCTCCAGCAGGAACGCCGGATCACCCATCAGATGGACCGGAATGCGGAACTGCCGCACGAGAACGACGGTCTCGCGCGTCGGATCGAAGAGCAGGATCGCCACCGCGCGGCCGCGGTCGAAGACCTCCCATACGAGTTCGGTCTCGCGGCCGTCATCACGGCGATAGTCGAAAGTGACGCGCCTGAGATGGCTCCAGCCCTTCCAGAGCGTCTCGTCCTTGCGGATGGTGATCCCGGTACGGTCGAATTTGCTCATGCCGGGTCCTTAGCGAGCCACACCTTGTTGTCGTGGAAGGCCGCGCCGCCGTGGGGCGCGACCGCGTCGGCGCCCGTCAGCACGTTGATGCCCTCGCCGTCGACATGCGCCTTGTTCGGCCAGATTCCTTCCGCGACCAGCACGCCCGGCTTCACCGCGTCCGTCACGCGGGCATGGATGCGCAGCGTGCCGCGGCGGTTGCCGAGGCGGACGAGGTCGCCGGGTCCGATGCCGAGACGTGCGGCGTCGGACGGACTGACCATCACCTCCGGCCTGCCCTCCTTCTCGGCCGAGGTGCGGGTCTCGGAGAAGCTCGAATTCAGGAAGTTGCGCGCGGGAGAGGTCGCGAGCCGGAAGGGATGTTCGGCATCAGTGACCTCGATGATGTCCACCTGATCGGGGAAGGCCGGGAGTTGATCGACCGGCCCGAGAATGCCGACCGAGGCCGGCGGCCGGTTCGGCGCCGGAGCTCCTGCCCAATCGGGACTAAAGCGGAATTTGCCGTCCGGATAGCCGAAGCCGTTCAGGAAATGCGCCTCCTCGAACGGAGGCTGGCATTCGATCCACTTTTCTTCGGCCAGCACGTCGAAGCCGGGCTTGCCGCTCGCCTTCAGCATGCGGTCGATGTGCTCGCGCTCCGTCAGCCCGAAGCCCGCGCGATCGGCGACGCCGAGGCGTTTTGCCAGCTCCTCGATGACGAAGAGATTGGTGCGCACCGTCGCCGGCGGCTCGACGATCTTCGGCCCGAGCAGGATATGGCTCTGCCCGCCGGCGCGGTAGATGTCGTCGTGCTCGACGAACATGGTAGCCGGCAGCACTATGTCGGCAAGCTCGGCCGTCTCGGTCATAAACTGCTCGTGGACCGCGACGAAGAGATCGTCGCGCAGGAAACCCCGCTTCACCAGGCGCTGCTCCGGCGCGACATTGGCCGGATTGGTGTTCTGGATCAGCAGCGCCGTCACCGACCCGCGATGGCGCAGCGCCTCCGGGTCACCGGTCAGCACGCGGCCGATCTGCGACTGGTCGAGGACGCGGACGTCGGGATCGAGATAGGCCGTGCCCATCAGCTCCGCCTTGTTCAGACGGAAGATGTCACCGTTGTTGTGGAAGGCGCCGCCGCCTTCGTATTGCCAGCTGCCGAGGACGGTCGGAACGCTGAGCGCCGCGTGCATCTGGGCGACGCCGTTGCGGCTGCGGGCAAAGCCGTAGCCGAGGCGGAAGAAGGTCTTCTTCGTCATGCCGACGAGCCGGGCGAAGGCCTCTATCTCCTCGACGGACAGGCCCGTGATTGCTGCCGCCCATTGCGGCGTGCGGGTTTTGAGATGTGACTCCAGTCCAGCCGGATCGTCGGTGAACTTCTCCATGTAGGCGCGGTCGGCATAGCCGTCGCGGAAAGCGATGTGCATGACCGCGCAAGCGAGCGCCGCATCGGTGCCGGGCCTGAGGATCAGGCGGATATCCGCCTGTTTCATCGTCGGGTTATCGTAGACGTCGACGACGGCGATCTTGGCGCCGCGTTCCTTGCGGGCGCGGGTCGCATGCGTCATCACGTTGACCTGGGTGGCAACCGCATTGGTACCCCAGATGACGACGCAATCGGCCTTAGCCATCTCGCGGGGATCGACGCCGCGCAGTACACCCGTTCCCATCACGTAGCCGGTCCACGCCATGTTGGTGCAGATCGTGCCCATGAAGCCGGAGTAGCGCTTGGCATGGCGCAGGCGCTCGATCGAGTCGCGCTGCACCTGTCCCATCGTGCCGGCGTAGAAATAGGGCCACACCGCCTCGCTGCCATGCGCCTGCTCGGCCTTGACGAAGGCATCGGCGATCTCGTCGAGAGCCTCGTCCCAGGAAACCTCTTGCCAGACACCCTCGCCCTTGCCGCCCTTGCGCCGCTTCGGCGTCAGCAGCCGGCCCGGATGGTAGAGCCGCTCGGCATAACGAGCGACCTTGGCGCAGATGACACCCGCCGTGTAATCGTTGTCGGCGGCCCCGCGGACGCGTCCGATGCGGCCGTTTTCGTCGATATCGACATCGAGCGCGCAGGTGGATGGACAGTCGTGCGGACAGGCCGTATGACCAACGGAACGGGTTCGGATGGGGCTCGCGATGTTCATGCCCGCATGTATATGGCAAGCGGCAGGCGCCTTAAAGGTCCATTCCAAGATTTCATAAGAGCCATCGGAAACACAGATGAACTACCGCCACATCTACCATGCCGGCAACTTCGCCGATGTGCTGAAGCACGCCGTTCTGGCGCGCCTGATCGTCTATCTGCAGCAGAAGGACAAGGCTTTCCGCGTGCTCGACACGCATGCCGGCATCGGGCTCTACGACTTCTCCTCCGACGAGGCGCAGAAGACCGGCGAGTGGCGCGACGGCATCGGTCGGCTGCTGGAAGCCGATCTTCCGGACAACGTCGCGGCTCTTCTGGCACCCTATCTTGACGCGATCCGCGCACTCAATCCGCAAGGGCCGATCACCCTCTATCCGGGATCGCCGAAGCTCGCGCGGATGCTCTTCCGCCCGCAGGACCGGCTTTCGGCGATGGAGCTCCATCCGGACGACAGCCGCGCGCTCGCCCGCCTGTTCGAAGGCGACTACCAGGTGCGGGTGACCGAACTCGACGGCTGGCTGGCGCTCGGCGCGCACCTGCCGCCGAAGGAGAAGCGCGGCGTCGTGCTCGTCGATCCGCCCTTCGAGGCGGAGGGCGAATACGAGCGGCTGGTCGACGGTCTCGCCAAGGCCTATCGCCGCTTCTCGACCGGCACCTACTGCCTCTGGTATCCGATTAAGAAGGGTGCGCCCATCGCCGAATTCCACGAAGCCCTGAAGGCGCTCGAGATCCCGAAAATGCTCTGCGCCGAGCTTTCCGTGCGCAGCGACCGCGAGACGACCGGGCTCAGCGGTTCCGGGCTCATCATCGTCAATCCACCCTTCACGCTGAAGGACGAGTTGCACCTGCTGCTGCCCGAACTGAAGCGTGTCCTGGCGCAGGATCGCTTCGCCTCGCAGCGCTGTTTCTGGCTGCGCGGGGAGAACTGAGGAAGCGCCTCTTCCGCGGCATCAATCGCCCTTGACCTCGTTCCTGTTTGACAACATTCTGGCGGCAAACGGGAGACAGCCATGGGTGCGAAATTCCTCGTCAGCGCATGCCTTGCGGTCGTCGCCACCGCGCTTTCGGTCACGGACAGCCAGGCCGGGACGCCGCGTTGCGACGATGCGGCTGTCGTCGGTTCCGTCGAGAGCCGCTTCACCCGCAACAACCGGCAATTCCTGAAGATGGATCTCTCGATCGCGGACATCGGCATCATCCGCGAAACCGGTTTCCGGCCGACCGACGAGACGCATCGCGTCGAGCGGCGCTTCTGCCATGCGACGGTCACCACCAGCGACGGCCTCGGTCGCAATCTCTGGTATCTGATCGAAAGCACCTGGGGCTTTGCGGGTCTCGGTTCGTCCGTCGAGTTCTGTGCCGACGGCCTCGATCCGTGGCACGTCTACGGCGCCCGCTGCGCATCCCTCCGCTGACCGATGCGATTGCCTGCCAAACTGAACCCGCTGCGCGCGGTGGCTCTCGCCGGTGCCGTCATCATCCTTCCGAACGGTGCGAGAGCGGACGATCCGCCAAAGCGTTCCGGTTTCGACTTCTATGTGCTGGCGCTTTCCTGGTCGCCGACCTTCTGTGGAAGCGCCAAGGCCGCCGGCAACCGGGACCAGTGCGGCGACGGAAAACGTTACGGGCTCGTGGTGCACGGTCTCTGGCCGCAATACGAGCGCGGCTATCCGGAAGATTGCCCGAGCGACCAGCCACGCCGGGTGCCGGACAAGCTCGGACGCACGCTCTTCGACATCATGCCGAGCATGGGGCTGATCGGCCATCAGTGGCGCAAGCACGGCACCTGCTCCGGGCTCGCTCAGGCGGACTATTTCGCCCTCACCCGCGCGGCCTATGAGCGCGTGCGCATTCCCGACAGTCTGCGCAACGCCGAACGTCTAACGAACCTCGACGTCGATGCGATCGAGACGCAGTTCACGAGCGCCAATGCCGGCCTCTCTCGCCAGGCACTGGCCATTACCTGCGAACGCGGAAAGCTCTCGGAAATCCGCGTCTGCCTGACACCGCAACTCACTTTCCGCGACTGTCCGGAGATCGACGCGCAGGCCTGCTCCCTCCCCTCCGTTGCGGTGCCGCCGGCACGCTGAACAACCGAACTGGAACAACGATGAAACTCCTCTATTCCTCCACCTCGCCCTATTCCTCGAAGGTGCGCATGGCGCTCCGCTATCTCGGCATGGACGCAGAGGTGGTAGCGGTCGCCACCAATGACGACCCGCCGGAACTGATCGGCAACAATCCGCTCGGCAAGATCCCGACGCTTCTCACAGGCGGGGATGGACCGATCTTCGACAGCCGCGCCATCATGCACTATCTCGACCGCCGCTCGAAGGGTGGCCTTTACCCCCGCAAGGACCGCAAGCGCACGGAGGCGGAGGTATTGGAGGCGCTCTGCGACGGGATCACCGACTGCCTTCTCGCGATCGTCTACGAACGGCGCCAGCGGCCGGAAGAGCGCGTGCACCAGCCCCATATCGATCGGCAATGGCAGAAGGTGAGCCGCGGGCTCGATCACCTGAACGCCCATCTGCCGAAGACCGGCAAGTCGCTCCACGGCGGGCATTTTTCGCTGGCCGCGCTGATCGGCTATCTGATGCTCCGCTTCCCCGGCGAGTGGGAGGACGGGCGCACGGCGCTCGCCGCCTGGCCGCAGAAGTTCGAGAAGCGTTTCGAGGACTATTCGGAACTGAAGCCGCAGGCGTGAAGCGGGTAGACGCGCAACAAAAAAGCCGGGCGCAGGGCCCGGCTTTTCTCGTGATGTCGTCTTGCGGCGATCAGAACTTGACGCCGATACCGACCTTGACGCTGTGATCATCGAAACCACGCGAAACGGTTGCGCCGTCGAGGCTGAAGTCGCGCTTCTGGTAGTCGCTGTAGCGGTATTCGATGCGAGCCGTGATGTTGTCGGTTACCATGGCTTCGACACCGGCACCGACAGTGTAGCCGGCAGCGATCTTCTCATCCGAGTCCGTGGCGCTTTCGAGCTTGTTGTTCGAAAGTGCGAGACCGGCGGTACCGTAGATCAGGAAGGGGTTCATGTCGTAGCCGACGCGGCCACGGAGAGACCCGTTCACGCCCTGCTTGCCGGTCAGGCCGGTGCCGGCGCTGCCGTCTTCGCCAGTGTAGGCGATGTCGGCTTCCGCACCGTAGACGATCTGGCCGTTCTGGAAGTTGTAACCACCGTAGAGCGAGCCACCGAAGCCCTTGGCGTCATAGTCGCCGCCGCCGAAGCGGCCCCAGTCGTAGTTCGCGGTGGCACCGACATAGGCGCCGGACCAGTTGCTGACGGGGGCGGTGTAGCTTTCGGTCGCGGCAGGAGCCTCGGGGATCTGGTCGACGGCGTCGGCGGCCTGAGCGGTCGAGAACGTAGCGACACCGGCGGCGGTTGCCATGAGGATCATAACGAGTTTACGCATACTAGTCTCCTTTTCAGTCCGTTGCCGCAGGCGAACATTTCAAAGTGGCGGCATGAACAATTGAGCGGGTTACCTCGCCCGTTCCGAGAGTAAATGTGGCGGCCAATTGAGGAATTGGAAGAGCCGAATTGTGAATTCATTGTGGCACAGAAATGACGGAAATTAGATGTTGCTAAACCGCAACAAACTTTTTGTTAACTACGTTTGCTATGATTTCGATTAATACTCGTTAATTTCGCAACTAAACTTCAGTCTTACCAAGTAGAGCGCAAGCGAGGATATCGAAAAGAATTTGCATTCCCTATTTAAGATTGAGCGATGCGACATATATGCGAGGCAGTTCATCAGAAGTCGAAAGCAGAGCGGAAATGGAAAAAGGCATAGCGAAGACCGCCCTCGTCACCGGTTCGGGAAAAAGACTTGGCCGCGCAATCGTCGAGGACCTCGCCCGCCACGGTTTCGCCGTCGCCATCCATGTCAACGGTTCGATGGACGAGGCCGAAGCGCTTGCAGACGACTTGCGGCGCGACGGCGCACGGGCGGCGGTGCTTGCCGCCGATTTCCGTGACATCGCGCAGACGGCCGCGCTGATGGATGCCGCCAATGCCGCTCTCGGGCCGATCGGGCTGCTCGTCAACAACGCCTCGGTGTTTCTGGAGGACGCGGCCGACGCCTTCGATGCGGAAAGCTTCTCCGCGCATTTCGACCTGCATGTCCGCGCGCCGTCGATCCTCGGCGCGGCCTTCTTCCGGCAGGTGCCGGACGATGCGCATGGGCTGATCGTCAACATCGTCGACCAGCGGGTGCTGGCGCCCACGCCCTCCTTCTATTCCTATACGCTGTCGAAATCGGCCCTGCTTGCGGCGACTCGCACGATGGCGCAGGCTTTCGCGCCGAAGGTGCGCGTCAACGGCATCGGCCCGGGCCCCACCTTTCGCAGCACCCGGCAGGAGGAAGCGGACTTCCAGGCGCAGATCGACGCCCTGCCGCTCGGCCGCGGACCGGAGCTTGCGGAATTCGGGCGGACGATCCGCTTTCTTTTTGACACGCCGTCGATCACCGGCCAAATGATTGCCGTCGACGGCGGCCAGCATCTTGCCTGGCAGAGGCCGGGAACGGAGATTGTGGAATGACGGGAGGAAAGCTGCCGGACGGCGGCGTTCTCTATGACGGCACAGAGGACGAGGACGAAGGCGTCGTCGAGAGCGAATCGCCGGTGTCGGCGCTTTCGATCGACTGGAACGAGGGCGGCATCGACCACCAGGGCCTCTCCGGCGCGGAACTGATCGGCGAATTCGTCAAGAAGCTGCCGAACAGCCCCGGCGTCTACCGGATGATGAATGCAGACGGCGACGTGCTCTATGTCGGCAAGGCCCGCAGCCTCAAGAAGCGCGTCGGCAACTACGCGCAGGGCCGTGTCCACTCCAACCGCATCGCCCGCATGGTGCGCGAGACGGCGCACATGGAATTCGTCACGACCCGGACCGAGGTCGAGGCGCTGCTGCTCGAGGCCAATCTCATCAAGCGGCTGAGGCCGCGCTTCAACGTCCTGCTGCGCGACGACAAGAGCTTTCCCTATATCCTGGTCACCGGCGACAGCCGCGCTCCGGCGATCTTCAAGCACCGTGGCGCACGTGCCCGCAAGGGCGACTATTTCGGACCCTTCGCCTCGGCAACCGCCGTCGGGCGCACGATCAACTCGCTGCAGCGGGCCTTTCTCCTGCGCACCTGCACCGACAGCGTCTTCGAGACGCGCACGCGCCCCTGTCTGCTCTACCAGATCAAGCGCTGCTCCGGCCCCTGCACCGGCGAGATCAGCGACGAGGGCTATGCCGGGCTCGTCCGGGAGGCGAAGGATTTCCTCTCCGGCAAGAGCCAGAACGTCAAGGCAGCGATCGCCAAGTCCATGAACGAGGCGGCGGAGAACCTCGACTTCGAGCGCGCCGCGGTCTTCCGCGACAGGCTGGCGGCTCTTTCCCACGTGCAGAGCCATCAGGGCATCAACCCCGCCGGCATCGAGGAGGCCGACGTCTTCGCGATCCATCACGAGGGCGGGTTCTCCTGCATCCAGGTCTTCTTCTTCCGCACCGGTCAGAACTGGGGCAACCGCGCCTATTTCCCGAAGGCGGACCCGCAGCTTTCCGGCGCCGAGGTGCTTGGAGCCTTCCTCGCGCAATTCTACGACGACAAGCCGTGCCCGCGGCAGGTGCTGCTCTCCGAAACGATCGAGGAACAGGACCTGCTCGCCGCCGCGCTTTCCGAGCGTGCCGGCCACAAGGTGCAGGTGCTCGTGCCGCAGCGCGGCGAAAAGAAGGACATTCTCGACCACGTCGTGGCTAATGCCCGTGAGGCACATGGCCGCAAACTCGCAGAGACGGCCTCGCAGTCACGCCTGCTCGCGGGCCTTGCCGAGACCTTCGGCCTGCCTTACGTCCCGCGCCGCATCGAGATCTACGACAACTCCCACATCATGGGCACCAACGCCGTCGGCGGCATGGTGGTGGCGGGGCCGGAAGGCTTCGTGAAGAACCAGTACCGCAAGTTCAACATCAGATCGACGGACATTACGCCGGGCGACGACTTCGGCATGATGCGTGAGGTGATGACGCGGCGCTTTTCGCGCCTCCTCAAGGACGAGGGCAAGCCCGACCGCAGCCAGCCATCGGCAGAGGACGCCGACAACCCGTTCCCGGCCTGGCCGGACGTCATCCTGATCGACGGCGGTCAGGGCCAGATGACGGCCGTGCGCGCCATCCTCGACGACCTCGACATCCGCGACTGCGTGACGGCGATCGGCGTCGCCAAGGGCGTCGACCGCGATGCCGGCCGCGAGCGCTTCTTCATCGAGGGGAAGCCCGATTTCACCCTGCCGCCGCGTGACCCCGTGCTCTATTTCATCCAGCGGCTGCGCGACGAAGCGCACCGGTTCGCAATCGGCTCGCACCGGGCACGGCGCAAGAAGGAGATGGTCAAGAACCCGCTCGACGAGATCGGCGGCATCGGCCCGTCCCGCAAGCGGGCGCTTCTCCAGCATTTCGGGACGGCCAAGGCCGTCTCGCGGGCAGCGATCAGCGACCTCATCTCGGTTGAAGGCATTTCCGAGGCCGTCGCCCGCCAGATCTACAATCACTTCCACGAGAGCGGCGCCGACTAGGGCCGATGGCTCGAAAGCCGATCCCGGTACCGGTATGCCGGCAATAGCGGGTGTCGCAATCGGAAGCATCTCAGTTCCGCCGCAGGTCTATGTGACGGAAGACAAAAAAAACCCGTGGGTGACCAGTTGACGGTGAAGAGAGAAAGCCGTCATCTACACCCGAATTGAGAAATCACAGGTCTTTCATGGCGTCCCGCGCATTAAACATCCCCAATCTGCTGACCTATGCCCGCATCGTTGCGGTTCCCGTCATCGTTCTCTGCTTCTTCGTCGAGGGACGACTCGCGAGCTCCGACTGGGCTCGCTGGACCGCCCTGACACTCTTCATCATCGCCTCGGTCACCGACTTCTTCGACGGCTATCTGGCGCGCATCTGGAACCAGACCTCGAACATCGGCCGCATGCTCGACCCGATCGCCGACAAGCTGCTGGTCGCCTCCGTCCTGCTGCTGATGGCAGCCGACGGCACCATCGCCGGGTGGTCGCTCTGGGCGGCGATCACCATCCTCTGCCGCGAAATCCTCGTCTCGGGACTCAGGGAATATCTGGCGGCGCTCAAGGTCAGCGTGCCGGTCACCCGCATCGCCAAGTGGAAGACGACGATCCAGATGGTCGCCATCGCCTTTCTGCTCGCCGGCCCCGCCGGTGACAAAGTCCTGCCCCATACGACAGAGATCGGCATCACGCTCTTGTGGGTGGCAGCCCTGCTGACGATCTATACCGGCTACGACTACTTCCGTGCCGGCGTGAAACACATGGTGGACTGACTGCGATGAAACTTGTCTATTTCGCATGGGTGCGGGAGAGGATCGGCAAGGGCGAGGAAGAGCTCGACCTGCCGGAGAGCGTCGTCACGGCCGGCGACCTCATCCAGTACCTGAGCGGGCTCGGCGAGGAATACGAGGCCGCCTTCCAGTTTCCGCAGGCGATCCGCGTCGCGGTGAACCAGGAACACGTCGAGCACCACGAGCCGATCGCCGGCGCCCGCGAGATCGGCCTGTTCCCGCCGATGACCGGTGGCTGAGATGACTGCCGCGCCGAGCATCCGCGTCCAGCGCGAGGATTTCGACGCCACTGCCGAGACTGCCGCGCTGACGGCGGGGCGCAACGATATCGGCGCCGTCGTCAGTTTTGTCGGCCTCTGTCGCGACGAAGCCGGCACGCTTTCCGCACTTGAGCTCGAACACTATCCCGGCATGGCGGAAGCGGAGATGCGCCGCATCGCCGGGATCGCCGTCGAGCGCTTCGGGCTCATGGGCCTCACCGCCGTCCACCGCTACGGCAAGATTGCCCCCGGCGAGAACATCGTGCTGGTCCTCGCGGCCGCGCCGCACCGTCAGGCCGCCTTCGACGGCGCCGCATTCATGATGGACTATCTGAAGACCTCCGCCCCGTTCTGGAAGAAGGAACACCGGCGCGACGGTACCGCCGGCGACTGGGTCTCGGCGAAGGACGCCGACACGCAAGCCCTCGACAAGTGGCGGTGAGCGACCCCATCAGGGGATCGCCCGCTCCTGCCGGCTGAGGACGAGAACCGTCACAAGCCCTCCGACGATGACCAGATCGCGCCAGAGAATGGGGCCGTAGCCGCTCCAGAGCGTCTCGGCGAGCGCGACGGCGGCGGCACCGAGCGCCGAGCGCAGCGGCACGGAATACCCGCCGGCAGCCGCCACCAGCACCACCTTGAGGCCGAACATCAGCCCCGCACCGAAATCCATCGTGCCGTAATACGAAGTCGCGAGCACACCGCAAACGGCGGCGATCGCCGCCGAGGCGACGTAGGACCAGACGAAGACGGCGCGCGCATCCGTCCCGCACATCTCCGCGGCCAGCGGGTCGTCGGCGACGCCGCGCCAGACCCGCCCGAGACGGGTGCGTGTGAGAAGCAGGTGCCCCGCCGCGACGAGCGAGATCATAAACGCGGCGTTCACGAGTTGGATCGCCGTCAGCGTCACCTTGAAGCCACCGTCGGTCCAGAAGACGACCTCGCGGTTGAGGAAGGGCGAGAGCCACAGGCTGCGGCTCTCCATCGCGATCCGCACCATCTCCTCCAGCACCACCAGCGCGCCGAGCGATGCGACGATCACTGTGTTCGGCGACGCCCGCCGCAGCGGCAGCATCACGTGTCGGCCAATCAGAACGGCGGCGCCGAACGTATAGAGCAAGGAAGCCGCGGCGCCGAGAGCGAGCGCCGCCGGCAGCACGAGATAGAGCTGGTTCCAGCCGGCATGGGCAAAGAAGACATAGATCTGGCCGGCAAAGGCGAAGAGCGCGCCGAAGGTGATGTCGGCGCGGCGCGTCATGGCGAAGGCGAGCGAATAGCCGAAAGCAAGCGCCGCATAGAGCGCGGCGACCGGCACGGCATTGGCGAGTTGTTGCAGCAGATAGGCCACGGCCCCCTCCCTCCTCGGCAGATTTATAACTATCATTTTCGATTTTACCAGTTATATTTCTGCCATGACCTTCGCCTGGACCCCTCATCGCTTCTCCGGCGGAACGCTGGCATTCGACGTCGCCAACAGCGTCGTCCTGCGTTGCGACCCCGACCGCCGCATCGATCGTTTCGACGATCCGGCGCAACTCGACCTGTTCGTTCCGGCCGCCCGCACGCACGGCGCGGAACGCGATCTCCTTGCCAAGCTCGCACCGCTTTCGCCCGGCGCCCGGGAGCGGTTCATCCGTCTGCGCGAGGAGATCGACGGCTATTTCCGCGCCCGTGCGGCCGGCCTCGACACGCGCGAGCGTCTTGCCTCGCTTCTGGAGGCGATCGCCGCGAACCTGCGTGCGGCGGAAAGCGGCGATGCGCTCGACGCGGCGACCGCGCTCTCGGCGCTCCGGCTCGTGTCGGCGCCGGAACGGGACCGGATCAAGATCTGCGCCAATTGCGGCTGGCTGTTCCTCGACCGCAGCAAGAACCGCAGCCGCACCTGGTGCGACATGGCGGTCTGCGGCAACCGCACCAAGGCGCACCGCCATTATCGCAAGAAAAAGGAAGCCTTGTCATGAAAACGAGATGGATCGCGGCAGCCCTGCTCGCAACGCTGCCGCTTGCGGGCTGCCAGCGCGAGGATGCGAACGAACCGCTCCAGGTCTCGGGCCGGGTCTTCATCTTCAACTACCGCGTCGCCGCGGCGACCTACGTCATCACGCTCGCGCGCAACGGCCCGCTGCCGGAGGAGAGCTTCGCCGAGACGACCTACGAGAACCCGGCCGGCGGCCCGCCGCTCGTCATGCGCTCGAAGATCTTCCCGTTCTGGGAGAAGGTGTCGCTCGAAAGCCCGCCGGTCCATTGCGTCGTCAAGGACAAGCCCTACGCGGTGACGATCCGCATCCTCGACGCCGAGGACGCAGTCATCCAGACGATCGAAACCAGCGTGACCTCGACGCTCGACCAGAGCATCCTGCCGGCCAAGCCGCTGATCGTCGGGCCGATCTACACGCCCAATCCGGAAGTCTTCAAGGGCGACGGCAGCCAGGATTTCGACCCGGAGAAGAATTGCCCGGCGCCGGCTTCCGGGACGTGACCAGCCAGCCCCCAAAAGCCGGAAGCCGGAGCGTTTCCGCCCCGGCTTCCAAAATGTCTTCAATGACTTGAGGCGACTGCCTCAGGACTTGATTCAGCCGACGATCTCGGTGTCGGAGAACCAGTACTTGATTTCGTCGGCGGCGGTTTCCGGGGCGTCCGAGCCGTGAACCGAGTTCTCGCCGATCGACAGCGCGAAGGTCTTGCGGATGGTGCCTTCGGCGGCCTGGGCCGGGTTGGTGGCGCCCATGATCTCGCGGTTCTTCAGGATGGCGCCTTCGCCTTCGAGGACCTGAACGACGGTCGGGCCCGAGGTCATGCCTTCAACGAGTTCGCCGAAGAAGGGACGTTCCTTGTGAACGGCGTAGAAGCCTTCGGCTTCGCGCTTGCTCATCCATACGCGCTTCGACGCGACGACGCGAAGGCCGGCATCTTCGAGCATCTTGGTGATCGCGCCCGTCAGGTTGCGCTTCGTTGCATCCGGCTTGATCATCGAAAAAGTGCGTTCAATCGCCATGGGTCTCATCCTTTTGTCCTACGGGAAAGTGGGCGGTATCTACCCGCCCCAAGGCCCGAAAACAAGGGGGATGGACGAATTTCACGAGACCGTCATATCATGACCCGCCGACATGGCCGGCCGTTGTTTCCACGCTGATCGGCCGGGCGGCAATCGACAGGAGTCCTCCATGAAAAGCCCTCCATACGGCGCCGGCCGCGCCATCGCGGCCCTGCCGGGACTTGCCGTCCACTGCTCGATCCTGCAGGCGTCGAGCAGCCGCTTCCGGAAGTTCCAGATCGACGAGCCGGCGGTGATCCTCGTGAGGCAGGGCTGGAAGCGCGTCATCGCGGACCATGACGAGGTCGTCGCCGGTCCGAGCGAAGCCGTCTTCGTGCCGCAGGGGCTCGAATGCGTGATCGTCAACGGCGTCGGGGAGACGGGCGCCTATCACGCCGAGGCGCTCAGCCTCGCACCGGCGCTCGTTGCCGCCTATGCCGATCCCGCGGCGAGGCCCACGACCGGCGCCGTCCACATCGCCCCGGACGACGGCTTCCTCGATGCGCTCGCCCGGGCAAGGCAGACCATCGCGGCGGGCACCTCGACGCCGGAAAGCGTTCATCGCCATGTCCTCGGCGAACTGGTGATCCGCCTTGAGGCCCTCGGTATCGGGCTGCTGCCGGACATGCGCGAACATCTCGTCTGGCGCGTCCGCGCGCTGGTGCGGACCGATCCCGCCGCAGACTGGCCGGCGGCAAGCGTCGCCGGCGCGCTTGCGATGAGCGAGCAGACGCTCCGGCGCAAGCTCGCCCTTCTCGGCACCAGCCTCACTGAAATCATCGCCGACGTCCGCATGACAACCGCGCTTGCCCTCCTCCAGGCGAGCGAACTGCCGATCAACCGCGTGGCGCTCGATGTCGGCTACGGCTCGGCATCGAAATTCGCCGCACGTTTCCGCGCACGCTTCGGGCTCTCGCCGCGCGATATCCGATCTGCGGCGGATGACGGCGAGCGTTCCGGGACAGAAGTCGAGCGTCCGAGAGCCGCGGCGGAATGATGCTCCGGCTATGGTCGGGCTCTCTAAAGCAAAGGAGCCTGACCATGTTGAAATCCCTCGTTTTCGCAACCGCCATCGCGAGCCTTTCCGGCTTTGCCGCGTCGGCTGCCGATTTCACCCTTTCGAGCCCGGACATCCGCGACGGCAGCACGCTTGGCGAAGCCCAGGTCGCCAATGCCTTCGGCTGCACCGGCGGCAACGTCTCGCCGCAACTCACCTGGTCGAATGCGCCGGAGGGCACGAAGAGCTTCGTCGTCAGCGCCTATGATCCCGATGCGCCGACCGGCTCCGGCTTCTGGCACTGGGTGATGTTCAACATCCCCGCCTCGGTCACCGGGCTGGAACGCGGTGTCACCCCCGACAAAGGCGCGCCGGACGGCGCCGTCCAAAGCCGGGCGGATGCCGGATTCACAAGCTATATCGGCGCCTGCCCGCCGGCCGGAGAGACGCACCGCTACATCTTCACCGTGACCGCGCTCTCGGTCGACAAGCTCGATCTCGACCAGAATGCCAGCGGCGCCCTGATTGGCTTCATGACGAATGCCAACGCGCTCGCCAAGGCCGCGATCACCGCGACCTACGGTCGCTGACGAAGCTCACGCCACCTTCCGGGCCTCACCGTCGTAGAGGTCGAGGCAACGCTCGTACCAGGCATAGGCCGGATCGTCCTGCGGCAGGTGTACCGAACCGGTGGTGATCCTGAGCCACTGCAGCGCGCCGAAAAGAATATAATCGGCAAAGAGCGGCCCGTCGCCGCCGATGAACGGCTGGAAGGTGAGCGTGTGGCGCAGCGGCGTGAATTTGCCGGGGAAGGCGGCGATCTCCTGTTCGCGGGCGGTCGCGACCTCCTCGATCGGCATGCCGAAACGTTGTTCGCGACTGTTGCGGAAATAGGCCTGGTCCGGCTCGTCGAGCATGTCGTGGATGTCCATGATGGCGATCCGGGTGACGGCAGGATGGATCACCGTCTGCGAAAAGCCCTCGACGAAACGGGCAAGCGCCTTGCCGCCCTCGCCGCCGAACAGCGTCGGCTCGTCGGGATAGGCATCGTCGAGATAGAGCGCGATGGCGAAACTGTCGGAGATCAGGCGGTCGCCGTCGCGCAGCAGCGGCACCGTCCGGGTCGCGCCGTTCTCGATATCGGGAATGGCCGTGAACGGCAGCGGCCGCTCGGAATAGGAGAGCCCCTTGTGCTTCAGAGCCATCACCACTTTCCAGCAATGGGGAGAGAACGGGCGGGAGAGATCGCTGCCGCAAAGCGAGTAGAGGGTTCTGGACATCGCGAGGCTCCTTGTTCCAAGACTAGACGGCGGCATTCAAGGGCATGACCGCGGCGCAATCAAATCAGGAAATTTCATCGAACCCATCACCCACGCTTCAGTTCCCCTCGCCTAGACTGAGGCATCATTCGTTCCGGAGACCCGAAATGTTGCAGCACTGCCAGATGTTCGCCGCCTACAACCGCTGGGCCAACGAGCGGGTCTACGCCGCCGCCGCTGAGCTCACCGAAGACGAGCTCTTCCGCGACACCGGCGCCTTCTTCGGCTCGCTCTTCGGCACGCTCAGCCACATCCTCGTCGGCGACCGGGTGTGGATGCGGCGCTTTACCGGCGATGGTCCCACCCCGCGGGCGCTGGACGAACGCCCCTATGAAACGCTCGCGGACCTTACAGCTGCCCGAAAGACCGAGGACGAGCGCATCATCCGCTGGGTCGACAGGCTCGACGAGCCGTCGCTCGACGCCCGCATCTCCTACAGGACGATCGTCAACCCGGAGCCGATCAGCCACAAACTCGGTGCCGCCGTCGCGCATTTCTTCAACCACCAGACCCATCATCGCGGGCAGGCGCACATGGCGCTGACGGCGCTCGGCAAGCCGTCCCTCGTGCTCGACCTCGTCTACTTCCAGCGGCAGGAAGGAAAGCAGTGGATCTGACGCGGCTGGAGACGGTCCCTTAACCCTCCCGGCAAACTCCGTTGCACATCGCACGCCAGTGTCCCCAGCCGTTTACCGATTGCACAGGCTTTCCGCCTCATCTGGTCTCCGAAAAAGCCAGGGAAGCAAACGAGCTTTGGACGGGGAAAGCGGGATGGGCCATCGCAACGAAGAGACAGCATCGGCGGAGAGCGAGACGACCGATCGTCTGCAGCGCGTCACGCAGGCGATGACGCGGCTCAGGGTCGATGCCCTGCCGCGCAATTACGAGCTCTTCCACGAGGCGCTCTTCGGCCATGATCCGGCGCTTGCCCGCGACGTGGCATCGCTTGCGCCGAACCCGCCACAGCATGCGCTCGACCGGATCGGCCTCGCCTACCGGCTCACCGGCCATTGCGGGCTGATCGAGGAAAAATCCTGCGTGGAGGCCACGCGCGTTCTCTCCGGGGCCGCAGACGAGATGGCCGCCGCCATTCGCGATAAGCAAGCCTTCGTCAAGGCGATGGAAATGATCCTGCATTCGGTTCGCGAGGACCGGGACCGCGGGGTCGACGATCTCCTCGCCGACATCGATTTCCTGCAATCCTCCGCCGCCGAGCTTCTCCGCAGCGAAAGCAGGGCCGAGCAGGCGCTGAAGGCCGGGCTCGACCGGCTCGACGCCGCCGACCGGGCGACGCATGCTGCCAGGGCGGCAATCCTCCGCGACCGCCTGACAGGTTTGCCGAACCGCATCGCCTTCGCAAACCGCCTTGAAAGCCTCTACGAGCCCGGAGCGCTGCCGCGTGGCACCGCCCTTCTCATCGCCGACATTGACGGCTTCGGTGCCGTCAACCGCGATTACGGCACGGAGGCGGGTAACCGCATCCTCAAGCGGCTTGCCGCGATCCTGCGCAAATCGATCAAGAAGAACGACTTCGTCGCCCGCATCGGGGCGGACGAGTTCGCCTTCCTCTTCGCCGAGGTCGATATCGCCGCCGCGCGGACGATCGCCGGACGCATCCACGATTCGGTCGAAACCGGGCTGGTCTTCGCGACCGCGGCCGGCGAGGACAACGGCGCGCTCGGGCTGTCGATCGGGATCGCCCTCAGTGACGGCGCCGAAAGCGCGCAACACCTCGTCGCCCAGGCGGAACAGGCGCTCGCCGCCGCGAAGGCCGACCCGCGCGCACCCATCGCGTGTTTCGGATCCGGCATCGGCGGCCGCCGCGCCGCCTGACGCTCCGAGGCGAAGACAGCCGGAAAATGTTGCCCGCCGGACACCCCGGCGAAGTGGCCGCATACCGGCGCGCCCCGCAAGGCCGCTCCCGTCTTGCCTTTGGCGAGCGCTTCCGCCAAAAGCCAAGGCCATGATTACCATCAACGACATCTCGGCCCGCATTGCCGGGCGGCTCCTGATCGACCACGCGACCGTTTCGCTGCCCGAAGGCACCAAGGCAGGCCTCGTCGGCCGCAACGGCGCCGGCAAGTCGACGCTCTTCAAGATCATCACCGGCGAACTCTCCGCCGAAACGGGATCGATCACCATCCCGAAGAACGCCCGTATCGGTCAGGTGGCGCAGGAAGCGCCGGGCACCGAAGACGCGTTGATCGAGATCGTCATGGCTGCCGACAAGGAGCGCGCGGCACTCCTCAAGGAGGCCGAAACGGCTACCGATCCTCACCGCATCGCCGAGATCCAGACGCGGCTCGCCGATATCGGCGCCCATTCGGCGGAGGCGCGCGCCGCGACCATCCTCGCCGGCCTCGGCTTCGACCATGAGGCACAGCTTCGCCCGGCCTCGTCGTTTTCCGGCGGCTGGCGGATGCGCGTGGCGCTTGCCGCCGTGCTCTTTTCCGAGCCCGACCTCCTGCTCCTCGACGAGCCGACAAACTATCTCGACCTCGAAGGCACGCTCTGGCTCGAGGAGTATGTACGGCGCTATCCGCACACCGTCATCATCATCAGCCACGACCGCGACCTCCTGAACACCGCCGTCAACGCCATCATCCATCTCGACCAGAAGAAGCTCACCTTCTATCGCGGCGGCTACGACCAGTTCGAGCGGCAGAAGGCGGAAGCCGACGAATTGCAGATGAAGGCGAAGGCGAAGAGCGACGCCGCGCGCAAGCACCTGCAGAGCTATATCGAACGCTTCCGCTACAAGGCGTCGAAGGCTCGGCAGGCCCAGAGCCGCATCAAGGCGCTGGAGCGCATGGGAACGGTCGCTGCCGTGATCGAGGATCACGTCCAGCCGATCACCTTTCCCGAACCGGAAAGGCAGCCGGCCTCGCCGATCGTGGCGATCTCCGGCGGCGCCGTCGGCTACGAGCCCGGCAAGCCGATCCTGAAGAACATCAACCTGCGGATCGACGCCGACGACCGCATCGCGCTCCTCGGCTCGAACGGCAACGGCAAATCCACCTTCGCCAAGCTGATCGCCGGGCGCCTCAACCTGCAGGCCGGCGAGATGAAGCTCGCCCCGAACCTCTCCGTCGGCTTCTTCGCCCAGCATCAGCTCGACGACCTCGTGCCGGACGAGACGCCGGTCGACCACGTGCGCCGGCTGATGCCGCAGGCGGGCGAGGCGCAGGTGCGCGCCCGCGTCGCGCAGATGGGGCTTGCGACCGAGAAGATGGCGACCGCCGCCAAGGATCTTTCCGGCGGAGAAAAGGCGCGTCTGCTGATGGGGCTCTCCGCCTTCCACGCGCCGAACCTCCTGATCCTCGACGAGCCGACCAACCATCTCGACATCGACAGCCGCCGTGCGCTGATCGAGGCGCTCAACGACTACAACGGCGCCGTCATCCTGATTGCCCACGACCGGCACCTGATCGAGGCGACGGTCGACCGGCTGTGGCTCGTCAACAACGGCACGGTCAGCGTCTTCGACGGCGACATGGAGGACTATCGCAGCCTTGTGGTCGCAGCAGCGCGCAAGCCGGACGACAAGGACAAGGCCGATGCCGGCGCCCAGGTCAACAAGGCCGACCAGCGCAAGGCCGCCGCCGACAAGCGGGCGAGTCTTGCGCCGCTCAGGAAAAAGATCAACGAAATCGAGTCTTTGACGAAGAAGCTGGAGACTTTGATTCAGGCGCTTGATGCGGAACTTGCAGATCCGGCGCTTTACGAGAAGAACCCGGCCAAGGCAGCGGACAAGGCAAAGCAGCGCGGCGAGGCCGCAGCGAAGCTTTCGGCGGCCGAGGAACAGTGGCTCGAACTCTCCGCCGAATACGAAGAAGCGATGGCCGGATGAGGTTTGAACACCCCGGAATATACAGTATATTGATGTTGTATATTCCGGAGGAATCACCATGCCTCTCTATGTGCGGGACGAGAGCGTCAACGCCCTGGCCGAACAGGCGCGAACCATCCTGAAGGCACCGACCAAGACCGAGGCGATCCGCCTTGCGCTGCAGCGTGTGATCGATGAGGAGCTGGCAAAGCCCTCGCTCGGCGAACGGGTCTCCCGGCTGCGCGAGAAATACGCGCTCGCCGACCATGCGAACCTGCACCCGTTCGACGACAAGGCCTTCCTGGACCAGATGTGGGGAGACGCCGATGTTCGTCGATAGCTCAGCCATCGTCGCCATCCTGATCGACGCACCGGAGGCCGGCGCGCTCATCGAACGGCTCGACGCCACCGCCACGCCGCGCATAACGACGCCGACCGCCGTCTTCGAGGCGACGACCGTGCTCGGCAAGAGGCTGGACCTCGAACCTCCGACGGCCGACCGGCTGGTGAAAGAATTCCTCGATGTCCTCGAAATCCGCATCACCCCGGTCACCGAGGAGATGGCGGCAAGCGCGCTCGAGGCCTTCGCCCTCTACGGCAAGGGCCGTCATCCGGCGGCTCTGAATTTCGGCGACTGCTTCTCCTATGCCGGCAGCCGGGCGGCGAACGTGCCGCTCCTCTACGCCGGCGACGGCTTCTCTCAGACCGATCTGCGCCAATACTGAAGGCAGGTCGGCAGGTTCAGGCCTTCTTTTCCCAGCGTCCTTCGGCCGTCTGCTGCCAGTAGGTCAGCGCATGGCCCTCGCCTTTCAGCTTCTTCCACTGCGCGCGGGCGGCTTCGAGCTGCGTCTGGTCGTAGCCGTCGAAGACGAAGACGACGCGGTCGTAGTCCAGCGCTCCCGGCGGCTCGGCGCCGTCGACGAGGAAGCGGACGCTCGCCGCATTGAGGTTCTCCGGCGAGACGGTCAGCAGCACCGGCTGCTGCTCGGCGCCTTCGGCGGCATCCGTTCCGTGCGGCAGGAAGCTCTCGTCGCGCCATGTCCAGAGATGGGCGTCGAGCGTATCGCGGCGGGCGGGATCGGCGGTCTGCACCGCCACCCGCCAGCCACGTTCGACGCTCTTTTCGAGAAGCGGCGGCAGGGCATCCTCGAGCTTCGATTCCGTCAGATGGTAGAAGAGGATCTCGGCCAAGATGCCCGCCCTTCCCGTCACGCTTCGTAGTTCGCGCGCACCAGCTCGTCGAGGAGCCGGACGCCGAAGCCAGATCCCCACGAGCGATTGATCTCGTCGCTCGGCGAGCCCATGGCGGTGCCGGCAATGTCGAGATGCGCCCACGGCGTTTCCTGCACGAAACGCTTGAGGAACTGCGCCGCCGTGATCGACCCGGCCTGACGGCCGCCGGTGTTCTTCATGTCGGCGAACTTGGAATCGATGAGCTTGTCATAGTCCTTGCCGAGCGGCATCCGCCACAGGCGCTCGTTGGTCGCGAGACCCGCCGCCAGCAATTGTTCCGAAAGCGTGTCGTCGTTCGAAAACAGGCCGGCATGCAGGTTGCCGAGCGCGACGGTGATCGCACCGGTGAGCGTCGCGAGATTGATCATGAAGGCGGGCTTGAAGCGGTCGTTGCAATACCAGAGTGCGTCCGCCAGCACGAGGCGACCTTCAGCATCGGTGTTGATGACCTCGATCGTCTGCCCGGACATCGAGGTGACGATGTCGCCGGGCCGCTGGGCATTGCCGTCCGGCATGTTCTCGACGAGGCCGATGACGCCGACGACGTTCACCTTCGCCTTGCGGGCGGCGAGCGTGTGCATGAGGCCGGTGACGGCGGCGGCACCGCCCATGTCGCCTTTCATCTCCTCCATGCCGCCGGCCGGCTTGATGGAAATACCGCCGGTATCAAAGACCACGCCCTTGCCGACGAAGGCGATCGGCTTGTCCTTGTGCTTGCCGCCCTTCCACTGCATGACGGCGAGCCGCGGCGGCCTGACCGACCCCTGGGCGACGCCGAGCAGCGCGCCCATGCCGAGCTTCGTCATGTCCTTCTCGGTGAGGATGTCGACCTCGACGCCGAGCGCTTCCAGCGCCTTCGCCTTGTCGGCAAACTCCTCCGGCCCGAGAACGTTGGCCGGCTCGTTGACGAGGTCGCGGGCGAGCACGACGCCCTGGGCGACCGCCTCGCTGTCGGCAAACGCCTTGCGCGCCGCGGACGCCTCGACGGTGACGATCGTCACCTTGACCTCCTTCGGCTCGGACTTTCCGTTGCCGTTATCGTCGCCCTTGCGGGTCTTGTAGGTGTCGAAATCATAGTTGCGCAGCAGCATGCCGAGGGCGAAGTCGGTGGCGGCCTTGCCGTCCGCATCGAGACCCGGTGCGTCGAAGAAGACCGTCACCTTTTCGGCGGACTTGAAGATGCCGGCTGCGGCACCCCCGGCGCGCAACCAGTCGTGGGCGGTGATCTCGGCCGTCTTGCCGAGGCCGAGAACGACGATCCGGTCGGCCGGCGAACCATGCGGTGCGAGGATGTCGAGCACTGCGCGGGCCTTGCCGGTGAACCTGCCAGTCCTGGCCGCCCTGGCGATTACGCCCTCCGGGTCGGCGACGTCGGCGCCGGCGACCGCGTCGGCTCCCTGAAGCTGAAGGAGGACGGCGAGCCCACCGCTGATCCGGTGGTCCTTGGCGAAGGAAATGTCGAATTTGGAAGACATGGAGACTCCGGGGGAAGGTCGAAACGAGAGCCGGGATCATGGCCCTTTCGGTCATGAACGCAAGCGTCAATTGTCCCGACATACCGCTCTTTGCACCGTTGGCAAGACCTGCCGCCTCCCCCTCTTGCCTGACGGGCGGGGAAGCGGATAGGGTCGCGCCGCCTCGAAAGGACCGGGAACAACCGACGTGAAGATCGACATCAAAGCCGCGGAGAGCGGACACCTGCAACAGCCCGGAACGCGAAAGATGTTGCGTGCCGCCGTTGCCCTCTTCGTTCTCTGGTGGGCACTGCTGCTCGTCTTCTATCTATGGCCGGACATCGACCTTTCCGTCGCGGGTGCCTTCTTCGAGCCCGGTCCCTGCACCGGGACCCACACGCCAGCCACCGTTTGCGGCAGCTTTCCCTGGAGCAAGGATTCCCTCGCCGTCGCCGTGAGGAAGGTTTTCTTCTACATTCCGGCCGCCGCCGGCGTGCTGCTGCTCGGCATTCTCGTCGACGGTCTCGCCCGGCGCGGTGCGGCCTATGGTGCGGCGAGGCTGCAGCAACTCGGCCTCTCGCTCGCGGCTCTCCTCCTCGGTCCCTATGTGCTGGTGAACCTACTCCTCAAGAGCTTTTCCGGGCGGCCCCGCCCCTACCAGACCGACCTCTTCGGCGGCGACCTGCCCTTCGTCCCGGCCGGCTCCTTCATGGGGCAGTGCGACAACAACTGCTCCTTCATTTCGGGCGAGGCCGCAGGTGCAGGCTGGGTCGCCTGCCTCCTTCTCTTCCTGCCGGCGAAGCTCCGTCCGGTCCTCGCGCCGCCGATCCTCGTCGTCGCGCTGGTGACGCCGGCGATGAGGATCGCCTTCGGCGGCCATTATCTCTCCGACGTCGTGCTCGGCTGGCTCTCTTCGCTCGTCGTCTTCACAGCCGTCTTCGCCGTGTTCGAAATAGCGCGAAAACGGAAAATTGAGCGGTAGAGACACGAAAATCCGCATCGATCCTGTCGCCAAATCGTCGCAACCGTCGTAGAGAACCCGGTGTCCTCAGTCGCCGGCACGGCCCGACCGCCACGCCCTCGGGAAATGGAATGAAGCTTCTCGAACACTACATCCTGCGGCGCGTCTTTCAGATGATGCTCACCGCCCTGCTGCCGGTCCTGGCGATCATCTGGACCACGCAGGTGCTCGGGCGAATCAATCTGGTGACAGACAGCGGACAATCGGTCGGTTCGTTCATGAAGCTCGCCACCCTGATCCTGCCGACGATCATTCCGGCGGTGCTGCCTTTCGCGCTGGTGATCGGCATCACCCAGACGCTCTCGGCGATGAACAACGATTCCGAACTGGCGGTGATCGATGCGGCCGGCGCACCGCGCAGCATCATCAACCGCCCGATCGTCGTCTTCGCGATCCTGCTTTCGATATTTTCCTTCTTCATGGCGAACTTCGTCGAGCCGAAGCTGCGGGTCGCCGCCCGCGAGATGGTCGCCGCCGCCTATGCCGACCTTCTGTCGACGGTCATCGAGGAGAAGACTTTCCGCCGCATCGAGGACGGCCTCTACGTGCAGATCTCGGAGCGGCTGTCCGGCCGCGTCCTCAAGGGACTTCTCGTCGCCGATTCGCGCGATCCGGCCTATGATCTCATCTATTATGCGCGCGAGGGCGCGGTCGACGAGACAGGCACGGCCCTGGTGATGCGCGACGGCGAAGTGCACCGCAAGGCCCCGGACGGCAACGTTTCGGTCGTGCGTTTCGATTCCTACTCTTTCGACCTTTCGGATCTGACGCAGACACGCGGCCAGGCCCAGTTGCACGCCCTCGACCGCGACCTGCCCTATCTCTTCAATCCCGACATGACCGACCCCGACGTCAAGAGGAACTACGGCGAGTACAGGAGCGAGCTGCACAAGCGGCTTACGAGCTGGGCTTTCCCCTTCGTGTTCGCGCTGATTGCGCTTGCCCTCTCCGGCAATGCCCGTTCCCATCGCGAGGCACGCATTCCGCCGATGGCGACGGCGCTGACGATCGCGCTCGTCATCTTCTGGCTCGGCAATTACACGGTCAAGCTCACGGAGAAGAACGAGGCTTATGCCCCCTCATCTACATGCTGCCGCTTGTCAGCAGCGGCATCGCGGCGCTGAAACTCTGGCGGGGCAAGGCCTGGCGCCTGCCGCGCCCGCTCTCCGACAGCGCAACGCGCGCCCTGCGCGCGATCAACCTGCGTTTTGCCGGTAACGAAACCGACGGAAAGGGCGAGGTGCGATGATCTTCACCCTCGGCCGCTATTTCTTGCGGCGCTATGTCGTGACCACGCTCTGGTTCCTCGTCGGCGTGACGTCGATCATCTATCTGATCGATTTCAGCGAGACGACAGGCCGGTTTGCCGGGCTCACGGGCTATTCGCTGCCCGGCGTCCTCTACCTGACCGCGCTGCGCCTGCCGCTGATCCTGCAGCAGACAATCCCGTTCGTCGCTCTCTTCGTCGGCATGACGACGCTGATTGCGCTCAATCGCAAGTCGGAACTCGTCGTCGCACGCGCCGCCGGCATATCGGTCTGGCAGTTCATGATGCCCTTCATCGTCGGGGCTCTGATGGTCGGCCTCGTCACCACGCTGGTCATCAATCCGCTGGCGGCGTGGGGACAAAGCCAGGCACTCAACATCGAATCGACCTGGCGTGAGGCGAGTAACCGCCGCAAGGAGACGACCGCCGTTCCGTGGCTGCGCCAGATCAGCGGCAAGGATGACGTGGTCATCGGCGGAAGGACCGTTCTGGAGAACGGCACCCTGATTACGGATGCCGTGCTCATCCACTTCGACAGCGACGGCCGGATCATCCTTCGGCAGGATGCACGGTCGGCAAAGTTGAAAGATGGTTACTGGCTCCTTACCGACGTCACCGAGACGCGGCCGGGCGAAGTTCCGACAAGGCTCGCTACAGCCAAGGTCAGTACCAATCTGAAACAGGAGTTCGTCCAACAGCGTCTCGCACAGCCGGAGACTGTTGCTTTTTATGATCTTTCTCAGAAAATTGCCGTTGCGCGATCGTTCGGCGTCTCCACCAAAGCGCTTGAAACGCAGTTTCACTCGCTGCTGTCGCTTCCGTTCCTGCTCGTCGCCATGACCCTGATCGCCGCCACCGTCTCGTTAAAATTCAGTAGATTCAACCAGTCCCGGTCGGTGATTCTGGGTGGAATCCTTTCGGGCTTCGTGCTTTATGTTGTAACCACGCTTGTCAAAGCATTCGGAAGCAGCGGTGTCGTGCCGCCATTCGTCGCGGCATGGGTACCGGTCGTCGTGGCGATGGCACTCGGAGCGACGATCCTGCTTCACCAGGAGGATGGTTAGTGGCGGTAACAGACCGCGGAAATATCAGAAGGCTGTTTCTGGCCCTGCTGACGAGTGCCGCTGTGTGCTCCTACCTGTCCTCGACGGTCGCTGTGCGCGCGCAGGACAGCGGGCAGCTGCGCAATCTCGAGCCCAGTATTCCCGAAGACGCAAAGCTTCTGCTCGCCGCCAACGAACTCGTCTATGACCGTGATGCCGAGCGCGTCATCGCGCGTGGCGCTGTACAAATCAATTATGCCGGCTATCAGATGGTGGCCCGGCAGGTTGAATACGACCAGAAGAGCGGTCGCATGACGGCCACCGGAAACATCGAGCTCGTCGAGCCGGGCGGCAACCGGCTCTATGCCGACACAATGGACGTCACCGACGATTTCGCGGACGGCTTCCTCAAGGCGCTCCGGATCGAAACGACCGACAACACCCGCCTGGCCGCGGAAAGTGGTCAGCGCGTCGGCGGCCGGGACATCATTCTCAACAAGGGCGTCTATACGGCCTGCCTTCCCTGCGCCGATCACCCGGAACGGCCGCCGCTCTGGCAGGTCAAGGCCGAGCGCGTCGTGCAGAACGGCGAGACCCATACGATCCGTCTCGAAAAAGCCCGTTTCGAGCTCTTCGGCAGGACGGTCGCGGTACTCCCCTTCCTCGAAGTGCCGGATCATACGGTGAAGCGCAAATCGGGCTTTCTGTTCCCCGAGATGCAGACCTCGCAGAACCTCGGCTTCGGCCTGACGGTTCCTTACTACATCGCGCTTTCCAACCAGCGTGACGCGACGATCCGCGCCACCGGCTTCACCAGCCAGGGCCTGCTTCTGGAGACGGAAGTCCGCCAGCGCTTCGAGAAGGGAACGGCGACGCTCCGCTTCGCCGGCATCCAGCAGCTCCACAGCGAAAATTTCGACGCCGGCACCAGCGACGCGCGCAGGGACCAGCGCGGGATGGTGGCTTCCAAGGGCGAGTTCAAGATCAATCCCCGCTGGACGTTCGGCTGGGACGTCATGCTGCAGAGCGACAACAACTTCGCGCGCACCTACAATCTCGACGGACTCGACGGCACCACGCATGCCAACGACGTCTACCTGTCGGGTCTCGGCGAGCGGAACTATTTCGACCTGCACGGCTACTATTTCGACGTGCAGGATGCCGACCCCGAGAGCAACGCCGAGAAGCGCCAGCCGGTCGTGCTGCCGTCCCTCGACTACAGCTATGTGGCACCCGAGCCTGTGGCCGGCGGGCAATTGTCCGGTACGCTCAACTTCACCGGGCTGTCGCGTTTCAAAACAGACGAAGTCGACACGGATGCAGACGGCATCAGCGATCGCTTCCGCGGGCTCAAGGGATCGATGAGCCGGATGACGGCAGAGACCGAATGGAAGCGGACATTCTCCGTTCCGGGCGGCCTTCAGCTCACCCCGCTGCTTGCTGCCCGCGGCGATGCCTACTGGCTCGATATGAACAGCCCGACGGGCTATACCGGCGATTACTACGACCAGGCGACCGCAAGCCGTCATATGCTGACGGCAGGGCTCGAGGCGCGCTATCCGATCCTGATCACCACCGACAACAGCAGCCATATCGTCGAGCCGATCGCGCAGATCTATGCGCGCAACGACGAGCAGCTTGCCGGCCGGCTGCCGAACGAGGATGCGCAGAGCTTCGTCTTCGACGCTACCAACCTCTTCGAACGTGACAAGTTTTCCGGTTTCGACCGCGTCGAAGGCGGCACCCGCGCGAATGTCGGCATCCGCTATACCGGCACGCTCGACAACGGTTTAGGCCTGCGTGCCATCTTCGGCCAGTCTTACCAACTCGCCGGCCTGAACTCGTTTGCGACGGATGACCTCGTCCATGCGGGCGCAGATTCCGGTCTGGAAACCGACCGCTCCGACTATGTCGGCATGGCGGGCATCGACATACCGAACGGCCTGACGCTGAGCGCCAATGCGCGTTTCGACGAACGAACGTTCGACGTGCGCCGCACCGATGCGAGCCTCGGCTTCACCAACGACCGGCTGCTGGCGAACCTTACCTACACGCAGATCGCCGCACAGCCTGAATACGGTTTCAAGGACAAGAACGACGAGCTGCAGGCGGCAAGTTCGGTCAAGGTCGACGAATACTGGTCGGTCTTCGGTTCGCTCACCTGGGACATCAACAACGCCACGATCAACCGCAAGGGGATCGGCATCTCCTATGCCGACGAGTGCACGATCTTCTCGCTGGTCTACTCCGACAAACGCGACCCGAACGACGAGTCCGCGAGCGACTGGACGATCGGCGCACGACTGACCTTCCGCACGCTCGGTGACGTCCGCGTCGGCAAGACCGACCTCGCCGGCTTCGATTGATCAAGGCGCCGGAACGGTCAGGCATGGGCGTATCGCGATCTTCCCTCCGATTATCCCGGACGAATGCAGGCGACATCCCGGCGCAAATGTCATTGTTTCGCCGCACGGATTGTGCAATCCCTGCTGCACATTATACTTCGGTGGCCAACGAAATGCCGGGTCGCGTGAACACAAGCGCGCCCGATGGAAAGGAATGCCAATGACTTTTGGCAAAAAGCAGACACGTATCCTGCTTCTCTGTGCGGCAGCGCTCGCCTTCACCGCAGCCCCCGGCCCCCTGCCTGGCCTTCCCGTAGCCCATGCGGCGAGCGAAGTCGCCGTGGTCGTCAACAAGACCGCGATCACCACGGGCGACGTCGCCAAGCGCATGGCCTTCCTGCGCCTTCAGCACCGTAAGGGCGACCTGAAGAAGATGGCGCGCGAAGAGATGGTCGACGAGACCCTGAAGCGTCAGGAGATCGCCCGCGTCGGCATGTCGGTCAGCACCGAAGAGGTCGATGCCGCCTTTGCCCGTTTCGCGAGTTCCAACAAGCTCTCCGCCCAGCAGCTGACAGGAATCCTTAGCCAGGCCGGCGTCACGGCCGACCACTTCAAGGCATATATCGCCGTCTCGATGAGCTGGCCGCGCCTCGTCAACGCCCGCTACGGTTCCCGCGGCAAGCTTTCGAGCCAGGAGGTCGCGACGCGTCTCCTGGAGCGCAAGGAAAAGCCGGTCACCACGGAATACTTCCTGAAGCAGGTGATCTTCGTCGTCCCTGCGAACAAGAAGGGCATCGTCGGCAAGCGCAAGTCGGAAGCCGAAGCCTCGCGTTCGAAGTTCCCCGGCTGCGATCAGGCGATGGAGTTCGCCAAGAACTATCGCGACGTGTCGATCCGCAACCTCGGCCGCGTGCTCGCGCCGGAACTGCCCGACGACTGGAAGCCGCTGATCGAGAAGGCGAAGGGTGCGACGACCGGAACGCGCGTCACCGACCGCGGCGTCGAGTATCTGGCGATCTGCAACCAGCGCCAGGTGTCGGATGACGTCGCGGCGGAAGTCGTCTTCCGCGCCGAAGACCTCGGCAAGGAGAAGCCGTCGGACAATCCGAACGCAAAGAAGTACCTCGATGACCTGCGCTCCAAGGCGCAGATCGTCTATCGCTGATCCCCGGGGCAACCGACGATGACACAGACCGAGAGCCTTCCTCTCGCACTCAGCCAGGGGGACCCGGCGGGTGTGGGTCCCGATATCGCACTTTCGGCCTGGCTGGAGCGGACGGTTCACGACGTGCCACCGTTCCTCTTCATCGGAGATCCGGCCGTTCTCGCCGTTCGTGCGAGGCAGCTCGACATCGACGTGCCGCTGAAAGAGACCGATGCCGCCGGTGCCGTGTCCGTCTTCTCCGATGCGCTCCCGGTGCTGCCGATTCCAACCGGCGTCGACGTGGTGGCGGGCAGCCCGCACGTTTCGACCGCCAAGTCGACGATCGCCGCGATCGAGGCGGCCGTCCAACTCTGCTTCGACGGCAAGGTGCGCGGCATGGTCACCAACCCGATCGCAAAGGCCGTGCTCTACGAAGCCGGCTTCGGCTTTCCGGGCCATACCGAATTCCTGGCCCATCTCGCGAGCCGCGCCACGGGGCAGACCTGCCGTCCGGTGATGATGCTTGCCGGGTCGAAGCTGAAGGCTGTGCCGGTCACCATCCATATCCCGATCAAGGATGTTCCGGCTGCGCTGACCGAGTCGCTGATCCTCGAGACCTGCCGCGTCACGGCCAAGGACCTCAAGGAGCGTTTCGGCCTTTCCTCGCCGCGGCTTGCCGTCGCCGGGCTCAATCCCCACGCGGGCGAAGGCGGGGCGATCGGGCTCGAGGACGAGGAGATCATCCATCCGGCGATCATGCAGCTGCGGGAGGAAGGAATCGACGCCTTCGGTCCGCTGCCCGCCGATACCATGTTCCACGACGAGGCGCGCCGTCGCTACGACGTCGCGATCTGCATGTACCATGACCAGGCGCTGATCCCGGTCAAGGCGCTCGGTTTCGACGACTCCGTCAACGTGACGCTCGGCCTTCCCTTCGTGCGCACCTCGCCCGACCACGGCACCGCCTTCGGCATCGCCGGCACCGGCATCGCCCGCCACGACAGCCTCGTCGCCGCACTGAAGCTCGCTTCGGAGATCTCCCGCCCCGCGGGCGCCGCCTCCTGATGGCGGCTCTCGACGGTCTTCCGCCGCTGCGCGACGTCATTCGTCGCCATGAGCTCGACGCCCGCAAGGCGCTCGGCCAGAACTTCCTGCTCGATCTCAACCTGACGCAGAAGGTCGCCCGCACCGCAGGCTCGCTCGAAGGCGTGACCGTGTTCGAGGTCGGTCCCGGACCGGGCGGCCTCACCCGCGCGATCCTCGCGCTCGGCGCCAAGAAGGTGATCGCCGTCGAACGCGACGCCCGCTGCCTGCCGGCGCTCGCCGAGGTGGCCGAACACTATCCCGGTCGGCTGGAGGTGATCGAGGGCGATGCGCTGAAGACCGATTTCGAGGCGCTCGTACCCGAAGGTCCGGTCAAGATCATCGCCAACCTGCCCTACAATGTCGGCACGCAGTTGCTGGTCAACTGGCTGCTGCCGAAGACCTGGCCACCGTTCTGGCAGTCCCTGACGCTGATGTTCCAGAAGGAAGTCGGCCAGCGCATCGTGGCGGACGAGGACGACGATCACTACGGCCGCCTCGGCGTGCTCTGCGGCTGGCGCACCGACGCCCACATGGCCTTCGACGTACCGCCGCAGGCCTTCACGCCGCCGCCGAAGGTCACCTCGACCGTCGTCCATCTCATCCCGAAGGCAAATCCCCTGCCCTGTTCGGCGGAAAAGCTCGAGCGCGTCACGCACGCCGCCTTCGGCCAGCGGCGCAAGATGCTGCGCCAGAGCCTCAAATCCCTCGGCGGCGAAGCCTTGCTCGTAAAGGCCGACATCGACCCGGCGAGACGGGCCGAGACGCTGTCGGTGGAGGAGTTCGTCCGGCTGGCGAATTCGCTCTGAGGGACGCCGCCCGACGCCGGGCGTGCAAAAAAATCGCCGGCATGTCACATCGGGCGATGTCCACTCGTCATGGTGTCGTAACCAACAGAAGGATACGAACCATGAGTGCAAGACTTGATATCTTCTCCGCCGCTCCCGCCCTGATGAAGAAGTGGATGGGCGTGTCGATGGATGCCGCCGCCAGCCTCGAGCCCAGCCTTATCGAACTCGTCAAAATCCGCGCCTCGCAGATCAACGGCTGCGCCAACTGCCTCAACATGCACACCGTCGAGGCCCGAGCGAAGGGCGAGAGCGAGCAACGCATCTATCTCCTCTCCGCCTGGCACGAGGCGCCGTGCTATTCCGATCGCGAGCGCGCCGCGCTAGGCTGGACCGACGCCCTGACCCGGCTCTCGGAAGGCCACTCGCACGACCGGGCCTACGAGGCGCTGAAGGCGCATTTCACGGAGGACGAACAGGTGAAGCTCACATTGATGATCAATGTCATCAACGGCTGGAACCGTCTCGCCGTCGGCTTCGGCCTCTGGGTCGACCCCGCCGCGGCGAAAGCAGCCCAGACGGAGGTGGCGGCCTGATGGCACCCCAGTCCCAGGAGGACGCGGCGGCGAGCTTCGACCCGCTGCGTCCGAAACTCATCCGCGTCGCCTACCGGATGCTCGGTTCGGTGGCCGACGCCGAGGACGTGGTACAGGAGGCCTTCATCCGCTGGATGGGGGCCGACCGCCATGCGGTGCGCGAGCCGGAGGCCTTCCTCCGGCGCACGGTGACGCGGCT
The DNA here is from genome assembly GCF_014126615.1 of Ciceribacter thiooxidans. Classification (NCBI taxonomy): domain Bacteria; kingdom Pseudomonadati; phylum Pseudomonadota; class Alphaproteobacteria; order Hyphomicrobiales; family Rhizobiaceae; genus Ciceribacter; species Ciceribacter thiooxidans. The sequence continues at coordinate 2,195,693 of NZ_CP059896.1, forward strand.
TTGTCTCGATCAGCTGAAATCGGCAAGGCGCCAGCGCGAGACCTATGTCGGCCCCTGGCTTCCAGATCCGGTCGTCGAGGACGAGGAGGAAGAAGACGTCACGCTGCCGCTGATGCTGGCGCTGGAGCGTCTCTCGCCGCTCGAACGTGCGGCCTTCCTGCTGCACGACGTGTTCGGCCTGCCCTTCGAGGAGGTCGCCACCACGATCGAACGGGACCCGCCCGCCTGCCGGCAGCTCGCCACCCGTGCGCGGGGCCATGTGCGCGAGGCACGGTCACGCTTCCAGATCGACAAGGAACGCGGCGTCGAACTCGCCGAGGCCTTCTTCGCGGCCTCGCGCAGCGGCGACATGTCAGCGCTCGGGGCGATGCTCGCGGCCGACGTCAGCGTCCATGCCGACGGCGGCGGAAAACGCGCAGCGGCCGGCGCACCCATCTTCGGCTTCGAGGCTGTCATGATGCTGCATGATCATCTGGCCGAGCTCTTCCGGAAGAACGGCTCGCAACTCGTCCACGCCGGCTTCATCAACGGACTGCCGGGGTTCGTCTCGCTGGAGGCCGACGGCGAACTCCAGACGACGGCGCTCGATATCGTGGACGGGAAGATCGCGGCGATCTACGTCGTCCGCAATCCCGACAAATTGCGGCACCTGAATTAGGGTCAGCCGGAGGCAATGCCTCCGGCTGTTATGTCTCGGTGATGAGCCCGTTGACGAAGTCGAACAGGCCGTGGCGCCGGTCGCGCCGCAGCCGCTCTGCCTTGATGATCGATTTGACCGAGTCGATCGCGGTGTTGAGATCGTCGTTCACGATCACGTAGTCGTATTCCCGCCAGTGCTCGATTTCGGAGCGCGAATTGGCAAGCCGCGTCTGGATCACCTCTTCCGTGTCTTCCGCGCGGCGATGCAGGCGCGACTGCAGTTCGGCCATGGTCGGCGGCAGGATGAAGATCGACACCACGTCGGCCGGCATCTTTTCCTGCAGCTGCTGGGCGCCCTGCCAGTCGATGTCGAAGAGCATGTCGCGGCCCTCGGCCATGGCGATTTCCACCGGATCACGCGGCGTGCCGTAGAAATTGCCGTGGACCTCGGCCCATTCGAGCAGGGAGTCGGAGGCGCGCAATGCCTCGAACTCGCGTTGTGAGACGAAGCGGTAGTGGACACCCTCCACCTCGCTGTGGCGACGCTCGCGCGTGGTGACGCTCACCGACACGCTGATCTGCATGTCCGGCTGGCTGAGCAGCGTGCGCGCGATCGACGACTTTCCCGCGCCCGACGGCGACGAGATCACCAGCATCAATCCGCGCCTGGCGATCTCCACCACGCCCCCCTTCGGCTTACCCATTGTCTACTCCAAATTCTGGACCTGTTCCCGGAACTGGTCGATGACGACCTTCAGTTCGATGCCGGCGGAGGTCACCGCAACGGCATTGGACTTGGAACAGATGGTATTCGATTCGCGGTTAAATTCCTGCGCCAGGAAATCAAGCTTACGCCCGATCGGGCCGCCTTCGGCAAGCAACTCCCGGGCGGCGCCGACATGCGCCTTCAGCCGGTCGATCTCTTCGCGGAGATCTGCCTTGGTGGCAATCAGCGCGGCCTCGGCGTGCAACCGGTCGCGGTCAAGCGAGGGTGCGCTTTCCAGCAAGGCCTGAAGCTGCGCTTCCAGCTTGCGGGCGATCTCTTCCGGCGAGCGTGACGGATCGGCCTCGACGCGACGGGCGAGCTCCTCGATCCTGTCGACGTGTCCAGCAAGGAGACGGCCGAGCGCCTCGCCCTCCCGCCGGCGCATGTCGCCGAGGGCGGCGACTGCCTTGGAAAGGCCTTCGAGGATGGCGGCGTCACGCGCGGCGATGATCTCTTCGCTGTCGACTGCTTCGCGGAACTCGACGAGCCCGCGGATACCGAGAAGCGCATCGAGGCGCATCGGCGAAGGATCGACGACCGAGGAACCGAGCGCATCGCGCAGTTTGAGGACGGCTGCAAGCGCCTCCTCATTGACGACTGCCTCGACACGGTTCTCGCTGATGGTGACGGAAAGGGTCACCTGCAGATTGCCGCGAGACAGCGCCTCGGAAAGACGGTGGCGCACCTCGACTTCGAGGGCCTCCATGCCGCCCGGCAGGCGCAATCTTATATCAAGCCCCTTGCCGTTGACCGAGCGCAATTCCCAAGCCCAGCGGTAGCGCCCGCTGGTGCCTTCGCTTCGAGCAAAGCCGGTCATGGATTGCAGTGCCATCGCTCTACTCCGTAGGCTCTGAAGGACAGGGTTCATCCGGCGTTCGCCGTGCGGGCCGGAGCCCGGGAATGCGGAGCCGATATCGGGCTGCTAGTTGTTCGGCGGCGGAGCGTCCATCACCGCTTCGGGCTCGACGCCACGCTCGGCTTCGAGCTTGCGCCACTTCTTGACGTTGGCGTTGTGCTCTTCGAGCGTCGCCGCGAAGACGTGTCCACCGGTGCCGTCGGCCACGAAGTAGAGGTCCTTGGTGCGCCAGGGATTGGCGACCGCTTCGAGCGCTTCCCGGCCCGGATTGGCGATCGGCCCCGGCGGCAGGCCCTTGACCACGTAGGTGTTGTAGGGCGTTTCCTTCTTCAGGTCCGACTGGTAGATCGGACGGTCGGCCGGCTTTCCGTCGCCGCCGAAGAGGCCGTAGACGATCGTCGGGTCCGACTGGAGACGCATTCCCTTCTGTAGGCGATTGTAGAAGACGGAGGCCACGTGGGCGCGTTCGTCCGGCTTGCCCGTTTCCTTTTCCACGATCGAGGCGAGCGTCACGAGTTCGAGCTTGCTCTTCAGCGGCAGGTCGGGATCACGCTTCTCCCAGACCTGGTCGACGATCTTCTCCTGTGCCGCGATCATCTGGCTGATGATCTCGTCGCGCTTGGTGCCGCGGGAAAACTTGTAGGTGTCGGGCCGGAGCGCCCCTTCGGCCGGCAACTCCGCCGGCAGCTCGCCCTCGAGTACCGGATCTTCGGCAAGCCGCTTGAACATCTGCTTGACCGACAGCCCTTCCGGGAAAGAGATCGCATAGAGGATCGACTTGCCGGATTTCAGGAGATCCATGATCTCCTTCATCGAGGCCCCCGCCTTGATCTCGTATTCGCCCGCCTTCAGCGTCTCGTTGTCGCCGAGGTAGGTGGCCGTCACATAACGGAAGATGCGGGAATCGGTGACGACGCCGGTCCGCTCGAGATTGTTGGCGATCTCGGCAAGGCCCGCGCCGTTGCGAACGACGAAATTGACGTTCGCCTGCAGCGGCCCCCGCTCCTGGTACGCCGACATCACGTAATAGAAGCCGGCGACGGCGATCACGAAAACCGTGACCGTCAGCGTCATCAGGAAATTGAGGAAGATCACCAACTGGCTGCGCGCCTTGCGCGAGCGTTTGGGAGGCGCCGGAACCCGTTCCGGCTTCAGCGCTTCGGTCGGCGATTTCGGAATGATCGGGCCCTTGGACGCGGGTTCCGCGGTACGGCCGGGCTCATTCCCGTTGTTGTGATCGATCTCGCTCACCGGCACTCCTCTTCATTTCGGTCCAGCCGCTCTTTCGCCGGACATTGCGGCGAAAACCGGTATGCGGCATCCGTCCCGAAAGCGTCGTTCCGGCGCGCCCGGCCTGCCGGCAGGTTATCCCTGGTAGCGACGCAGGACCAGCGAGGCATTGGTGCCTCCGAATCCGAACGAATTGGAAAGCGCGACATCGATCTGACGTTCGCGCGCCTTGTGCGGCACGAGGTCGATCGCCGTTTCCACTTCGGGATTGTCGAGGTTGAGCGTCGGCGGCGCGATATTGTCACGGATCGCGAGCGCAGAGAAGATCGCCTCGACGGCGCCGGCGGCGCCGAGAAGATGGCCGATCGCCGACTTGGTCGACGACATCGAGATCTTCGAGGCGGAATCGCCGACGAGCCGCTCGACCGCGCCGAGCTCGATGACGTCGGCCATGGTCGAGGTGCCGTGGGCATTGATGTAGTCGACATCGGCAGGCGTCAGGCCGGCGCGCTTCAGCGCCATCGCCATGCAGCGCTGCGCGCCTTCACCGTCTTCCGATGGGGCAGTGATGTGGTAGGCGTCGCCGGAAAGGCCGTAGCCGACGATCTCGGCATAGATCTTGGCACCACGGGCCTTTGCGTGCTCCAGCTCTTCCAGCACGACGATGCCGGCTCCCTCGCCCATGACGAAGCCGTCACGGTCCTTGTCGTAGGGACGCGAGGCGCGGGTCGGATCGTCGTTGCGGGCGGTCGACAGCGCACGGCAGGCGGCAAAGCCGGCAAGCGAGATGCGGCTGATCGGCGATTCGGTGCCGCCGGCGACCATTACGTCGGCATCGCCGAGCGCGATCAGGCGCGCTGCGTCGCCGATGGCATGGGCGCCGGTCGAGCAGGCGGTGACGACCGAATGGTTCGGGCCGCGCAGCTTGTGACGGATCGAAACCTGGCCGGACGCCAGATTGATGAGACGGCCGGGAATGAAGAACGGCGAAAGGCGGCGCGGACCCTTGTCGCGCAGGATGAATCCCGCCTCGACGATGCCTTCGATCCCGCCGATGCCGGAGCCGATCAGCACGCCGCTCGCGATCTGGTCCTCGTCGCTCCTGGGATGCCAGCCGGCATCCTCGAGCGCCATGTCGGCGGCCGCGATCGCGTAAATGATGAAATTATCGACCTTGCGCTGTTCCTTGGGCTCCATCCAGTCGTCGGGACTGAACGCACCCTCGCCCTCGGTCGGAATGCGGCAGGCAACCTGCGCAGGCAGGTCATCGACCTCGAATTCGGTCACGCGGCGTGCGCCGCTCTGCCCGGCCAGGAGTTTCGACCACGTCACCTCGGTTCCACATCCCAGAGGCGATACCATGCCGGTACCGGTGATAACGACCCGTCTCATAGTCCGCAGCCCACCTGTTCTTTCGGTCTGAAAACAGCAAGGCCCGCCAGGAGCGGGCCTCCGCAGGCCGGATCTAGGGCGATCCGCCTGCCTAGCATGTCAACGATCAGGCCTGAGCCTTCTCGATGAACTTTACCGCGTCGCCGACGGTCAGGATGGAATCGGCCGCGTCGTCCGGGATTTCAACGCCGAACTCTTCTTCGAAAGCCATGACCAATTCGACCGTGTCGAGCGAGTCGGCGCCCAGGTCGTCGATGAAGCTCGCGCCTTCGACGACTTTCTCGGCATCAACGCCAAGATGGTCAATTACAATTTTCTTCACGCGTTCTGCGATATCGCTCATGTCGGTTTCCTCGACCTTCTTTATCTCGGGGCGCCGCGACGGTCCCCTACCCTGTATCAAACCGGCGATCGATGCTTTTGCAACCTCACCGGCAAACTCGTTCAGCCCAATCCACAACGAACAGCAGCCTAGGCACAACTGCCGCCTGTCATTTCGGGACGACTGTACACAGTCTTGGCCCGCTTAACATGCTTTAAGCCCTTCGCAAAGCCTGAAAATCACCGGCGAGAGGCTGCTCAACATGCAAATCCCGCGCGCAATGCGCGCGAGCGTCAGATCATCGCCATGCCGCCGTTGACGTGAAGCGTCTGGCCGGTGACATAGCCCGCCTCGTTGGAGGCGAGATAGAGGACGGCGGCGGCGATGTCGCTGCCGGTGCCCATGCGCTTCATCGGGATCGCCCCCATGATCGCTTCCTTCTGCTTCTCGTTGAGCTTGCCGGTCATGGCGCTTTCGATGAAGCCCGGCGCGACGCAGTTGACGGTGACGTTGCGCGTCGCGATTTCCTGGGCGAGCGACTTCGAGAAGCCGATCATGCCCGCCTTCGAGGCGCAATAGTTCGTCTGGCCCGGATTGCCGGTGACGCCGACGATCGAGGTGATGTTGATGATGCGACCGAAGCGGCGGCGCATCATCGGATGGGTGAGTTCGCGGGTCAGCCGGAAGACCGCCGTCAGGTTGACCTCGAGGACACTGTCCCAGTCCTCGTCGCTCATGCGCACGAAGAGACCGTCCTTGGTGATGCCGGCGTTGTTGACGAGGATGTCGACGCCTTCGAGTTCGGCTTCCGCCTTCTCACCGAGCGCCTTCACTTCGTCGCGGCTCGACAGGTTCGCCGGGAAGATCTTCACCCGGTCGCCGAGATCGGCGGCGAGCGCCTCGAGCTTCTCGACGCGCGTTCCATGCAGGCCGACGATGGCGCCACGCGCATGCAGCAGGCGGGCGATTTCCTCGCCGAGGCCGCCGGTTGCGCCGGTGACGAGGGCCTTGCGGCCGGTCAAATCAAACATGATCGCAATCCTTGTTTTTCGAAACGGAAGATCAGCCGAGAAGTGCTGCGAGCGCGGCGTCGATATCGGCCGGCGTGTTGACGGCAATGCCGTTCACGGACTTGTCGATGCGGCGGGCGAGACCCGTCAGGACCTTGCCCGAGCCGAGTTCATAAAGCGTGGTGACGCCGTTTGCGGCGAACCATTCAACCGTCTCGCGCCAGCGAACCTGGCCGGTGACCTGTTCGACGAGCAGCGCGGCGATCTCGTCGGCTGACGTGACCGGCGCGGCGCGGACGTTGGCGATCAGCGGTACGACCGGGTCCTTCTTCCCAACCTTGGCGAGCGCCTCGCGCATGGCCTCGGCGGCCGGCCCCATCAGGGCGGAATGGAAAGGTGCGGAGACGGGCAGCATGATGGCGCGCTTTGCGCCCTTGTCGGTCGCAAGGGTAGCCGCCTTTTCGACTGCGGCCTTGCCGCCGGAAATCACCAGCTGGCCGCCGCCGTTGTCGTTGGCGATCTGGCAGGGTCCGACGGCGGAGGCCTCGACGCAAATAGACTGCACGTCACCGTGCTCGAGCCCGATGATCGCGGCCATGGCGCCTTCGCCGACCGGAACGGCGGCCTGCATGGCGTTGCCGCGGATGCGCAGGAGCCGCGCGGTATCGGCGAGCGAGAAGGTGCCGGCGGCGCAGAGCGCGGAATATTCGCCGAGCGAATGGCCGGCGACGAAGGCGACCTTGGACTTGAGATCGAGGCCGCGGGCCTGCATCACGCGGATCACTGCCATCGATACGGCCATCAGCGCCGGCTGGGCGTTGGCGGTCAGCGTCAGGGTTTCTTCCGGCCCTTCGAACATGACGGAGGAGAGCTTCTCGCCGAGCGCCTCGTCGACTTCCTCGAAGACCGCACGGGCCTCGGGATAGGTCTCCGCAAGCTCCTTGCCCATGCCGACGGCCTGGCTGCCCTGGCCGGGGAACGTAAATGCCACACTCATGGTCCAATCCTTCTCGGGATATGTTCTTCCCTGACTTTTTTCTCTCCCTTTGACGGGTTTTCAAAGGGAGTCAAGTGCAGGCGGGCCGCTATGCCCCGCTCTCGGCACGTTGTCCAGAGCCGGGAGAGGAGCATCTGCGCATTGGCACAGGCGTGGAAAGAACGCGCTTGCAGTGCTGCGAAATCGACCTAGATTCGCAGCGCAACTCCCGCCCTCCGATATTCTTTCCAGCAACGGAAACCGCTTTCATGAAGTACAACAAACTCGGCCGAACCGGCATCACCGTCTCCGAAAGCTGCCTGGGGACGATGACCTGGGGTTCGCAGAACACTGAGGCTGAAGCCTTCGAGCAGATGGACTATGCGCTCGATCACGGCATCAATTTCTTCGACACCGCCGAACTCTACCCGACCACCCCACTCTCCGCCGAGACCTATGGCGACACCGAGACGATCATCGGCAACTGGTTCGAGAAAACCGGCAAGCGCAAGGATGTCGTGCTCGCGACCAAGGTCGCCGGCGCCGGCCGACCTTATATCCGCGGCGGCGAGCCGATCACCGGGGCGGCGATCCGCGAGGCGGTCGACGCGAGCCTCAGGCGGCTCAAGACCGACTATATCGATCTCTACCAGATTCACTGGCCGAACCGCGGTCATTACCACTTCCGCCAGGCATGGACCTACAATCCGTTCAAGCAGGATCGCGAGAAGGCTGTCGCCGACATCGAGGAGAAGCTCTCCGCGCTCGACGACTGCGTGAAGGCCGGCAAGATCCGTGCGATCGGCCTCTCCAACGAAACGGCCTGGGGCACGCTCAAATATCTCTCGCTTGCCGAGAAGAAGGGGCTCGCACGAGTGGCGACGCTCCAGAACGAGTACAATCTCCTCTACCGCAGCTTCGATCTCGATCTCGCGGAGGTCTCACATCATGAGGATGTCGGCCTGCTCGCCTATTCTCCGCTGGCTGGCGGCATTCTTTCGGGCAAGTATCTCGACGGACAGAAGCCTGCAGGCTCCCGCGGCTCGATCAACGGCGACATCGGCGGACGCCTGCAACCACGCCAGGAGCCGGCGACGCGCGCCTATGTCGAGATCGCCCGCAAGCATGGCCTCGATCCGTCGGCGATGGCACTCGCCTTCTGCCTCACGCGGCCGTTCATGGCCTCGGTGATCATCGGCGCGACCGGCATGGAACAGCTGAAGACCGACATCTCGGCCGCCGATCTCGTGCTCTCCGACGAGGTCCTCGCCGAGATCGCCAAGGTCCATCGCTTCTATCCCATGCCGATGTGAGGTCGCCCGCGGCATCGCGAAGCAGGCAGAAGACGCCATTGCAGGTTGCGCATGATCGTCCGGGCTGCTCCAATGGAGCGGTCTGGACGGCGAAGCGGAACGATATGGATTACCTCCTCGTAGCGAGCGGCTTGGTCTTTCTCTATTTCGGCGCGGAATGGCTGCTGCGCGGCACCGTCTCCCTGTCCCGACGGCTGGATATCCCGACGCTTCTGGTCTCGCTGGTCGTGATCGGCTTCGGAACCTCGCTGCCGGAACTCCTGGTGTCGCTGCGGGCCGCCTTCGCGGCCTCGCCGGGCCTCGTGCTCGGCAACGTCGTCGGTTCGAACATCGCCAACACGCTCCTCATCATCGGGATCGGCTCCGTCATCTCGCCGATGAAGGAGTGGGACGGTGCCGTCCGGCGTGACGCGCTGGTGATGCTCGCCGCGACCATGCTGATGCTCCTGCTCGTACAGTTCACTGAGGTCGGACGCTTCGCCGGCCTCGTCATGGTGACGCTTCTCGCCCTCTATCTGCACCAGGGTTATCGCAAGGCGAGGCGCGATCCGTCGACGCGGATCGTCGAGACGATCGAGGGCGAGGAACTGCCCTGGTCACGGATCGCCATCCTCATCGCCGCAAGCCTCCTGGCACTGTTTGCCGGCGCCGAACTGCTCGTCCGCGGCGCAACGAAACTCGCCACCGACTTCGGCGTCTCCGAAGCGGTGATCGGCCTGACGGTCGTCGCGGTCGGCACCAGCCTGCCGGAACTCGCGACCGCCGTCGTCGCAGCTTCCCGCCGCCAGTCTGACGTAACCGTGGGTAACGTCGTCGGCTCGAACATATTCAACATTCTCTTCATCCTCGGCGTGACGGCGCTTGTCCTGCCGGTGCCGGTCGCCCCGCGCTTCCCGGGGTTCGACGTCCCGGTGATGCTGGCCTCAGCGACCGTCTTCACCGCGGCGATCCTTCTCGACCGGCCGGTCGGCCGCCTGTTCGGGGTGCTGCTGCTCGCGCTCTACGGCGGCTATCTGGCGTTCGTCACCTGAACGATGGTGCGTTTCCGGCTTTTCAGCCTTGCCTTTCCTCGAAAAATGCGTATAAGCGCGCTGTTCAAAACACCCGGTCCTTCGGCTGGTGGCTGAACGGAGGGCAGGTCCTCGAAAGAGGATCGCAGGCACCGAAGGGTTGCCGGCCTCCCGTGTCTCCGCTCTCGACCGTCTCGATCAAACGCTTTTCTTGCCTGGTCTTTCCAGTTCCAAGAGCAGTCGTTGAGGCTTAGCGCCGGATCCGGGTGACGACAACCGCAAGAAAGGCAAGTCTACAATGGCTCTTTACGAACATGTATTCCTTGCCCGGCAGGATATGTCCGCTCAGCAGGTTGATGCCCTCGTCGAACAGTACAAGGGCGTCATCGAAGCTAACGGCGGCAAGGTCGGGCGCATCGAGAACTGGGGCCTGAAGTCCCTCACCTACCGCATCAAGAAGAACCGCAAGGCGCACTACGCCCTCATGGACATCGACGCTCCGGCGGCCGCCATCCATGAAATGGAACGCCAGATGCGCATCAACGAAGACGTTCTTCGTTACATGACCATCGCCGTCGAAGCCCACGAAGAAGGCCCGTCCGCGATGATGCAGAAGCGTGACCGCGACGACCGTCCGCGCCGTGACGGCGACGACCGTGGCCCGCGCCGCGACTTCGGCGACCGTGGCCCGCGTCCGGACCGTGGCCCCCGTGAAGGTGGCTTCGAACGCCGTCCGCGCGAAGACCGCGCGTAATTTCGAGCACAAGGAGAAAACACAATGGCTGATGCATCCTCTGCTCCGGCACGCCGCCCGTTCCACCGCCGTCGCAAGACCTGCCCCTTCTCGGGCGCGAACGCACCGAAGATCGACTACAAGGACGTTCGTCTCCTGCAGCGCTACATTTCCGAGCGCGGCAAGATCGTTCCGTCCCGTATCACGGCGGTTTCCCAGAAGAAGCAGCGCGAACTGGCCAAGGCCATCAAGCGCGCCCGCTTCCTCGGCCTGCTGCCCTACGTCGTAGCGTAATCCGACATTGTTCCGCCGGCTTCGGCCGGCGGAACCGCCCTTCCGCGATGGGCGCGGATCGGCACCCTTGAAAACCCATGTTGGGGACCGGACGTTCACAGATCGAATCCGGATCTTCCCCTAACTGCTTCGAAAAGCAGGACAGCGACGTGAAACAGGTGAATGCGACATTGCTGCTGACCGGCGTTCTCGCCGGCATTACCGCCGTCCTGCTGGTGCTGGGCGCGAACGCGCAGCCGTCGTTTGCCTCTCTCCTCTACGCGGCGTCTGCCCTTCCCGTTCTCATCGTCGGCCTCGGCTGGGGCAACATCGCTGCGATCACCGCGGTCATCACCGCTGCGGTCATCGGCGCGGTCGCCGTCTCGCCGCTCTTCGCCTTCGCAATGGCGATCTTCACCCTGCTGCCGGCGGGCTGGCTCAGCCATCTTGCGAACCTCGCGCGCCCGGCTTCCGAGCTCGGCGGGCCGCAGAACCTGATGGCGTGGTATCCGCTCTCCGACATCCTGCTGCATCTCTGCTCGCTGGTCGCGCTCGCCGTCGTCGCGCTGGGAATCATGATCGGCTACGGCCCGGATCTGGTCGGCCAGATGGTCGATGCGCTGCTGCAGTCGGTCCAGGGCGGAGAGAACCCCGCACTGGCGCCGGATGCCGCAAGCGTCGCGCAGCTGAAGCGCATGATGCTGACCATGCTGCCGGTCGTGCAGGGCGGCACCTGGGTACTGATGCTCTTCTCCGCCTATTATGTCGCCGTGCGGGTCGTCGCCGCTTCCGGCCACGGCCTGCGCCCGCGCGAGGACATCCCCTCGGCCCTCAGGATGAACCGCAACGCGCTCTTCGTCTTTCTCGCCGGCATTCTCGCGACGTTCTACGGCGGCGTTCCGGCGCTGGTCGGCGCCACCGTTTGCGGCGCCTTCGGTGCCGGCTTCCTCCTCGCCGGCTTCGCCTCCCTGCACCTGCGCACCCGCGGCAAGGACTGGCGCGTGCCGGCGCTGGTGCTCGCCTACATCTCGGCGCTGCTTCTGCTGCCCGCCTTCTTCATTCTCGTCCTCGGCCTGTCGGATACCCGGCGGACCGTGGCGCTGACGCCGGCGCGATCCGCCGACAAACCCGACAACACCGACACCTGAACTTGAGACTGAAAGGAAACGAAAATGGAAGTCATTCTTCTCGAACGCATCGCCAAGCTCGGCCAGATGGGCGAAACCGTGAAGGTTCGCGACGGCTTTGCCCGTAACTACCTCCTGCCGCAGGGCAAGGCGCTGCGCGCCAACGCCGCCAACAAGTCCCGCTTCGAAGCCGAACGCGCCACGCTGGAAGCCCGCAACCTCGAGCGCAAGTCGGAAGCCCAGAAGGTCGCCGACGCCCTCTCCGGCAAGTCCTTCGTCGTCGTCCGTTCGGCCGGCGAAACCGGTCAGCTCTACGGCTCCGTCGCCGCTCGTGACGTCGTCGACATCCTGGCCGCCGAAGGCTTCAACGTTTCGCGCAACCAGGTCGAGCTCAACCAGCCGATCAAGTCGATCGGCCTTCACCAGGTCACCCTGCACCTGCACGCCGAAGTCGAACTGGCGGTCGAGCTCAACGTCGCCCGCTCGGCCGAAGAAGCCGAACGCCAGGCCAAGGGCGAAAGCCTGACCTCCGCCGACGCGATCTACGGCGTCGACGAAGACGCCCTGCGTCCGGAAGACTTCTTCAACCCGGACGCCGAGCTCGAAGGCGAACAGGAATAATATCCGACGCAAGCCGGATTTGGACGCCCGGGCCCCTGTGGCCCGGGCGTCTTCTTTTGCGAAAAAGCCGACGCCCGCAGGGGCCGAAAAATTCGCCGCCGGCACACTCCGCACGGTGTAGAATTGGTCCTGCCGGGCGATTCGCCCACGCCTGCAGACGCGGCAAGAAGAATCCCGCCGGACTGCGCGGAATTCTTTCGGCCTGTGGATAAAAGGGACAACTGCCGGCATACGCCGTCCGCCGCGCGAGCGAGCGTGGAATCGCCCGATTGCTGTTGACTATCCTGTCGTCGACCGCCAAACCGGTTGGCTGTCGACGAGCACGAACGAGGGAAACGGTAGCCCGCAATGAACGACGCTGTGCGCAAGATCACGCCCCCCCAGCAGGCCGAGCCGCTCTATCGCGAAGCGCCGAACAACATCGAGGCCGAACAGGCGCTTCTCGGGGCGATCCTGGTCAACAACGACGCCTATTACCGCGTCTCTGACTTCCTGAAGCCCGTCCATCTCTACGAGCCGCTGCACCGCAAGATCTTCGAGGTTGCCTCGGAGATCATCCGCATGGGCAAGACGGCGAACCCGGTCACCATCAAGACCTTCCTGCCGGCCGAGGAGAAGGTCGGCGACCTGACGGTGGCGCAGTATCTCGCCCGCCTCGCCTCCGAGGCGGTGACGATCATCAACGCCGAGGACTACGGCCGCGCGATCTACGATCTGGCACTGCGCCGCGCGCTGATCCAGATCGGCGAGGACGTCGTCAACATCGCCTATGACGCGCCGCTCGACATGCCGCCGCAAGCGCAGATCGAGGATACCGAACGCCGCCTGTTTGAACTCGCCGAGAACGGTCGCTACGACGGTGGCTTCCAGGCCTTCAGCGATGCGGTGGCACTCGCCGTCGACATGGCGGGGGCCGCCTTCGAACGCGACGGCAATCTCTCCGGCATTTCCACTGGCATCCATTCGCTCGATTCGAAGATGGGCGGCCTGCAGCGCTCCGACTTGATCATCCTCGCCGGCCGTCCGGGCATGGGCAAGACCTCGCTTGCGACGAACATCGCGTGGAACATTGCGGCATCCTACGAGCCGGAGGTCATGCCCGACGGTTCCTTCAAGGCCCGGAACGGCGGCGTCGTCGGCTTCTATTCGCTCGAAATGTCGTCCGAACAGCTCGCCACCCGTATCATGTCCGAGCAGACCGAGGTCTCCTCGTCGAAGATCCGCCGCGGCGACATCACCGAGCACGACTTCGAAAAACTCGTCGGCTTCTCGCAGACCATGCAGAAGGTGCCGCTTTATATCGACCAGACCGGCGGCATCTCGATCGCCCAGCTCGCCGCGCGCGCCCGTCGCCTGAAGCGCCAGCGTGGCCTCGATTGCCTGGTGGTCGACTACGTACAGCTGATGACCGGCTCCAAGAAGGCCGGCGAGAACCGCGTGCAGGAAATCACCGAGATCACCACCGGCCTCAAGGCGCTCGGCAAGGAACTCAACGTGCCGATCGTCGCGCTCTCGCAGCTCTCCCGTCAGGTCGAAAGCCGCGACGACAAGCGCCCGCAGCTCTCCGACCTGCGTGAATCGGGCTCGATCGAACAGGACGCGGACGTCGTGCTCTTCGTATTCCGCGAGGAATACTACGTGAAGAACATGGAGCCGCGCGATCCCGCCGACCCGAAATATACGGAATGGGAATCGCAGATGGACAAGGTCAAGGGCACGGCCGACGTCATCATCGCCAAGCAGCGCCACGGACCGACCGGCACCGTCAAGCTCGCCTTCCAGGCCGAATACACCCGCTTCGCCGACCTCGCGGACCCGAGCTTCACGCAATACGAGGAGCACTGAGCGGGGGAACCCGCTCTCAGAGCCCCACTGCCCGCAACACCGCGACGGCGGCGACGCCGAGGGCGGTTGCGGCGAGCAGCGGCAGGCGGAGCGCCGCAAGGGCGGTGACGGCTGCGGCGATCGTCTCCGCCGGTCCGGTGGCGAGTGCGGTGGGTGCGACGACCGCCATCAGTACCGCCGGCGGGATCGCCTCCATCGCCCGCTTCTGACGCCGGTCGAGCGTCAGGAAAGAGAAGAGGACCAGCCCGCCGACACGGGTGGCGGCGGTTGCGACCGCCATTGCGAGGATCGCGAGAAAGGTCTGCGGATCGAGCGTCATGCCGTGACCTCCTCGTGTTCGGGCATGAGGACGGCCGCGGCGACGCCGGCCAGTGCGCCGGCGAGGATATACCAGACACCCAGTACGGCCGCGTGCACCAGCACCGCCGACAGCCCGCTTGCTATGAGCACAAGTCCGGTACGCGCCCCCTTCCAGAAATTCATCACCAGCACGATAAAGACGGCGCAGAAGACGAAATCGAGGCCGGTGACGGCCGGGTCGCCGAGGAAGGCACCGGCGAGCGAACCGGCAAGACCCGACGCCACCCAGGCGAGGTAGAAGGGAATGACTGCGCCGGCGTACCAGAGCGGCGTGAGCCTCGCGCTCGCCGCGTGGGTTTCGGCGACCGCCCAGCCCTCGTCGGTCAGGAAGAGCACCGAGAGATACTTCCGCCAGCCGGGAAAATGCCCGAGCTTCGGCGCCAGCGACGCGCTCATCAGCACGTGGCGGATGTTGACCAGGAAGGCGGAGATGCCGAGTGCCGCCCAGCTCGCCGGATGCGTCCAGATGTCCATGGCGACGAATTGCGAGCCGCCGGCGAAGACCAGCGCGCTCATCAGTGTCGCCTCCAACGGCGAAAGGCCGTTGCCCGCCGCTGCCGCCCCGAAGACGAGGCCGATCGGGATCACCGCTGTGATCAGCGGCGCCATGCGGCGCATGGCAGAGAAGACTTCGGCGGCGCGGCCGCCACGATGGTCCGGCATGTCAGGCATCCTGTTTGTCGATGAGACCCTGCTCATAGGCAAAGGGGACGAACGGGTCTTGAAGGAAAGTGATCAGCCCTTGCGGAACTGTCCGGGTGTCACACCGGTGCGCGACTTGAAATGCCGGCTGAAATGCGCCTGGTCGGCAAAGCCGCAATCGAGCGCGACATCGGCGATCGGCCGCCCGAGCCGCAAGAGGGTGCGTGCCTGCCGCACCCTTACATCGGTCAGGAAAGCATGCGGGGTGATATGGAATTCCTTGCGGAAGGCGCGGATCAGGTGCGCGCGCGACAGGCTGGCGGTTGCCGCGAGTTCATCGAGGCCGACGTCTTTCGCGAAATTCTCCGTCAGATAGTCGCGCACTCGCCAGACGGCGGTGCGCTCGCGCGTATCGACGGGCGAGATGCGCCGGCTGCCGTGACGGACGAAGATCGCCGCAAGCACCGAAAACATGCTCTCCTCAGCCTCGAGCGCGCCGACATTGTTTTCCAGCGCAAGGTGCGCCCGGTGAAAGGCCTGCGCCAGTTCCGGGTCGAGCGGCGTGCCGCGGGCGAAAGCGGGCGTCCCGTGACACGCCTTGCCGGTCACATCTTCGAGGACATCGCGGTAGAGCGTCTCACCCGGATAGATCATGCGGTAGCGATAGCCTTCGGCGCCCGGCGCGCCGTCATGCACGACCTCCGGGTTGATGAGGTAGAGATGGCCGGGGCCGGTCTCCTCGCGGCTGCCGCGGATGCGGGCGATCTGGCTGCCGCTCTCGATAGCGCCGATCGAGAAGGTGTCGTGGGCGTGCGGGGCGTATTCATGGGTGCGGAAGGTGGCGCTCAGGCACTCCATGCCCGCAAAGCGACCGTCGCGCCAGAAATTGGTGCGTTCGGCCATCGTCAGCGGCATGCCGCTCGCCGCTTCTGTCTGCGAAACGTTGTGCATCGCGAAATATTACCGCACGCGACCATTCCAGTCTTGAACAAAAGTGATAGGGTCGGCCTGTGCCGGGTCGCCTTGCCGACCCTTTCCGCTTCTCCCCCTACGATGCATAGTGCCAGATGACCGCTCTTACCGAAATCCCGGAGCTTCCCGAAGACTTTCTCAACGCGCCGCTGCGGCTCACCGTGGATCTCGGCGCGCTCGCCGACAACTGGCGCGACATGGCGCGGCGCTCCGGCAGTGCGCGTACCGCCGCGGTCGTGAAGGCGGACGCCTACGGCATGGGCATCGAGGATGCCGGCATCACGCTCTACGAGGCCGGCGCGCGCGACTTCTTCGTCGCCGTCCCGTCGGAAGGGGCGACACTTCGCGCCTATGCGCCGGATGCGCGCATCTTCGTGCTCTCCGGCCTCTGGCCCGGTGCCGAACAGACCTTCTTCGAGAACGATCTCGTGCCGGTGATCGCCTCCGAGGAACAGCTCGCGTTGTGGATGGCGGCAGTCTCCGAACGCGGCGACCACCCCTGCGCGCTGCATGTCGATACCGGCTTCAACCGGCTCGGCCTCAGCATGAAGGAAGCCTTCGAACTGGCCGGCGACGTATCGCGCCCGGCGAGCTTTTCGCCGGTGCTCGTGCTCAGCCATCTCGCCTGTGCGGACGATCCGTCGTCACCGATGAACCGCCGGCAACTGGAGTCTTTCCGCGAGGTTAGCGCCGCTTTCGAAGGGATCGAATCAAGTCTTTCAGCTTCTGCTGGAATCTTCCTCGGGTCCGATTACCACTTCGACCTCACCCGTCCGGGCATCGCACTCTACGGTGGCGAGGCCGTCAACAGTGTCAAAAACCCGATGCGCCCGGTCGCTAAGGCCGAAGCCCGCATCCTCCAGGTCCGCGAGGCGGCGGCGGGCGAGACGGTGAGCTATGGCGGCACCCTGACGCTTGCCCACGACAGCCGGCTCGCGATCGCCTCTGTCGGCTATGCCGACGGTTATCTGCGCAGCCTCTCGGGCACCGGCGTGCCGCTGCGTGACACCGGCATCCCCGGCGCCTTCGGCTTCATTGCCGGCAGACGCGTGCCGGTCGCCGGTCGCGTCACCATGGATCTGACGATCTTCGACGTCACCGACCTGCCGGCGGGCGCCGTCAGGGCCGGCGACTATGTCGAGCTTTTCGGCCCGAACATGCCGGTCGACGAGGTCGCCCGCGCCGGCGGCACGATCGGCTACGAAATGCTGGTCGGCCTCGGCCTGCGCTACGAGCGACACTATCTGGACGCCGAATGAGACGCCGCAAGGCTTGCATTCAGACCGGTCTTCCGCCTATCTCTGGCGCATGATTCACATTTTGTTCCGCTGAACGGAGCAGATGTTCGAACAGCGGAAGAGTGAGCATGGCCAAAGCCCGAACCCAATTCGTCTGCCAGAACTGCGGCACCGTTCATACCCGCTGGGCCGGCAAGTGCGACGGCTGCGGTGAGTGGAACACCATCGTCGAGGAAGACCCGATGGGCGGCATCGGCGCAGGCCCCGGCAAGGTGCCGAAGAAGGGTCGGCCGGTGACGCTCACCTCGCTCTCCGGCGAGATCGAAGAGGCGCCGCGCATCCCGACCGGCATGGCCGAGCTCGACCGGGCGACCGGCGGCGGTTTCGTGCGCGGCTCGGCGGTGCTGATCGGCGGCGACCCGGGCATCGGCAAGTCGACACTACTCATGCAGGCGGCAGCCGCGCTCTCCCGCAAGGGCCAGCGCGTCATCTACGTCTCGGGCGAAGAGGCGGTCGCGCAGGTCCGGCTGCGGGCACAGCGCCTGCATGCGGCCGAGACTGATGTGCTGCTCGCCGCCGAGACCAATGTCGAGGACATTCTGGCGACGCTCGCCGAGGGCAAGCGGCCGGACCTCGTCATCATCGATTCCATCCAGACGCTGTGGAGCGACACCGCCGATTCGGCACCCGGAACGGTGACGCAGGTGCGCACCGGCGTGCAGGCGATGATTCGTTTCGCCAAGCAGACCGGCGCCACCATGGTGCTCGTCGGCCATGTCACCAAGGACGGCCAGATCGCCGGCCCCCGCGTCGTCGAGCACATGGTCGACGCGGTTCTCTACTTCGAGGGCGACCGTGGCCACCACTATCGCATCCTGCGCACGGTCAAGAACCGCTTCGGCCCGACCGACGAGATCGGCGTCTTCGAAATGTCGGACCGGGGCCTGCGCGAGGTCGCCAATCCGTCCGAGCTCTTCCTCGGCGAGCGCAACGAAAAAGCCCCGGGAGCCGCCGTTTTTGCCGGCATGGAGGGCACGCGACCGGTGCTCGTCGAGGTGCAGGCGCTGGTCGCCCAGACCTCGCTCGGCACGCCGCGACGCGCCGTCGTCGGATGGGATTCCTCCCGCCTGTCGATGATCCTCGCGGTGCTTGAGGCCCATTGCGGCGTGCGGCTCGGCAGCCACGACGTCTACCTCAATGTCGCCGGCGGCTATCGCATCTCGGAACCGGCCGCGGACATGGCCGTCGCCTCTGCCCTGGTTTCCTCGCTGGCCGGACTTGCCCTTCCCGCCGATTGCGTCTATTTCGGCGAGGTCAGCCTGTCCGGCGCCGTCCGGCCGGTTGCGCACACGGCCCAACGGCTGAAGGAGGCAGAAAAGCTCGGTTTCGCGCGGGCGGTGCTCCCTTCGGCCTCGCCCGATCTGCCGAAAGGCACGGCGGGGCGGTGGAGCGAGATCGAAAGCCTTCCCGACCTGGTCGCGCGCATCGCCGGGTCCAGAGTGAAGGCCGGAGAGGAGATGGACGGCAATTGATCCTTTTTCGGCCGCAATGCGGTGTATGGGATCACCGAACGCGATGACGATCACGCAGGCCGGGGCCGGCCGTCTTGGAGTTGATTTAGATGCCCATCACTATTTTTGACGGTATTGTCATCGGCGTAGTCCTGTTTTCCGCCGTTCTCGCCATGGTTCGCGGTTTCTCCCGCGAAGTGCTTTCGATCGCAAGCTGGGTCGGCGCCGTCGCCGCCGCCTATTACCTGCATCCGCTGGTGCTTCCCTACATCAAGAACTACACGAGCGACGAGCGCATCGCGCTTGCCGGTGCCGCCGGCATCGTCTTCCTGATCGCGCTGATCGTCATCTCCTTCATCACGACGCGCATCGCCGACTTCATCATCGACAGCCGCATCGGCGCGCTGGACCGCACGCTCGGCTTCCTCTTCGGTGCCGCCCGCGGCATTCTGCTGCTGGTGGTCGCAGTCGCCTTCTGGAACTGGCTGATCGACGTCAAGCATCGCCCGGACTGGGTCAACAACGCCAAGTCGAAGCCCTTCCTCGACGCGCTGGTGCTGAAGCTCGAAGCGGTGCTGCCGGAAGACATCGAGCCGCAGCTGCGCGCCCGCATCCTCGGCAAGGACGAGGCGGACGGCGAAGCGCCGGCCGAGCAGGCGCCCGCAGACCAGGCACCGACCGGACAGGCGGCGCCATCGCAGACCCTCGCTCCGCCGGCAGAAACGACGGCACCGGCCGAAAACTGACGGGCAGCGGCGGCTGCCGCTTCCTATATAGGACGTGAAAGACAAATCGGGCGCCGTCGGAGCGGGATCATCCGGCGAAAGCGCCCCGAGAACCGTGTATAGTGTACCTGCCCCGCACCGAGCAAAGGCCTGCTTCCATGAACCAGTCTGATTTCAACTCCCTCGAAGACGGTCTCGACGGCGACACCCTGCATGAGGAATGCGGGGTGTTCGGCATTTTGGGACACCCCGACGCGTCGACGCTGACGGCGCTCGGCCTGCACGCGCTTCAGCACCGGGGCCAGGAAGCGGCCGGCATCGTCTCCTTCGACGGCCAGCAGTTCCACACCGAAAAGCACATGGGCCTCGTCGGCGACCATTACACCGATCCGGTGACGCTGGCGAAGCTGCCGGGCACGGTCGCGATCGGCCACACCCGCTATTCGACGACCGGCGAAGTGGCGCTCCGCAACGTGCAGCCGCTCTTTGCCGAACTGGAAGAAGGCGGCATCGCCATTGCCCATAACGGCAATTTCACCAACGGGCTCACGCTTCGCCGGCAGATCATCGCCACCGGCGCGATCTGCCAGTCGACCTCGGACACCGAAGTCGTGCTGCATCTCATCGCCCGCTCGCGTCATTCATCCACGGCCGACCGCTTCATCGACGCCATCCGCCAGATGGAAGGCGGCTATTCGATGCTGGCGATGACCCGCACGAAGCTGATCGCCGCCCGCGACCCGATCGGCATCCGGCCGCTCGTCATGGGCGAACTCGACGGCAAGCCGATCTTCTGTTCGGAGACCTGCGCGCTCGACATCATCGGCGCGAAGTTCATCCGCGACGTTGAGAACGGCGAGGTCATCATCTGCGAAATCCAGCCGGACGGCTCCATCACCGTCGACGCCCGCAAGCCGGCGAAGCCGCAGCCGGAGCGGCTCTGCCTGTTCGAATACGTCTATTTCGCCCGTCCCGATTCCGTGGTCGGCGGCCGCAACGTCTACATGACCCGCAAGAACATGGGCATGAACCTCGCCAGGGAAGCCCCGGTCGAGGGCGACGTCGTGGTACCGGTTCCGGACGGCGGCACGCCAGCCGCCCTCGGCTACGCTCAGCAGAGCGGCATCCCGTTCGAATACGGCATCATCCGCAACCATTATGTCGGCCGCACCTTCATCGAGCCGACCCAGCAGATCCGCGCCTTCGGCGTGAAGCTCAAGCATTCCGCCAACCGTGCGATGATCGAAGGCAAACGCGTCGTGCTGGTCGACGATTCGATCGTGCGCGGCACCACCTCGCTCAAGATCGTGCAGATGATCCGTGATGCCGGCGCCAGCGAAGTGCACATCCGCGTCGCCTCGCCGATGATCTTCCATCCCGATTTCTACGGCATCGACACGCCGGACGCCGACAAGCTGCTCGCCAACCAGTATGCCGATGTCAATGCCATGGCGAAGTATATCGGCGCCGACTCGCTCGCCTTCCTGTCGATCGACGGGCTCTACAAGGCGGTCGGCGGAGCACCGCGCAATCCGGAGCGGCCGCAGTTCACCGATCATTACTTCACCGGCGACTATCCGACCCGCCTCCTCGACCGGGAAGGCGAAAAGGTCGGCCGCAAGGTTTCCATGCTGGCCAGCAACGGGTGATGGACGCAGCCACCCTCCCCTTGAGGGGGAGGGTCGAACCGAAGGTGGGAGGGTGACCTCTTCTTTCGGAGCCGCTCACCCCCACCCGCAGCTACGCTGCGACCTCCCCCCTCAAGGAGGAGGTAAAGTGCAGGCCCACACCGCCTGAATTCCTATCGTCGGTGTCGCATTGCACCGCTTCTCCGGGAGACTTCACAGATGACAATCGACCTCAAGGATCGTATCGCGCTCGTGACCGGCGCATCGCGCGGCATCGGCTATCATACCGCGCTCGAACTCGCCAAGGCCGGCGCGCATGTCATTGCCTGCGCGCGCACCGTCGGCGGGCTCGAGGAACTCGATGACGCGATCAAGGCCGTCGGCGGTTCGGCGACGCTGGTGCCCTTCGACCTCGCCGACATGCAGGCGATCGACACGCTCGGCGCCTCAATCTTCGAGCGCTGGGGCAAGCTCGACATCCTCGTCGCCAATGCCGGCATCCTCGGCGTCATCTCGCCGATCGGCCATGTCGAGGCGAAGGTCTTCGAAAAGGTAATGGCGATCAACGTCACCGCCACCTGGCGGCTGATCCGCTCGGTCGAGCCGCTGCTCGTCAAGTCCGACCAGGGCCGCGCGGTGATCATGTCCTCGGCAGCCGCCCACAAGTGCCGACCCTTCTGGGGCCCCTACTCCGCCTCCAAGGCCGCCGTCGAGGCACTCGCCCGCACCTGGGCCGGGGAAACGCAGCGCCTGCCGCTGCGCGTCGTCTCGGTCGATCCGGGCGCCACCCGCACCGCCATGCGCGCCCAGGCCATGCCCGGCGAAGACCCGTCGACGCTGCCGCATCCATCCGAGGTCGCCGCCCGGATCCTGCCGCTCTGCGGTCCGGAACTCACCGAGACCGGCAAGCTCTTCGTCGTGCGCGAAAACCGCCTCGTCGACTACCGCATGCCGGAGTGACGGCAAAACCGGCCTCGGCGATCGTTACCCTGATCGGAGTGTCGCGCATCCGCCCGTGGACTTGCGACGTGCCCGCCGTAAAATTCGGACCATAATTGGTAGAGACGGCGCGGGAGCCGCCGTTTCCCTTTCCTTTGCCGTCGGGTGCGGTAGGTTCCGAACCACCGCCAGAACAGGAGAGAACCAGCCAATGCCGTCCCTGAAATATGCGCTTGTCGCCCTTTTCCTTGCCGCAGGCCCGGCCCTTGCCGACGACCTCGCGGCCCTCAGCACGACGGCCAGCAGCATCACCGGCGACATCAGCTTCGACGATTACGAGATCGTCTTCGGAAACGGCGAGAAACTGGTGTTCGAAGACCTGATCGCCGATCACTTCACCGTCGACGGCAAGGATGTCCCCGCCTCCGTCTACAGCGTCAAGGGAGCGCAAAATCCGGAGCTCCTCAACGGCAATCGCCTCTGCGGGGAAAGCCCGGTCACCTATGTCGCCTCCTGGCTCGACGGTGACGTCACCATGCTCGCGGTGTTCGAGACGCCCGAGGCTCCGGAAAGCAGCGACGGCATGTGTGCGCTCTACACCTATGTCTATCCCTGAGGGCACTCTCCGGCGACCGCTCGCCCACTTGACCTTGCGGCCGGCGCGCGCCATAACGCTGGCCATGAAAACGACGATCTGCATTCGCGGGATTATTATTCGCTAGCGCATCCGCTGGCCCGGCCGTTTTCGTCTCCAGACCCAAGTCCCAGATGACAACGCCCCGGCCCAGCCGGACGGGTGGAATTCATCGGGAGACAGGAATGGCGGGCAGCCTCAAGCTTTACAACACACTTGCGCGCGAGAAGGTCGATTTCGAGCCGATCGACCCGACGAACGTGCGCATGTATGTCTGCGGGCCCACCGTCTACGACTTCGCCCATATCGGCAATGCGCGACCGGTGATCGTCTTCGACGTCCTTTACCGGCTGCTCCGGCACGTCTACGGCGAAGAGCATGTGACCTATGTGCGCAACATCACCGACGTCGACGACAAGATCAACGCACGTGCTCTTCGCGACTTCGGCGGCCGCATCACCGACGGCTCGATCACGCTCAACGAGGCGATCCGCGCTGTCACGGAAAAGACCGAGAGCCAGTTCCACAAGGATGTGGCGGCGCTCGGCACGCTCTCGCCCACCGTCGAGCCGCGGGCGACCGACAACATTCCGCAGATGATCGAGATCATCCAGCGGCTACTCTCCGCCGGCCACGCCTATGTGGCGGAGGGCGCGGAAGGCCAGGAAGTGCTGTTCTCGACCGCCTCGATGCCGGATTACGGCAAGCTTTCCAAGCGCAAGCTGGAGGACCAGCAGGCGGGCGCGCGCATCGCCGTCGAGGCGCACAAGCGCAATCCGGCCGATTTCGTGCTCTGGAAGGAATCGGCCGCGACCGAGCCCGGCTGGGCCGCCGCGTTCACCGTCGCCGGCAGCGCCGTCTCGATCTACGGCCGTCCCGGCTGGCACATCGAGTGCTCGGCGATGTCCGACCGCTATCTTTGGCAGGAAGCGCGCGACCGGCTATCACCGAAGGGCAAGGCGAAACCGCACCAATTCGACATCCACGGCGGCGGCCTCGACCTCATCTTCCCCCACCACGAAAACGAGATTGCCCAGTCCTGCTGCGCCTACAACACCCATGTGATGGCGAATGTCTGGATGCACAACGGCTTCCTGCAGGTCGAGGGCCGCAAGATGTCGAAGTCGGAGGGCAACTTCGTCACCATCAACGAGTTGCTGGAGACGGAGAAGTTTGGCGGCCGCAAATGGCCGGGCGAAGTGCTGCGGCTCGCCATGCTGATGACGCATTATCGCGAGCCGATCGACTTTTCGGTGAAGCGACTGGAGGAGGCGGAGCGGCTGCTCGCCAAGTGGCCGGCGGGCGATGCCGGCGACGCGCGCCCCGACGCCTCGGTCGTGGAGGCGCTTGCCGACGATCTCAACACCGTCGCGGCGGTCCAGACGCTGCACGCCCTCGCAACCGCCGCCAATGCCGACCCGGCGAAGCTCTCCGCCTTCGTGGCCAGCGCAGAACTGCTCGGCGTGGCTCCGAAGAAGGCCGAGATCGGCGAGGAGCTTTCCTCTGCCGTCGAAGCCCTCGTCGACATGCGTCTCGAAATGCTCAAGGCCAAGAACTTCGCCGAGGCCGACAAGATCCGCGACGACCTTTTGACCAAGGACATCCAACTGAAGGACGGCAAGGACCCCGTCAGCGGCGAGCGGGTGACGACATGGGAGGTCAAGCGGTAATCATGCTGGCACCGGCGGCGCTCGATACTCCGGAGCCCAGAGACACGGGAGGACTGTCATGACTGACACCCATACCGGCGGATGCCAGTGCGGCGCGGTGCGGTTTCGCGCGCGCGGTACGCTGAAGGACAGCTCGATCTGTCACTGCCGCATGTGCCAGAAGGCCTTCGGCAGCTATTTCGCGCCGCTCGTTTCGGTGCGGGGCACGGATTTCGAATGGACACGAGGCGCACCGAAGAAATTCCGCTCGTCGAACTTCGTGCTGCGCGGTTTCTGCGGCGACTGCGGCACGCCGCTGACCTACGAGGCGCCGGACGGTATGGCGGTCGCAGCCGGCGCTTTCGACGATCCGGCCGCCGTGCCGCCGACGGTGCAGTACGGCGTCGAGGCGAAGCTCGGCTTCTTCGACCGGCTGCATGAATTGCCGGAACTTTCGACGCTGGACGATCTCGACAACGCACCGTTTCTGGAAAAGCTCGTCTCGTTCCAGCACCCCGATCACGACACCGGGACATGGCCGGAGGACAAACAATGACCGAGAAGAAGCCGGGCACGGAAATGCCGAAATGGCTGCTCTACGGGCTGATCGGCAAGGGCGTTCTCGTCCTCGTCGTCACCGCAGCGGTCGTCGCCTACGTCATGTTGAAATAGAAGCTGCGGAGAAGCACCATGGAAGGCGTATTCACCGGCGGATGCCAATGCGGTGCAGTCAGGTTCCGGGCGGAAAAGCTCGGGCGCGCATCGATCT
Source organism: Ciceribacter thiooxidans (assembly GCF_014126615.1). Lineage (NCBI taxonomy): Bacteria > Pseudomonadati > Pseudomonadota > Alphaproteobacteria > Hyphomicrobiales > Rhizobiaceae > Ciceribacter > Ciceribacter thiooxidans. The sequence goes on from NZ_CP059896.1 coordinate 2,220,873, forward strand.
GTCATTGCCGCATGTGCCAGAAGGCCTTCGGCTCCTTCTTCGGTCCTCTCGTCGGAGCCGATCTGGCGCATCTCACCTGGACGCGGGGACAGCCGACGCTCTTCCGTTCCTCCGCCAAGATCAAACGCGGTTTCTGCAGCAAATGCGGTACGCCGTTGAGCTATCATTACCCGGAGGGCGTGGATCTCGCCATCGGTGCCCTCGACCACCCGGAAGCGATCGAGCCTCAGGTCCAGCTCAATCACGCCGTCCGGCTGCCCTGGATCGACCACCTTTTCGAAAAGCCGGTGGCGGAACAGGAATACGACGTGGGAGACGTCGTTTCCTTCCAGCATCCCGACCACGATACCACCGTCTGGCCGCCCGAGGAGGATGAGGCATGAGCACCCGCGAGGTCCATTCCGGCGGCTGCCAGTGTGGCGCGATCCGCTACAAGATCGCCGGCGAACTCGGCTATCCGCATATCTGCCATTGCCGCATGTGCCAGAAGGCGGGCGGGAATTTCTTCATGGCGCTCACCGGAACCCGCAACGAGGATTTCCTCCTGACCCGCGGCGAGCCGAGCTGGTTCCGCTCCTCCGATCCCTGCGGCCGCGGCTTTTGCGCGAAATGCGGCACGCCGCTTTTCTTCAAGACCGTCGGCTCGCCCTATATCAGCGTCACCATCGGCAGCCTCGACGATCCGGAAGCCTGCACGCCGGTATCGCAGGACGGGGTGGAATCGAAGGTCTCCTATTTCGACCGGCTCTTCGGCCTGCCGGAACGAGAGACCGACCGCTCCGACCTGCCGGGCGGAACAGCTTCCGTCGACCGCAGCAATCACCAGCATCCCGACAACGATACGGCGGCATGGCCGCCCCGAGAGGACCGATCATGATCAACGAACTGCGCGGCTTCTATCCCGAGATCGAACCCTACGAGACCGGCTTCCTCGATGTCGGCGACGGGCACAGCGTCTACTGGGAGCGCTTCGGGACCAAGGGTGCCAAGCCGGCGGTCTTCCTGCATGGCGGCCCCGGCGGTGCCACCGGCCCTAACAACCGCCGCGTCTTCGATCCGGCCCTCTATGACGTCATGATGTTCGACCAGCGCGGCTGCGGCAAGTCGACCCCTCATGCCTCGATCGAGGCGAACACCACCTGGCATCTCGTCGCCGACATCGAACGCCTGCGCGAGATGATGGGCGTCGAGACATGGCTCGTCTTCGGCGGCTCCTGGGGCTCGACGCTGGCGCTCGCCTATGCCGAGACGCATCCCGAACGCGTCTCCGAACTGGTGCTGCGCGGCGTCTATACGCTGACCAAAGCCGAGCTCGACTGGTACTACCAGTTCGGCGTCTCGGAGATGTTCCCCGACAAGTGGGAGCGCTTCCGGGCTCCGATCCCGGAAAACGAGCGCCATGAGATGATGGCGGCCTATCGCCGGCGGCTCACCGGCACCAATCGTGAAGAGCAATTGCGCTGCGCCGTCGCCTGGAGTTCCTGGGAGGGCGAGACGATCACGCTGCTGCCCAACCCGGACTATTCCGACCATTTCTACGACCCGGAATTCGCGCTCGCCTTCGCCCGCATCGAGAACCATTTCTTCGTCCATGCCGGCTGGCTGGAGGAAGGGCAGTTGCTGCGCGACGCGGTGAAACTCAGGGATATCCCCGGCGTCATCATCCACGGCCGCTACGACATGCCCTGCCCGGCGAAATATGCCTGGCAGCTCCACAAGGCCTGGCCGAAGGCGGATTTCCACCTGATCGAGGGCGCCGGCCACGCCTATCTCGAACCCGGCATCCTCGACCAGCTCATCCGCGCGACCGACCGGTTTGCGGGGAAGGCTTGAAATGGCGATGGACCTGGCCATCCCCCTCTGCCCTGCCGGGCATCTCCCCCACACTGGGGGAGAGTGGTCCTGGGAGATGGGGCGCGGCCTCACCCTCCCCTTGAGGGGGAGGGTCGGAGCAAAACTCCGGGGTGGGGTGACGTTGGCGAAGTGGGTGCAGGTCTCACCCGTCGTACTTCAGATATGGTTCACCCCCACCCGCCGCTTCGCGGCGACCTCCCCCTCAAGGGGGAGGTGGGAAGCGCGACGGCGGCCACCCCCTTGTGGGGGAGATGTCGCAAAGCGACAGAGAGGG